>NZ_AEJF01000018.1 GCF_001028175.1 Caballeronia mineralivorans PML1(12)
CGCGACCCCATTCTCGTGCGCGGCAAGCAGGGCATGGTGCCGACCGAGTACGGCGCGTCGCTGCTGCCGGCCGTGCAGCGAGCGTTGCGCGAGGTCGAATTCGTCTCCACGCCGCACGGCAACTTCGATCCCGCTACGTCGCGGCGCACGTTCCGGGTCGCCGCGCCCGATTATCTGAACGACTTTTTCATGCCGACGCTGATCCGCGCGTTCCGCGTCGCCGCGCCGAACGCGCGGCTGGAGATCGAGTCGCTGACGCCGACGCTCGACCACGAACGCGCGCTCGATGAAGGCGATCTCGATCTGGTCATCGGCAACTGGGAGAATCCCGAGTCGCGTTTTGCGCGCCACGATCTCTTCACCGACAGTTTCGTCTGCCTCATGCGCCGTGGCCATCCACTTGCTCGCGAACCGCTGACGCCGGCACGCTATGCGCTCGCCGCGCATCTCGCGCCCACCACGTATAGCGGCGCGAAGCGTCATCCCATCGATATCGGCCTGGCGGGCGCCGGCATCCGGCGGCGCATTGTCACGACCATTCCGTACTTCGGGCTCGTGCCGCAAGTGCTGCTGCAATCGGACCTGATTTTCACCGCCACGCGGCGCTTCGCACTGCATTACGCCGAGTTGCTGCCACTCATCGTGATGGAGTCGCCGATCGAGTTTCCGCCTATCGAGAGTTACCTGATGTCCTTGCCCGAGGTCAGCCGCCCGACCGATCTGGCGTGGCTGCAAACGCTGATGGCCGATGTCTCCAGGGAATTGACCGGGCAGCCCGCAGGCGAGAAAAACCGGTAAAAGCTTCTCGCCGCACAGCCTGGTGCGGCCAAGTTACACATTCTTCTGCCGCACTGCAAAATCCCGAAAACCCTTTCCCGATAAGCCTCGGCGCTATTCTGCGCATCCTGAAAAAGCGTCCGGCCGGCCACGGCTCGCCTCAACCTATGGGAGAATCACGCTTCTTCCGAGATATCAACCCCGCACTAACCCCAATGTCCACCGAAGCCCCGTTGTCCCGACGTGCCGATCTAGCCATCACCGGGCGGATCGTCGCGGTCGTCGCGTTCACGTTCATTTGCTACCTGACCATCGGCATTCCGCTCGCGGTGCTACCTGGTTTCGTGCATACGGATCTCGCCTACGGATCGGTGATGGCAGGCGTGGCAATCAGCGTCCAGTACTTCGCGACACTCGTCTCGCGCCCGCTCGCCGGGCGCACCGCGGACAGCCTCGGACCGAAACAGACCGTGCTGTATGGGCTGACTGCCTGCGCGATCAGCGGCGTGCTGCTGCTTAGCGCGGCACTTGCGTCGCAATGGCATTCGGTGAGTCTTGCGCTGCTGATCGTGGGCCGCCTTGTGCTCGGCTTCGGCGAAAGCTGGGTCGGAACCGGTGCGATCACCTGGGGTATCGGGCGGGTTGGACCCAGCAGCAGTGGGCGCGTGATCTCGTGGAACGGCATTGCCACGTATGGCGCGCTCGCTATCGGCGCACCGCTTGGCGTGGCGATGGAACGCTCGCTCGGTTTTGCATCGCTGGGGGCGTTCGTGATTGCGCTCGGCGGCCTTGGGTACTGGCTTGCTACGCGCATGGCGGCGGTGCCGATCGTGCATGGCGAGCGCATGTCGTATCGCAGCGTGTTCTTTCGCGTGCTGCCGCACGGCATGGGCCTGGCGCTCGGATCGGCGGGATTTGGGTCGATCGCCACGTTCATCACGCTTTTCTATGCCGCGCATAACTGGCCCGACGCAGCGCTTTCGCTGACCGTGTTCGGCACGATGTTCGTCGGCTCGCGGCTCTTGTTCGCGAACACCATCAAGGTGTTCGGCGGTTTTCGCGTGGCGATCGTGTCGTTTGCGTTCGAGTGCGTCGGCTTGCTGATGCTCTGGCTCGCCGCTGATCCCGCCTTCGCGCTTGCCGGCGCGGCGCTGACCGGGTTCGGCTTTGCGCTGATCTTCCCGGCGCTTGGCGTGGAAGCGGTCGGGCTCGTGCCGCCGGCCAGCCGTGGCGCGGCATTGTCGGCGTATTCGGTGTTCCTCGATTTGTCGCTTGGCGTGACGGGGCCGCTGGCCGGGTATGTCGCGGGCGAGTTTGGATTCAGCTCGGTGTATCTGTTCGCGGCGGTGGCGTCCGCGGCGGGCGTGGCGCTGACTGTCGCGCTGTATATGCGCGCGGGGCGCGGGCTCGGTGGTGCGGCTACGGCTTGAGGGTGCTTGAGGGTGTTGGGCCGAGTCGATGAAAAACGTCCGCTTCGGCGGACGTTTTGCTTTGTGCGCGCTGATAGATGAGAGACAGTGAGGCATTAGCCGGCGCTCGCCCATGCCATAATTTCGATGGGAAATCGTCCCGTTTCATAAGTCCGTCGACCATGTCCAATCAGCTCTCCCGCCATTTCCTCAGCATGGCCTATAACAACGCATGGTCGAACCATCGCCTGTTGAAGGCCTGCGCGTTGCTGAGCCAGCCGGATTTCGTCGCGCATCGGACGAGTTTCTTTCCTTCGATCAAAGCAACGCTCAATCACAATCTGACCGTCGACTGGCTTTATATCGATGCACTCGAACGCGAGCAGCGCAACGAGCCACCCCATCCCGAGATCATGTCTTTCTTCGATCCGGAAGAACCCTTCGAGACCTGCGCCGAGCTGCAGCGCGAGCAACGGCTGGCGGACCGGCGGCTCATCGATTACTGCGCTCACCTCAACGACGACACCCTCGCGCGCCAAGTGAGCCTTCTGCGTCCACGCGCAAAACAGCAGGAAACGCGGACGCGGCTGCTCGAACATGTGTTCCAGCATCAGATCCATCATCGTGGGCAAGTGCATGCCATGCTTGCCGGAACACCGGTCGCACCGCCCCAGCTCGACGAATTTTTCTGCGATATCGACGCAGAGCTGCGCGCCGCCGACCTCGCCGAAATGGGCCTGAGCGAAGCGGCTGTCTGGGGCTAAACGAAGCAATCGGCAACCTCCCCCGATCCGTGCCGATCCGTGCCGCGTCTCATTCAATCCCCGTCACCGCGCCGCTTGTCTTAGAATCGGCCCTTGGTCCCCACTTCTGCGCTCTATGAACTCGACATCGGAAGACCGCTGGCGCGATTTGCGCCCGGACCCGGACAGTGACACCCCGCTTTATCTTCAGCTCGCCCGCAAGCTCGGCAACGCGATCCACGACAACCGATGGGCCGCAGGCGAAGCGCTGCCCTCGGAACGCGTGTTGTCGGAGGCGCTCGGGGTATCGCGGATCACGTCGCGCAAAGCAATCGCGTTGCTCGTCGAACAAGGGCTCATTCGCCGCACGCAAGGCGCCGGTTCATTCATCACACCACGCTATGAAGATCCCCTGTCGCGGCTGTCGAGCTTCAGCGAAATGCTGCGCAGACGCGGTTTTACCCCCGGCTCGAAGTGGCTCTCGCGCGTGATCGAGCCCGCGAATCGCGATGAAGTGATTCAACTCGGGTTGTCGCCCGCGGCTGCCGTGACACGCTTGCGGCGCTTGCGCACGGCCGATGGCATTGTGATGGCCGTTGAGAACTCGACCTTTCCGGCAGCGCTGATTCCGGACCCGCAGGCTGTCGGCGATTCGCTTTATAGCTTCCTGGAACAGCGCAATCTGTCGATCGTGCGAGCCCTGCAGCATTTTCGCGCGGTGAACGCGAGCGATGAGATCGCCGCGCAAATGGGCATTGCGCCGCATGACGCGCTGCTGCTGATCACGCGCGTGGGTTATACGGCCGACCAGCGCCCGATCGAACTCACCGATACCTATTGCCGCAACGACTACTACGATTTCGTGGCGGAATTGCGCAAGTAAATCGAGCAAGCAGTCAGCGCCACACCGGCTGATCCGCCCCGATAGGCATCGGCGGCGAGCGCCAGAACGGCGGTGTCAGCGACATCTGTTCAGGCGGCTGCGTGCACGTGAGCGAACCGAACGGCGAGTCGATGGTTTGCAGCATGTCGCGCACGTCGTCGAGTTGCGGATCGCGCACTTGCTGACCGTCTTCGACCAGACCCATCGATTGCAGCCAGTGCCCGGTCCGCGCCAGCGCTACGCGCACATGCCAGCTTCCGCCTTCCGTGGCGCGTCGTTGCAACGCGATCATCGCGCCGAATGCCGCGAGATAACCGGTGGCGTGATCGAGTGCCTGACAGGGTAAGTGGCGAGGCTGTGTCTGGCCAGCCGCTTGCGCTTCCGTCCACGCGATACCACTCGCCGATTGCACCAGGCTGTCGAAGCCCCGCCGTTGCGACCAGGGACCTTTGTGGCCATAAGCCGAGATCGACACGTACACGATACCTGGGCGCAGACGTGCCGCTTCTTCGGGGCCGAATCCGCGCGCGGCCAGTGCGCCGGGGCGATAGCCCTGCAGGAGTACATCGGCGTCTTTTAATAGCGCGCGCAGTGAGTCGCGGCCGTTTTCTTCGCGAAGATCGAGCGTAGCCGAGCGTTTGCCGCGGCCGTTATCGATGACCAGCGGCGGAATGTTCGGCAGGTGCGGGCCGTTGATCAGCAGGACATCGGCGCCATGCTGGGCAAGCGTGCGCCCAGCCACCGGACCCGCGATGATGCGGCTCAGGTCGAGCACGCGGACGTTCGATAGCGGGCGTGGCGGATCGCCTTGGCCTATCGGTTCCGGCGGGGCATCGTCGAGTTTTACGATTTCCAGTAGCGGCGTTTCCGCGACTGCCTGGGCCTGCGGCATGAGCGCCCATTGCTCGGGCGTTCGGATCAGCGCGGCGCATAAGCCGGCATTGGCGAGCGCCTCGTCGAGCGTTGCGCCGCTCCAGCTGCGGATGGCCTGCGTGACGCCGGCGTGATCGTTCGTGCAGCCAAGCAGCTTGATCACGCCATCGCGATGATGCTTGAAGTTCGTATGAAGCTGGATCCACCGGCCGTCGCGGGTCTCGTAGAAACCCATCAGCGGATCGCGCAGCTCCGGCGCTTTGTCGGCATCGATGCGCAAATAGCGCTCGCTGCGAAATGCGATCGTTGCACGGCGGGTGTCGAGATCGACTTGCTGCATCTGGCCGGTGCGATGCCTGAAACACTCCGCTGCCGCCAGCGCCGACGCCCCCACGCTCGCCGCCGCCAACGCACTCACCCGATATACCGACGGCAGTTGCCGTTCATCACCGGTCATCGTGAGGTGTTTGAGCGCCTCAGGGTCTCCTTGCGCCAAGCGCCAAAGTTCTTCGACAGGTTTCACGGCGATGCTCCTCCTCGATGCTTGTTCAGGCTCTGCTCGAATCAATCGTGGTCCACAGGTTCGCCACCGATTGTATGGACCGCCGCGGCTGCGATCAGTTTCCGTCGCCAATATCGGCACGCAATCCGCCGGCACATCCACGTAAAATCACCCCACTCCTCCCGCCGGCGACCTTCATGCCCGAGACAATCCGCTCGAACGTTACATCCACTCCCTCCCCCCAAGCGCTCACGATCATGCTGTGGCTCGTCGCCACCGGCTTCTTCATGCAGACGCTCGATTCAACCATCGTCAACACAGCCCTGCCCGCTATGGCCCGAAGCCTCGGCGAAGCGCCGCTGCGCATGCAAGGCGTTGTGATCGCGTACTCGCTGACCATGGCAACGGTTATCCCCTTCTCCGGGTGGCTCGCCGATAAATTCGGCACCCGTCACGTCTTTTTCAGCGCCATCCTGATCTTCACCATTGGATCGCTGCTCTGCGCCAACGCCCATACACTCACCCAGCTCGTCATCTATCGCGTGGTGCAAGGGGTAGGCGGCGCGATGCTCTTGCCAGTCGGCAGGCTCGCCGTGCTGCGTGTGTTCCCCGCCGAACGTTACCTGCCCGCGCTGTCGTTTGTCGCTATCCCCGGATTGATCGGCCCGCTGATCGGACCGACGCTCGGCGGCTGGATCGTGCAGATCGCTTCATGGCACTGGATCTTCCTGATCAATGTGCCGGTGGGGGTCATCGGCTGTATCGCTACCCGGCTCTTCATGCCCGATAGCCGCAACCCTGCCACCGCGCCCTTCGATCTCACCGGTTATCTGTTGCTCGCCGTCGGCATGGTCGCGCTCACCATCTCACTCGATGGCCTCGCCGATCTCGGCCTTCAACACGCCATCGTGCTGGTGCTGCTCGTGCTGAGCTTCGGGTGTTTCGTGGCCTACGGGCTGCACGCCGTGCGCGTGCCCCAGCCCATCTTTTCGCTCGACCTCTTCAAGATCCATACGTTCAGCGTCGGCTTGCTCGGAAACCTGTTCGCGCGCATCGGCAGCGGCGCCATGCCGTATCTGCTGCCGCTGCTTCTGCAAATCAGCCTCGGCTATTCCGCCTTCGAAGCCGGACTCATGATGCTGCCCGTGGCCGCGGCCGGCATGGTGTCCAAGCGCATCGTGACCCGTTGGATCATGGCGCACG
Organism: Caballeronia mineralivorans PML1(12); assembly: GCF_001028175.1. GTDB lineage: Bacteria > Pseudomonadota > Gammaproteobacteria > Burkholderiales > Burkholderiaceae > Caballeronia > Caballeronia mineralivorans. The sequence continues at coordinate 6,391 of NZ_AEJF01000018.1, forward strand.
GGTACCGGCGGGTATTGGTCATCAACACCGTGCTCGTCGGCCTGACCATGGCCAGCTTTTCGCTGACCAGCGCCGGCCAGCCACTGTGGCTGCGGCTCGTGCAACTGGCGCTCTTCGGCGGCGTCAACTCCATCCAGTTCACCGCGATGAACACGCTCACGCTAAAAGACCTCGGAACCGGTGGCGCCAGCAGCGGCAATAGCTTGTTCTCGCTCGTGCAGATGCTCTCGATGAGTCTCGGCGTCACGATCGCCGGCGCGGTACTCGCGACTTTCACCGGCATCCTGCCTCGTGTCACCGAGACGAATTCGCTGCCCGCCTTTCACGCGACTTTCCTCTGTGTTGGCATCATTACGGCTGCATCAGCGTGGATCTTCGCACAGCTCGCGCCTGAGATCCGTGCCGTGAAGGGCACGAAAACCGATCCGTCGGAAGCGCATTGAACGTTCGCTGTCAACGTCCACATCAGCCCGTGGCGAGTCTCAACGCCGTGCGCGCTGCACTAAGGAAGTGCACACGGCATTGCGGCTTCGTGGCGATGAAAGCCGGACCTGGAGCCCGGCCCCAGTCCGGCCCAGTTCCGGCGGGAATATCTCGAAATACTGACAAATGCGCATATTTCTTGCTCCTCCCGAAGTGGCCCTATCCTGTAAACTAGTTCTTTCCCGATGTTTACTCCCACTCGAGCCGCGTTCGAACGCCTGCCAATATGACCCTGAGCATGGTTGATCTCGACCCTCCCCGCTTTCAGCCCCCCCGTCCCGTCGCGGGCGATGACGGCTCGCGGCGCACTGTCCTGTATGGCGAATACACGGTGTTCAGCGTGTTCCAGCCCGTGTTCTCGGTGTCTCACCGTCGCGCAATCGGTTATCACGCATCGCTGCGCGCCCGCGACGATTCCGGCCGCCAAGTCCCATCGCATGAAGTCTTCACGCAGGCCGCGCGGCGCGGCGATCTGCTCGAACTCGGCCGGCTGGCTGAATCGCTGCATCTGGGCAACTTCTTCTCCTTCGATAGCGACGACGAATGGCTGTTCCTCAGCCTCCATCCGGCCGCGTTGATGGACACAAGCTACGGCGACGCCCTGCTGGCGTCGCTGAAAAATATCGGTCTTCCGCCGCAGCGCGTGGTGCTCGAGGTGCCCGAGCAAGCCGGCGGCGAGACAACGCGCTTTGCTGAAATCATCGATTCATTGCGCAAGTCGGGCTTTCTCATCGCGCTGGACGGCTTTGGCGTGAAGCATTCGAACATCGACCGCGTGTGGCATCTGCGGCCGGATATCGTGACGCTCGACCGCTGCATCCTGCAGCAGGCGAGCGAACATTCGCACATCGAACGGGTGTTGCCGGGCCTCGTTTCCCTGCTGCACGAGTCCGGTCAGCTGGTGTTGATGGGCGGGCTGAGTACGGAGCGCGACGCGCTGATCGCGCTCGAATGCAACGTCGATTTCGTGCAGGGCGCGTATTTCGCGGGGCCGAGCGTGGAAGCCGTGAAACCGCAAGCCGCGCAAGGCGTGCTGGACGCGCTGTCCGCGGCCTCACGCGAACGCGTGGCCGCGCGTGAACGCACGCAGTCGGCACGGCTGGCGCCGTATGTCGGCGCACTGGAAACGGCCGCGGCGCGTCTGATCGAAGGCGAGACGCTCGCCGATGCCACCCGCACGCTGTTGCAGCTTCACGAAACGGCGCGCTGCTTTCTACTCGATGCGTCCGGCCGGCAGATCGGCGACAACGTGTTGCCCGTCGTGCGCGCATCGCAGCGTGCCAAGCGTTTCCGGCCGCTGTTGCATTCGGAAGGCGCGAGCTGGGAACGACGGCCGTATTTCATCGAAGCATTGCGCACGCCGGACCGGGTGCATCTGACCGCGCCGTATCTGTCGATCAACGAGGCGCACTTGTGCGTAACGGCGTCGATAGCCGCGCAAACACCGCGCGGCCTGCAAGTGCTATGCGTCGATATCAACTGGGACGTGACATCGCAACGGCGCTGAGATAGCGCATCAAAACAGCCTTCACGGTACGCGCGAGATCATCGATCTGAAACGGCTTGCTGAGCACCGCGTACCCGTCCACGAAATCCCTCGATACATCCACGTCCACCTACCCCGCTGAGAGAATCATGGGCAGCGCGAGTGCGCGCGCTGTGGCACAAGCCGCTGCGACCGGCGTCCATGCGATACGATAGGCCGTTGACCCAGCAGGTAAAAACCGCTCTCCATGCGTTCGAGATCGTTGGATGTAAAACGTTGTTTGCTGCTTGCTGCGTTGCTGGCGTGGCCCGGATCGCCTGCATTCGGCATGGACAACATCGAAACCGCGCAGCCATCCACACTCGTCAGCGACGTCCATACCTTCGTCGTGGCAGAAGACGGCTCGCTGACGGAGGACGATGAAACGACCTTGCGCGCGAACACGCCCGCAGGCGTCGCCGACATCGCGCAGCGTTATATCTGGTTCGATAAATCCACCTCAACCATCGACATCACCGATGCCTACTCGCTCGGCCCTGACGGCATCAAGCACGTCGTGACGCCCGATCAGATTCGCGAGATCCAGGAACCGCGTTCGGCCGGTGCGCCCACATTCGAGGACTCACGCCTGAAAGCGGTGGTGTTTCCGGGCGTGGGCACCGGATCGATCGTGCATCTGCGGTTTCACAAGACTCAGTCGAAGCCGGTTATCGCCGGGCAGTTCGATTATTTCGTCGAACCCAGCCGTGGACCGGTGGAAAACCAGCGGTTGATCTTCGATTTGCCCGCCGACAAACCGCTCTACGCCGACGCACGCGGTTATGTGGCCGTGCCGCCGGTGACGCAAGGCGGCCGTACCCGCTACGAATTCGACTACAGCCGCGCCCATTACGATCGTGTGGAAGCTGGCGCGGTGGGTTATGCGCAGTACGGCGACCGGCTGATGGTGTCGACGTTTCCGGACTACCGCAGCTTTGCCGCGAGCTATCGGGACGGGACCATTGATCCAAGCGCGAACGATCCGGCCGTGCTCACTCTCGCGCAGTCGCTCACGCGCAACGAGACCGATGCACGGGCGAAAGCGGCCACGCTCTACGACTGGGTTCGGCACAACATCCGCTACGTGTCGCTGTTCCTCGGCCAAAGCCCCGCGATTCCCCACCGGGCCACCAATATCCTCGCCAACCGCTATGGTGACTGCAAGGACTACGTCGCGCTCTACGGCGCCCTGCTTGCGGCGGTCGGCATCGAGAACGAACCCGCGTTGATCAGCCTTGGAGCGGTCTACACACTGCCATCGGTACCCGGCTATGGCGGCAGCGCGATCAATCACGTCATCACATGGCTGCCGGGGCTGGGCATGTATGCCGACTCGACGGCATTGAGTATCGAATTCGGCTATCTGCCGCTCGCGGACATGGACCGTCCGACGCTGCTGGTCAGCGACGGCACGCTTGCACGCACGCCCGCTACCGAGGCGCGCTCGCGCACGTCGCGCTTGCAGATCGATGTTGCGCCAGACGGCTCGGCCGCTTTCGCCGATCAAGTGGAAGACGGCGGGTGGAGCGTCGGCCCCGAGCGTGCGAATCTGCAGCACGCGACGACGGAGCGCCGCAAGCAGATCGCCGATAACCGCCTTCGGGCGACAGGCCTGCGTGGTATCCCGACGCTGAGCGCGAGCGACCTGGACGCTACGACCGGCCCCCTGACCACCACGATCACCGGGACCCTGGACGATGTCGTCTGGCCAACGGGCACGACCGCCCTGGCCGCGCTCACGAGCCTGTCCGGTGGGATCGCTTCACAGGTTGAAAACCTGCTGTCTGAACGCGTGCGGACCCAACCGTTCATGTGCACCGGCGGCACTTTCGATGAAGTCGCGCAAATCGCATTGCCAAAGACGATTCGAGTCACCGACGTGCCGACCGACGCGAGTTTCACGAATGCGTTTTTCGATTATTCATCGCGTTATGTCTTCGATCCCGCCACGAACCTGCTTCAGGCAGAGCGTCACCTAAGGGCGAACTTCGGCAAGCAGGTATGTTCGCCTGCGGACTTTGCCGCCATGCAGCCGGTGTTGAAGCGGATCGAACGAGACACGCAAGCGCAGCTCGTCGTCAAGGCGATGGAGCCGTGACGGGCTCCGTTTGATCGACGGCGCGTAAGTTTTCGTAACGTCTACATCCTGCGGCTGTAACCGGAATGTCGGGCGAGGTCGCTAAGCTGCGGAGCTAGCCCTTGTTCGCATTGACGGAGCGCCCCGATGCGCACGGCCAGCCCATGACCCGAGAATCCGAGGACAACCCCGCTGCGCGGAGTGATGGAGTAGAGGCGAGCGCCTCGCTGGATCCATCGGTTCATCGCACGCTCGCCGATGCAAGCCGCAGCGCCGGCGATGAACTCGGCGCGCTGGCCCATCTGATCGCCGCGCACACGCTCGACGCGTACGCCTCGGGCTCACCGGACGCCCGCGTCGCTGGCTTGTGCGACGTCGCCACCGGTTATTTCATGAAGGGAGATCACGAGCTCGCCGCACGCTGGTACGAGCTCGTGCTGACGCTCGATCCGGACGTTGCCGTTGCATGCCAGAACCTTGCCGCGATCCATGCGAGCGAAGGACGCGCAGCACTCGCCGATGTTTATCGCGAACGCGCGTATCGGATCCAGCGGGTTTTTGTTGAGGAAACAGCGGGCTCGACGCGCTCCGTCCTGATCCTGTGTGCGGCTCGAAGCACAGGCAACGTGCCATTCGAGGCCTTGTTGCCAGGCACGAGAAACCGCCGTATCAAGTACGCGATCGACTATGCCGCCGACGACGAAGACACGCGGCTTCCCGCCTTCGATGTAGTCTTCAACGCGATCGGCGATCCGGATATTGCAGCGCCGCTTGGGGCGAGGCTCGCGCGTTTCGAGTCGCGCTGCGCGCGGCCTTGGCTCAACTCGTCCGCAGCAATCGCCAGGACTTCGCGGCATCTGCTGCCCGCCCTGCTTGACGGCCTCGATGATGTGTCGAGCGCACCGTGCGTGCGCTACGAAGCGCCTTCTGCCTCGCTTGGCACGCTACTGACCGATCACGCCATCACGTTTCCACTGCTGGCCCGGCCCGTCGCTGCCCACGGTGGCGACGGCCTGGTTCTATGCGACACCATCGATACGCTCGAAAACCGGTTATCGACGCAAGAAGGCGCGCAGTACCTGACGGCGTTTCGCGATTGCCGCTCAGCGGATGGTTTCTACCGCAAGTACCGCGTGATCTACGTGGACCGTGAGCCGTTTCCCTATCATCTGGTGGTCTCGCCGCACTGGATCGCACATTATTTTTCCGCCGATATGGAAAGCCACGCGTGGAAACTCGACGAGGAGCTGCGCTTCCTGCAGGACCCGCTCACAGCGCTCGGCGAGCGTGCGATGAATGCCGTTACGGCTATCGGTCAGCGGCTTGATCTGGACTACGGCGGAATCGACTTCACGCTTCTGCCTGACGGTCAGGTCTTCGTGTTCGAAGCGAACGCGACCATGCTGGCGCATTACGAGCGCGGTAACGGCGTGCTGGCTCATAAGAACCCTCACGTGCAACATATCGTCGATGCGTTCGAGCACATGCTGACGCGCCGGACGAGCAGCTGAACAAGGCCACGCTCGATGTCGCCCCAAGCTAAAGACCCCGGAACCGGTCGGCGTAAAGGCGGCTCACGCTCAGCCTGTCAGGGTGGCCGCGCAGTGTCAGCGTGAGTTTGCCGGCGTCGTCGCGTATTGCAGTGGCAATGGCATCGCAACGTACGATCGTGCTCCGATGAATCTGCCAGAAGCACTCCGGATCAAGCTGCAATTGCAGTTCACGCAGCGAGATCCTGATCAGGTGTTCACGTTCGGCGGTGACGAGCCGCACGTATTTATCGGCGGCTTCGAAGTAAAGCACGTCCGTTATAGGCACCATGGTGATGGTGTTGCCAACACTCGCCTGGATCACTCGCAACGGGCTAGCCGCCGGAACGCCCGGTGGCCTCGCTGCATCGGCATGCAAGAGCTCGCGCAATGTGTGGATGGCAGCTTCCAACGACGGTTCCGCTGCCTGCGATTGCGCCCGCTGCCGCAACGCGGCTTGTAGACGCGCGCAGGTTTTTTCGAGGCGATCAGGCTGCACGGGCTTCAATACATAGTCGACCGCAGCGTGCTCAAAAGCATGCAGCGCGTATTGATCGTAAGCGGTCACGAACACCAGCAACGGGAACGGTTTCCCCAAGTCCGGCCAGTCTTCGGCAAGCGCCTGCGCGACCTCGAGCCCCGTCATGCCGGGCATGCGGATATCGAGGAACAGCACGTCGGGTTGCAACACCAGCGCTCGCTCGACCGCGGCTTCACCGTCGGCTACGCTCGCGACACAACGCAAGCCGGGCCACAAGCGAGTCAGCTGGGCCTGCAGGTCTGCGGCCAGCAAAGCTTCATCTTCGGCAATCAGCACGGTAGCTTTCATGATCGGTACGGAGTGTTCAGCGGTCGGGATCAGCAGATCAAGATACAGGAAGACGCACGATAGCCAGGGTACCGCCCTCGCCGTCGCTCGCGGCGATAAGTTCGAGCGTGGCGGCCTTGCCGTAAAGCGCGGCGAGCCGTTCACGAACCTGCTGTATGCCAAATTGGGAGCCGCCGGGCGGCAAGACACCAAGACCCGCACCGCCGATGCCCGCCCCCGTATCGCGGACACTGAGCACGAGCATGCTGCCTTCACGCTGCGCCGCCACCCTGATCCAGCCGCCTGCGACCGTCGGTTCAAGTCCATGCTTGATCGCGTTTTCTACCAGCGGTTGCAGCAACAGCGGCGGCACGGGCAACCCGGCGAGGTCGTCCGGCAGATCGAGCCGCCTGTTCAAGCGCGTTCCCATGCGAGTCTGCATCAACTCAAGATAATCGCCGATACGAGCAAACTCGGCGGACAGCGAATGTGATCCCGATCCCGACCGTGAGGCGTCCAGCGTGGCGCGCAGGAACGCAATCAGCCGGTCGAGCATGGCCTGGGCGCGCGGCGGGTCCTGAGCGATCAACACACGCAAATTGGCCAGCGTGTTGAACAGCATGTGCGGTTCAAGTTGCGACTCCAGCAGCTTGAGCTGGCTCTCCGCGGCGCTTCGCATGGCGGCTTCGGCACGCGTTTCAATCGCTGCCATGCGCCCGCGGGAATAAAAGAAATAGGTGATGCCCACCGACAAGACGAACACGCCGGTCATGCTCAGCAACAACGCACGCGGGTTCTCGGTGATCGTGGCCGGTGCGCGATGCACGCCGGTCAGCAGGTCGCCGAGCTCGCGGCCAGCCACGTAACCCACCACCCCCGATACAACGATCCAGGGAATCATCAACCCCCAGCCGGGCCAGTTGCGCTGTGCGTCGAGGTTATCGGGGGAACGCTTGCGCATCCGGTAGGCCAGGCTATAGCGGCCTATCTCGATCAAACCCTGGATGAACAGCGTGCTGCAAAGCGAATAGATCAGGTTGGTGGCGAACGAATCGCTGTACATCGAGTAGTAGAACAAGGCACTAGCCATCGATACCGGGACGAAGATCCTCAGTTCGAGCCATAGCCGCTTCAGGATGTCTTGGAAGTGGGGCATGCGGTGTGTGCTGAACTTGTCTAGCAGGTTGATGGCTGCGGGTTCCTGCGTTGCATGAAAGAGCTGACGTGGCGCATATAGTGCGCCCGGTGCGCTCAATAAGCCATGCTCGGCAGTTGGGCCTGCCGGGCGATGCGCCACATCGCAAGGCCGCGCGCGAGGAAGACGCCGCTAAAGGCGCCATACGCAAAACTCACCGATATCGCGAACAGCGTGTCCATGCCCAGATCGGGATGAATCGCCAGCATGATGTTGGCGCCGAACCGGATGACGAACAGGCCGAGGATCAGCATCATCGGGACCCAGCTTCCAGGCACGAGCAAACGCTCCTCGGAAGCAAGCCGGCGGGCCTTGCTCCCGACGCCCACGGCGTGCGACAACGCAACAGCCGCGAGCACCGCCGCAGCCCACGCGGCGAGCGCGATGGACTGCTGAGCGAAGACTGACATGACGCCGTAAAAGGACAGCGCGGTCATCGCGATGGGAACGGCCGTGGCGAAGCACAGCGTCCTGCGTCGGGGGAGGGTTTGCTTGATGCCGAGGGAAACCAGGACGGCGAGTGCGCCCCAGACCCAGTGCGGTGTGTGCTGAAGAATGCCGTTGAGCATGGTGATCTTCCTTATCCGTCAGGGGGAGATGTCGATGATGCTCATGGTCGGGGTTGGCCTCGCGCGTTGCCATCGGTTTGCGACGGAAGGGCACGTTGCGTCGTGAAATGCCGTGGGTGCGGCGCGAACCGGCAGCGCAACCAATTAGGCCTTATGGTCAATCAAGACCCAGACGCGACGATCGTAAGGACACCCCCGGCCGACTGACGCGAGCCGAAACCGGTCCGACGTCAAACAGCCGAAGTCGACCCGAAACGAGCTGTCGAAGAATTGTGGAAGCGACGGCAAGTTTCGAGTCTATTGCGCTCGTTCGACTCACACTCGTCTGGAAACAACCCATTTCGATAGCAGGCGGCTGGAGCGCAGGTTGCCGCACGAGCGACAACCTGCCGAGTGCTACAGACCTTCAGACATCTCGCCCGACACGCGTTCAACGGTGCCCGCTAATCGGGCCCTGCGCATCCACACGCCCGACGGCACAGCTGGGGCAGCCAACAGTGATCGGCCATGCGTTTCCAGATTGCCGTGCACGATCAGCGGGCCCTGAAACGCGTTATCCCCCAGCGCCTGCGTACGGCGCAATCGTCCGGAAGAATCCGTTCAATCCAGATCGCCGTGATCGGACCGCGGGCATGGATGTCACCGGGCACCATCAGCGAGTCATCGATGGCCACCAGCCCGAGGACGGCAAGCGACCCGTTGATGCTGAGTGGCCCCGTGACGAGGGGCTCGGCATGCGCCGGCGCGAAAAAGCCGAAGGACGCGAGCAGAACCGCGCCTGCCACGGCACCCCGCGTCAGCCTCGATGGAATGCTTTTTTCTTGAGTACTTACCCTAATTTATAAATATAAATAACCAATTTATGCTGGTTACTGGCTGAACGCACACATCCGCTAGTTCGCTCTCGCATACCAAAACAGGAGACACGCATGGAGTTGACCCGCCGAAAGTTACTCGTTGCCGCCGGACTTGCCGCCGCCGGCTGGCTGCCGCTGCACGCGCTGGCCGCGCTGCCCACACTGGCGAAGAAGGACAAATACCGGGTCGGCTTTGCGCAAAGCGAAAGCAACAACCCCTGGCGAATCGCGCAGACCAGGAGCATGCGTGACGAGGCAGCCAGACTGGGCCATCAGCTCGTCTATACCGATGCGGCCGGCTCCGCCGCCAAACAGGCCGCGGATGTGAATTCGATGATCGCGCAGCGGGTCGACCTGATCTTTCTCACGCCCCGCGAGGACAAGCCCCTGGTGCCCGCCGTGATGAACGCAAAGAAGGCGGGCATCCCGGTCATCCTGCTCGATCGGGACGTGGACCATGCGATGGTCAAGCCGGGTGAGGATTACGTGACGTTCATCGGCTCGGACTTCGTCGAGGAAGGCCGCCGCGTCGCGCAATGGCTGGTCGCCAACGCCGGCGACAAGACCACCATTCTGGAGATCGAGGGCACCGTCGGCTCCTCGCCCGCGAACGACCGCAAGAAGGGCTTCGACGAGGTCATCAAGCAGCACCCGACGTTCAAAATCGTGGCGTCGCAAAGCGGCGATTTCTCGCGCGACAAGGGCCGCCAAACCGCCCAGACCCTGCTGCAGGCGCACCCGGAGGCCAACATCATCTACACCCACGCCGACGAGATGACGCTGGGCGCCATCGCGGCCCTCGAAGCCGCTGGGCGCAAGCCGGGCACGGATGTGCTGTTCGTCTCCATCGACGGCGAGAAGGAAGGCGTGAAGGCAATCCTCGATGGCAAGCTCGGCTGTTCCTGCGAATGCAACCCGATGTTCGGCCCCAAGGCCTTCGCGACCCTGGCGGCTTACGCGGCCGGCCAGAGCCTGCCGGGCTTCATCAAGAATGACGACCGCTTCTACGACCGGTCGAACGCCAAGGAAGCGCTGGCGTGGGCGTATTGACTGCTCGCCCGCCCTCGGCCGATGAAGGGGCGGCGCATGGTGCGGCCAGTGCAGCGCCGCTGCTGGAGATCCGGGGTCTGCAGAAGCGCTACGCCGGCGTGGTGGCGCTGGCCGATGCGCAGTTGCGCATTGGGCATGGCGAAGTGCACGCGCTGATGGGGCAGAACGGCGCCGGCAAGTCCACGCTCATCAAGACGCTGAGCGGCTATGTCCGCCGCGACGGCGGCGACGTGCGCTTCCTGGGCGAGCCCTTCGAGGTGCATTCCCCGCAGGAGGCACAGCGGCGCGGCATCAGCACCATCTACCAGGAGATCAACCTCGTGCCGCTGTTGTCGGTGGCGGAGAACATCTGTCTGGGCCGCGCCCCGCGCCGGCGCGGCCTGCTCGACTGGGGCGCCATGCGCGCAGAGGCGAAGGCGCTGCTCGGCCGCTTCGGCATCGACATCGACGTGAGCCGGCCGCTGGGCCAGTTCAGCACCGCCGTGCAACAGATGAGCGCAATCGCGCGAGCGATTGGCTTTTCGTCGAAGCTCGTCATCATGGACGAGCCCACATCGTCGCTCAACGACGAGGAGGTGGAGCGCCTGTTCACCGTGGTCCGTCAGCTCAAGGCGGACGGTGTATCGGTGATCTTCGTCAGCCACAAGCTCGACGAGGTCTATGCAATCAGCGATCGCATCACGATCATGCGTGACGGGCACTGGGTGCATAGCGCAGACGCCCGCGACCTGGGCAAGCTGGATCTGGTCTCGCACATGCTGGGGCGCGACATGACCGGTGCACACGGCAAGACCACGGCCTTTACGCACAGCGCGGGCGGCCGCCCGCGCGACACGCTGCTGCGCGTAGTGTCGATCGGCGCCCACGCCTTGGCGCGCGATGTGAGCTTCGAGCTGCGCCGCGGCGAGATCCTCGGCATGGCCGGCCTGCTCGGGTCCGGGCGCTCTGAGACGGCGCGCCTCGTGTTCGGCGCCGACGCCCCCGCTCAGGGCTCGATGCAGTTCTGCGGCGCACCCTACCGTCCGCACGCCGTTGCCGACGCAGTGGCCGCTGGCATGGGCTTTTGCACCGAGGATCGCAAGGTCGAGGGCATCTTCCCCGAGATGAGCGTGGCCGACAACATCACGATCTGCGTGCTGGCGAAGATGGGGCGCGGCGGCCTGCTCGACGAGCAGCGCCTGAGCGAGCTCGCGCGCACGCTGATCGAGCAGCTTGGCATCAAGTGCAGCTCGCCGGCGCAGAAAATCCGCGAGCTCTCCGGTGGCAACCAGCAAAAGGTGCTGCTGGCGCGCTGGATCGCGACGCAGCCCAGGCTGCTGATCCTCGACGAGCCCACGCGCGGTATCGACATCGGCGCCAAGGCGGAGATCCAGCGCCTGATCCGCGGCCTCGTTGACGAGGGCCAGTCGGTGCTGATGATCTCCTCCGAACTGGACGAACTGCTGGAAGGCGCCGACCGCATCGTGGTGCTGCGCGACGGCCAGAGCGTCGCGCACCTCGAGGGCGCTGGCATCAGCCGCGCGGCTATCGTGGAGGCGATGGCGCACGGTCGCCCGGCCTCTGCTGAAGGGACAACGCAATGACGAAGGTTTCCTCCACCCTCGCGCCAACCGGCGGCCGCACCAGAGGCGGGCTCGCCTGGTGCTCGCGCTACGGCGCGCTGGCCGCCTTCGGCGTGCTGCTGGCGCTCAACATCGTGCTCACGCCGTACTTCCTGTCGCTGCAGACGCTGAACATCAACCTCACCCAGGTGTGCACGATCATCATCGTGGCGGTCGGCATGAATCTGGTGATCGCCACCGGTGGTATTGACCTGTCGGTGGGCTCGCTGATGGCGATCTCCGGGGTGCTAGCGCCGATGACCTTCCTCGGGCAGGTCGTCCCTGTCGGCAACACCGCCCTGGCCGTGGCCCTCGCAATCGTAGCGGCGATCGGCACGGCGGGGCTGCTCGGGCTGTTCAACGGATGGCTGGTGTCGCGTTTCGGCATCCAGCCCATCGTCGCCACGCTGATCCTGTTCATCGCCGGGCGCGGCATCGCCCAGGTGCTGGTCGACGGCAACCTGCAGACCTTTTCGGTGCCGCAGTTCGCATGGATCGGCCAGGGTACCCTGCTCGGCATCCCGACCCAGGCCTTTGTCATGGCGGCCATTGTCGCCGCGGCCCTGTGGGCCATGCGCCGCACGCGCTTCGGCCGCTACGTGCTCGCCGTCGGCGGCAACGAGCGGGCCGCCGTGATGGCGGGTCTCCCGGTGCGCCGTATCAAGCTCGCCGTGTATGCGATCTCAGGACTGTGTGCCGGCGTCGCGGGACTGGTGGTGATCGCCATCAATTCCGCCAGTGACGCCAACCAGATCGGCCTGGGGACTGAACTCGATGCCATAGCCGCTGTAGCGGTGGGCGGCAGCTCCCTCGGCGGTGGCCAGGCCCACCTGCTGGGCACCGTGCTGGGCGCGCTGACCATTCAGCTCATCCGTTACACCCTGCTGGCCAACGGCGTGCCCGATGCCGCGGCGCTGGTCGTCAAGGCTGGCGTCATCGCACTGGCGGTGTGGCTGCAACAAGCCCAAAGGAGGACATGATGGAGGCCTCACGCCTGGAACGTCTTTTCAAGCACGGCGCCGCCATCGCGCTGGTCGCCCTGATCGCCTTCGGCGCCATTCGCTACGACAACTTCCTGTCGCTGTACAACGTGATGAGCGTGTGCCGCACCAACGCGATGTTCGCGCTGGTGTCGCTGGGCATGTGCTTCGTCATCATGACTGGCGGCATCGATCTGTCGGTGGGCGCGGTGGCCGCGCTGGCAAGCGTCGCGGCTGCCAAGGCGAGTCCGCTGGGTGTGGCGGGCGGCCTGG
>NZ_AEJF01000019.1 GCF_001028175.1 Caballeronia mineralivorans PML1(12)
CCAACCGAAGGCGTGGGCTGGGAACTGTTCGCGATCGCTTCGGTGGTCATTGGCGGCACGCTGCTCACCGGCGGGGCGGGCTCCGTGCTCGCGACGCTCGCCGGTGTCTTGCTGATGGGCACGCTCTTCACCGTCCTCAATTTCGAAAACGGCCTGGGCGTCATCTCGCTGTCGGCGTACTGGCAGAGCGTGATCCGCGGATTGATGCTCCTGGTTGTCGTCGTCCTGCAGGCCACCGTCATGCAGCGCCGTCACAGACACGCAACTTGAAAATCGATTGAACTCCCATGCACACGTCACAAGAACTTTTTGAATCGATTCTGTCCGAACTGGACCGCTCGGTGCGGCAAATTACAGATGCCGATATTGATCGGCTCGTCGAGCGCATCGCCGGGGCCCGTCACGTCGCGGTTTTTGGCTGCGGGCGCGAAGGCCTGCAGCTCAAAGGCTTTGCCATGCGCCTGTTCCATCTCGGATGCTCGGTGTCCGTGGTGGGAGACATGACGACGCCAGCAATTGGCGCGGGCGACCTGCTGCTCGTCACCGCCGGGCCCGGCGAATTGCCGACGGCTCTGTGCATGACCACGGTTGCACGCAACGCGGGCGCGGCGGTTCTGGCCATCACCGCGCAGCCTTGCGCATCAGTGCCCGCAGCCGCCAGCGAAGTGGTCGTCGTTCCGGCCCAGACAATGGCCAGTGATCAGGGCGAAGATCTCTCCATGCTGCCAATGGGCTCAGTCTTTGAAGGCAGCCTGTTCCTGCTTTTCGAGGTTGCGATCGTGCGCCTGAAGGCCAGGCTTGGCGTAAGTGACGCGCAGATGCGTTCGAATCACACGAATCTGGAATGAGCCGGATGGCCGCGGGCGTCGACATGGCGCTACAATCGAGCGTTTTCCGATAACCGACCCTTTGCTCATGGGAAGAAGAGCCGCAGACTCGAAACCGAGAGCGCCCGTCGATCCGCAGCCCACGCCCGGCCTTGTCAGGCGAAGAGGCCGGCGTGTGACGATGGTTGACGTTGCGCGCGAAGCGGGTTGCTCGCAGGCGACCGTCTCTTTCGTGCTCAATGGGGCCGACGGCGTGAAAATCTCACCTGAGACCCGCGAAAGGGTATTGAAGGTGGCACGCGCGATGGGCTACACGGCGTCGACCTTTCGCGCGCTGGAGCAGCCGCAAGTCCAAGTGTCAGCGACGCCCGGCGCGATTGGCTTTCTTGTCGATCAGCTCGCGACGAGTCCCGAAGCGGCCATAGCCATCGACAGTGCGCATCAGGAAGCCTGGCGCACCGGTCGCATGTTGGTGTCCGCCCAGACCGGATCCGACGCAGTGATGGAACCAACGGCGATTGAGACGCTGCTCTCGCTTGGCGTGTCGTCGATGATCTACATGACGATCATCACGCGCGAGCTTCAAGCGCACCCGATGCTATACGAGTTGGATATTCCCGTGGTTTTGCTGAACTGCTACACGCAAGACCATGCGTTCGCATCCGTCATTCCGAGTGAAATCGCAGGCGGCCAGGCAGCTACCCGTCACCTGATCGAACAGGGGCATCGCCGCATCGGTACGATCATTGGTGAGATGTGGATGGATGCCGCGAGCAGTCGCCTGGAAGGCTACCGGCGAGCGTTGGCCACAGCTGACATTCCGTTCGATCCAAACCTCGTCGTGCAGGGCGATTGGTCGACCACCGGAGGCTACGAGGCTACACGAAGCCTGCTCACTTTGAAGCATCCACCAACCGCCATCTTCTGCCAGAATGACCGCACGGCTTTGGGCTGCTACGACGCGCTGCGCGAAGCAGGTTTGGTCGTACCGGGCGACGTGTCGGTGGTCGGCTATGACGATGAAGAGATTTCGCGTCATCTGCGGCCGAGGCTAACCACGTGCGTCCTCCCGCATCGGGCAATGGGCCGCTGGGCCATCGAGCATCTGCAAGAGTATGAGGGCAAGCCGCGGGAACGTCAGCACTATCCGATTACCAAGATCGAATGCAGTCTGGTGCCCCGGGAATCCGTAGCGCCCCCGAGTTCCTGAGGAGCGCGTCCCATCGCAAGCAAACCATCTGTGCGCTGCGATGACCGATACCAGCCCAGGCCATTCACGGGCGGCGGCTCATAATCGGCCATGCTTGAGGCGCGGTACGCCATGGGGTGCTGGTGACTGCATGGTCGCCGATTACAAGGCAGCCCGACATGACAGCACCGATATGCTCGCCGCTGATCTGATCGTCCCATATTTGCCTCCCGGTCGGACGCATGGCCAGAAAGCCGATAGTCGTGCGGGACTGCTTCTGCGATGATCAGAACGACCGCTTCGGCCGATG
The DNA here is from genome assembly GCF_001028175.1 of Caballeronia mineralivorans PML1(12). Classification (GTDB taxonomy): domain Bacteria; phylum Pseudomonadota; class Gammaproteobacteria; order Burkholderiales; family Burkholderiaceae; genus Caballeronia; species Caballeronia mineralivorans. Next base: position 2,327 of record NZ_AEJF01000019.1, read on the forward strand.
CAAGGGCGTTCGCTTTCGACAGGCCGATGGCCGGTTACGGGGCGATGCCGACGCCTGAACGTCCGACCGACGACGCGTATGAACGACGACTGGCCGAACCCGGAAGTACACGGCCAGCCCGAACATCGCGGGTCTCGGCGGGATACCGAACTTCCGTACTCGACCCGGAGCGGCCCTTCGACTTGCCGCTGCCGCAACGGCGCCTTTCCGGGAGCAGCGGCCGCTCGAATGTCTCGCCTCTCGCCGCGCCAGAGGCCCAGAACTGTGACCGACCGCTGCCCCTCCGGGGCGCCAAAAAGAACTACAAGACCCTTTTGAGGAAGCTAGACCAGTCACGCCGTATCCGACCGGAGTGCCCTAAACCGCCTGAACACATCGAACCTGGTCCTGGGATGCTCCGACAAGCGAAAGCCTTCGGGATTCAATGGCGAGAACGTTCAGCCCTTTCAATGGGTTCCGATCGATATGGTGATCAAGCATTGATCATCGCGCCCGCCTTGTTGGGCGCGTTCCAACACCCACCTAAACACCGATCCGATCGCCGGCGCGAGCCTCACGCCGCACCTCCTGCGGCGGTAGGCCAAACCCGCGCATGAACGCTTCGCGCATATGCCGACGATCGCGAAACCCCGTCTCTTTTGCGATCACTTCCAGCGAGTGCCGACTCTTCTCGATCATCAGCCGCGCGGCTTCGAGCCTCAGCCCTTCAATCGCCTTCGCGGGCGACTGTCCCGTCTCCAGGGTGAACACCCGGGTGAACTGCCGCGGGCTCAGATGCGCCGTACTCGCGAGTTCCTCGACGGTGAGCGGCCCGCTCAGGTTCTTGCGCGCATAGTTCAGCGCGTTCTGGATGCGGTCGGACTTTGGCGCGAGATCGAGCATTTCCGAATGCTGCGACTGGCCGCCCGAGCGCCGCTGATGCATCACGAGCTTGTGCGCGACCGAACGCGCCACATCGGCGCCGAGGTCCATCTCGACCATCCCGAGCGCGAGGTCGAGCCCCGCGGTCATGCCCGCCGATGTCCAGATAGGCCCATCGACAAGGTAGATGCGATCTTCCTCGACGCGGATGTCCGGAAACCGGCTCGTCATCGCGCGGGCATGAGCCCAATGCGTGGTCGCGCGCCGGTTCGCGAGCAGCCCCGCTTCAGCCAGTACGAAAGCGCCCGTGCAGATGCCGGCGATGCGTCGCGCGCGCGTAGCCGCCTTGCGCAGGAACGCGAGCACTTCGGCGGGGGGCGTCGAGGTGAGCGGCATGTTGACGCCCGCCGCGATCCACGTGTCGATCGCGGCGCGCCCGCCAAGCGGCCGCGTTCCTACGGACATGCCGAGCGAGGAGCGCACCTCGCCGCCCACCACCGAAAAGTTCTCGATGCTGTAGAAGGCTTCGCCCGCAGCAATGTTCGCGTATTCGAAAACCGACTGTGACGCGAGCGCCATCACCTGGAAGCCATCGCTCAACAAATATCCGATCCGGTGCATGTCGGCCCTCCGCTATTCATCAGGTCAAGCATCCGATGTCAAGAGATGTCCTTAATCACGACCATATACGTCATTTGAGCCGGCGTCAATCCGGACCACAATTACCTCACGCAATCACCAGCGAACTTAACGAAAAAAACCGTCCAGGACGCATAGAAACGAACGCCCGAATAAGGCGGTAGTGACGAGCTCACGCAAACGGTCCACGTAACCCGCGGCGAAGCAAAGTCGCGCACCCTTCTTCAAGGAGTATCACCATGTCCATAGTTTCGACGGCCCAAATTCGGCACAGCTCGTTTGCCACCTCAGCCGCGGCTGTACTCGGCCTTTTCCTGGCCGCTGCCTTCAATTACGCCCATGCCGTTCCGGCCGCGGATCAGCCTTCCGCGACAACGCGCGCAGCGGCTGAAGACAACTCGATCCGGCCCTTCCACGTCCACGTTCCGGACGAAACACTCGTCGACCTCCGCCGCCGCATCGCTGCAACGCGGTGGCCTGACAAGGAGACCGTCGCCGATCAATCCCAGGGCGTGCAGGAGGCGAAGATCCAGACACTGGTGAACTACTGGGGCACGGACTACGACTGGCGCAAGACGGAGGCAAGGTTGAACGCCCTGCCGATGTTCGTGACCACGATCGACGGCGTCGATATCCAGTTCATCCACGTGAAATCCCGTCACCCGCACGCCCTGCCGTTGATCATCACCCACGGCTGGCCAGGCTCACCTCTGGAAATTGAGAAGGCCATCGGTCCACTCACCGATCCTATGGCTTATGGCGGCCGTGCGGAGGACGCCTTCGATGTCGTCATCCCCTCGATGCCCGGCTACGGCTTCTCCGGCAAACCCACCGGCGTTGGCTGGGGTCCCGATCACATCGCGCGGGCGTGGGACGTACTGATGAAGCGTCTGGGATACAAGCAGTATGTGTCTCAAGGCGGCGATTGGGGTTCCGTGGTGGCGGATGCGATGGGGCGTCAGGCTCCCGCGGGGCTGCTGGGAATTCACGTCAATATGCCTGCGACGGTGCCACCGGATGTCGCGATGACACTCAACAATGGCGAACCGGCGCCGGGGGGGCTGTCCAATGTGGAGAAGGCAGCGTACGAATCACTCGCCAACTTGTACAAAAAGGGCGGCGGCTATGCCGCCATGATGGTCACTCGCCCGCAAACCGAGGGCTACGGCCTGGCTGATTCGCCCGCGGGCCAGGCGGCCTGGATGTACGACAAGTTCGCGGCCTGGACCTATAGCGGCGGCGACCCCGAGCGCTCACTCTCCAAGGATGAGATGCTCGACGACATCACGCTGTACTGGGTCACGAACACTTCGACGTCGTCGGCGCGGCTCTACTGGGAGAACAACAACAACAACTTCAACGCGGTAGAACAGAGGACTGCCGATATTTCGGTCCCGGTTGCCGTGACCGTCTTTCCCGGCGAGATTTATCGGGCGCCGCGGAGCTGGACCGAGCGCAGTTATCCCAAGCTCACCTATTTCCATGAGGTAAGCAAGGGCGGCCACTTCGCAGCATGGGAACAACCGCAGCTCTTCGCCGAGGAGCTCCGCGCGGCCTTCAGACCGTTGCGCCGACAACAATGAGGTCCCGCCGGTTGTTGTCGCACGAATGCGCGGCAGCAGCCGGCTTCAAGAGTGCACATTTCAGCACGCGCCTGACATGAAGCGCCTGGTATTGGCCCGCCTTCTACCTTATCGACAAGCAGGGACAGGTGGTCTACACGGACTTCGGCGAAGGCGAAGGCGAACACGAGCAGACCGGGGCTTTCGTATCCCAATGTATCCACGAAGCCGCCGATACACACGCTTGCAAGACGCCCGGTTCACGACACACGCCAGATACGTCGGCGCGCTCAAATGCATCAACGACGGATCGCAACGAATTGCCACGCAACTGATGCGTTTCCGGGCGTTTCCCAACCCTTCATCGTTTCAAGGAGAACAGCATGAAAACTTCGATCATCGCTTTGGCCTTTGCCGCATTCGCCGCTTCGGGCCTGGCCCAGGCCGCTGACAACACCACGGTCTCCACCGCCACGCAGACGGAGCAATCCGGTACGAGCCGCATCGTCGCGTCGCAGAAAACGCGTGCCGACGTGCGCCGCGAATTGGTGCAGGCGCAGAAGGACGGACAACTCGCCAGTCTCAGCACGCTCTATCGCGGAAGCTGAACCTGCTCACTTACGTACTTATTCGAGGCTCCATCACATGAACAAGCATCTCATCACCGCCCTCCTCATCGCAGCGAGTTCAGCTGTTACTGGCTCCGCCTTCGCCAGCAGCGGCTACGGTCCGGCCCCGCACTACAACCCGATCGCAGGCGCGCCCGCGTCGCAACGCGGCCCGAATAGTCAGACGATCAGCATCGATCAAGCCGGCAGCGATCACGGCGCGCGGGCGTTCGGCGGCATGTCCGATACGGCATCGCAGTCGGGCACCCGGCTCGCGGCTGGCGATTCTCTTTCCACCTACTCGCATCACTGAGCCGCCCCGGCAAGGAGTTCAGCATGACTCGAATCGACACAGTGCTGTACACGGGCAAGACTCACACCACCGGCGGACGCGACGGCGAATCGCGCAGTTCCGACGGACGCCTCGACGTCGCGTTGTCAGCGCCGGGATCGACGGGCGGCGGGACGAATCCCGAACAGATGTTCGCGGCCGGCTGGTCCGCCTGTTTCATCGGCGCGATGGGATTGGCGGCGGCGAAGATGAAGGTCGCGCTGCCCGCCGATACGGCCGTCGACGCCGAGGTCGATCTGCGCACCGTCGATGGTGCTTACTTTTTGCAGGCTCGGCTGAACGTCAGCCTGCCGGGTGTGGAGCGCGAAGTCGCCGAGGCGCTGGCGCGCACTGCGCACGAGACCTGCCCGTACTCGAAGGCGACGCGCGGGAACATCGATGTGGTCATCAGTGTGGTCTGAATGCGGCGATGCAGGCGGTGAAACTTCCGCCTGACGAATGAACGGCGGCCGGGATGATCTAGGAGGCCCATTCGCGCCGACTTTCAGCCGATCACCGAAGCATCCGCGTGCGTCCCATGGGTCGGCCGTTCCACGCGCTGCGCCCCATCGAATGCTGATCGACACAATCTCGAAGGAGATATAGCCATGCCGGACGAGATGAATCCTCGCCGTCGCCGTCTGCTGAAGACGACTATTGCAGGCGTCGGCCTGCTCGAAGTCGGACTCAGCGGACTCGCCAACGCGCAAGCGGCCGGGAACACGAGCCCCGCCAAGGACAAGGCCTCTACGCGCGTCGCATCATTCAACACCATTCGCCAGGTCAACGCCGGAGCGCTCAGCATCGGCTATGCGGAAGCGGGACCGGGCAACGGCCCGGTCGTGATCCTGCTGCACGGATGGCCCTACGACATCTACAGCTTCGCCGACGTCACGCCACTGCTTGCGGCCGCCGGCTATCGCGTGATCGTGCCGTATCTGCGCGGCTACGGCACGACCCGCTTCCTGTCCGCCGATACCCCGCGCAACGGGCAGCAAGCCGTCATCGCCGTCGACATCATCGCGCTGATGAACGCGCTGAAGATCGACAAGGCCGTGTTCGGCGGCTTCGACTGGGGCGCGCGCACGGCCGGCATCATCGCCGCGCTGTGGCCGCAACGATGCAAGGCGCTGGTATCGGTGAGCGGCTAGCCGATGTAGTCCGGGACACCAAAGACGAGGTCACCGATGCTCACGCCGATAACGCCTTCACCAATAGCATCAACCGTCCCGGAAACGTCGAAGCCGATGCCGCGCGGAGGTGGTAGCGGAATAAACCCCTGGCACACGGCCCAATCGGCTGGATTGAGGGCGCAGGCATGAACACGAATGCGAACTTGCCCGTCGCGCGGCCTTTGGACGGGAACGTCGTCCAAATGCAATACATCGGCAGGCTCACCATAACGCTGAACCCTAAGTGCTTTCATCTGCGCTGGATCGAAACTCGGCATAACGATTCTCCATGGCGATTGATGGTCGGATGCGAATCGCGGTTGCCCCAACACTTGCGGAAGGAGGGAAACAACGATAGCGTATCGTCATATGCTGACGATACGCGTAAAGTCAGTTTGTGACAATACGATTGGTGAACAATGCCCAGAGATGCAGAAAAAATGCGGCGTCGCCTCCAGGAGGCGGCACTTAAGCTCTTTGCGACTCGTGGTTACGACGAGACTACAGCCGCAGACATTGCGGCGGAGGCCGGTGTTACTCAACGCACCTTTTTCCGGCATTTCCCGGATAAACGGGAAGTGCTCTTCAGTGGAGAGGACGAATTCATCGAAGCTCTGCAGAGCGCTGTCATAAACGTTCCGCACGGTCTCGGGCCTCTGGAAGCGCTATTTCATGCTTTCCCGTCGGTAGAGCCTCTTTTCGTTAAGAACCGCCCGTTCACCGCACCGCGCCAACGCATCATCGCCGGCCACCCTGCCTTGCAAGAGCGGGCACAGACCAAGACCCGAGCTGTTATGTCGGCCTTGGAATCGGCTTTCCGTCAGCGGGGAGTGTCCGACCGGGCGGCGAGCCTTGCAGCACAAGTTGGGATGGCAGCAATCGGTCACGCTGTCGCGGAGTGGTTCGAAAATGGATCGGCAGATCTCGGCGTCTATGTCGAACAAGCCTTCAAGGAATTGCGCGATCTCTCTACTTTCACCCCAGCTCCGTAGCCCCGATCCGCCTTTGAACGGCGATTAAGCCCGGTTACCTTCGCCACGTGCGATCAATTTCCAACGATCAATCCCGAACTCTCGAACGGCTGCTTGTGGCCCGGACCCTGCCTTACAGAGACAGGAACGCGGCGATGACCAATGCAGCAGCTCCGACGATGGATGCCACAGCGCCGACCCAGTTTCCGAAATAGACAAGGCCACCCAGGCCGGCACCGCCTGAGGACAAACCTCGCTCGCCAGTCAGTGCGGCCAGCGGAGTGGAGACGCAAAACCCGTACGCCGACACAATGAACGCGATGACGATCACCCAGGCCAGCGCCGTCGAGACAGTCATTGAGGGCAGCAAGGCGGCCACAGCCAGCATCAACGTTGCGCCGATCGGCAGGCTCAGGTGCGCCACGCGCCAGGAGTTCACGATATTCGGTGGCGCACCGCGCTTGATTGCATTCGCGTAAGGGCCGCCGAGCAGCAAGCCGAAGAGAAGGACTATCGATCCGTGGAGTACAAGATGACGCGCGGCGGTGTGCATGCGGTTCAAGACGGCGTGTAGCGGGCCGGTGGCCGCGCAAGAATTTAGGGAAGTCCTATTGTGGTGCCACTTGTCTCAGTCTTTTGCTAGTGCGTCGTCAGATCCTTTGTTCGCGACATCGAAAACATTCGATATCACTTGTGCGTTAATTAGATACGCAACAACGCCCCTGATTGTCGATGATTCCGGGTGCCGCGTCGACTCACCGTAACTGGCCGGACCCGGTCCGATGGCGAACGGCGGGAGTCAACCCTGAACGACCTTCATGGTCTCCAGCAGCGGTCCGTCGCGAAACGCAGATCGCATCCCGCATAGGGGCGATTCTTCAACGAACTCACTGCCGGAAGTGCCTGAAAAAGCTACGAATGTCGGCCGCGAGGAGTTCAGGTTCTTCCATTGCCGCGAAATGGCCACCACGCGGCATGTCGGTCCATTGCGCGACATTGAACGTTCGTTCCAGCCATACGCGCGGCGGGTGGTTAATCTCTTTCGGAAAGCGCGCAAAGCCGACCGGCGGTAATACACGTTGTCCAGTGGCGAAGCGCATGGGTTGAAGCCTGTTTTCCCAGTACATTTGAAGTGCTGTACCAATGCTCTGGGTGTACCAGTAGAGCGATAAGTTGGTGAGCAGCTCATCTTTTGAAAATCTGCGCTCGATAACGCCCTCGCAATCGCTCCACGCGCGAAACTTCTCGCTGATCCACGCAGCCAGCCCGGCCGGCGAGTCGTTAAGCGACGCGGCTAACGTCCGCGGCCTCGTGCTGTGCATATGCGCATAACCGCCCTCGAGCGCAGCCCACTCACCCTTCTCTCGAAGGAAGTTTTGTTCTGCGACGGTAAGCAGCGAATCAGCGGCGTCGATTGCGGGTTCGTACGATCCCGGCAGAAAGTTGAGATGAATTCCATCGACTACCGGTGAGTGCCGCAAGGCGAGCGCGACCGACACCCCCGCGCCCAGGTCACCACCCTGAGCGCCAAATCGCTCGTACCCAAGACCTCGCATCAGCGATGCCCACAGATCGGCGACCTGAAACGCGGAAGTGCCAGGGGTGGCAGGCGCCGGCGAAAACGCAAAGCCCGGCAGTGAAGGAATAACGACGTCGAAGGCATCGTTCGGGTCCGCACCGAATGCAGCCGGGTCGCACAACCGATCAGCCAACGCATGAAATTCGAAGAACGATCCGGGCCAGCCATGCGTGATGACCACCGGATAGGGCCGGGGTCCAACGCCACGCCGATGAACGAAGTGCACGCGCTGACCGTTCACGTCGGCCATGAATTGAGGTTGCTGGTTCAGACCGCGTTCCGCAGCCCGCCAATCAAAACTGTCGGCCCAGTACTTCACCAATTCGCGCAGCCATGTGGTGTCTGTGCCTTGTTGCCACGACTCGGACGGAGTCGCGGATGCCCACCGGCTGTCGCGCAAACGCCGGCGCAAGTCGTCGATCTCAACATCGGACACGGAAATCTGAAATGGCTCGATATTCATGGCACCTCCTCTGGAAGGGTGCAGTCGATTCTCCACGATCTAACTGGCGGCGTCGAACGCCCACAATTGGCCGTGGCTTGGTCCGATGACGAAGTTCCGTAGACGACCCTGACGGGACATTCACCGCGTTGCCTGCGGCCCTCGGCTTACGAACGCCAAGCTGTCATTCGGGCGGCCACCCTGAATGGAACAGCACAGCCTGAAGCGGGCCACGTGGCACTTTTCTGAATCCAGTCGGGTCCCGCGCTGCTGGAGTTCGCCATTTCCGCCGCCGCGTCGGCACGCTCAGTCTGCGCTGATCCCACAGTCGCCCTGACACATACGTGCATCGAACACCGGTCGAAATGATTCGACGAAAGCCGCCATACTCAACTGAGCGCCGATCGCGTCCGCGAAGCGGCAGCTGGCATCGCGCGCCGTCGGCTCTGCAACAGATACACCCCCGCGAGGATAGCCGCCATCGCGAGCAGATCGAGCGGTCGCATCGGTTCGTGGCCGATCGACAATCCCAGCAGCAAGGCAATGACAGGCGGGATATATGTCACGCTGGAAGCCGCGACCGCGCCGAGCCGCCCGACGATGAAGTAATACAGAATGTAGGCGACGCCGGTTCCGGTCAACCCGAGACCCAGGACGAGCCCAAGCGCGGCACGCGTGTCACCCGTTACACGTGCCATGCCGTGGAAGTCTGTGACGCCGCTGACCACAACGAGCGCGAAACCGATCTGCCAGGTCGACAGCGCCAGAGGTGAAAGCTCGAGGCTGGTGAGAAAGCGTCGCGCGTAGACGAACGAGCATCCGACGCTTAGCGAGCCGGCGACCATGTAGGACACCCCGAGCATATTGACGCCTGCGCCATGCGCATTCCACGGCTGCGCGATCAGCAGCACGCCGGCGAATCCACTCGCGATGCCAACGATCATCCGCGCGCTCGGGCGTTCCTGCCGCAATAGCACCCAGGCGACGACGAAAGAAAACAGCGGGATCGCTCCGCTCAGCATGCCGGCCACGCTGGACAGAAGCAGCGCCGCCCCCTTCGCGAATGCGTAGTAGTAGACCACAGTGGCGAGAAGCGACATCACGAAGAAATGATGCGCGTGGCGCAGATGACGCCATTTCAGCTCGCCCCTGAACAGCGCCATGACGAGGATTGGCAGGAAGCCGAACAGCGTCCGGAGAAATACGATCTGGGATGCCGATATGTCGACGCTCGCCCACTTCATGAACATGAAGTTGGTGCCCCAGATGAGGCCGAGCGCGGCGAAGGCGAGGTAGGCGGGGTTCATGGGGATAATCTCGATGGAGGGCTTCGAGTCTTGATTGTCTTCACGCCGCCTACGCGCTACAAATGATTTAATTTCTTCCATGCAATAGAAAAACTACGCTATGCGACCCATTCCCCCAATGAAAGCCTTAGTAGCTCTGGAAGCTGCCATGCGACTCGGCAGTTTTTCTCTGGCTGCTCAGGAACTGAGCGTGACGCCCGGCGCGGTGGGCCAGCAGATCCAGAAGCTCGAAGACTGGCTCGGTGTCGCCCTGTTCGTACGGCAGATACGACAGGTAACGCCGACCGTGGAAGGTCGCGCGTATTTCGCACGGATCCAGCCGGCGCTCCTGGAGATCATCCATGCCAGCCGCCGCCTGCGGGAGCGTCACAGCAAGGGTGTTCGGCTATCGATGCCGCCGAGCTTTGCCGCAAAGTGGTTCGCCCCTCGAATGGCCGACTTTCTGCAAGCTCACCCGGGAATCGCATTGAGCTTGAACACGACCACCACGCTTGTCGATTTTGAATTCGACGCCGTTGACCTCGCGGTCCGATATTTCGACGGCATCGATTCGCAACTCGCGGTGCAACTGCTTTACACCGACGAGGCACGTGCATACTGCAGCCCGGCTTACGCGAAGAAGTGGAAATTGAAGCGGCCCGAAGATTTTCAATCCGCGACGCTGCTTCACAACACGCTACATCCCCACTGGAGGGTGTGGTTGACACGCTTCAGCAGTCTCGCCGATGCGCAGATCGAGGCGATCAACGGCATTCAGTTCGACCAGTCCTTGATGGCAATCGAGGCGGCCGTGCACGCACAAGGGCTGGTTCTTACAAGTCCCCTTTTGGTGGAAGCCGAGCTCGCTGAAGGGTCCCTTGTCGAACCGTTCGACAAAGCGCTGCCTTTGTCCAACGGATACTATCTCGTACACCCCAATGCGGACGAGCTTCAACCAGCGGTGAAATTGCTGAAAGCGTGGATGGCTGCAAGAAGCACTCCCCTGGATTCCGGTCAGGCAACACATCGATGACTCGAAGCCGTTTCCCCGCGAATGGCACTTGGCCCAGCAACAACGGACGTTTTTCGGTTGGAGATGACGGACCGCTCCTGGCCGGGCCCGGTCCGATGTGAAATGGCGCATGGAGCTGCCGTTGATCGGTCCGCGTCGGGCAGAAGTCGACCCACAACAGCCAATCCCTCCGCTTTCGATTTTGTCCGCTTCGAGGCTGACAAGTGACGTTCGCAACTGGAGCACGAAAAATCAGAAACAGGTCGTAACACCAGTGACGACCAAAATCAGGCCGCCGTCCATGCTGAATTTTCGGCACGCCAGTGTCGGCACCAGTAGTCTCAACACCATCGGGTTACCATCCCGTTTGATACTTCCCGTTTTGTCTGCTTCCTAACAAAATCACATTTGCGTTGCCGCTCGTATGTGCCCTGGAAACGATCACGGAGAAGCCCATGAATGACAACCCGCAAGGCTCCGTGGATCGTGGTGGGAAATTGCGCCGGGGCATCCTGAGGCCAGTAGCGGCGGTTGGCCGTTGGCTGTACCGGGTCGATCCCGGCACGCACCGTCGAATCAAGGGGTTGCGGCTCGTGACGGCGTACGGCATCGCGGCTGCACTCGGGACGTTGCAGGATATTGCCCACAGCGTGCCCAGCAGCATCTCGCTGGGTTATCTTGCTGGAAGCTTCGCACTCTGGGCGAGCGTATCGGAGGGAAAAACGACGCGCGCTGAGTCGAGCCGTGATCTCGTGCTGCTGAATTTTGCCGCCGCGTTAGGCGCGGGCCTGTTCGTGGTTTTTTCCCGGCCGTTGCAAGTTGCGGGTCGGGCGGGACCGGAACTGATTCTCCTGACCGGCGCGTTTCTGGTCGGATATCTCAAACGATTCGGCATCCTGGGTGCCGGAGTCGGATCGCAAATCTATATTGGAGAGTTGCTCGCATACGGCACCCGTCTGACGATTAATGATCTGTGGGCTATTGGGATTGCGGCGCTCATCGCCGCCCTGGCGTCGGTGGTGCCACGGGTGCTAAGCGGCCCCGCCGAGCGGCCTGTCGCGACAGCGGCGCTCGCTGCCGGACCAGCACCCGCTCGTGGGAGGTGCTCGCCGGAGTTCTTCATGGGATTGCAGGCGGCCATCGGTGCTTTGGTCATCGTCGCCCTGAACGGCTTGATTGGTCTTGAGGAGTCCGCCTGGGCGATCACCGCATGCACCTACGTCGTCGCAGGTTCGGCGACCGGTACGATACAGCGTGTGCGTCGCCGTATTCTCGGTACGCTGATTGGCGTTCCGATCGGTCTTGCCTGCCTGCCGGTTGCAGAGCATGCGCCGCTGCTGATCTGGGCTGCAGCCGCACTCGCGATGGTCATATATGCGATGGCCTTGCCAGAGCGCTACGACATCGCCTGCGCGGCGTTCGCTTTCACGTTGATCGTGACGCTTGCAGCAAGTGGCGTGCACTCAGTCCCCCTGCTTGCAGCCCGCGCCTGGGAAACGCTTCTCGGCGGGTCACTCGGCCTGGTCGCCGCCATGATCATTTTTCCGCTCCGATCTTCGGGCCCCGGCAAATAGGCTACGACCGGGCCCGAATCTATCTGCACGCTACAGCGCCAACGAAAGATACTGCCGCGCGTGGTGAGGGTCACCGAACGCAAACGCGACCGGAAGGGTCATGGCCTCATTGCTGCGACCACTACACAATCGCCGGGCATCGATCGTCAACGCTCTTACCTCGACGTCAAACGAAAGCTTCCAGGCTGGGTGGCACCGAACAACTCGATGGCAATTAGCACGCTTTGACCGATTCTCGACAGTCCCGACGAACGTCTGCAATGGGTTGACCTTTTGTCATCCAACGCGATCCCGCGGGTGTCTGTTCCTGGCCGGACCCGGTCCGATGTGAAATGGCGCATAGAGCTGCCGTTGATCGGTCCGCGTCGGGCAGAAGTCGACCCATTGCTGACTCTCGGTGTGCACGATCGAGTGTCCGCTGCGAGTACTTGAACAGACACATACGAGCTAGCTCCCAACACAGGCGCACACCGCGAAAGGCTCACTTGCAAGTCACCTATTTTCTCCGTCGCGCTACGTTGCAACTTCGTCGACCGCTTGTGCCCGAAAGTGCTTTGGCGAACATCCGACGACGCGCCTGAAGGCATTGCTGAACGCGCTCTCGGACGCGTAGCCCAGTGAGCGCGCAAGCACGTTGACGTGCGTTCGGCTCTCCAGTAGAGCCCGCTGCGCAAGGTGCATTCGCCATTTGGTCAGATACGAAAGAGGCGACATTCCGGCAATGGTCTTGAAGTAAGCGGCAAACGTCGCACGTGACATCGCCGCTGCCTGTGCGAGTTCTCGAAGTTGCCAAGCGCGGCCGGGATCATCATGCATGAGTTGGAGTGCCGGCGCGAGACGCCTGTCGCCCAGGGCGCGAAGCCATCCAGCCGGCTGCAATCCGGCCGCCTCGAAGTGCGCCCGCAGTATCTGGATGAACATCAAATGTGCGAGTTGGTTCGATGCGATATGCGCTCCAGGAAAGGCACCTTGCCGTTCCTGAACGAGCTGATCGAGCAGCCATCGCAGCGCTTGCGCCTGGCTCGACGTCCCGCGCACGTGAATGAGAGGCGGTAGCGCGTCCAGCAAAAGCTGGCTGGACGCGATGTTCAGTTCGACCTTGCCGCCAATCATGAAAAACTCATCGCCATCGCCATGATGGACCATATTCCCGACACGCCCTTCGAGGACATCGGCGAGATCGACGCTCTCCGCGTTCAGGTCGGTGCCGAGGACATGTGAGCGCGGTTCGCAGAGCAGAAACACGTCCCCGCTTTCGATGCGAATGGGATCTTTGTCGCCTTCAAATAGGATCCAGCAGCTTCCCCGTTCCACGCCCCAAAACTTGACGGTATTCGCACGCGGGAAATTGATTGCCCATGCGCCGCCGGCTACCAGCCCACCCGAAATGACGGAGCGCGCGCCCATGAGACTCAGAAAGTCGGAGAAAGGATCGATCATGATTGTCAGATTTTCGCGCATGAAACCGCGACTTTCAAGCATTCAAAATCTGACCACTCGGCTTTAAGCTGTGTTAACTGCTTGGACTTTCCAGGTAGAACTCGTAGCCAAATAGACGGAGAGGATGCCATTATCATGAAGCAAACCTGGTTTATCACGGGAGTGAACAGCGGCTTCGGCCGTCACATGACCGAGCAGCTCCTTGCCAGAGGAGATCGCGTCGCCGGTACCGTGCGAGATCTGGATTCGATGACCGATCTCAAAGCGCGCCACGGTGCTGCCCTTTGGCTCGCAAAGCTTGATCTGACAGACACTCCGGCCATCCGCCGCGTCGTCGACCAGGCATTCGGTGAACTGGGTCGCATCGATGTGGTCGTGAGCAATGCGGGTTACGGGCTATTCGGCGCGGCCGAAGAAATGACTGACGAACAGATCACGCATCAGATCGACACGAATCTGATCGGCTCCATTCAAACCGTGCGCGCGGCGCTTTCGCATCTGCGGACTCAGGGCGGTGGGCGCATCATCCAATTGTCCTCGATGGGCGGCCAAGCGACGTTCCCCGCCGGCTCGCTATACCACGCCGGCAAATGGGGCATTGAAGGGTTCATTGATGCTATTGGGCAGGAGGTGGCTGGGTTCGATATCGGTTGCACGTTGGTCGAGCCGGGCGCGGCGCGAACGAACTTTCGCTATCAAAGCGCCCAACTGTCGCCAAAACTCGACGCCTACGATGCGTCGCCGGCGCGCATGGCGCATCGGATGATCGAGGAAAGAACCAGCATACCTATTGGCGATGCCGCAAAGATGGCCGAAATCATGATTGCTAGCGCCGACCAGTATCCCGCGCCCAAACGCATAGCGCTAGGGAGTGATGCCTACAACGTCATGCACAAGCAATTGAGCGACCGTCTCGCTGCTCTAGAGGCACAGAAAGAGCTCGCGTTCTCGACCGACTTCGGGCCGGGTATGTAGGCCTTGCAGCAAGGCAGCTAGAGGACCGTCGCTCACTTTGAAAATCAAGAAACGGGAGGTCGACATTCATAGGAGACCCACGCCGGATGACGGCTCGCGTCTCCGAAGCAGACTTCCCGGGACGGATCGTAAGCGACCGTTCATGGCCGCGTGCCGCCCGACGCGGCGGGCGGATGTCGACCCAATCCCGCCGATCGATACACCTAAATCCCAATGACCGCTTCCGAAGTACAACGGACTCTTCGGCCATCGAGCAGGCCGACGCTCATAAAGGCGAAGCAGTCAACCACAGTAGCCTTCGGGGACGGCTAATAGGTGAAACGAAACCGCCATTGTGAATCGTGCCAGAGAGTCGCAATCACCAGCCTTTCAATGTGACGAGACAAACTTTGACTCTGGAAACGCCGGTGGCAGCGCGAAGCTCTCGCGAAGGCGTTTCGTCTCTGCGGCAGGAGTTAGGCCAAAGAGTCGCTTGAATTCCCGATTGAATTGAGACGGGCTGGCATAGCCGACAGCATGACATGCCGCCTCAGCAGTCATGCCTTGGCGCACCATCAGCAAGCGAGCCTGATGTAATCGAGTGGACTTCACGTATTGCATCGGTGAGGTACTCGTGATGGCCTTGAAGTGGCTGTGGAACGTAGGTACGCTCATCCCGGCCTGGTTTGCCAATTCTGGAAGGTCTAGCGGCTCTGCATAGGTCGCGTGGATACGCTCCAGCGCTCTGCCAATCTTGCCGAATTGCCCTTGCATCGCTAAAGCCGCACGCATTGTGTTGCCTTGACCGCCGGTAAGTACACGGAAATACAATTCGCGTACCAGGCCCGGGCCTAGAATTGCGGCATCAAGTGGCTGGTTCATTGCCTCCAGCAAGCGTAGTACAGACGTTCGCATCACTGCATCCATCGGACTGGACATCATGGTCTGCGGCACGTTGCCCGACGATGGTAAGCCATGATGATCCATCTGAATCATGAGCTCGGCCGCCACCTGAAAGTCCAGATGCATGTATAGGGCCAGTAGCGGACACTCGGGCGTCGCGTCGGTCTCCATCGTGAAGGGGACCGGCACCGCAACAGCGAGATAGTGCTGCTCGTCATACACATAGACCCGGTCACCAAAATAGCCCCGCTTTCTACCCTGGCAGACGATCACGATGCCGGGATCGTATAGCACCGGCGTGCGAGACAACGCCCGGTCCGAACGCAGGATACGCACATCGCGCAACGCAGTCAGGTTGTAGCCTTCCTGCGGAGCCAGCGCAGTCAGCAAGGCCACCATCCGGCGCTGTTCACATGCGCTGGCAGAGGAAACACGTTGGTCAATGCTTTCCTTGCGAGCCGCGTTGCACATAGAAATAGGCAATAAAGACAGAGAATTGGGTCTGATTTGAAGGGGTTATTCAGAATAACATGCAACCCTCCAAACCAGTCTAGGAGTGTTTGCAATGCCATCAACCAAAACCATGCTTATCACGGGCGTCAGTAGCGGCTTCGGACGCGCATTGGCTGAAGAAGCGCTCGCCGCAGGGTATCGGGTCGTCGGCACGGTACGAAGCGAGCAGGCAAAACAGAGCTTTGAATCGCTTAACTCTGCAAGCGCATTCGGTCGAGTACTTGACGTTACTGACTTTGATTCAATCGAAGATGTCGTCAACGGAATTGAGGCAAGCGTCGGGCCACTGGACGTGCTGGTGAACAACGCCGGTTACGGTCACGAGGGCGTCATGGAAGAGTCACCGCTTGCTGACATGCGTCGGCAATTCGACGTGAACGTGTTCGGTGCTGTTGCCGTCATGAAAAGTGTGTTGCCGTATATGCGCGAGCGAAGACGCGGACATATTCTCAACATCACATCAATGGGCGGCTTTATCACCATGCCAGGAATCGCCTTCTACTGCGGCAGTAAATTTGCATTGGAGGGAATCTCCGAGGTCCTAAGTAAAGAAGTCAGGCCGTTCGGCATCCGCGTTACCGCAGTTGCACCAGGGTCCTTTCGTACCGAGTGGGCCGGTCGTTCGATGGTTCGAACGCCGCGCTCGATCCCGGACTACGATTCCCTGTTCGATCCGATTAGAAAAGGACGGGAAGAGAAAAGCGGCAGGCAACTCGGGGATCCTGTGAAAGCTGCACGTGCCATGTTGTCCGTTATCGAAAGCGACGAGCCGCCATCGCATCTTCTGCTAGGAAGTGATGCACTCGGTTTGGTCCGGGAAAAGCTCTCGTCACTCAGTGCAGAATTTGACGCGTGGGAAGGTGTTACTAGATCGACGGACGGATGAGTGCGCGTAGCGCCCATACTTGGGAACGGTCTGAAGCAGCTCATTAGCAATAAACAGCGTTGGATGAATCGGAGGAAATCCGAAGCGGGCTTCTGCTTTGCACGCCGTGCTATCGCGACAAACGGGCCTTTTTCTTCCGGTGACGCTAGCCGGTCGCTCGGCGGTGGACTGTCCGATGGCAGCTTCAGCCGACGAGCGAGCGCTCGTCATTGACAGTCGGATGGCCGGTTGCGGGGGCGGAGCCGACGCCTGAACGTCTTACCGACGACGCATTTGAATGGCGGGTTGTGGCCGAACCCGGTCCCACGACGAACTGCTGTAGCCGACCCACGGCCCTTCGACTCGATGCGAGCGCTATGGCAGCTTCCAAACTGGAACTGCCAGGGGGTTGACTCAGGCGATGACCTTCTGCTCCCCGGTAGCCTGCTCGCGCATGCGACGGGCTTCGTCGCGCAGGAACTGCTGGTAATCGTCCAAATCGCCGTCGAAGGGCTCGACGCCACCCTTGGTGACGAGCCAGAACTCGTCACATACCGCGCGCAGCAGGGACCGGTCGTGACTGACCAGCATCACTGTGCCTTCGAATTCGTTGAGTGCCATGCCTAGCGCTTCGCGTGTGGCCAGGTCGAGGTGGTTGGTAGGCTCGTCGAGCAGCAGCAGGTTAGGACGCTGCCACACAATCATGCACAACACGAGCCGCGCCTTTTCGCCGCCGCTCATCGTGCCGACCGCCTGATGGACCATGTCGCCACTGAAGTTGAAGGTGCCGAGGTAGGTGCGAAGCGATTGTTCGGTGCCACTCTGGCCGGGGGCACGCATGTGCGCCGGCGTGTCCTTGGCAAGGCGGATCATGTGTTCCATCGGCGTGTCGAGAGGACGCAGCACGTCGAGTTCCTGCTGTGCGAAGTAGCCGATGTTCAGGCCTTTGCCTTCGCTGATTTCGCCGGCAATCGGCGCCAGCTCGTGCGCCACCGTCTTCACCAGCGTGGACTTGCCTTGGCCGTTGGCACCGAGAATGCCGATGCGCTGCCCGGCCAGCACGGATCGGTTGATGCCCCGCACGATGACCGTCGGCGGCGTGCCCGGCGGTGTGCCGGTCGGCGCCGGGTAGCCGAAGCTCGCGTCCAGCATCGACAACAGCGGGTTCGGGACGTTGAGCGGCTCCTTGAACTCGAAGGTGAACTCTGCGTCGGCAAGCACTGGTGCGATCTTCTCCATGCGTTCGAGCGCCTTGACCCGGCTCTGCGCCTGCTTCGCCTTCGAGGCCGTGGCCTTGAAACGGTCGATGAATTTCTGCAGGTGGGCGATCTTGTCCACCTGCTTGGCCATCGCGGCCTGCTGCAACACCAGTTGCTCAGCGCGCATGTCTTCGAACTTGCTGTAGTTGCTGCCGTAACGCACGAGCTTGGCGTTGTCGACGTGCACCGTCACCTGCGTCACCGCGTCAAGGAATTCGCGATCGTGGCTGATCACTACCATGGTTCCTTGATAGCGCTTGAGCCACGCTTCCAGCCAGACCAGCGCGTCGAGGTCGAGGTGATTGGTCGGCTCGTCGAGCAACAGCAAATCGGACGGGCACATGAGCGCGCGCGCCAGCTGCAGTCGCATGCGCCAGCCGCCGGAGAAACTGTTGACCGGCTGGCTGAGCTGCGCAGCACTGAAGCCAAGGCCCAGGATGAGCGCTTGGGCACGTGCGGGGGCATCATGTGCACCGGCGTCGTGCAGGGCCATGTAGGCGTGCGCCATGCGCATGCCATCGTCGCTGGCCTCAGCGGCGGCTACTTCAGCCTGCGCTGCCAGCATTACGGTGTCACCCTCGATGACGAACTCGGTCGCACTCTGCTCGGTCTCCGGCATCTCCTGCGCGACCTGGCCCATCTTCCATGCAGCGGGAATCGAGAACTCGCCGCCATCTTCGTGCAGCGTGCCGTTGAGAAGGCCGAAGAAGGACGATTTGCCGGCGCCATTGCGGCCGACAAGGCCAATCTTTTCGCCGGGGGTGAAGGTGACGGACGCGCGGTCGAGTACGATATTGACGCCGCGGCGCAGCGTGACATTACGGACGGAAATCATAAGCAGCTACTTCGGAGAGGATAGGCATGATAGCCGACCGGACGTACAGGGCTGTCTCTTTTCTGGCCGCACGAGTGAAGAGCCGCTTGCGCTTTGCGGCGCCCACCGGCCACAAAGCAAGGCGGGTACTGGCGCACCGGGCGTTCCGGCTGCGGGGCCAGGAACAGACGGTGAGTGACGGCTGCTGGCCGAACCCGGTCTGCCGCTGATTGAGCGGAGTCGCCCGCCGTTCATCGGCCTGGGTGTCGGGCAGAAGTCGACCCGAACGCGACGTACGCTCCGGCTGACTGAAAGGCCGGTTTTCGCGTGACTACGGTCGCTCAAACAATCTGATCGCCCATGTCACAGACCCGTACCAGTCAGCACATATCCATCAATTCGATAATGCTTGAAATATCGAATTGAATGGTCTATCGTTCCGGCCATGGACTCAAATCTCGTTGTACGCGCCCTGAGCGCGCTCGCCCATGAATCGCGACTTGCGATTTTCCGCGTGCTGGTCGTCGCCGGACCGGACGGCATGGCTGCTGGTGAAATCGCGAAGCAGCTCGGGCTTCCCCCTTCAAGCCTGTCCTTTCACCTCAAGGATCTGTCCCATGCGGACCTAGTGAAGCCTCGGCAAGAAAGCCGCTTCATCATCTACACCGCGAATTTCGACGCGATGACTGGCCTGATCGGCTTCCTGACGGAAAACTGCTGTGCCGGCGCGACTTGTGCCGCAAGCGATCTTCCCAACTGCTGCGGAGATACACCATGAAGCGCATGCACATCCATGTCGCGGTCGAAGACCTCAACGATAGCATTCGGTTCTATCGCGCCATGTTCGGAAACATGGAACCTACGGTTCTCAAGAGCGATTACTGCAAATGGGAGCTGAGCGATCCGGCCGTCAATTTCGCGATTTCGCAGCGCGGCGCGAAACCGGGTGTCGATCACATCGGCATCCAGGTTGAAACCGACGCGGAGCTGGAAGAGATGAATGCGCGCTTCATTGCGGCAAAGCTGCGGGTACAGGAGCAGACGGAGACAACCTGTTGTTACGCCAAGTCGGATAAGGCGTGGACGATCGATCCGCAGGGCGTCGCGTGGGAGACGTTCAGAACCCTCGAAGCTGCACCGGTCTACGGCGAATCCCGCGATCGAGCGCGAGAACACGCGCAATTAACGACTGCATGCTGCGCGCCGGCTGAATCCATCGTGACGATCCGGAGCACCGCGTGAGCGATAAACCTTACTCAATTCTGATTCTCTGCACGGGCAACAGCTCGCGCAGCATCATGGCCGAGGCGCTTTTCAACGTCTTGGGAAAAGGGAAGTTTCGGGCGTATAGCGCCGGTAGCCATCCCGCCGGCGCGGTCAATCCGTTTGCCATTGAACGATGCGAAGCGCTCGGCTACGACACGTCGGGGCTGCGTAGCAAGAGCTGGGATGAGTTCGCAACGCCTGACGCTCCACACATGGATTTTGTGATCACGGTCTGCGACCAAGCGGCGGGCGAAGTCTGCCCGATCTGGCCGGGCAAACCGATGACAGCGCATTGGGGTTTTGAAGATCCGGCCGCGTTCGAGGGCAGCGATGAAGACAAGCGCAAGGTATTCGCCAAGGTATATCGACAAATCATGAGCCGCGTGAGCCAGTTCGTGAACCTGCCGCTCCATGTGCTTGACAGCAGCGCGATTCAGCACGAAATGCGCGCCATCGGTGAGAGGCCTGCAGAGGAATCAAATGAGCAGCACTGACACGGCGGTTGGCGCCGCGCGCCCGGCAATCGGATTTTTCGAACGCTACCTGACAGTCTGGGTCGCACTTTGCATCGTGGGCGGCATCCTGCTCGGGCAGGTGCTTCCCCAGCTCTTCCAGGCGATCGGCCGCATGGAAGTGGCACAGGTCAATCTCCCGGTCGGCGTGCTCATCTGGGTGATGATCATTCCGATGCTGGTCAAGATTGATTTTGCCGCGATGACTCAGGTGAAGAGTCAGTGGCGCGGCATTGGCGTCACGCTATTTGTGAACTGGTTCGTCAAACCGTTCTCAATGGCATTGCTCGGCTGGATCTTCATCCGCCATGTGTTCGCGCCGTGGCTCCCGGCCGATCAGCTCGACAGCTACATAGCCGGCTTGATCCTGCTGGCAGCAGCCCCTTGCACAGCAATGGTGTTCGTCTGGTCGCAGCTCTGCAAGGGCGATCCGTATTTCACGTTATCGCAAGTGGCGCTGAACGACTCCATCATGATCGTGGCCTTCGCACCACTCGTCGCCTTGTTGCTTGGTTTGTCGGCCATCACGGTACCGTGGGATACGCTGATTATTTCGGTCGGCCTCTACATCATCATCCCGGTCATCCTCGCTCAGCTGCTGCGCCGAATGCTGATGGTGAAGGGCGAGACGCATTTTCGGAAGATCGTCGCACACCTCGGCCCCTATTCGATCTGCGCGCTGCTCACGACGTTGGTGCTGCTCTTCGCCTTCCAAGGGCAGGCGATCATCAAGGAACCACTCGTTATTGCGATGCTCGCAGTGCCGATCCTCATTCAGGTGTTTTTCAATTCCGGCCTCGCCTACTTGTTGAATCGCCGGCTCGGTGTCGCACACTGCGTTGCGGGACCGTCCAGTCTGATCGGTGCAAGCAATTTCTTCGAGCTCGCGGTGGCCACGGCAATCAGCTTGTTCGGCTTTCACTCCGGCGCGGCGCTGGCCACCGTGGTCGGCGTGCTGATCGAGGTGCCGGTGATGCTGCTGGTCGTCGGCGTCGTCAATCGCTCGCAGCACTGGTACGAAGCAAAACACAGCATCAAAGGACAACGGGTATGAACGTCACGATCTATCACAACCCGGATTGCGGCACGTCGCGCAACACGCTGGCCATGATCCGCAACGCGGGCATCGAGCCAGAGATCATCGAATACCTGAAAACCCCGCCGAGCAGGACCACGCTTAAGGATTTGATCGCCCGCGCCGGTCTCACGGTACGCGCGGTGTTGCGTGAAAAGGGGACGCCTTACGCCGATCTAGGTCTAGGCGATCCATCACTAAGCGATGAGCAATTGCTCGACGCGATGCTGGAACATCCGATCCTCATCAATCGCCCGCTTGTCGTCACACCGCTTGGCGTGCGCCTGTGCCGGCCCTCCGAAGTCGTTCTCGACATCCTGCCCGCAGCGCAAAAAGGTGCGTTTGCCAAGGAGGACGGCGAACCGGTCATCGATGGCGAAGGACGCAGAGTCCGCGAATGACACAAGACCTACCCAACATCAGCACGCCGCACCTCGACACGCCGGATCTGCGCAAACTCGAACCGCGCGCGGTTTCGCAACATGCGCCACGGATCCTGCTGCTCTACGGTTCGTTGCGCCCCACGTCATACAGCCAGCTTCTGACGCTGGAAGCCGAACGCATCCTGCGCCATTTCGGAGCCGAAACGCGGGTCTTCGATCCGCACGGCCTGCCGGTGACCGACAGCGTCGCTGCCGATCATCCGAAGGTGGCCGAACTGCGCACACTGTCGGAGTGGTCGGAAGGACAGGTATGGTGCAGCCCGGAGCGTCACGGCACGCTAACGGCCGTCTTTAAGAATCAGATCGACTGGCTACCGCTTGAAAGCGGCGGCGTCCGTCCAACACAAGGACGCACGCTCGCGGTGATGCAGGTGTGCGGCGGATCGCAGTCGTTCAATGCGGTCAATGCGTTGCGCGTGCTCGGCCGCTGGATGCGCATGGTGACCATTCCGAACCAGTCGTCGGTGGCGAAGGCCTGGCAGGAATTCGATGCCGACGGCCGGATGAAACCATCGGCTTATTACGATCGCGTCGTCGACGTGATGGAAGAGCTGTACAAATTCACGCTACTCGTGCGCGATCGCTCGGACTACTTGACCGACCGTTACAGCGAGCGCAAGGAAGCGCATCCGGAGCTTGCCACGACGCTGGCGGCCGCCGCGATGAACCAGGAGGTGGTGAGCGTCAATGCCGATACCGATGACAGCGAGACGGAGTGACGGCTCGCGCGGCGCTATCGCTACATGGGCGCTCGCAGCCGCGCAACTCGTGTCGTGGGGCTCGATCTACTACGCGTTCTCCCTGTTTGTCGTGCCGATGGAAAGTGCGCTGGGTTGGAGCCGGACCGCCACGAACGCAGCGCTCTCGATCGGTCTGCTGATCTCGGGACTCGCGGCCTATCCCATCGGAACCTGGATCGATCGCGGCCACGGCCGGCGCGTCATGGTCTGCGGGTCGATTCTCGCTGCAGCGATGTTGGCGCTATGGTCGCAGGCTCATAGCCTCGCGATCCTGTTCGTCGTCTGGGCCGGTCTTGGTGTCGCGATGGCTGCCACGCTTTACGATCCGGTCTTCGCGGTGGTCACACGCGATTTCCCTGACGGCTTTCGCACCAAAATCACGCTGATCACTCTGGTGGCCGGTTTTGCCAGTACGGTATTCATCCCGCTGACCCAGGGCCTCATCGAATGGTTCGGTTGGCGCGGCGCATTGCTCGTGCTGGCCGCGTTCAATCTGGCGATCTGCCTGCCACTGCACGTTTTCGCCATCGGCCGAGATGCTCCGCGTGATAACGAATCAAATTACAAGGCGACGCAGAAAGCTGTCAATGCAGCGGCCACGCAGCGCGCACTGCGTACGCCAACATTTTGGGCACTCGCAGTGTGCTTCACGGCCTACTACGCGACATTCGCCGCGCTCACGTTCCATCTCGTACCTCTGATGACGGAGCGGCGCGTGTCGCCGGCACTGATCCTGACCACGATGGCTATTATCGGACCGGCACAGGTTCTGGCGCGCGTGCTGTGGTTCACAATAGGCCGCAACGTGCGGCCGTCAATCGTGGGTATCGTGATTACGACCGCCTTCCCGGCTTCGGTCATCGTTCTCATGTGCGCCGGGACGTCGCCGGCGTTACTTATCCTGTTTGCGATCGTCTACGGCGGCGCCAACGGCATGATGACGATCCTGCGCGGGACGATCGTGCAGGACGTGATGTGGACAGAGGGCTATGGAGCCGTGAGCGGACTACTCTCGATGCCCTCGAATATTGCCAAGGGCATTGCGCCGATTTCCGCCGCTGCGATGTGGACGGTCGGCGGAAACTATCTCCCGGTCGAATGGACCGTGTTGCTGGTGTCGCTGGTTTCAGCCGTTGCGTTCATCCTGGCGACACGTCTCGCCTCCGAGGAAAAGCTCGGCGGCCGCCAAGTCAATTTCGAGTGAGCATGCTGCCATGCAGATACGAATAGCCGATGAGGCCGACCTGAGCGCGATCCAAAGCCTTTTACGCGCGAATGACTTGCCTGTAGCAGATATCTCAAAGGCGCTCATTGCAGGATTTCTGGTTGCAGAAGGTGCAAGCGCATCGGTTATCGGCATCGGCGGACTTGAACAGCTCGGCTCTAGCGTGCTGTTGAGATCACTGGCTGTTGCACCGGAGGCACGCGGAATAGGAATCGCACGTGCACTGGTCGCACGCCTCGAAGACAACGCACGCTCATGCGGGCGACAGGATGTTTGGCTACTGACAACGACGGCGGAGCGATTTTTCGAGCGAGCCGGTTACGTGCGGGTGAACCGCGAAGACGTCCCCGGCGAAGTGCGGTTATGCAGGCAATTCGCGGCGCTGTGTCCGTCGACAGCCTCCTGCATGCGAAAGCGGCTGCGCACGGCATCCTCGGCACCCATCGCCGAGCGGCCGGTGTCAAACTGATTTCCGACGCTCGACGCCCGTTCGTCACCGGCTCTTGCGGCCGAACCCGGTCCGACGTTGAGTTGGCGAAGCGGGCCGCCATTGATCGATCCGCGTCGGGCAAAAATCGACCCTATATAAACGTTCGACCTCCCGACCGCCGCCGTCCGCTTCCTAGTGTGGAATGGACATTCGGGAATCAGCTTGAAGAGCTGTAACTAGACCTCTTCGGACCGTTGCAGTTCGCGCGTAGGGGGCAACTATCACCATGACGTGCAAGTTCGCTCTCGCGACCTCTTGCAGTGCTCCCCGCTCCAAGCGGAGTGCCGTCAAGAAACGGACCTTTTCG
>NZ_AEJF01000020.1 GCF_001028175.1 Caballeronia mineralivorans PML1(12)
CTGTAGTACTAAGGGCGAATAGCACTTACCGGAAGGCGGTGTCGCGTAGCTCTTCCCCTCGCTGCAGCGACCCAATGAGTGGACATGACACGTTGCCCTTGCGCGAATGGCACGCACACACGAGTTCAGTCAGCACGGCCTCCATGCGGCGGAGATCGGCGAGCTTGTCCTGTATGTCCCTGAGCTTGTGTTCAGCGAGACTGCTCGCCTCGTCGCAATGTGTCCCATCCTCCAGCTTCAGCAGATCCGCGATTCCGTCGAGGCTGAAGCCCAGACGCTGGGCTGATTTGACGAACCGCACCCGAGTGACGTCAGCCTCGCCATAGCGGCGAATGCTGCCGTACGGCTTCTCGGGTTCCAGCAGCAGGCCCTTGCGCTGATAGAACCGGATCGTCTCCACATTGACACCGGCCGCCTTCGCGAAGGCGCCGATGGTCAGGCTCTCGAAACCGCTTTCCATACCGCTTGACTCCGTACATGGGTACGGAAGTAGGGTTACGCCAATCACTCAAGGTTCAAAAGGAAAAGCGTATGGCTGAACAGCAGAACGGGCGTAGGGTGCTCTTCGCCGGCGGCCTAGCCGCGCTTCTCGCCTCAACCTGTTGCCTTGGGCCACTGGTATTGGTTGCAATAGGGGTCAGCGGGGCCTGGATTGGCAATTTGACGGTACTCGAACCGTATCGCCCGATTTTCATCGGCGCTGCGCTGGTTGCGTTGTTCTTCGCAAGGAGGCGCATTTTCCGACCGGCATCGGCCTGCAAACCCGGCGAAGTGTGTGCGATTCCACAAGTGCGCACCTCGTACAAGCTCATCTTCTGGATCGTCGTCGCGCTGGTCCTGATCGCGCTCGGTTTCCCCTACGTGCTGCCCCTGTTCTATTGACCTAGAGGTCATCATGAAAAAGCTGCTTACTGCACTCGCGCTCGCCGTCGTCGCGGTTCCGGTCTGGGCCGCAACCCGGACGGTCACGCTGTCTGTACCCGGCATGACGTGCGCCGCCTGCCCGATCACGGTCAAACACGCCCTTTCCAAAGTTACGGGTGTCGAAAAAACGGATATCCGTTTCGAGCAGAGAGAAGCCATCGTGACGTTCGACGACGGCAAAACCAACGTCCAGACGCTGACCAAGGCCACTGCCGACGCGGGCTATCCATCGTCGGTCAAACAGTGAAACTACGGAGGTACTGCAATGTCGTTCGTCACGCGCGCGGCCGATAAGGCCGGTTTGCTCGGCAGCATCGCGTCGGCGATGGGCTGTGCGAGTTGCTTTCCCGCTATCGCCAGTCTGGGCGCGGCCATTGGTCTGGGCTTCCTGAGCCAGTATGAAGGGTTGTTCATCCGCATCTTGCTGCCGGCATTCGCCGGCATCGCGCTGTTCGCCAACGCGATCGGGTGGCTCAATCATCGGCAGTGGCGCCGTACCGCACTTGGCCTGATCGGCCCGGTACTGGTGCTGGCGGCCGTGTTTGTGATGCGGGCCTACGGCGAGCGCAGCGGTTGGCTGCTCTATCCCGGTCTCGCCGTCATGATGGCGGTATCGATCTGGGACATGTTCTCCCCCGCGCAGCACGTCTATGCCACCGATACGCGTGATTCGAGCACGGGCAACGTGCGCAAAGGTTGAGCCGTGGTGCATCTAACCAAATCCATGAAAGAACGGAGCAAGCCCATGATGACCTTGAAGATCGACGGGATGACCTGCGCTTCCTGCGCGGAGCATGTCAGGCAGGCGCTGGAAAAGGTGGCCGGCGTGCGGTCGGCAGCAGTCTCCTATTCCAAGGCGCTGGCCGATGTGATGGTCGATGGAGGAGTCAGTCACGACACGCTGGCTGCTGCCGTGACGACAACCGGCTACCATGCCAGGGTTGCCGACGTGCCGGCCCAATCAACAGGCTTGCTCGACAATGCGCTGGGCCGGCCGGGGGCTGCCGGGAAGCGTAGCGGCGATGACGGCGCGCTACGGATCGCCGTCATCGGCAGTGGAGGCGCAGCGATGGCGGCTGCGCTGAAGGCCGCCGAAAACGGCGCGCAGGTGACACTGATCGAGCGCGGCACCATCGGCGGCACCTGCGTGAACGTCGGTTGCGTGCCCTCCAAGATCATGATCCGTGCAGCCCACATCGCGCATTTGCGGCAGACGAGTCCCTTCGATGCGGGCATCACCGCGACGGCACCGGGCATTGACCGGCCGCGCCTGCTTGCCCAACAGCAAGCGCGTGTGGACGAACTGCGCCACGCCAAGTACGAAGGCATCCTGGCGTCGAGCCCGAACATCAACGTCCTGCACGGCGAGGCGCGCTTCACGGGGACCCATACGCTCACCGTCACGCTGACCGCCGGCGGCGAACGCACGGTGTCGTTCGACCGCTGCCTGATTGCCACGGGTGCAACGGCCGCGGTGCCGCCGATTCCGGGTCTGAAGGACACCTCGTATTGGACCTCGACCGAAGCGCTGGCGAGCGATTTCATCCCCAAACGGCTCGCCGTGATCGGCTCGTCGGTGGTCGCGCTGGAACTGGCCCAGGCATTTGCACGGCTGGGCAGTCACGTCACCGTCCTGGCCCGTCACACACTGCTCTACCAAGAGGACCCGGCGATCGGCGAAGCCGTGACGGCGGCCTTTCGCGCCGAGGGCATCGAGGTGTTGACGCAGACCCAGGCGAGCCAGGTGTCGCACGCTGATGGCAAGTTCGTCCTCACCACGAATCACGGCGAGGTGCGAGCCGACCAGTTGCTGGTGGCAACGGGCCGCTCCCCCAACACCCGCAGCCTGAACCTGGCAAGTGCCGGCGTGCAGCTCGACGAGCGCGGCGCCATCGTGATCGACACGGGAATGCGCACGAGCGCACCGGATATCTATGCTGCCGGCGACAGTACCAACCAGCCGCAGTTCGTCTACGTTGCGGCGGCCGCCGGTACGCGCGCGGCGATCAACATGACCGGGGGCAATGCGCGGCTCAATCTAGATACGATGCCGGCGGTCGTCTTCACCGAGCCACAGGTTGCGACGGTCGGCTACAGCGAGGCGCAGGCGCACCAGGCGGGCATCGAGACCGACAGTCGCACGTTGACGCTCGATAACGTCCCGCGCGCGCTGGTGAACTTCGACACGCGCGGCTTCATCAAGCTGGTGGCCGAGGCAGGCAGCGGCCGGCTCATCGGCGTGCAGGCGGTGGCGCCAGAGGCAGGCGAAATCATCCAGACGGCCGCGATCGCGATCCGCGCAAA
Source organism: Caballeronia mineralivorans PML1(12) (assembly GCF_001028175.1). GTDB lineage: Bacteria > Pseudomonadota > Gammaproteobacteria > Burkholderiales > Burkholderiaceae > Caballeronia > Caballeronia mineralivorans. Next base: position 3,229 of record NZ_AEJF01000020.1, read on the forward strand.
GATGACCGTGCAGGACCTTGCCGACCAGTTGTTCCCCTATCTGACGATGGTCGAGGGACTCAAGCTCGCCGCGCAGACCTTCTCAAAGGACGTGAAGCAGCTCTCATGCTGCGCCGGATAACCCACGGGGAACAACAATGAACCTTGCCCACTACACGTCCGAACTTGTCGAACGCCTGACGCTGGCCAATCGGTCAGAAAGCTTTGCGGATCTCTTTGTCGTACTGCTACGTGAACTCACCAAGGGAGCGCCGGTTTCTCCCGCCGCGCTGGCCCTGGCCCTAAACTGGCCCGTCGAGCGTGTGACCGCTGCACTCGAACAAGCGGTCAGCACCGAGTGGGACGACGATGGTAACGTCCTCGGCTACGGTTTGACGTTGCGCGAGACCGCACATGCTTTCGAGATCGAAGGCCGACGTCTGTACACCTGGTGCGCATTCGACACACTATTCTTCCCAGCACTGATCGATCGGGCTGCGCACGTGGTCTCGCGTTGTGCCGCCACCGGCGTGCCGGTCTCACTCACGGTCACGCCCAACGCGATACAGGATGTTGCGCCGGCGGGAGCGGCCGTGTCACTGATCCTGCCGCAGGAGACGCCTGACATCCGCCGTGCTTTCTGCTGTCATGTGCATTTCTTTGCCTCTGTCGCCACAGGTCAGAAGTGGGCCGCGACGCACCACGGGATCGAGGTTGTGAGTGTCCAGGATGCCTTCGCCGTGGGGCGCGAGCGGTCCGAACGGCTGTTGCGGGCCACCTGTCTGCGACACCCGGGAAGCGCAGACCATGCGTAATTCCGCCATGCCGCGAGTGGCTTTCTCAAGGGACACGAATGGCCCCTTACACGCCGAGCAGCGGCCATTCAAGCGGTTCCAACGAACCTCCCTATATGGCCGCACTGTGCCTTTGGCGAGCGACTAACCCCCAACCGCCACCCGCCCGACGGCGGTTAAGCGTGAGTCTGCAATCAACGCTCGTCAGAGACGTATTCCGCAAACAGCACCCGCATATCGTCGCTGACCCCGTAGCCAAAGTTATTGCAGACCCGACATACAGCGACGAGTCGTGCTAAGAATCGATCACGTTCATCACGCGACAAGCCGACCGACAATTTCAAAGCCTGTTCATACATTCGTACCAACGCGACAAAAAAAGAGTCATCTTCGAAACCAACGTCAGCGCAAAAACCAGCGGCGCGTTCGCAATAAAACACCATAAGCTCTGTCAACCCTTCTGGCCGTCCGACAGCTTTCCTGTAGTCCGAGATCGCCTTCTTCGCATTCGAGACCGAAGCAGCCTGCCCCCTGAAAACGTCAGGACATATCCATCTATCAATGGTGCGTTTGTATGGCTTGAGAAGATCGTCACCCAGGCTAAATCGCGCATGAAGGAACGCCTGATTTTCCTTACTCGCCGCGTACAGGTCTTGAACAAGCGCAAGTAATCCAGCGCGATCGAATCCCGAGAGATGTTTCTTGATATCAACCCACGACGGCTTGGCTGTCTTTTTCACGATTACCTAGGTTGACGATCAAGCTGCCCGTCCGCGTGCGTGGCGGCCAAAGTGACGCTATTTCCGAATGCGAGGGACGACGCTTGGAGTTTCAGACGTCCCGAGTCGATAATGATTGTCACCGATTTCACCCGGAAACGCGACGGGCCGCTTGTGGCCGATTTCTACCTTCGCAGGTCGCGGCTCAAGCACTCGCGCTGAGGGTGTTCACCACAGTCTTCTCGTTGCGCCGCTCTTGATCTTCCTAAGGTTTATAGAGCTCACTGACTTACGGATGCTTCCGACGCGTTCGCCTTAGCGCGACCTTCCCGAAGCGCAGCCTGCAGTGCCGTCGCATCACGTTTCGGAGACGTGCCGAACATGCGAGCATATTCACGGCTGAACTGCGAGGGGCTCTCATAGCCGACCTCAAAAGACGCCGTCTCGACGTTCGCGGCACAGGAAATCATCAGCCGACGCGCCTCGAGCAAGCGGAGTTGCTTCTGATACTGCAATGGTGTCAACAAAGTCAGCGCCTTGAACTGACGATGAAAAGCCGAAGGGCTCATCTGCGCAATATCGGCAAGGTTCTCTATACGGACAGGTTCCCTGAAGCGACTTCGCAAGCTGTGCATGGCGCTGATCACGCGCTGCGACGGTCCATTCGCCAGTGTCAGTCTGGCGACATCAACGCCGTGCGGACCGGTGAGAAGCCAATAGCAGATCTCGCGCAGGATGAGCGGGTGAAGCACGGGAATCGCCTTGGGCGTGTCAAGCAGGCGCACCAGGCGTAGCGCGCAATCGGCCAGCGGTCCCTGGAAGTCGGTGACGAAGATGCCGCGGATTGGGTCCTCGCTGGCTAGGGGCGGGGCATCTAATTCGTCCGCGACGCTTCGCATGACCGCAAGATCCAGCTCGAACGCAAGAACGAGACAAGGCTCGTCGGGACTTGCCTCGACGACACGTCCTATCGAGGGCGCCTCGACGCCGATCAGGAGCGCCTGCCCGGCACGGTAGACGAGTCGGCTGCCGCCGAACGTCGCCCACTTCGCACCCTGCGCCACGATGCATAAAGCCGGCCTGGAGATCATGTGCGTGGGTTGCTTGGGGTGGTCTGATCGAAGGATGGCCAGTCCGTCGATCGCCGTCATGAAGGGGTTTTCTCCGGGCTGACGATTCGTATAGCGCAGAAGCGCTTGGGCCAATTGATCCGGCATCTCAGGTCTCCTTTCACGCTGATCCTGCACTCGACGCTGGCATGCCGGACAGGAATAGGCAGGAAATTGGATAGTTTCGGCATTCTCGCGCCGGTATGCCGTCGACATAATAAGCCCATACGTCGACAGCGAATGACGGGATCTCAAAGGGAACCAACCTATGCCAGCCAGCAAAGTCGCGATCGTCACCGGCGGCAGCCGCGGGATCGGTCGCAACGCCGTACTGTGCCTCGCCAAGCGTGGGGTGCATGCCATCTTTACCTACAAGTCCAATCGGACAGAAGCCGATAACGTCATCGCGCTCACCGCGGAGTCAGGCGCACAGGCCGTCGCGCTACAGCTTGATACGGGCGATACGCGCGCGTTCGACGGTTTCGTCGGAGAGGTCCGGAGAGCGCTTGCCGAGCTGGGTGTCGAGCGTTTCGATTACCTCGTGAACAATGCCGGCACCTCATCTGGCGCAAGCCTCGAGACGATAACCGAAGCGGAGATGGACTCGCTCTATCACGTCCACTTCAAGGGCGTATTGTTCCTGACGCAGAATCTGCTTCCGCTCATGAAGGACGGCGGCCGCATCGTAAATATCTCCTCGGGACTCGCCCGTTTCGCCATGCCGAATCGAATCGGCTACGGGCCAATCAAGGCGGCTGTGGAAGCGTTGACGCGCTACCTGGCTGTAGAACTGGCTCCGCGCCGGATCGTCGCCAATGTCGTCGCACCGGGCGCCATCGCCACGGATTTCAGTGGCGGGATCGTGCGCGACAATCCGCAGGTCAACAAGGCGGTCGCAGATCATACGGCGCTTGGTCGTGCTGGCGTCCCAGAGGATGTCGGGCCGGTCATCGCTGCGCTACTGTCCGACGATTTTGGCTGGGTTAACGCGCAGCGGATCGAAGTCTCGGGCGGCATGCATATCTAGGAGCCAGCATGTCGAAAGCGTCCGTAAGCGCTGCCGATCGCAAGGCGTACATCGTCACAGGTCCGACTTCAGGCATCGGTCGCCTTGCGGCGATCGAACTGGCAAAGCATGGCATGGTGATCCTCGTCGGCCGGAACCTGAGGAAGCTCGACGAGGTGGCGAGCGTTATTCAGCAAAAGAAACAGCTTGCGATATCGATCGCGTGCGACCTCTCGGATGTCCAGAGCGTTCGCCGCGCGGCAGCGGAGATCATCGCGTTGAATCTGCCCATAGCCGGCCTGCTCAATAACGCCGGCATCATGCAGATGCGTTCAACGACCAACGCGCTCGGCTGGGACACGACCTTCGCGACCAATCATCTCGGCCCCTTTGCGTTGACAGAAGCACTCTTGCCCCATCTTCCCGATAGCGCGCGCGTCATCTTTGTCGCCTCGGGCGTGGAAGACCCGAAACGTACGCCAGCCAAGGCTGCGGGCTTCCGCGGCGGTCGCTTCATTTCGGTAATTGCCAGCACGCGCGGCGAGTGGCAACCTGGCGGCTCCAGTAATCCGGGCTTCGATGCCTACGCAACGTCCAAGCAATGCATCCTCGCCGCGACGATGGCGCTCGCACGCGAGAACCCACGGCTACGGATCAACGCAATAGAACCGGGCTTTACGCCGAACACAGGCCTGGGGCGCGATGCCAATGCGGCCTTCAGACTGGTTGCAAACTATATCCTCCCGCTGCTCGCGCCTTTCATCAGGTATTGGAGCACCCCGAAACGAGCCTCGCGACTGGAGGCGAAGGTGCTCACCAACCAGTCCGGTCAGACGGGCATTTACTACGACGAGCGCGGGGAGTCGATGCTCGGTTCTACGCTCGTACAGGACCGGGGATTCCAAGACCGTGTCGTAGCGGAGACGCGTGCGTTGCTGTCATCAGTTTGAACCATAGAAGTCCGGACTGGCCGCATAAAGAGATCCGTGATGACTGACAAGCTCTCGAGATTGTCAGGACGAGGCAAAGGGGAGCGACGAATCATTGGAGCGGGTCGAACACCAAGCCACCAAGCGGGGTCCAGCGGGTCAGTCCGGCGACCCACAGCAGCCGGCGGGATTTCTCGAAAGCAGCCGTTCGAGCCGGGACCAACGATCTGGTCGGTCTCGATCCGCGGGGTCTGCTGTAACTGCTAGCGAGCCCGAGCGTTACGTATCATCGCCGCCAAGATATATCCGGCAATTCGTGGATTCTCCTTGATTCGCCGGGTGCTGTAGCCATACCAGTCGCCACCGTATGGCACATAGACGCGCACGTTAAATCCTTGCGCAAGCAGAGCGTCACGCTGTGGTTCGCACACCCCTAGCAACATCTGAAACTCGAATCGTGACGCGTCAATCTGCTCGTGTCGTAGCCACCTAGTCAGCGCATCGATCAATTGTGCATCGTGCGTTGCAATGCCCACGAACGATCCCGCCTCTATTGCGCTCGAAACGTGCCGAACGAAGTGCGCATTGATCGCTGCTCGATCCCTCGATGCACCGTCGACGAGATGCTCGTTTGCCTCGGCATAAATTCCCTTGCAAATGCGCATGCGGCTCTTGCGCGCCAGCAGAGGAACGATGTCACCGTTCGTACGCGTCAAGTACGCTTGCAGCGCGATTCCAAGTGGATAACCGTCGGCTTCGAGCTTCAGGAACGCGTCGAGCGTTTTCTGAGTGCAACTGATGTCTTCCATGTCGATGCACGCGCTGATTCCGCGCGATGCTGCCGCTTGCAAAATCATTGAGACTCGTGCCATGCATGCGTCTTCGTCGAGATGCAGTCCGAGGGCGGTCAATTTTATCGACAGCTCGGTGGGTTCATTTTCGGCACCGAGCGCCTGCACGAGATTGAGATATTCACGAGTCATCGACTCTGCCCGATCCGACGACGACGCCGTCTCGCCCAGCACGTCGACGGTTGTTCGAAAGCCTGCTGCGTGGAGCGCGTGGATGCGCATGCGAGCATCGCAGAGCGTTTCGCCCGCGATATAGCGGCGGGAGATCTTACGGATCAGCGAACGGGGAACGAGCGGGATGGCGCGAGCGGCCATCGTATTGAGAATACGCATGTTGTGGTCTCGTGAAAACGCAGTCGCACGAATCTGGATACGAAGTGTCGATTCGAGCGACATCTCCGGACTGTTCTTGACAACAGGGCCGGGACGAATGCCAAGGCCGATGCAATCACTGCATCGACACAGGCTTTCAGTGCGTTTTCGAGGGAGGCCAGGCAGCTGCGTACATTATTCGAGTGGAGTCTTTGCGGTTTACAACGGGTAGGGGCAACGCCTGCTTTCGTTAGTCACCCAAGCATCGAGAATCGTAGCACGAACGAACAGTGGTCATGAGCCGCTGCTGCTATCGGTCGTCTCGGCCCAGGAGATATTCAGAAACCCGATTCTGAAGCTGCCTTATGGCGTCTGAGAGCTGGAGGTAGGCCGCGACATCCATCAGCGTCCACGTTTCGCCTTCATCTCCGAACCGGATCGCGCGGACATCGTCGTGCGTAAGCTGTCCCGCGAAAAAACTGCGGAAGACTATCAGGAGTTGATCCACCGTAGGATTTCGACCAGCTTATTCGATGTGCTGGGATACTAATTCCGAATTCTTCTAAAACCTCGCGACAGACACACTCTTCAGGCGTTTCCGCGCCTTCTCTGCCGCTACCCGGCAAATTCCATAAGCCAGGAAATGGAATATTCGGCTTGTTGTCGCGCCGGTATATCAGGATTTTCGTATCGTTGAACAGGGCGATCTTGGACCCACTGAAGGCACTTGAAATCATGTCAGCTCGGACAGGTATTCCACCGCCTTCAAGAATACCTTTTAACACCGGTGCGTGGCAGATTCGAATTGTTGACGATCTAGCTCAAGGTGTTGACCGTCCCTTTCTGGCCGGTTCGCGCCGGTGATTTGTCGAAAAAGGCAACGAACTTGGTCCGTATGCCAGCCCGACGAACGATTTCGTAAAGCCTGCGGATCGTTACGCGAATTCCCTAGCTCATTGGCTCAACAAGGTGCGCTCTGTTTAACGGCGCAGCATAGGGCTCGGGCCAATACTCGACGATTTTCGTGATCCGCCCCTGCTCAACTTCGAAAAATGTTATTGCACGCGCTTCTAGAACACCATCGGTAATGCTCACATCGGATACTGCCTCACGACTGTTGTTGGCGACCACTCGGTTTAGCGTAAAGCGCCAAAGCCCGTGCGCGGGATACTCCGCGTTCATTTGGACAAATTTTCCCGCACCCCTGATGCGCTCGTTCGACTGAGGCCATTCGAGGACGAACTGTTCGCTCAACACTGCCTGCACCGACGAGAAGTCGTTGGAAGCCATGAGCGCCCAAAAATCGTGAACGAGCGCGGAAATGTCGGCGGTAACTCCAGTCATGATTTTTCCGTATTAGTCGGCAATGAACAAGTTTCGATGGTTGATTGTCAGCTCAGACGCCGATTGCGAAATATAAGGGTAGATTCCTGTAGATTAAATAAGGAATGCGAACTTATATATCTTCCCATATCATTTTCTTGACTTTCCGTTGGCTCGTTGAACATCCTAGACGCAGCCTTATGCAGCAAGGCTCTGCGATGTCCGGGAGTGACATCCGACATAGGAATGCTCGTGGACGATTGGCCACGACAGAAATCTCCATCGTCGGCTCACCTAACCCACTGGTAGCTCATTGCCGGGAAGTGCGATCGCGCCATCTTCACGCAAAAGCAACGACAAGCTCCCCGAACGATTCTCGTCATTCGTTGCGCTCTGCGCTGCTTTCATCTGGACCTACTGATTGTCAACAGGCGCTAGCGCTTGGCAACCATCAAGACCGTGGCTACCAGAATGAATACCACCGATGGATACCGGCGTTCGTGGCAACTATCCTGGCAACCTTGCGCTAGTAACCGTCGCTTTCCGTGCGAACCTCGGCGGTGCGAACCAGCGGTTTCCCCGCGGGCCTCGCCGCGGTTATTTTGCGTTGCAGCCTGCCACTGCCACAAATTGATCGGGTACAGTGTACGGGAAGCGTCTCGATCTACCGCCAATAAGAATTCGAATGGTCCGCACCACCTGCCGCAGCCTACTTGCCATCAGCCTCGCATTGCTTGCCGTCACAACCGACGTACATGCCCGTCAATCCAATCCTGCTGATCTCGCCCAGGCGCGGCGACTGGTCGGCCAGAGCCGCCAACTAGTCATAGACGCACACCGCCGAGATCCGCATGGATTCGGTGGTCACGAAGCAAAGGCCGCGGAACTGCTCAGGCGTGCCGCGCTCCAGCTCAATGAAGCGCGCGACTTCAGGATCTACAACGTTCACAGACCATCGCGTCCGGCCCATCGAGCGAAGCGATGGTCTGGCCGCCATCTCGCCTCCAAAGCCGTGCAGCAACGTATGTCGGGATGATTGTTCGACGGAGGGCCGTAGTTTCGAGTCGCGCGCAAATCCGGATTCGACATTACCAAATCCGCGCCGCCCTTGGCCGATACAGCGGCTTTTCACTGTTTTCCATTACATCATCTTGTTCCGCGTGCCCCACTCCCAACGGAACACGCGCCCCTGCACTTCTGCGTCGGCGAGTAGCACCAGGCAGTCGAGCGTTCGTCCATTCACTGAAACAATCTGGTAACGCCGTCCGGCGCGCGTTCGCAGTTCATCTCCACCAACAGGGCCATCGCCTTCCCAGAAGTTGAACCGCAGCTTCACACGATCCCAGGCCGCTTTCATGCTTTGCCGACCACTACTTGTTACGCTTTGCGTTGGCCTTGATGAAGGCAATAAGTTCGTCTAGGCCAATTTCCCACTCGGCCTCGGTCTTGGTGTTCTTGCCGTTGGGCCAGAAGTCGAGGTGCGAATTGTGCTCAATCAGGCAAGCACTCTTGCCCTGCGCCGCAGGCACCAACTTTACCGAACGAATAGCCTTCAGGTGTATTGACGACCTCTCCAGAGCTGAAGCGGACGCTCGTATGGCCGCATGGCCGCGCACAGGTGAGTGGCTGCAACTGGCCCGACAAGCGCCTTCGGCGCGTGTGATGGACCGAAAAAAAGCCCTCGCATAGAGGGCTTTCATTTTGTCTTCGGTTTCCGAAGTTTATTGCAGCGGGGTCGCTACATTTTCCGAACTTTATTGCGCTTTCCAGACTTTATTGTCACGGAACAAGGAAACCTTAAGCGCCGAAATTCTTCGACGCAAAGTCCCAGTTCGCAATGTTCCAGAATGCTTCGATGAACTTCGGACGCGCGTTGCGATAGTCGATGTAGTACGCGTGTTCCCACACGTCGATGGTCAGCAGCGCCTTGGCGTCGGTGGTCAGCGGCGTAGCGGCATTGCTGGTCGACACGATGTCGAGCGAGCCGTCAGCCTTCTTCACGAGCCACGTCCAGCCCGAACCGAACGTGCCGGTCGCGACCTTGGTGAACTCTTCCTTGAACTTGTCGAAGGAACCGTACTTGGCGTTGATCGCGTCGCCGAGTGCGCCGGCCGGAGCGCCGCCACCCTTGGGCGACAGGCTGTTCCAGAAGAACGTGTGATTCCAGATCTGCGCTGAGTTGTTGAACACGCCGCCCGACGCCTTCTTGACGATTTCTTCGAGCGACAGGTTTTCGAATTCGGTACCCGGGATCAGCTTGTTCAGGTTCGTCACATAGGTTTGGTGATGCTTGCCATAGTGATACTCAAGCGTTTCTTCCGACATGTGCGGAGCAAGCGCGTTCTTGTCGAACGGCAACGGCGGGAGGGTATGTTCCATGGTGCGAGCTTCCTTCTATGATGATTTTGGGGGACGTGAGGAGTGAAGCAATGGAGCACTCGATTGTAGGCGAGTTGGGATAACCCCGCAAATTGCGGGTTTTTATGAGCAGTATCGATTACGAAGCTTTAACAGCGGCGTAAAAAATGCTCGAACGTTCCATCTAAGCCGTCAAAAATACGGGCTTTCAAGTACCCGCGTTTGTCACATGAACATCGCATGAAGGCGACTGCTGTTTCATGCGATGCACACCTGCCAACAGTCAAAATTCATCGGAGAGCCGCGGCTGGATGTCGGCCAGCACAATATCCGCCGATCCTTCCGCCAGATGCACGGTCAACGGCCGCTTCGGCTTCAGTGCATTCGGCGCGCGCACGGCGCGCCCGGATTGCGTGTCGATCAAAGCCGCGTAGCCGCGCTCGAGCGTGCGTTGCGGGCTCAACACCTGCAACCTTGCCGATAACTCCGACACCCGCGCCACCGCCCGCTCATGCCGGCGGCCTTGCGAAGCACCCAGGCGTTGTGCAAGACGCATCAGATGTTCCCGCTCGGCGGCGAGATCAGGACGCCAGCGTTGCCAGCGCATCTGCACGAGCGCAAAACGCGCGCGCGCGTCGCGGACCGGACGCGCGCCGGCTGACGCAAGCCGC
>NZ_AEJF01000021.1 GCF_001028175.1 Caballeronia mineralivorans PML1(12)
AGACGATCACCGGCACGTGCGGCGCGCGCCGCGAGAGCGTGGTAAGCACATCGCGCAACGCCGCCGCCTGCAACGACGTCACAATGCCAATCGCGCGCGGATGGTGCGGCAGCGGCCGCTTGCGCTCGGCGGCGAACAGCCCCTCGGCTTCAAGTTTCGCCTTCAGCTTCAAAAAGGCTTCGTACAAGCGCCCCTGCCCGGTCCGGCGCACCGCTTCCACGCCGAGTTGCAACTCGCCGCGCGGTTCGTACAGGGTGACCAGCCCGCGCACTTCGATCCGGTCCCCTTCTCGCGGCGTGAACTCGGCGTACTGTGCGCGGCCGCGGAACATCACGCAGCGCATCTGCGCCTGCGCGTCCTTGATCGAGAAGTACCAGTGGCCACTCGCCGCTTTCGTAAAATTCGATACTTCCCCCGATACCCAGACGAGCGGAAACGAGCGTTCGAGCATCGACCCGATCGCGCGATTGAGCGCCGAAACGGGGATGACGGCATCGGCGCTGCCGAGTTGACCGGAGGGAGTGAAAGGGTCGCTGCTCATCGAGGAAAATGGTGGTCGGTTGAGGTTAACAACACGCTGGCTTGAGAGTGGACAAATGGGCCGTCCTGACAGCGCCGTGCGGCCGGTGAACAAGGCATGGACGACAAGCCCGATCAGCGTGCGAAGTGTAGCAAGTGTCCACAATGCACGCGTTACCGGAAGCTGACGGAAACTCTCGTCAAATCCTGATGAACTCAGTTTAAGTCATTGTTTTTATTATATTTTTCATCTCAAAATCGCCACAAAGCCGATGCAAGGCTTTCCTGAAGCCGATTTCAGGCTGCGGGAGCCCAAGTTGTTCACAGAGTTATCCACAGGCGGCTTGCGTGCAAAATCTCGCATCGAATCTACCTATTTTCGGGCTGCACTCGAAGGCACTTCAACGCCGGACGGCGAGGTCCGGTTTGCCCTTAAACTGGCGCCCCGGGCAGCGCCGCGCTAGAGTGCCGGGTTCGAGGGCCAGCGCAATCATTGCGCTCTGTCGTCCACCGACCGCTTATCGTCCGCTTACATTCGCTCATTCTGGAGATCCGCCCCGATGCCAAGGTGCCGGCCGTTATCACTGACATTGCCCTTCCCCTCGCCGCTACACCGCCCTACGTTGCTGTCCGTCCAAGCGCGCGCATCGTTCGCTCCTGAATACAAGGCCAAGGCGCGCCATGTCTGATTTCAAGCCGCCGATCGAAAACTTCCTCGCCCGCGAGTGGCGCAAGCGCGGCTGGGTCGCGTGGTCGCTGACGCCGTTCGCGTGCGTGTTCGGCTTGATTGCAGCGATTCGCCGCGCCTTCTTCGCGCTCGGCTGGATCAAGCAGGTGAATGTGGGGGTGCCGGTCGTCGTGGTTGGCAACGTGACCGTGGGCGGCACGGGCAAGACGCCGACCGTGATCGCCCTCGTCGAAGCGCTGCGCGCCGCCGGCTTCCAGCCGGGCGTCGTCTCGCGCGGTTACGGCGCGAAGATCCACGAAACCACGCGCGTGAGCCCGACGAGCCAGCCATCCGAAGTCGGCGACGAACCCCTGCTGATCGCCCGCCGCACGCATGCGCCGGTGATGGTGTCACCGGATCGCGTGGCGGCGGCGCAGGCGTTGCTGAAAGCGAATCCATCGGTGGATGTGATCGTCAGCGACGACGGCCTGCAACACTACCGCCTCGCGCGCGCCTTCGAACTCGTGGTCTTCGACGACCGTCTCGGCGGCAATGGTTTCCTGCTGCCGGCGGGACCGCTGCGTGAATCGATGTCCCGGCACCGCGACGCCACGCTCATCAACAGCCCCTACGACCGCACGTTGCCGCCGTGGCCGAACACCTTCTCGCTGGATTTGACGACCGGCGACGCCTGGCTGCTCGATGACCCGGCCGTGCGCCGCCCTCTCAGCGCGTTCAAGGGCGAACGGGTCGCGGCTGCGGCAGGTATCGGCTCGCCGGAGCGGTTCTTCGCGTCGCTGCGCGCGGCTGGACTCACGCCGGCCACGCGCGCGTTTCCGGATCACTACGAATATCGCGACAATCCGTTCGCCGGCATCGACGCCGATTCGATCCTGATCACCGAGAAGGATGCAGTAAAATTCGGGGCCTGGCGTGACGCGCGCATCTGGGTGGTTCCAGTCGAAGCCGTGCTCAGCCCCCGCCTCATCGCATTAGTTGTGGAGAAACTCCGTGGACGCACGCCTGCTTGAAATCCTTGTCTGCCCGATTTGCAAGACCCAGCTCACGTATGACCGCGCGGCGCAGGAACTCATCTGCAATGTCGACAAGCTCGCTTACCCCATCCGCGACGGCATTCCCATCATGCTGCCGGACGAAGCCCGCCAGACCGTGGAAGGCACGCCCGTCGAGCCGTTGAAACCTGCCGGCGGGAATTGAGGCTTTAAATCGAGGTTTTATGAACGCACACGTTCCGGTCGCGCCGCCCTTCATAGCAGTCGTGCCCGCGCGGCTCGCGTCCACGCGGCTGCCGGACAAGCCACTGGCGGATATCGGCGGCAAACCGATGGTCGTGCGCGTGGCCGAGCGCGCGCGTTTATCGGGCGCGCTGCAAGTGCTGATCGCAACCGATTCGCAGCGCGTGGTCGAAGTCGCGAAGGAACATGGCTTCGACGCCTTGCTCACCCGCGCCGATCATCCGAACGGCACGGACCGGCTCGCCGAAGTCGCGACGCATTTCGGCTGGAGCGACGAGACCATCGTGGTCAATGTACAGGGCGACGAACCGTTGATCGACCCGGCGCTCGTGCGCAACGTGGCGGCGCATCTGGCGGCGCATCCGTCGTGCGCGATCGCGACCGCGGCGCATCCCATCCATGATCCCGCCGATGTCTTCAATCCGAACGTGGTGAAAGTCGTGCTGGATTCGAAGAGCGTTGCGCTGTATTTTTCGCGCGCACCGATTCCGTGGTCGCGTGACGCGTGGCAGAAGGACTGGCCGAATGTCGCCGCGCTCGGCGCACGCCCGTCCGTTCCCTCCAATGTGCTGCGGCACATCGGCCTGTATGCATATCGCGCGAAGTTCTTGCGGATTTACCCCACGCTGTCCGTGGCTCCGATCGAAGAAGGCGAGGCGCTCGAGCAGCTGCGCGCGCTCTGGCACGGCGAGCGCATCGCAGTGCTGACGACGAACGACGCGCCCCCGCCGGGTGTCGATACCCCCACCGATCTCGAGCGTGTCCGCGCGTTGTTTGGTGCTTCGGCATAACGAGGCAGGAAGCGGCCGGCGAACGCGTTCCGGCCGCAATTCACCGCTGCGGCCTGCGTCTGATCGCCGCGCGTGAGCCATCTGCATGCTGCAGCAATGCGCTTCCGGCAGTTCTGTTGTCGTCGCGCCGGACACACGCGCCGATCGCCGGCATTTCCGCTGTGCCCCGAAGCGACACTCCTCTCGAAATCGGCTCGTTTTCAACGCCTCCTAGCGCGGCAGCCCCCTTTCGATCAACTCGCGTTAACCCCCGCTGCGCCCCACTTGCCGGGCTTTCCAGCCGCGGATTCGGGCCGCGATTGTGACGATGCATGGCATAATCGATTGGTAGCGCGAGCCTTCCGGTCAGCGCCAACGCTCCTGAGCGCCCGTGTCGACTGGTGCCGCGCCGTCTCCCGAATTCGGCTCGTCGCGCCTCGTTTGCGGCTTCAACCGGGCGATGCGCCATAGCGACCGGATGCGAGAATAAGCCTCGCAGCGCAGCGGTTTCTATTCGATTCGGAGATATCACCATGCGTTTGATCCTGTTGGGCGCCCCCGGCGCCGGCAAGGGCACCCAGGCCACCTTCATCAAGGAAAAGTTCGGCATCCCGCAGATCTCGACGGGCGACATGCTGCGCGCCGCCGTGAAAGCGGGTTCGCCGCTCGGCGTTGAAGCCAAGCGCTTCATGGACGCCGGCGAACTCGTGCCGGACACGCTCATCATCAACCTCGTGAAAGAACGCCTGCAGGAAGCGGACTGCGCGAACGGTTATCTCTTCGACGGTTTCCCGCGCACGCTTCCGCAAGCCGACGCCATGAAGCAAGCTGGCGTTGTTATCGACTATGTGCTTGAGATCGACGTGCCGTTCGAGGACATCATCGAACGCATGAGCGGGCGGCGCGTGCATGCGGCCTCGGGCCGCACCTATCACGTCAAGTTCAATCCGCCGAAGCAGGAAGGCCGTGACGACGTCACCGGCGAGCCGCTGATCCAGCGCGACGACGACAAGGAAGAGACCGTGAAGAAGCGGCTCGACGTGTATGTCGCGCAGACCAAGCCGCTGATCGAGTACTACAACACGTGGTCGAAGCACGGCGACAACAACGGTTTGAAGGCGCCGGAGTATCGGCGGATCTCGGGCCTCGGTACCGTCGATGAAATCCGCACCCGCGTGTTCGATGCGTTGAGCTGATCGTCACCCGGCGCTCACACCTAAGCGCCGGGGACACGCCTTCCGAAACCCGCTCGTGCTCCATCGGCCGAGCGGGTTTTTCGTTCTGAGCGATCCTTGGGACGAGCACGATTACGTATAACCAGATTACGTATAACCATCATCAAGGAGCACACAGCATGGACATCCAGGACAACGTTTTTCTCGTCACCGGCGGCGCATCGGGCCTCGGCGCCGCCACCGCGCAACTGATCCGCGACCACGGTGGCAAGGTCGTGCTCGCCGACATGAACGAAGCGGGCGGCGAGAAGCTCGCGAAGGAACTCGGCGGTGTGTTCGTGAAGTGCGATGTGAGCCGCGAGGAAGACGGCCAGCGCGCCGTGGAAGCCGCGACGCAGCTCGGCAGCCTGTGCGGGCTGGTCAATTGCGCGGGCATCGCGCCGGCCGCGAAGACCGTGGGCAAGGATGGTCCGCACGCGCTTGATCTGTTCGCCAAGACCATCGGCGTGAATCTGATCGGCACCTTCAACATGATCCGGCTGGCGGCAGCGGCCATGTCGAAGAACGAACCGAATGCGGCGGGTGAACGTGGCGTGATCGTGAGCACTGCGTCGGTGGCGGCTTACGATGGCCAGATCGGACAAGCTGCGTACGCGGCATCGAAGGGCGGCGTGGTCGGCATGACGCTGCCCATCGCCCGTGATTTGTCGCGCAACGGCATTCGCGTGATGACGATTGCGCCGGGCCTCTTCGAAACACCCATGCTGCTCGGCATGCCGCAGGAAGTGCAGGATGCGCTAGGTGCAATGGTGCCGTTCCCGTCGCGACTCGGCAAACCGAACGAGTACGCGATGCTCGTCAAACAGATCTTCGATAACCCGATGCTCAACGGCGAGGTGATTCGTCTTGACGGTGCCATCCGGATGCAGCCGAAGTAAGTTTTTAGCGCGCGCGTAATGAAAAACGGCGGTCATCGCGTTAGATGTGCCGCCGTTTTTTGCGCTTTACAGGGCTACTAGATCACTCGCCGTTGTGCTGCGTGCGCTGCCTCAGTTCATGCAATTCCGTTTCCACAACGGTCGCGTCCTCGGCATCCGGCCGGTCATCGAGATAACGACGCAAGTCTTCCATCGCCGGGCGCAAATAATCGAGACGCGCATAAGCAAAGCCACGATCGCGCACTTCTTCAATACTCCCCGGCATCAGGATCACCAGCCGCTGCTGCACGGCAAGCAGCCGTTGCCAGCGCTCCGTCTGCAAGTAAATGCTCTTCAAATTCCGCAGCATTCGTCCGATGATTTCCCGGCGCGTGGCGGGTTGCAACAGGATCTTCAGCGCGCTGCCAATCGATTCCCCTACCCGCTGCACATACGGCTCGAGCATCTCGACCATCGCCGATTCGGACAGTGAATGGCCCGTAGTCGGATCGAGCATCACGTCGCCATCGGGCGTTGTCACCCGCAGCAGAAAGTGCGCCGGAAACGACACACCGCGCACCGGAATGCCAAGCTGCTCGCTCATCTCCAGGTACACGACCGCCAGCGAAATCGGAATCCCGCGGCGCCGCTTCAGCACCATGTTCAGGTGGCTGTTATCGGGATCGTAGTAATCGTTGTGATTGCTGGTAAAACCCAGCTCGCGGAAGAAAAAACGATTCAGCACGCCGACTTTCTGCTTGATATCGGCATCTTCGGGCATACGGCGGCGCACACGCAAAACCAGCTCGTCGATCTCAGCCAGTACGCCCTGCAAATCGAGATCCGGATACGCGTCCTGGGCAAGCGACAACGCCGCCTCGGTGAGCGGCAGACTCTCGTCCTCCGCCACAAGCGAGGTGAAATAGTCGAGGATGCGCGTCGTCGTCATCACAGCGTTCGCCTTCTGAAATACGCGTATTTAAAACCCATCGCAGAGAGCATACCGAAATATAGCGCACCGAATACAACCAGGCTTGCACCGAGAAGCACAATTCGCTCCAGTGGTGTGGCGCGCATGCCAATCCAGTCGAAATTGCCGGCCACCCAATGCATCACGCCGGCGAGCACGAGGCACGCGCCAAGCAATTGCACGAAGAACCGCGCCCATCCCGCCGATGGCTGGTAAATCCCGCGTTTCCTCAAGCCGATGAACAAAAGCGTGGCGTTCACGCACGCACCGAGCCCGATGGACAGCGTCAATCCGGCGTGAGCGAAGATTGGTACGAAAATCACGTTGCTGATCTGGATGGCGATCAACACGATAATGCCGATGATCACCGGCGTCTTGATGTCCTGCTTCGCGTAGAAGCCGGGCGTGAGGATCTTGATCAGAATCAGCCCGATCAGCCCGACGCCATACGCCGACAACGCGCGGCCGACCATCAGGACGGAATGCGCATCGAATTTACCGTAGTGGAACAGCGTGGCCGTCAGCGGCTCCGCGAAGAAAAACAGTGCGCAGGCGCTGGGCGCGGCCATCAGGAACGTGATGCGCAGACCCCAGTCGAGGAGCGCCGAATATTCGACCGGATCGGCGTCCACGTGCGCCTTCGACAGGCTCGGCAACAGGATCGTGCCAAGCGCCGCGCCGAGCAGCGCGGTAGGAAACTCCATCAGGCGGTCGGAATAATTGATCCACGACACAGCGCCCGGGCCGAGACGCGACGCGATGTTCGTGTTGATGATCAGGCTCAGTTGCGCGACAGACACGCCGAACGTCATGGGCACCATCTTGATCAGCACGCGCTTGACGCCCGGATGCCGCAACGCCCGCAGAAAATTCAGGCCGATGCGCGGGATCATGTCGATCTTCTTGAGGCCGGGCAACTGCACGAGAAACTGCAAGATTCCGCCAACGATTACCGCATACGCCAGCGCGTAGACCGGCACTTTCAGATGCGGCGCGAGAAAGATGGCGGCCGCGATGAAGGACACGTTGAGCAGCACGGGCGCGAACGCGGGCAGCGAGAATTGCCGGTAGGTATTGAGCACCCCGGACGCCAGCGATGTCAGCGAGATGAAGATGATGTACGGGAACATGATCTGGGTCATCGTCACCGCGAGGCCGAACGCGTGGTCGTCGTGCTCGAGCCCCGATGCCACCGCGAACACGACCCAGGACGCACCCGCCACACCTGCCAGCGATACGGCGGCGAGCGCCCACGCGAGCACCGTCGACATGGCGTCGACCAGGGCCTTGGTGGCATCGTGACCCTCGGTGTTCTTGAACTCGGCGAGGATGGGCACGAATGCCTGCGAGAACGCCCCTTCTGCAGACAAGCGCCGCAACAGGTTCGGTATGCGAAAGGCGACGTAGAATGCGTCGGTGAATTGACTGGCGCCGAAGGCTCGCGCGATCAGCGTTTCGCGGATCAGGCCGGTCACGCGGGAAAGCAGCGTGAAGCCGCTGACCGTCAGTAGGGCTCGGAATAGATTCATGGGGCGCTTATTATACGGTCGGCATGATGAATGCGACGCGTTGCAACATTTGGCGAATCGTTAGAATTTGCAACGGCGTTTGGTCCTTCACTGCGCCCGGTTTCCACAGGCCTGGTCCCGCCAGTCGCGTGATCCCCGCGTGATCCTGGCTGCCAAACCCCGGCAAAAACCAGGGGTTGCGCACGAAGACCCGCATCAATAAAGGGACGCAGCGGTTGTAAACAATCAGCGGGTCAGGTTTTACTCTTGTTTTTTGCCAGAACGAGAGATGGCCTCGATCATGGACGCATTTGCCGATTTGCGGGATCCGCGCTGCCGTACCTGTCGTTATCCGTTACCGGAAATCCTGTTCGCGGCATTGAGCACGGTGTTGTGCGGCGTGGAGGGCTGGAGAGTTCGTACTGGGAACATGTCGAACACGACAAGGGGCACGGGCGGCTGGAAACACGAGTCTGCCGCGTGACCGGATGACCTCGCGTGGCGCTGGCCGCGACAGGGCAGCACTGGGCCGGCCTTGAGCGTCTGGTCATGCTTGAGCGTACCCGTGAGCAAGGTGGCAAGACGAGCACTGAGCGCTGAGCGCTGCTATTACATCAGTTCGAAAGCCGTGAAGGCTGCGGAGATGGCTCGACTCATCCGGGCGCATTGGGGCATCGAAAACCAGTTGCACTGGGTACTCGATGTGTCCTGGGGTGAGGGTGCCAGTCTGATCCGCGACAAGGTGGCCGCGCAGAACATGGCCAGCCTGCGCGAGATCACGCTGAACCTTGCTCGACTTGAGCAGAGCCGCCAGCCGAAAAAGATCAGCCTCAAGAACATCCGCAACCTCGCCGCATGGGATACCGCTCTGCGTGACTCCGCTCTCGGCCTTGCCTGACAGGGGCCTTCGTGCGGAAGCCCTGCCTGCCCTCTCACTCGAGAAGACGAGCTGCCTTGCTCTGTGCCATAAGGCGCTTCACCGCCTTTTTGTCGAATGACACGAAGGTTTCGCCGCCCAGCCATCGCCCCTCGTAGGCAATCACCCCATCCGCGAAATCGCCGCCAGCGTCCAGCAGCGCAAGTCCGGCTTCGACAGCTGGACGGTTTACAACAACATTTGCGGCATTGGTCAGGCGCCGCACAGCGTCGGCAATTTCATCGGACGCGATTTTGTAACCCTGTGAGAGCACCCACACCAACTCGCATAACGACGGAAGCGCGATCGCGACAAGTTCGGCCGCCGCGAGCTCCGATTGCGCGAGCGCGCTTTGCTGCTCGTCGTCACCAATCATCGCCCGCACAAGAACGTTCGTATCGGCCGTAATCTTCATCGCTCGCCAGCCCAACCTTTCGCAGCCAAGTCATTCATGTCGTCGATCGACAGCGCGGGACGGTTTTCTTTTTTTAGAAGGTTGAAAACCGCACTGATCGGCTCGCTGGCGCGCTCAGCACTTACCATCACCCGACCGTCTGGAAGCTTATCGACCGAGATCCGCTGCCCTGGTTGAACGCCCAGATGGTCCAGAACATCCTTACGTAAGGTGACCTGCCCTTTCGATGTCACGGTTAGCGTACTCATCATGCCCTCTCGAAAGATATATAGTAAGGCGTTTTCACCTTACATTCAAGCTCAAGGAGTATCCCATCCGGCCCAGTTGATGAAGCACTGCTCGAAGGCCTTCGCGCTTAGCGCACCGAACACGCGCGCAAAGGTATCGGGCGAGGCAATACGGCTCTCGTATGGCAGGTGGGTCGCAACCAGGCCAGTTGGGTACGGGCCCACAGAGGGTGGTCGTCTCCCAATCCTCCACGCCGCACAACACCGCGCTCAATGCCGCGAACAGGATTTCCGGTAACGGATAACGACAGGTACGGCAGCGCGGAGCCCGCAAATCGGCACATGCGTCCATGATCGAGGCCATCTCTCGTTCTGGCAAAAAACAAGAGTAAAACCTGACGCGCTGATTGTTTACAACCGCTGCGTCCCTTTATTGATGCGGGCCTTCGTGCGCAACCCCTGCGGCAAAAACCAGCCGGGCTTGCCAGTCCCATGATTTCGTTGCTATAATCGCTGGTTTCGAAGCTCCTGAATCCGCTTTCGGCACTACTAGGCACCCCCTAGGCACGGCGGTTTCGCGTCTTCTTTCGACGTTTTTGCGCTTTCGGGCAATCGATCCCGAGAGTTTGATCATAAACAGCGCATCGGATTGACCTCGTTTTATCTTGTGTGGAGCCGGGCCAGCATTGAGCTGGATTCGATCCAGAAGCTAAACGGGAAGCGCTGAAACACATAGCTGGAACAGGATAAGGAACCGTCATGGCAAATACCGCACAAGCCCGCAAGCGCGCCCGTCAAAGCGCGAAGGCAAACTCGCACAACTCGGCGCTGCGCTCGAAGTTCCGCACCGCCATCAAGGCCGTTCGCAAAGCGATCGATGCCGGCGACCAAGCCAAGGCTGCGGAAATCTACAAGACGTCGGTCAAGACCATCGACATCATTGCCGACAAGCGCATCGTTCACAAGAACAAGGCAGCTCGCCATAAGAGCCGTCTGTCGGCTGCGATCAAGGGTCTGCAAGCACCTGCTGCTTAAAGATTCTGGTTGCCGCCCATTGCGCGTCACTGGTTTGACAGACGCATGACAGGCTGCTGCTTTTTGCCCTGACGTTCTTAAAACAGCGAACGGTAGCAGAAGGCAGTAATAGAAAAACCCGCCGTCGGCGGGTTTTTTGTCGTGTGCATCGACATCGAAAAGAGGCTCGCTCTTCCCTCAGACCTGCTGCTGTGTGCCGTGATGCGGCGGCAATTCGCACGCCTCCGTCACCAGCAGATCGTTGTCTTTGGCGAAGTTCATCACGAAATCGAAAGCCATAGGCTCGATGTCACGTAAGCGCGAGTCGAGGATCACCGTCTTCACGTTGCCGAGCAAGGTCGGGCGAACATAGATGGAATACTGCAGCCGGGCATTCGGGCCGCGCTTTCCCGGGCCGAACCCCGACATCACGCCGCAAAGCCGCTCGCACCAGTCGCTCGGCCGAAAGGTCTTGCCGCTCGACGTGACGCCCTGGATGAAGTATTCGGTTGGAACTGTTTCGGCCATGTAGGAATACCTGTTTGACGACCGGCGGAGAACGCCGGCGAACGCGCATGCATGGTTGGCAAGGTGAACCGTAAAGTCATCGGCTGCAACCTCCGGCACTGAACTCTGCCTCGTCCGGCAGCGCTGCGGCCGAGCGCTACGACCCGATCGCGACGTCGCCTGGGTCACCTTGAGCGCGTAATAAACCCATGGTCGACGCCGTTCGCGACTGCCTTGCGGCACATGGCGGCGAGACGCACTCGCGCGGCCGCGAACTAGGCCACGAACTACGCTGACTGCCACGAAAACTGCGCATTGAACCTGCACGCCGAGTCCGCTGCAAAGCAGTCGAAAGGTGTCAGGACTGCCGGAGAAACCTCGCGGATTATACAGCAGAGGCCCTTTTTCCGCACTGCACACAAAGCCTCTAAACCGCGCCGGACGGTCTATGGCGGCGCGCATCGGCTATTTGGCCACCTCGTCAAACGGCGCAAATTCCTTTATGCTGAAATTCAATACCACCACGACGGCGGCGCCGTCCGGCACAGTTGCCGGCTGAAGCCGCCGTACGCATTTTCATGACCGAAAAAAAAATTCGCCACTATCTGCAGTTCAAGGATTTCTCTCTCGACGACTATGACTACGTGCTCGAACGCGCACGTATTCTCAAGCGCAAGTTCAAGAGCTACGAGACCTACCATCCGCTGCACGACCGCACGCTGGCGATGATCTTCGAGAAGAATTCAACGCGTACGCGGCTCTCGTTCGAAGCGGGCATCTTCCAGCTTGGCGGCCACGCCGTATTCCTCAGCACGCGCGACACGCAACTCGGCCGCGGCGAACCGATCGAGGATGCGGCGCAAGTGGTCTCGCGAATGGTGGACATCATCATGATCCGTACATTCGGGCAGCACATCATCGAGCGCTTCGCTGAAAATTCGCGCGTGCCGGTGATCAACGGCCTGACAAACGAATATCACCCGTGTCAGGTCCTCGCCGACGTCTTCACCTACTACGAACTCCGCGGACCGATCGCGGGGAAAACCGTAGCCTGGGTGGGCGACGCAAACAACATGCTCTACACGTGGATTGAAGCCGCGCAGATTCTCGGCTTCAAATTGCGCCTGTCCACGCCGCCCGGTTACACGCTCGACCACGCACTGGTTTCTCCCGACAGCGCCCCGTTCTACGAAGAATTCGCCGATCCGAACGACGCTTGCACGGGCGCGGATCTCGTCACCACGGACGTGTGGACCAGCATGGGTTTCGAAGCCGAGAACGAAGTGCGCAAGAAGGCTTTCGCCGACTGGTGCGTCGACTCGGACATGATGGCGCTCGCCCATCCGGACGCCCTCTTCATGCATTGCCTGCCGGCACACCGGGGTGAGGAAGTGAGCGCGGACGTGATCGACGGTCCGCAGAGTGTGGTCTGGGACGAAGCTGAAAACCGTCTGCACGTTCAGAAGGCGTTGATGGAATATCTGCTGCTCGGCAAACTCAATCATTGAGCTTGCTGTGCCCTGGTTGCTAAACGCGCGGCGTTTCCCTGGAAACGCTGCGTCGCCCCGAAAATGCGGAACGCCCGCCATTTGATGTCAAAATAGCGGTTTTCCGCGCGCTGAAGGCCCGGCGCACACCGTTTTCAAGCCATACGAGTTCACCATGAGCGATATCAAAAAAGTCGTGCTCGCCTACTCAGGCGGCCTCGATACCTCCGTCATCCTGAAGTGGTTGCAAGACAACTACGACGCCGAAGTCGTGACGTTCACCGCTGACATCGGTCAGGGCGAAGAACTCGAGCCGGCACGCAAGAAAGCGCTGCAGCTCGGCATCAAGCAGGAAAACATCTTTATCGAAGATCTGCGTGAGGAATTTGTCCGCGACTTCGTGTTCCCGATGTTCCGCGCCAATACCATTTATGAAGGCGAGTACCTGCTCGGCACGTCGATCGCGCGTCCGCTGATCGCGAAGCGTCAGATCGAGATCGCGCGTGCGGTCGGCGCACAATCCGTGTCGCACGGCGCGACCGGCAAAGGCAACGATCAGGTGCGTTTCGAGCTGGGGTATTACTCGCTCGAGCCGGGTATCAAGGTGATCGCGCCGTGGCGCGAGTGGGATCTGCTGTCGCGTGAAAAGCTGCTGGCTTATGCGGAAAAAGCGGGCATTCCTATCGAAATGAAGCACAAGCAAGGCGGTGCGCCCTACTCCATGGACGCGAACCTGCTGCACATTTCGTTCGAAGGGCGTCACCTGGAAGATCCGAAGGCCGAGGCCGAGCCCGATATGTGGCGCTGGACGGTCGCGCCCGAAGATGCGCCTGATCAGCCGGAATATCTGGATATCGAGTACGAGAAGGGTGATCCGGTTGCGCTGAACGGCAAGCGTTTGTCGCCGGCGGAAATGCTGACCGAATTGAACGCGATTGGCGGAAAACATGGCATCGGGCGGCTGGATCTGGTCGAGAACCGCTATGTCGGCATGAAATCGCGCGGCTGTTATGAAACGCCGGGCGGCACGATCATGCTCAAGGCGCATCGCGGAATTGAGTCGATCACGCTGGATCGCGAAGTGGCGCATCTGAAGGACGATCTGATGCCGCGTTACGCCGCGCTGATTTACAACGGCTACTGGTGGAGCCCGGAGCGGCGCGCGCTGCAAGTGCTGATCGATCACACGCAGGACAAGGTGAACGGCTGGACGCGCGTGAAGCTGTACAAGGGCAGCGTGACGGTGGTTGCGCGCGATTCGAAGGAAACGCTGTTCGACAAGAACATCGCCACGTTCGATGACGACGGCGGTGCGTACGATCAGGCGGATGCTGGTGGTTTCATTAAGCTGAACGCGCTGCGGATGCGGATTGCGGAGAATGCGCGTCGCAAGCGTGGGGGTTGAGTCGCCTCGGTTTCATTGAAAAACCCGCCTTTCAGGCGGGTTTTTTGTTGGTGCGGCGGCTTTAAATCAAAGACACACCGGCTCCGCTTCCAGCTCGATCGCGAAGCGCGCGTGTACGTCGCGTTTGATTGCGTCCGCGAGTTCGAGAATCTGTGCGCCCGACGCGCCTCCGCGGTTCACCAGCACCAACGCCTGCCGGTCGTGCACAGCGGCGGCACCGATCGCGCGGCCTTTCCAGCCGCATCGGTCAATTAGCCAGCCTGCAGCAAGCTTGAACTGGCCGTCCGGCTGCTTATAGGACACCACCTCGGGTTCGCGCGCTTTCAATGCCCCGAAGGCGGTCGCGCTCACCACCGGGTTCTTGAAGAAGCTTCCCGCGTTCCCAAGCACGCGCCAGTCAGGCAGCTTTGCCTGCCGCACGGCGACGACGGCATCGAAGATAGCTTGTGGATCGTTCGCGCCGCTTGTCTCCAGCACCCGCGCGATATCCGCATAATCCGCGCGCGGCGTCCACGCTTTCGGCAGACGAAACGTCACCGATACGATCACAAAACGCCCGCGCCCTTCTCGCTTGAAAAAACTGTCGCGGTAACCGAACGCGCACGCGTCGCGATCGAATTCCCGCGTTTCCCCCGTCGATAATTCGATCGCTCGCAAACGCTCGAAGCGCTCGCCCATTTCCAACCCATAGGCGCCGATGTTCTGGATCGGCGCCGCGCCCACCGTACCCGGAATCAACGCGAGGTTTTCGAGCCCGGGCAAGCCTTGCGATAAGGTCCACGCAACGAATTCGTGCCAGTTCTCACCCGCACCGGCTTCTACAAAAACGGCGTCATGATCTTCGCCAATCACGTGGCGGCCGCGCAATTCGACGAGCAACGCGACACCATCGAAATTGCGCGTCAGCACGACGTTGCTGCCACCGCCAAGCACTAATCGCGACACGCCCTCAATGCGCGTGTCGCGGGCAAGCGCCGGGATCTGCGCTTCTTCCGTCAGCCGAACGGCATACTTGGCGCGGACGTCGAAGCCGAACGTGTTATGCGCGAGCAGCGGGTAATCGAAGAGAAGTTCGAACTCGGACATTGAGGAAGCGCTTGGGTCAGGATCAGAGGTGGCCTTGGGCAAACCGGGACGGCATCGGTAGAATGATGTTGGTCCGTGATTATAGCGAGTGCGTGCATGTCTTACGCCTCGCCTCAACGAAGGGGAATACAGATGCCATCGTTTGACGTCGTCAGCGAAGCAAACATGATCGAGGTGAAAAACGCCATCGAACAATCGAACAAGGAAATTGCCACGCGTTTCGACTTCAAGGGTTCGGACGCGCGCGTCGAGCAAAAAGATCGTGAACTGACGCTTTTTGCCGACGACGATTTCAAACTCAGCCAGGTGAAGGACGTGGTGTTGTCGAAGCTCGCGAAACGCAATGTGGACGTGCGTTTTCTTGATTACGGCAAGATCGAGAAGATTGGCGGCGACAAGCTCAAGCAGGTCGTCGAGATCAAGAAAGGCGTAACCGGCGACCTCGCGAAGAAGATCGTCAAGATGATCAAGGACAGCAAGATCAAGGTCCAGGCGAGCATTCAGGGCGACGCGGTGCGTATCAACGGCACGAAGCGCGATGACCTGCAAAGCGCCATCGCGTTGCTGAAGAAGGACGTGACGGATACGCCGCTGGATTTTAATAATTTCCGCGATTGAGTGTGATCGGGTCGCGCTGAGTCAATTCGTTGAATCGAGCATCGCAGCGAATAAGAGAGCCGCCTTCAGGGCGGCTTTCTCACTTTGGCGGCGGTGGTTTGCGGCAGCAGTTTATTTAACCGCTTCAGCCGCCCGCTTCTTCTCCCCGATCCGGCTCTCCTTCCCATCCAGCAGCTTCTTGATGTTCCCCCGATGCCGCCAGATAAGCAGCGCGCTCATCGCGGCGACGGCCAGCGAGATACGGCTGGGGCCGAAAAGAAAGATATCGAAGAACGGCGCGAATACCGCCGATACCAACGCCGCCAGCGACGAATAGCGGAAGAAAAACGCGATGATCACCCACGTCAGCAAAGTGGCCAGCCCGAGCACCGGATTGATGGCGAGCAGCACGCCCGCCGCGGTCGCAACGCCTTTGCCGCCTTGAAACTTGAAGAATATCGGGAACAGATGCCCAAGAAACACGGCGATGGCAGCCAGCGCGACCGCCGTGGAATCCAGCCCGAAACGTGCACCGAAATGCACGACAATCCACACCGGCAGCCAACCTTTGAAGGCGTCGCCGACCAGCGTCAGAACGGCTGCCCGCTTGTTGCCAGTACGCAGCACATTCGTCGCGCCCGGGTTGCCCGAGCCGTACGAACGCGGGTCCGCGAGACCCATGGCCGAACTGACCACCACAGCAAACGAGATCGAACCGATCAGGTAAGCCACCACAGCGACAATCACATTGTTCATTGACTTCTTCTTATCTTCGAGAACGCAAGCGTGAGCGAAACTTGCGGGACACGCATTTTAATCGACGCTCGCGCAACTCACGGGCGTAGCCTTCAGCAGTTCGGTCAGGACCGGCGGCGCGATGCTCACCAGATACCCGCGCCGCCCGCCGTTCAGATAGATTGTGTCGAGCTCGAAGATGCTCGATTCCACGTACACCGGCATCGCCTTTCTCGTGCCGAATGGCGATGTGCCACCGATCAAGAACCCCGAATGCCGGTTCGCCACTTCCGGCTTGCACGGCTCGACGCGCTTCACGCCAATTTGCCTCGCAAGATTCTTGGTCGAGACGGTTTTATCGCCATGCATGAGCACGATCAGCGGCTTCGCGTGCTCGTCTTCCATCACGAGCGTCTTGACCACGCGATGTTCATCTACTCCAAGCTGGCGCGCCGATTCCTCCGTGCCGCCATGCTCGACATACTCATAAGGATGCTCCCCGAATACGACCTTGTGCCGACGCAAAAACTGCGTGGCCGGCGTTTCAGAAATGTGTTTTACCTTGGACATGACGGCATTGTAGCGGCGCGAAAGCATGGCCACCATCGGCCGAACGGCCAATTGTGCAAGCCGATTTACTGTGGCACGATCGTTCGCAAATGCTCATCCGGCGTGTATGACTCAGCAACCATCTTGCATGGGACCAGAGTAAGCGCTAAAGCGCCAACTCTGGTCGACACAGGAGACTCAACGTGATTCGCGATGCAGAAACCCAGACACTGCTTGAAGATGCCATTCGCCGTTTTGTGCGCGAGACGCTCGTGCCGCGCGAGGCCGAGGTGGACGAAACCGATCAGATTCCCACCGATGTGCTCGCCGCCATGCGCGAGATCGGCCTGTTCGGGCTGACCATTCCGGAGGCTTACGGCGGCCTCGGCCTGACCATGGAAGAGGAAGTGCGCGTGGCGTTCGAACTCGGCCAGACATCCCCGGCATTCAGGTCGGTGATCGGGACGAACAATGGCATCGGTTCGATCGGCATTCTGCTCGACGGCAGCGAGGAGCAGAAGCAGCACTATCTGCCGAAGCTCGCCGCGGGTGACCTGATCGGGTCGTTTTGCCTGACCGAGCCGGACTCGGGGTCGGACGCGGCGTCGCTGAAAACCACGGCGCGCAAGGACGGCGATCACTACGTGCTGAACGGCACGAAGCGCTTCATCACGAACGCGCCCGAAGCCGGCATCTTCACGGTGATGGCACGCACGAGCGACGCAAAAGGTGCGAGCGGCATTTCGGCGTTCATCGTGGAGCGGGAATCGCCGGGACTATCGCTCGGCAAGCCCGACAAGAAAATGGGGCAGCGCGGCGCGCACACTTGCGACGTGATCTTCGAGAATTGCCGCATTCCGGCCGGGCAATTGATCGGCGGCGTGGAAGGCGTCGGGTTCAAGACGGCCATGAAAGTGCTCGATAAAGGGCGCTTGCACATTGCGGCCGTGGCTATCGGCGCAGCCAAACGGATGCTGCGCGACGCCCTCGCCTACGCCATGGAGCGCAAGCAGTTCGGCCAGCCGATCGTTGAGTTCCAGCTGGTCCAGGCCATGCTCGCCGACAGCAAGACCGAGATCTATGCCGCCGAATGCATGGTGCTCGACGCCGCGCGCCGCCGCGACGAGGGCCGCGATGTATCGATAGAAGCCTCCTGCGCCAAGTACTTCGCGACCGAGATGTGCGGCCGCGTGGCCGATCGCGCGGTGCAGGTGCACGGTGGTGCGGGTTATATCTCGGAGTACGGCATCGAACGTTTTTATCGCGACGTGCGGCTGTTCAGGCTCTACGAAGGCACGTCGCAGATCCAACAAGTGATCATCGCTCGCGGGTTGATGCGCGGCACGGAGATTTGACATGGAAATTGACGTCGATGCCCTGCTCGCCGCACTGCCCTCGCGCATTTCGGAGATTCCCGCACGCATCGCGGCCCGCGATCCGCAGCATATTGTGTTGATCGAAGACGGGCGGCGTCTGAGCGCGGCGCAACTCGTGCAAGCCATCGACGACACCGCCCGGCAGCTTGCCAATCTGGGCGTGCGCGGCGGCGATCGCGTGATGATCGTGAGTGAGAATTGCATCGCGCAGGTCGTGCTGATGTTCGCCACGGCGAAGCTCGACGCGTGGTGTTTGCTCACGAACGCGCGCCTTTCGGCAAGCGAAGTCGATGCGATCCGCGATCACGCGAAGCCGCGTGTGGTGGCGTTTACCGTCGGCGCATCGAAGGACGCGGCGAGTCACGCCGATCGATTGCACGCTGTATCAACCGCTGATGCCTGGCGTTTTATCGTCGATGAATCCGTCTCGCCGGAACCCGTGGAAAGCGATCCCGCCTGTCAATGTGCGGCGCTGATCTACACCACCGGCACGACCGGTGCGCCGAAAGGCGTGATGCTGTCGCATCGCAACGTGCTGTTTATCGCGGCAATGTCCAGCACATTGCGGCGTGTGACGCCCGACGACGTGGTGTACGCCGTCCTGCCGATTACGCACATCTACGGGCTGGCGTCGGTGTGTCTTGGCAGTTTGTACGCCGGTGCGACGCTCAGGCTCGCGCCACGTTTCGCGCCGGACGCCGTGCGACGGGCATTGGCCGAGGAGAACGTATCGATCTTCCAGGGCGTGCCGGCCATGCACGCGAAACTCGTCGAACAGGTGCAAGCGAGCGGCACACCATGGCGCGCACCCGCGTTGCGCTTCGCCTATTCCGGCGGATCTCCTCTCGATGCCGCGCTGAAGGCGCGCGTCGAAAGCTTGTACGAGGTGCCGCTGCACAACGGTTATGGCATGACGGAAAGCAGTCCGACCATATCGCAGACCATGCTCGACGCACCGCGCGAGGACTGCTCCGCAGGCGACCCGATACCCGGTATCGAACTGCGTTTTGTCACGCTGGATGGCGTGGATGCGGCGCCGGGCGAGGTCGGCGAATTGTGGGTGCGCGGGCCGAACGTGATGCTCGGTTATTACCGCAATGAAGCGCAGACGCGCGCAACGGTCACGGAAGACGGCTGGCTGCGGACCGGTGATCTCGCGCGTCAGGCGGCCGATGGTGCGCTGTATATCGTGGGGCGCAACAAGGAACTGATTATCCGTTCGGGCTTCAACGTGTATCCGGCTGAAGTCGAGAACGTGCTGAACTCACACCCGGACGTGCTGCAATCGGCGGTGATCGGCCGGGCGGTCGAGGGCAACGAGGAAGTGATTGCGTTCGTCGAACTGGTGCCGTCGGTGCATGCGCTGCCTGACGATATCGTCGAATGGTGCGAAGCGCGTCTCGCACCGTATAAGCGTCCCGCCGAGATCCGGGTGCTCGCCGCGCTGCCGGCGGCATCGACGGGGAAGGTGTTGAAACACAAGCTCCGGGACGAGCTTTAACCTCTACCCCCTCAACCGCGCGGATGATGCTCCTTGTGCAGAATCCTCAAGCGCTCGCGTGCGACGTGGGTGTAGATCTGCGTCGTGGAGATATCCGTGTGGCCGAGCAGCATTTGCACCACGCGCAGATCGGCCCCGTGATTGAGCAAGTGCGTGGCAAACGCGTGGCGCAACGTATGCGGCGAGAGCGGCGCGCGCACGTCGCCGGTGAGCGCGTGGCGCTTGATGATGTTCCAGAACTGCTGACGCGTCATGCCTTCGCCGCGCGTGGTGATGAACAGCGCGTCGGCGGCGCGAGCGCCTAGCAACGCCGGTCGCGATTCGCGCAAATATCGCTCGATCCAGTCGTGCGCGATCGCACCGAACGGGATCAGCCGCTCCTTCGAACCCTTGCCCATCACGCGCACCACACCTTCGTTCAGGCCGACTTCCACGGTCTTCAACGTCACGAGCTCGGTCACACGCAGGCCGCTCGCGTACATCAGCTCGAGCATGGTCCGGTCGCGCAGACCGAGCGCGGTCTCCACATCGGGCGCGTTCAGCAACGCTTCGACCTGGGTTTCGTTCAAGGTCTTGGGAAAGCGCGGCGCCTGTTTGGCCGAGCGCAGCTTCAAGGTGGGATCGGCGGGTGCGCGATGTTCTCGCAACGCCCACCCGTAGTAGCGTCGAAACACCGATAACCGGCGATTCGCCGAGGTCGCTTTGTCCGCGCGGCGGGCGGCGAGATAGCCGTTCATGTCGGCTTCGGTAGCGGTATCGACGGTCGCGCCGCGCGTCTTCGACAACCACTCGGCGAACAAGCGCAAATCCCGCCGGTACGCTTCGAGCGAATTTTTGGCGAGACCATGCTCGAGCCAGAGCGCGTCGCAAAAGAGATCGATCGATGCGCCGCTCGACACGAGTTCCGGCGCGCGTTCTGCCTCGGTCACTTCCATTGATTTTTCCTGTGAGCGTGAGGTCATGCTTCCTGGCGCAGCGCCCATTCGACGTGCTCGCGGACCAACTCCGACGCATCCGCGGCGCGGGCGTTTAACGCGTTGTGTATTTCCAGGCGCTCGTTAGCGTCCAGCGCGGGTGAGCGCAACGCGTTGCCCATCGCCACCGCAATATTACGCAACCATCGCTCGTGTCCGATACGGCGAATCGCGCTGCCCTGCATGCGTTCATCGAAATCAAGGGCGCTCCAGCCGAACAGCGCGACGAGCGAGGCGCGATCGAGGCCGTGACGTACATCGAAATCCGCGACCGGCGCGGCCTGCGCGAATTTGTTCCACGGACACACGAGCTGGCAATCGTCGCAGCCATAGACCCGATTGCCGATCAGCGGCCGCATTTCTTCGGGAATACTGCCTTTCAACTCGATGGTCAGGTACGAAATGCACCGGCGCGCATCCACCCGATACGGCGCAACGATCGCCCCTGTCGGGCAAACATCGATACAGCGCGTGCAGCTTCCGCAATGCGAACCGTCGTGCTCAGGCGCGTGCTCGGGATGGGTCAGAGCGTCGGCGGGAAGCGGAATATCCACCAGGATCTCACCGATAAAAAACAGCGATCCGGCGTCGCGCTGCAGCAACAACGTGTGTTTTCCGCGCCAGCCGGTCCCCGCCTTTTGCGCCAGTTCGACCTCCAGAACAGGCGCTGAATCCGTGAACACGCGATACCCGTACGCGCCTATTTCGGCATCTATGCGATCGGCCAATTGCTGCAACCGGCTGCGCATGACCTTGTGATAATCACGGCCGCGCGCATAAACCGACACGACCGCCGCTGCGGGGTCGTCAATGCGCGCCCATTCGGCCGCGCGCCAGTCGCTTGCCTGACCGTCGGCTGTCGCGGCACTTTCTTGTGCCTTGCCGCTGAGTGTCGATGCCGGCAAATAGGCCATTCGAACTGTAATAACACGTCGCGTGCCGGCCACAAGCTCGGCTGGCCTTGCGCGTTTCATCGCATGTTTGGCCATATAATCCATCTCGCCGTGATAGCCTGCTTCGAGCCATGAAGCCAGGCCTTCTTCGGCTTCCGTCAAGTCGGCGTCGCTGACGCCGACTGCACCGAACCCCAGCTCGCGCCCCCACGCCTTGATGCGCAACGCGAGTTCAGCCAGCGCGGCTTCGTCGTCAATACTGAAGTGGCGCGTGTTCGCGGTGGCGTCGTCTGACGCGCTCCCGCGTTCCACAGGGTGTTCCGGCAAACGGTTCATCACGACATTTTACGAGAATGCCCGACAGCCTCACTCGATCGTTTGCAAACCTTCCCGCCGCGCTGCTCGAACGCCGCTTCGAGTTGCCCGACGAAGACGCGACGCTCGCCTTCGGTGGCCGCTTCGCGCAGGCGATTCTCAAGGTCCGTCTCGCTAAATCAGACACCTCGAACGAACGTTTTCCCGGTTTGCAGGTCCAGTTGATCGGCGACCTGGGCGCGGGCAAAACCACGCTCGTGCGTGCGACGCTTCGGGCGCTCGGTCATGCGGGCCGGGTGCGCAGTCCCACTTACACGCTCGTTGAACCCTATTCGCTTGCGACCGACACGGGTCCGCTCGAGCTCTATCACTTCGATCTTTATCGCTTTGCCGATCCAGCCGAATGGGCCGATGCCGGCTTTCGCGAATACTTCGACGCAGGCGCGATCTGCCTGGTCGAATGGCCACAACGCGCTGGCGGATTGCTGGGTGTGCCGGACCTCGAATTCACGCTGGAACAGGAAGGCGAAGGCCGCGTGCTGACAGCGCGCGCGTTTAGCGAAACAGGAAAGTCATGTCTCGAAAGCTGTTGATCAAGCCGTTTCATTCGATCGAATCGACCGCCACGGCCTCGCACAACTGGCGGCGGCGCCAAGTGCTGCGCGCGGGCGCGTCGACCATCGCGCTCGCGCTGCTCGGACCGAAGCTCGCGCATGCGAGTTCGGTGCTCGGCGTGCGCGTGTGGCCTGCTCGCGATTACACCCGGGTCACAATCGAGTCCGATCAGCCGCTGCAAAACAGCCAGCAATTGCTGCAGGGTCCGGACCGGCTGGTGGTCGACCTGAACGGACTCGACCTGGATCAGGAACTGAAGGATCTCGTCTCGAAGATCACGCCGAACGACCCGCAGATCCAGTCGGTGCGCATCGGGCAATATCAGCCTCACGTGGTGCGGATGGTGTTCGACCTGAAGGGGTCCGTAAAACCGCAGGTGTTCACGCTGACGCCGATTGGCAGCTACAAGTATCGGCTGGTCTTCGATTTGTATCCGGCCGTCGCGCCCGATCCGCTGATGGATTTGCTGGCCCAGTCCGAGCACAAGCAGCAAGCCTTCGATCAGACCAATCCCAACCCGGCCCCGCCGCCCGCCGCGTTGAGCGGCCCCGCCACGCCGCCGAAAGCGAACGTGCCGGACAACACCGACGAGTTTTTCCAGAAGTACGCGCAATCCGATCTGCCGCGCGCGCCGTCGCCGTCCGCGCCCACGGTGCCCGTCCCGCCTGTCGCGCCGCTCCCGAAGCCCCGGCCTACGGTCAAGCAGGCTCCCCCTACGGCCTTGGCGCAGCAGGACGACTCATCCGACAGCGGCACCAGCGACGACTACGGCTTTTCCAATCCGAAGAGCAACAAGTCCGGCACGACGCGCCTGCTCACCGTCGCGATCGACCCCGGCCACGGCGGCGAAGATCCGGGTGCGATTGGCAGCGGCGGAACGTACGAGAAGCACATTGCCCTCGATGTCGCGAAGAAGCTGCGCGCCAAGATCGACGCCCAGCCAAACATGCGCGCGATGATGACGCGCGACGCCGACTTCTTCGTGCCGCTCAACGTGCGTGTGCAGAAGGCGCGTCGAGTGGGTGCGGACCTGTTCGTTTCCATTCACGCGGATGCGTTCACCACGCCCTCGGCGCGCGGTTCGTCGGTATTCGCACTCTCCGATCACGGCGCTTCGAGCGCGGCTGCGCGCTGGATGGCGAACAAGGAGAACTCGTCGGATTCCATTGGCGGGATCAATGTGAAGACGCAGGATGCAAGCGTCAACCGGGCGTTGTTCGACATGTCGACGACCGCGCAGATTCGCGACTCGATGCGCTATGGCAACTTCGTGCTGAACGAGATTGGCGACATCAACAAGCTGCACAAGGGCTCGGTGGAACAAGCCGGTTTTGCGGTGTTGAAAGCGCCGGACATTCCATCGATCCTGGTGGAAACGGCGTTTATCAGTAACCCGGAAGAAGAACAACGCCTTAACGACGACGCTTATCGCGACAAGATGGCTAACGCGATCATGAAGGGCATCAAGCGGTACTTTGCGGCGAATCCGCCGCTCGCAAAGAGCCGGATGACTTGAGCCGGATGACTTGGATGACTTAAAGCCGGATAACTTAAGGGGCTTCGGTTTCGCTCCCACCAGGATGGCGCGAGCGAAACCACCCCAGGCCTATCTCCCTACCTGGCCGCCGATAAAAGCCGCTGCCTCAACCATCCGCCAAAGACATTCACAACCAGCCCCGCCATCACCAGCACCGCGCCGACGAATTCCACCGGGCTCAACCCCTCATCGAGCAGCAAGGCCGCTGAAGCCAGCCCGACGACCGGGACAAGCAACGAAAACGGTGCAACCTGACTCGCGGGATAACGCGCCAGCAGCTTCCCCCACAAGGTATAACCCAGCATCGTCGCGACAAACGCCAGATAGACGATCGCGAGAATCGAGGTGAGCGAGATATCCGACAAGCTCGCCGAGATGCGCGCCGGCCCCTCCAGCATCAGCGAGAGCGCGAGGAACGGCAGCGGCGGCACCAGGCTTCCCCACACCACGAGCGACAGCAATTCGACCTTGCCCATCCGTTTCGTTATCACGTTGCCCATACCCCACATGGCCGCCGCCGCGAGCGTGAGCAGAAACCCGGCAACGGTCATGGCGTGTCCGGCCTGCACCCCGATCACAGCAAGCCCGCAAGCCGCAATCAGCAAACCCGCGACGTTCGGGCCACGAAAGCCCTCACCGAGAATCATGGCCGCGAAAATCAGCGTAAAAAACGCCTGCGCTTGCAAGACCAGCGACGCGAGGCCCGCAGGCATGCCAACGGACATGGCGTAGAAAAGCAGTACGAACTGGCCCAGTGAGATGGTCGCGCCGTAGGCGAACAGCCAGCGAAACGGGATGGCCGGGCGCTTAACGAAGAACACCGCCGGGAAAGCGACCAGCGTGAAGCGCAACGCGCCAAGAAGCATGGGCGGCACACCGTGCAGGCCCACCTTGATCACCACGAAGTTCACGCCCCAGGCGAGAATCACAATCAGCGCGGACAACAAATCCTTGGGCGACATCGCCGTCTCCGTGAGTTTTATTTAAAGTGGGTTTTTGGATCAGACCCGAAGCTGGGACGCCCCGAAATCAGATCGAACGCAATTCGACACTGTAGCGGCCGATTTTGCAAATGCGTTGTACAAACTCACGCCATAGCCCATTCGGACAAGGCACTCCCGCTCTGCTTTTTCCAGGCACCTGCCAACCTGCTTGCTGTGGCCGTTCTGCGTCGCGGCACCACGTGCGCCCGCATCCATCGCCCGCGTCCTGCTCGGGTTGGCCGATTGTCAGCGGCCCCATGATCCGGTTGAACGGCCGGCCGATCGGGATGTGCTCGAATGGCATACCGCCCGGATAGCGCTTGCATGCTTCCACGCGACGCCCAGTAGAATTGCAGTTCCGAGCACGCAATCCGGACGTCCTTATGTCTTCCACAATTCAAGCGTTTCTCAAGCCGCATCAGCACGATGTCGGCGGCCTCATCGTGCGCCGGGTACTCCCCGCGCTGGCCGCCCGGACGATCGGACCGTTCATTTTCTTCGACCACATCGGTCCCGCAACGCTCGCGCCCGGTGTAGGGCTCGACGTGCGCCCGCATCCGCATATCGGCCTCGCGACCGTGACGTATCTGTTCGAAGGCGCGATCATGCATCGCGACAGCGTCGGCTCTGTCCAGAAGATCGCGCCCGGCGACGTGAACTGGATGACGGCCGGCGGCGGCATCGTGCATTCGGAACGCACACCGCACGAGGAACGCGCCGCCGGGCAGAACATGCACGGCATCCAGACCTGGGTCGCCTTGCCCGTAGCCGAAGAAGACTGCGCGCCGTCCTTCGAGCACCATCCGGCTGCAACGCTGCCGCAGCTCGAACGCAACGGCGTGAACCTGCGGGTGATCGCCGGCAGTGCCTTCGGCGCAACGGCACCGACCACCACGTTTTCGCCCACCCTCTATGTTGCGGCGCAGTTTTCGGCGGACAGCGCCGTGACGCTCGATACTGAGCATGACGAACGCGGGGTCTATCTGCTGGAAGGCGATCTCACCATCGACGGCGAGGCCCTGGACGCCGGCCAGATGGCCGTGCTGAAGACAGGGGTCGCAGCCGATCTGCGCAGTACGGGCGGCGCGATCGCGATGCTGCTCGGCGGCGCGCCGCTGGACGGCCCGCGCTTCATCGAGTGGAATTTCGTATCGAGTTCGAGGGAAAAAATCGAGGCGGCGAAACTTGCGTGGAACGAACAGCGCATGGGCCAGGTGCCCGGCGAGACAGAGTTCATCCCGTTGCCGCCGCCGCGCCGTCAGGCCAATACGCCCGAAGCTTAAAGCGTGAGGCTCGGGGCCGAAGGCGAGCGCTGAATCAAGCGGGCGCCTTTGAATAATGCAGCGCGGTTGAACTCGGCCGCCCCGCCCCAAGATAATTGGTCACCCGTTTACGCGTTTCTGGAGGAACACCATGGATACAACACTCGCCACGTTCGAACAGGACGTCATCGCCGCGTCCACGCTTGCGCCGGTGCTCGTCGATTTCTGGGCGCCGTGGTGCGGTCCCTGCAAGACGCTCGGCCCGATGCTCGAACGGC
Source organism: Caballeronia mineralivorans PML1(12) (assembly GCF_001028175.1). Taxonomy (GTDB): domain Bacteria; phylum Pseudomonadota; class Gammaproteobacteria; order Burkholderiales; family Burkholderiaceae; genus Caballeronia; species Caballeronia mineralivorans. Next base: position 26,455 of record NZ_AEJF01000021.1, read on the forward strand.
TCGAGGCGGAAGGCGCGGGCAAGTGGAAGCTGGTGAAGGTGAATGTGGATGAGAATCCGGAGCTGGCGCAGCACTTCCAGGTGCGCAGCATTCCGCACGTGGTCGCGTTCGCGGACGGCCGTGCCGTGGATCAATTTATCGGCGTGTTGTCGGAAGGCCAGTTGCGTGAGTTCATTGACAAGCTCGTGCCCGATGGCGCGGAAGCCGAACGGCGCGCGGCGCATGTGGCGTACGAGGCTGGCGACACCGATCTGGCCATCGGCCATATCAAGGCCACGCTGGCGCTCGATCCCGGTTACGACGAGGCCCGGCTGGACCTGATCGAGTGGCTGCTCGCGGCCGGCCGAACGGACGAAGCGCGCGCCGAAGACAAACTGCTGTCGCCGAAAACCACGCAAGGTATCGACGCCCGCTATAACGCACTAAAAACGGAGCTGGACGCCGCCGATGCGGCCGCAAGCCTGCCGCCTGCCGACGCGCTGATCGACGCCGTGAACGCCAATCCCGACGACCTGGAAGCGCGTTTTGCGCTGGCCAACCGGCTGATCGCCGGCCGCGATTACAACGGCGCGCTGGAGCATCTGTTTGCGATCGTGACGCGCGACCGCTCGTTCATGGACGATGTGGGCCGTAAAACCATGCTGTCGGTGTTCGGCCTCGCCGCGCATCAGCCGGAAGTAGTTTCGCAATGGCGTCGCAAACTGAGCGCGGCAATAAACTGACGCATAAAATAATGCCCGGCAATAAAGCCTTTCAAACCGATTAAATCGATATTGGGGAAAGGTGCTTTATAAAATGGCCGCTTGAGAGCGGCCATTTTTTACTTTGAGCAGTGTCAGTGTTTAAGCGCCTTTCGCGAGATCTCTTAAAACGTAAGCAGCAGCGGCGAATCCGAAGCTGGCCGTGACGCAGACGCTCGATCCGAATCCTGCGCAGTTAAGTCCGACCGGTCCGGTGATACCGGGCGCGGCATCCTCGCCGGTATCACCGGTATCACCGGTATCACCCATAGCGGCAACGGGTGCCTCAGGGTAAATCAGCGGCTCGTCGGAATAGACCGCGCTCACCTTGAACTTCGATTTCGGCCCGCGCGGGAACCCGTGCAGTTTGCGCAGTTGCCCGCGCACCTTCGAGAGCAGCGGGTCCTGGATCGTGAGCGCGAGGTCGTCGATGCGAATCCGCGTCGGATCGAGTTGCCCACCCGCGCCCCCAACGGTAATCAGCCGCTGTGCGTGCTCGACGCACCACGCAATTAGCGCGGTTTTCGTACGCACGCTGTCGATAGCATCGATCACGAAATCGAAGCCGCCGCCCAGCACCGACTCGAAATTCGCGGGCTCGATAAAATCTTCGACCTGCTCCACGCGACAGGCCGGATCGATCAGATGGATGCGCTCGGCCATCGCGCTGACCTTGGCTTTGCCGTAGTTACCATCTAGCGCGTGCACCTGGCGGTTCGTGTTGCTTTCGGCCACGTTGTCCAGATCGATCAGCGTCAGGCGTCCGATCGCATTGCGCGCCAGCGCTTCGACCGCCCACGAGCCCACGCCGCCAATGCCGATCACCGCGACATGCGCGCGCTCGAACGCGGCAAGCCCTGCGGGGCCGTACAAACGGGCCACGCCGCCGAAGCGCCGGGCACGGTCCGCGGCTTCAAACTCCGGCGTGGCAGGGGTAAAATTCGAAGCGTCGGCAGGGGCGGAAGAAGCGGTCATGATGAGGTAGGCGGGACACGCAAAAACAAAGCAAGAAGGGGGCAAATAAGCGGCAAACACGCGGCGAGCGACGCAGATCTGCACTGACGCGCTATCGCAACGATAGAAGCGGATGTCAGCAGGATTTCGCCGAATTGCGTATTCTGCCTTATCGAAGATTGGACGTAAGTGATTACCGTCCAATTTTTGAAAGCAAAATGAAAATAATTGGCTTGATCTCATCAAATTTTGCCGCCCGGGATCTTGATCTGAATCACTGAAGGTCAAAGGGACATTGGCGGTAAAGCGCGGAATTTGACGACGTTGGCTATACTAATGCGACTGAAGCGTTTGCATAAAAAATGACGACCCTCGCTGATCTTCGAAAGAATTATTCCGTCGGATCGCTCGACACATCCGACGTGGATCCGAATCCGATTCGGCAATTCGAAACCTGGTTTGCGCAGGCGCTCGACGCACAATTACCCGAACCGAACACCATGACACTCGCCACGGTCGACGAGCGCGGCCGCCCTTCGGCACGCATCGTGCTGATCAAGGGTGTCGACGACCGAGGCTTCGTGTTCTTCACGAACTACCTCAGCCGCAAAGGTCACGAACTCGCGAGCAACCCCGCCGCGAGTCTGCTGTTTTACTGGATCGAACTCGAGCGCCAGGTGCGTATCGAGGGCTCCGTCGTCAAGACAAGTCCGGAAGAAAGCGATGCGTATTTCGCGTCGCGCCCGCTTGGATCGCGAATAGGCGCGTGGGCGTCGGAGCAAAGTGAAGTGATCGAGAGCCGCGAAGTGCTTGAAGCCCGCGAGCGCGAATTGATTGCGAAATACGGTGACAACCCGCCGCGTCCGCCACATTGGGGCGGCTACCGGCTCGTTCCCGACACCATCGAATTCTGGCAGGGCCGACCGTCACGGTTGCATGACCGTGTCGTCTATAAACGTGCTGCACATACGCGTGGCGGTAACGGCCAGCAATGGCAAATCGTCCGTTTATCGCCTTAAGCCTTAGCAAGACTTCGACCTTCGCCGGGTTCCTGATGAACCCGCATTGACCGGACCCGCGTTAAATCGCGTCTCGTTGCGGCGTGTCCCGGCGACGAAGGAGGAAGGAGAAAGGCATCGCGAACAATGTGGAAACGTGCAGTGCAATCGACCCGGTTTAGCTTCATTTTCATCTGAGCGCGGAGAACGAGCATGTTTTGGGAGAAAAAGCTGACGCAGTGGGTGCAGGACATTCGGGACCGGGCAAACCTGCCCGCCCGGCTGGTGCTGTGGGATGGGCAGCAACATGACTTCGGAAGTTTCGCGGCGCCGCAAGTCACGCTGCATGTGAAGAGCGCGACCGCTCTGCCCTATCTGCTCGAACCGAGTCTCGACAACCTCGGTGAAGCCTATGTGAAAGGCAAGATCGACATTGAAGGCAAGCTGTCGGACATCATCAACATTAGCTACGGGCTGGCCAAGAACACGGTCACGAGCGCGGGCAAGCTGGCGCGGGTGCGACGTTACTTCAACCACACGAAAGCGTCGGACAAGAAGGCCATTCAGTACCACTACGATGTGTCGAACGAGTTCTACGAGCTGTGGCTCGACCAGAACATGGTCTACTCGTGCGCGTATTTCGAAAACGGCGATGAAGATCTTGCCACCGCGCAGATCAAGAAGATCGACCACATTCTTACGAAGATCCAGTTGCAACCGGGCCAGCGTCTGCTCGACATCGGCTGCGGCTGGGGTGCGCTCGTCTTGCGCGCAGCACAGAAATTCGGCGCCAAATGCGTGGGCGTCACGCTCTCGCAGAACCAGTTCGATCTTGCCACGAAGCGCGTGAAAGACGCCGGGCTAGAAGGCCAGATCGAAATCCGCTTGCAGGATTACCGCGACGTGCAAGGCCAGTTCGACCGGATCACGAGCGTCGGCATGTTCGAGCATGTGGGCCGGAAGAACCTGCCCGGCTACTTTGCCAAGGTGCGCGAACTGCTGGTCGACGACGGCATCGCGATGAACCACGGCATCACATCGACCGACTTCAACAGCGGCGAAACGGCGCTGGGCGGCGGCGAGTTCATCGACCGATATGTGTTCCCGGACGGTGAACTGCCGCACATCGGGCTCGCGCTCGAAGCGCTGCAGGAAGGCGGCCTGGAAGCGGTCGATGTGGAAAGCCTGCGCCGTCACTACGCCCGCACGCTCGACATCTGGGCGGAGAATTTCGAGGCGAATTCGGAGCAGGCAAAGACGCTCGTCGACGATGAAAAATTCCGCATCTGGCGCGTGTATCTCGCGGGTTGTGCATACGCGTTTGAAAATGACGATGTGTCGATTTATCAGATCGTCTGCCGCAAGGCCGGGCGCAGCGCGAAAACGCTGCCGTGGTCGCGCCGGTATATCTACGACAAAGCACTCTGAGTTCAACGCCTGATTCCGCCGCTTCCGATCAACCCGCGTCCGGTGATGAACTGGACGCGGGTGCTGAACTGCGACCGCGGCAAAAGCCCCCTTACGGCGAGGCTCCGCCTACGCAGCAGGTCGACTTGTTCGGCGCGCTAGAAGCACCGCAAGCGATAGAAACAAAACCCGCCAAAGCACCTGCGGCCCGCACAAAAACACCCGGCGGCGTTCTGCCCGCACTCGCCGCACCCGAACTTCAGGCGCTCGCCGAACGTCTTCCCTCGACCGTTCATCTCGGGACATCGACGTGGTCGTTTCCCGGCTGGCGTGACATTGTCTACGGCGACGAGTACTCCTCCGCCAAGCTTTCCCGCGATGGCCTCAAAGCACTCGGCGCGCATCCGTTGTTGCGCTGCGTCTCGATAGACCGTTCGTTCTACGGGCCGTTATCGGTGGCTGACTATGCGCGCTATGCCAACCAGGTGCCGGCGCATTTCCGGTTCATCGTCAAAGCGCCGGCCTCCGTCACCGATGCCACCGTCCGCGGCGACAAAGGCGCTCCCGCGGGCGACAACCCCGCGTTCCTCGACGCGCGCATTGCCATCGATGAATTCGTGCAGCCGTGCATGGCCGGCCTGGGCGAAAAAGCCGGCGCGCTCGTGTTCCAGATTCCGCCGTTGCCGGACGCAATGGTCGTCGATCCGACCGCGTTCCTCGATCGCCTCTCCGAGTTCCTGAAAGCCTTGCCGCTGCTGCCGGGCGAGAGCTGCTACGCCGTCGAATTACGCGATGCCATCATGCTGACGCCACGTTTCATCCGCGTGCTGCGCGACGCGAAGGTCCGCTATTGCGTCGGAATCCACGCACGCATGCCCGACCCGCGGCGTCAGGCAAAGGCGCTCGCGCTACTCGACGAAGGTGGGCTCGGGCCGCTGATCGTGCGCTGGAGCCTGCATGGCGGCTTCAAATACGAGCAGGCAAAAGCGAAGTACGAGCCGTTCGATAAACTCGTCGATGACGACCCGGATACACACGAAGCACTCGCCGAACTCGCCTTGCGCTACGCGCTTGCGGGGCAACCGGTGGTGATCGCGGTCAACAACAAGGCAGAGGGCTCGGCGCCGCTGACGTGCTTCAAGATCGCGCGAAACATGGCTGCATTGCTGCCCCAGGAATAAAAAAACGGGCTTCGATTCCGCGAGGCCCGTCTTGCTCTACGTCCCATCGAAAACACTCAGCGTTTCAGCCGATGAGCGAACTTCTGCCTGAACTTCGCCACCTTCGGCGCGACCACAAACGCGCAATATCCCTGGTTCGGATGCTGCTCGAAGTAGTTCTGGTGATAGTCCTCGGCCGGAAAATAATTGCCGTTCAACGGCGTGACTTCGGTGACGATCTTGCCGTCGAAAATGCCTTCTTTCTGCAGTTCATCGATCACTTCCAGCGCGATCTTCCGTTGCTCGTCGGAATGCGTGAAGACGGACGACCGGTATTGCGTTCCGACGTCATTGCCTTGCCGGTTGAGCTGCGTTGGGTCGTGCGTGGCGAAGAAAATCTCCAGCACTTCTCGATACCCGATCACCGACGGATCGAATTCCACCTTGATGACTTCGGCATGCCCGGTCGTGCCGTCGCACACTTGTTCGTACGATGGATCCTTCACCTTGCCGCCGGCGTAGCCCGATTCCACCGACAACACCCCTTCCACGCCAAGAAACACGGCTTCGGTACACCAAAAACATCCACCGCCAATGGTGGCGGTTTCGCGCTTTGCCTGCTCGTCACGTTGCGTCATGCTGGCTCCTGGTTCGTGTTCCGCGAGAGCAATGAGATGCGGCGGAACCCCTGTGAATCAACCCTTCCAGCTTACTGGTTTTCGTGTGTCCGCGTTGCCTGTACGGCCTTTAGCACAGTGGCGAACAAACCGATTCCGCTAGAATCGCAACAATCGCCAATCCTCCGATGACTTCGAAAACTTCATTCGGCTTATTAATTCCCATTGTTCGCCGCCTGGATTTCGCCGATACCGTCGAACCTGAACCCATCCCGATGAAACGCGCTAATCCACCGAATTTCGACGTCGCTGCATTCCGCGACGCGCTCAGCCAGTTTGCCACCGGCGTCACCGTCATCACCACGCGCGCCGAATCCGGCCAGTTGATCGGCATTACCGCCAGTTCGTTCAACTCCGTTTCACTCGATCCGCCGCTCGTGTTGTGGAGCCTTGCGACCAAATCCGCATCGATGCCGGTATTCCAGGCCAATAGCCACTACGTGGTCAACGTGCTCGCGGCGACGCAAGTCGATCTTTGCAAGCGTTTCGCCACAGTCAAGGGCGACCGTTTTGCCGGTGTGTCACACGCAGCGAGCGACACCGGCATGCCCGTGCTCGACGGCGCACTCGCGTGGTTCGAATGCCACAACCGCAGCCGCTATCAGGAAGGCGATCACGTGATCTTCGTGGGTCAGGTGGAGCGATGCGGCGTGCACGAGGACGCAGCGCAGATCGCCCCGCTCGTGTTTCAGGCGGGGCAATTTCATACGCTTGGATCGCTGTAAAGGACTTGACTGCGCGTTCGGGTTGAGACGACTCAGCCCGTTCGGTCGATCAAGGCGACCGGCACGCCCGCTTCGTCCTTCATGGTTTGAAGCACGATGTTCGAGCGGATGTCGATGACACCCGGCGCCTTGTACAGCTTGCTCAGGATGAAGTCAGAGTAGTGCTTGAGATTGTGTGCGAGCACGCGCAGCACGTAGTGGGTGTCGCCAGTCACAACGAATGCGCCCACGACTTCCGGCCATTCACGCACGGCTGCCGCGAATTTCTCGTGCCAGTTTTCCTGGTCGTTGCGCATCGACACATGGACGAACGCCTCCAGCTCGACGCCAAGCCGCTCCCGGTCCAGGCATGCGCGATAGCTTGCGATCACCCCTTCTTCCTCGAGCAGCCGCATGCGGCGCAGACAGGCTGACGGCGAGAGCGAAATCCGCTCCGCCAGATCGAGGTTGCTGATACGTCCATCCTCTTGCAGCACCGACAAAATACGGCAATCCGTTGCGTCCAGCGAGAACCCGGTCATTTTTTAGTCTCCCTGCGGCTGTTTCATCGAATTATGTTCTAAGAGCCACTGTTTTGGGATGTTATTTCTAAATCACGTTTTGATGGTTTTCGACCCGATTTAATTAGTGAGGGCTCAGATTCGCGCTTAATCGGGGCTGCTTTACGCCAATCGCGCCGCCAGCGCCCGTAGCTTTGGCCCGACGATGTTGCGAAAATAGCTCTCGTCCATCGACGATGCCGGCCCGCTGCTGCTCAATACCAGCCATCGCCCGTTGCGGACATCGCGCAAGGGCGCGGCGATCGCGTTCACGTCGGCGTGCCAGTCGCGAAACGAATAACAACAGCCATCGCGCGCGTAATCGTCGATTGCCTCCTGCGCCGCTTTCACCAGGCGCGCGCCGTCTTCGCCATTTTTCACCGCCGCCGCGCCGAGTTCTTCGAGCAACGCCGCGCGCTGCTCCGGCTCCTGAACCGCCAGGTACGCGCGCCCCATCGAACTGGTCAGCATGGAAAGCCGCGAACCAGGAGCAAGGCCCAGCGTCAGCGCCGTCTCGCTGCGAATGGTTTCCAGATAGATCATGTCGAGCCCGTCGCGGCATCCCAGCGACACCGCTGCCCCGATTTCCCGCGCCAGCACCCGCATGTGCGGGCGCGCGAGCTCCAGCGCATCGGCCCCGGCGAGCAACGCGAAGCCCAGCGACAACACGCCCGTATCGAGCGCGTATTTGCCAGCCGGTTCGTCAAAACGCAGATAGCCGAGCGTGGTCAGCGTGTAGGCAAGACGGTTGACCGTGGCTTTGGGCAGACCGGTTCTATCGACGAAATCGCGATTGCCCAGCAAGGTCTCGCCTGGACGAAACGCCCGCAGCAATTCCAGGCCGCGGGCGAGCGCGACAACAAACTTGCGCTCATCGATTTCTTCTAAAGAATCGGACGGCTTCGGCGACTCGGAATTCCGGATGGAAGTTATTGGCATCGGATGCTAGACTCGGTGTTCATTTGCAAAACATTGTTCCGCTTAGCGGAACATCAGTCAAGTCCGAACATCAGGAATCGAGGAAACAGGAGAAACAACATGGCCGATGACGCCCGCTTCAGTTGGGAAGATCCGTTGCTGCTCGACCAGCAACTCAGCAACGAAGAACGCATGATCCGCGACGCCGCGCACGCTTACGCGCAGGACAAGCTGCAGCCGCGCGTGCTCGACGCGTTCCGTAACGAACACACGGACGTGGCGATCTTCCGTGAAATGGGTGAACTCGGCCTGCTCGGTCCGACCATTCCCGAACAGTACGGCGGCCCCGGTCTCAACTACGTCAGCTATGGCCTGATCGCGCGCGAGGTCGAGCGCGTGGATTCGGGCTACCGGTCGATGATGTCGGTGCAGTCGTCGCTCGTGATGGTGCCGATCAACGCATTCGGCACCGAGGCGCAAAAGCAAAAGTACCTGCCGAAACTGGCGACCGGCGAGTGGATCGGCTGCTTCGGGCTCACCGAACCGAACGCCGGCTCCGATCCGGCCAGCATGACGACGCGCGCCAAAAAGGTGGACGGCGGTTTTTCGATCTCCGGCCAGAAGATGTGGATCTCGAATTCGCCTATCGCCGATGTGTTTGTGGTGTGGGCGAAGCTGGAAGAAGACGGTCGCGATCTGATTCGCGGCTTCATCCTGGAGAAAGGCTGGAAGGGCCTGAGCGCGCCCGCGATCCACGGCAAGGTCGGCTTGCGGGCATCGATTACCGGCGAGATCGTGATGGACGAGGTTTTCGTGCCCGAAGAAAACCTGATGCCGAACGTGAGCGGTCTCAAAGGCCCGTTCACTTGCCTGAATTCGGCGCGTTACGGCATTGCCTGGGGCGCGCTCGGCGCGGCGGAAGCCTGCTGGCATATGGCGCGGCAATACACGCTGGATCGCAAGCAGTTCGGCCGGCCCCTTGCCGCTAACCAGTTGATTCAAAAGAAACTCGCCGACATGCAGACGGAAATCACGCTTGGGCTGCAAGGTGTTCTGCGTCTGGGCCGTATGAAGGACGAAGGCACGGCGGCCGTCGAAATCACGTCGATCATGAAACGCAATTCGTGCGGCAAGGCGCTGGATATCGCGCGGCTGGCGCGTGACATGCTCGGCGGCAACGGCATTTCAGACGAATTCGGCGTGGCTCGGCATCTGGTGAATCTGGAAGTGGTGAATACGTATGAAGGCACGCACGACATCCACGCGTTGATTCTCGGACGCGCGCAGACGGGCATTCAGGCGTTTTTCTGAGCGTGGTTTGTTGGTCTTTGGGTTGTTCGTCTTGTCAGACTGCAAACAAAAAGCCAACGCGTTTCAGGCGTTGGCTTTTTGTCTTCTGAGAGCAAAAGCTTACTTGTTCGGTTGAGGCGTCAAACGCAGATACGGGCGTACGGCCTTGTAGCCCTTCGGGAATTTGCGCTTGATCTCCTCCTCGTCCTTCAGCGACGGCACGATCACGACATCGTCACCCTGCTTCCAGTTACCCGGCGTCGCGACCTGATGGCTGTCGGTCAGTTGCAGCGAATCGATCACGCGCAGGATTTCATCGAAGTTTCGACCCGTGCTCGCCGGATACGTAATGGTCAGGCGGACCTTCTTTTGCGCATCGATGACAAAAAGCGAACGCACCGTCAACGTGGCATTCGCGTTCGGATGAATCATGTCGTAGAGCTCGGACACTTTGCGGTCGCCGTCGGCCAGAATCGGAAAACCGACATTCGCCGCCTGCGTTTCGTTGATGTCCTTGATCCACTCCTTGTGCGACTCCACGTTATCGACCGACAACGCAATCGCCTTCACATTGCGCTTCTCGAACTCGCTTGCCAGCTTCGCGGTCAGGCCCAATTCCGTGGTGCAGACCGGCGTGAAGTCCGCCGGATGGGAAAACAGCACGCCCCAACTGTCGCCAAGCCATTGGTGAAACTTGATACGGCCGACGCTGGAATCCTGTTCGAAATCGGGTGCTGTGTCGCCTAAACGCAAGCTCATGATGTGTGTCCTCGAAGTGATGCACCGCGTTTTTCGTCACACGGTGCAGGGGTGTTGCAGCTCCTGTATCCGCCAGGCCGTTCAATTCATGCCACCAAGCCCTGGGGCGCCAAAAATTAAAGCATAAGGGACTAGACCCGCACAACGAACGAACATTCCGTCACATCGTCATGCACTTTTGTAATTTTTCAGCTTTAGGCAGAAACTTCGTGGGCCGGCGTGCCTTCGCTGAATGCGCCGTTGTACTCCGTGCGTTTCATCGGCCGCTCGCCAAGCCGGCTCGGCACGTTTGCAGCCGTGCATTCGCGACGGCAGGAACAAAAACTGCAGGCTTTGATCTCGGGGCCGGATGGACGCCAATTAGCGACCGCTTCTTTGGTACGATTGGCGTAGCCTCACCCGTGTGGAGCCATCAATGTCAGAAATCAATAAGGAGCGATTCATGTCGGATATCAAAACCGTTCTCGCAGACGCCGAAGACCTGTTGAAACAGGCCGCAAGCGCCACTGGCGAGCGTGCATCCGAGTTGCGCGAGACCGCTCTGACCCGCTTGAAACAAGCGAAGGAGAAGGCTGCCGACGCACAAGTCGTGGTGATCGAAAAAGGCAAAAAAGCCGCGCGTGCCACCGACGACTTCGTGCACGAACGCCCATGGGCATCGATCGGGATTGCCGCAGGTCTAGGGGTCGTTGTCGGCTTGTTGATCAATCGCCGTTAATCCTCGCCAGTCCCGGGCGCCGGGTTTGCTGAGTGGGTGCCGCGCTGTTGCATGCGGCACCCGCCGGTGAAACCCCCGAGCGCCTGGAGCCGCCGGAGTTTTCCTGTCCGGCGCTTAAGCTTAAAAGACCGGCCGGGGCGGCTACGCGACCCGGCCGGAAACCATCGCGCCAAAAATAACGCGCTCCTCGCGCTCAAGCCATGACGAAAGAAAGGCAATCTCAGCACGATACGCAAGGGCCGTTGCGCCGCATTGTCAGTTCCGTGTTCGCCATCTTCGAGACGCGTCTGGAACTGATCGGCATCGAACTCGCGGAGGAAAAGGAGCGGCTGATCGGCGTGCTCTTCTTAGGCCTTGCGGCAATGATGCTCACCATGATGGCGCTGATCACGCTCACGGTGCTGATCGCAATCGCGTTCTGGGATACGTACCGGTGGCAATCGCTCGCGGCGATCACGCTCGCGTATGTGCTGGTCGCCGTGCTGTGCGCCATTCGCGCGCGTGCCGGACTGGCCAACGCGCCCAATGTCTTCGACAGCACGCTCGCCGAATTCAAGAAGGACCGCGACACGTTCAACTGACGCGACTGATGCGCGCTGCGGGCTCGCTTCGTGACGATGCCCGTGCAGTTCGACACAACCGTATTCATCGACGACTTTCCAAGAGCCCGCCACGCCATGAGTCACTACGACGACACCTTCAAAGCTCAGAAGCGAGCGACCGCGCACAAGCTGAGCACGCCCCACATGCGCGCGTTGCGCAAGGAACTGCTGATCGCGCGGGCGGATGTCGAGCGCATGGAACTCGCGCAGGCCAGCGCCGATCTGCGCTACAAGGTCTCGCATTTCAGCGTCCTGAATTTGCTGATGCCGGGGCGTCGCAAGCGCGGCCGGGCATCGGGTGGCAGCGGGTTCATGAGCGGGCTGAGCGGCGTGTTCAATAGCGCCAGCGGACTGGGCCTGCTGCTCAAGCAATACCCTGTTGTCAGCTCCCTCGCTTCGCTCGTGCTCGCCAAGCCCGTGCGCTCGCGCCTGCTCGCGAGCGCGAAACCCCTGCTCAAGTGGGGCGGTCTGGGCTTGCTGGGCTGGGAGGCGTATCGCGTGTGGCAACAGATGAAGTCGAGTCCGGACAAATCGTCGTCAGCCGACGTTGCGCTCGATCCGGATATCTGACTGGTTAGTTCGTGGCGTTTGGTCATTTGCCGCTCCAGCACGCCGCCACTTTTGGCGGCGTGAATTTCTCCGGCTTTTCCACCAGTCGATTCGACCTGACGCCAGTTGCGCCCAGAGAAAAAATGCCGCACGCGTCCGCGGCGTCGGCCGGCTCCACTTCGATCGAATACCCGCCGTTCTGCTCCGATTCGCCGAGCATCCGCAACACGTAAATTGCTGTACCCAACGCGGGCGCCTGGTCGAAACCGCTGTGCAGCCTGAAGACCGCGTCATCGCTCGACGCCGTTCGCGCGTTTTCCGCATATTGAGCGGCGCGATAAAGCGCTGTCACCGCGTCCAGCCTATGCCGCTTCGCCACCTGTTGCGGATAAACCGGCATCGCGAACGTCGCGATAATCGCCGCCATACCGTTGCTCCGCACGCGCCTTGCGTTAGCCGGGCCCGGCTGCCGGCAGCCCGCCGGACACGACGGCGTCCACGTACGCCAAGCGACGTCAACGTGCTCTCGCGTGCACTGAAGTCGAAGCTGCGAAATGCAGGGGAACGGAATTGTTGAGACCGGCCATCCAGCCTAATCAGTGGCTTGCTGACGAATTCGGCAATGCGCCAGACGACGCGGATCCGAATTCGTGAGATTTGCCGGATTTGCGACGCGATTTAGTTGGATCGGCCGGATGCTCAGATTGGCCCGTCTTGTGCCGGTTGCGAAAGGCTGCGTGCGGGGCCAGTTGCGGCCGTTCGCCAACACTCTCAGGTGAACATTCGAACGTCGACTATGCTCAGGTGCTGGTCATTGAGGTGCAGGCTCGGTATGGCAGGTCGTCCGCTTAAGTGGTCCGTCAATCCGGCACCCCGCCAGGCGCCATGCTGCCAGAAGGCGTTGTTAACCGAGAGAGGGTGATAGAAAGCTCCAATGGCAGAATCGAGCAAGCGTGGCTAGGTATGCCGTCCAACGATGGGCGACCATGACGGAAATCCGCACGATCCAGACCATGCAAACTGACGCTGTTGCTCCGGCCGCCTACGCAAGGCGATTCGACGCTGTTCTCGCCTACATCGATGCCAACCTCGATGGCGATCTGTCTGTGGACGTACTGAGCCGCATCGCGCATTTCTCGAAGTTCCATTTTTCGACGCCACCGTCCCAAGGATCAAAGTAGGGAATGGCGGCATCGGGTAACTCCAAGCGCAGTTCCTCTACAAAGGCGGTGAGCGGCGCAACGTGCGGCTCGTATAGTTGCAGCAAGCGCGCGGCCTTTGCGTCAGGATCGCGAAGCAGCTTGGCTTCGTCGATTTGTTCTGTGCCCGCTTCCGTTTCCCCAGTCCCGGAGCGTCGCCATTCAATGCAACGCTCACGATGTCGATGTAATCGGCTGGCCTTTCATCCGGCCGAGCCATCCTGTGTGCGCGATCTTCTGCGCTACGGCCTTTGCGACGTCGTTATCCCGAATTCGGCGCTTCATAGGAAAAGATCCGCGTGCACGTGAAAACGCTTGGCGAGACCCTTAGCGATCTCTTTGCTGATGGGGCGCGTGCCGTTGAGGATCTCGGAGATCCGGTTCTGAGGCGCCACGTCTGCGAGATCTCCTTGCTTGAGGTCATGCTGATCCATCAGGAACCGCAGCACTTCACGTGGCTCGGATTCAGGGATCTGCACGTGCTCGTACTCATATGCTTTCGCCTGAGTAGAGATGAGGTCGAGCACCTCGGCGAGGGGATGAGCTTCGTCGTCGCCAACTTCATCCAGCAGCTCGTCGATCAGCGCCATTGCTTTTACATAGTCCGCCTCGGTGCGCACGGACGTTACTCCGATCAGTTTCTTAAACGGCGCCCACGCTTGCAGGATGGCTTTCGGCGCGGGGAGACGTTCGGCTGTGTCAATCATTGCTTTCTCCATTTACCGGTGTCGTACTCGGCATGGGTCAAAACGTGCCGTACGTACACCTTGTGGACGTTGTAGTGGATCGCGGTAATCAGTCGATACTTGTTGCCGCCGATATCAAAGACCGTATGCGGCTTCACATAGTCAGCAGCTCCGAACGTCGCCTTCACGTCATTGAAGTCGACGAAATCCTTGTTTTGCATGACTCTGAGCCAAGCCTGTAGCGGCGACTTCGCGTCCGGGTGCTTCGTCCAGAACGCTATGAGCGGTGGCTTCGAAATTATGTGCATGGCTGGTAGTATATCCCAAAATGGGATAATTGCAAAGCCGTACTCAGCAAGGAGTTCAGACCCGGAAATAGGTGTGCGGCTGGTTTGACTTTGCAAAAATTGACAATACTGTGAGCCTGAACAGGTCAGCGGGATGCGCGAGCATTGCGTTATATCGGTCAGTGCCCTGCACTCGCATGACACTGACCGACACCACGTCGCCTCCCACCTACAGGATCAGCAATGAAAACTCCCTTTCTTTCCATGGCAGTGGCGGCCTGCTTGCTCGCTGCAACTTCTGGCTACGCGCAGGTCCCGGCTAGCGCGCCAGCTGGGTCAACGGGCCTATGTAAGGACGGCACGTTCTATTCGGGCGCTTCAAAGAAGGGCGCGTGCGCTGGTCATAAAGGCGTCAAGACCTGGTACGGCGCATCGGGCGCTGCCAGCGCTCCCGTAGCGGCTGCCTCTGCCGTCGCGCCGACCGTCGCCAGCAGCGCCAAACCGACGGCAGCCGGCGGCGGCCTCGGGCAGGTATGGGTCAACACAAGCACCAAGGTCTACCATTGCTCGGGAGACAAGTACTACGGCAAGACGAAGAATGGCGCATACATGACTGAGGCAAATGCAAAAGCAAAGGGTTTCCACGCCGATCACGGGAAAACCTGCCAGTAAATATCACTAGGGAAACGGCGCACGTCCGGGTCATACACGCGGCCGTGCGCGCTTATACAATGGGATGACAACGGCCTGCAAAGTCGCTTTGGACAGTCGGTCCATCGGCTGACATGGATGCGAACGCGATCGGCCGCGACAGGCAGAATCCGGCCAACACAACCGGCCATTCGACAAGGCGACGAGATTTGTCGACCATTTTCGGTTGACGTATTCTCGCAGGTCAGATGTTCGGACGCCTTTAACCACCGATCGCGATAACACCACCTGATGCAAGCACAACTCAGAATTGCCAGACCTGTCAGCGATCTTCCCCGGCTAGAGAGCATGTATTGCGTAGCCCTAAACCTGGTCGTGCTGGCACGATTTCAAGATCACCAGGGCTTTGATGGGGTGATGCTCGGACGTTCCGGAATGGACTATCACTTCGAGTTCACCCAGTGTCGCGAACACCCGGTATCGCCGACTCCGACGCCCGAGGATTTGCTGGTGTTTTACGTTCCGGACCAAGACGCTTGGCAGTTGACGTGTGAGCGCCTTATCGAGAACGGATTCGTTTGCGTGACGTCGTTCAATCCCTATTGGGACGTATCGGGTCGAACATTCGAGGATCTCGATGGGTACCGAATCGTTTTGCAAAATGCGCCTTGGTCCTCCTGACGAGGCGTAGGGTATTCGGAGGCCGGCCTGATGTTTTGCTCCACGCAGCTTGACCAGGGAAAGACGAATTTCGGCCACTTTCGGCCGTTCGACGGGACCACGAAAATCCGCAACAATCTCGAAACCAGTTGTGATTGCGCAGGGCTTGCCCGCCGTCAGACACGCACGCGCGGCATCGATCCGGCACAAGGTCACGCGTGCGCCACGCCCGATCGCTTGCGAGCGCGCCGGCATGAGCGTGAACATCATCGTGCGCGCCCGCGCATCGATCTGATCGCGTTTATGCCACACGACAAACGAAGGCGTGGAGAAGGTCGCCACGATCGCGATCACTGCAAGCACGACGGCGAGCTCGATCAGCGTGAAGCCTGACAAACATCGTAAATTCATCTGCATCCCTCATCGATCGAGCCAGGCGAGCACTCAATCTAAAGAGAATTTTCGATCTCCGCCATTAGCCGATCGGTCGAGTATCGGACGTGCGAAAGCCTCGACATACTGTCGAAACGATCACGAAGTTCAAGCGAGAAAAGACGGGAAAATGCAGAAACGCTCAGCGTTTGCGGGGACTGGATTTGCGCGGCGCGGCGCGCCGGAATTCCTCGAGCACGTCTTCGAATTCGGACACGTCTTCAAAGCGTTTGTAGACCGAAGCAAAACGCACGTAGGCAATGGTGTCGAGTTGGCGCAACTCGTTCATCACAAGCTCGCCCAGACGGTCGCTGCGAACTTCGCGCTCGCCGCTGCCAAGCAACTGATATTCGATGCGCGCAACGGCGGCATCAATAGCGTCGGCGGCAACAGGGCGCTTGCGCAGCGCCAGTTGCATGCTCGCCACAATCTTCGCGCGATCGAACTCGGTGCGGCTGCCGTCCTTCTTTACGACCGATGGCAACGCCAGTTCCACCCGCTCATACGTGGTGAAACGCTTATCGCACGCGGGGCAACGCCGCCGCCGGCGAATCGCCGCCCCATCTTCCGACACGCGCGAATCCGCCACTTGCGTGTCCTCGTGACGGCAGAAGGGGCAGCGCATGGCTTAGCCGTAGACCGGGAACTGCTTGGTCAACGCGGCTACCTTCGCGCGTACGCGCTCGAGGTTCGCTTCGTCTTCCGGCGCATCCAGCACGTCGGCAATCAGGTTACCCACCTGCTCGGCCTCAGCCACGCCAAAACCGCGCGTGGTCATGGCCGGCGAGCCGAGACGCACGCCGCTGGTGACGAACGGCTTTTCCGGATCGTTCGGAATGGCGTTCTTGTTGACTGTGATATGAGCCTTGCCAAGTGCGGCTTCCGCTGCCTTGCCGGTGATGTGCTTGGCGCGCAGGTCGACCAGCATCACGTGGCTCTCGGTGCGACCCGAGACGATCCGCAAGCCGCGCTTCACCAGCGTTTCGGCCAGCACGCGCGCGTTGTCCGCGACCTGTTGCTGATAGGCCTTGAATTCCGGCGACAACGCTTCCTTGAACGCGACGGCCTTACCGGCAATCACGTGCATCAGCGGACCGCCCTGAATGCCCGGGAAAATCGCCGAGTTGATCTGCTTCTCGTACTCGGCTTTCATCAGGATCACGCCGCCGCGCGGGCCACGCAGGCTCTTGTGCGTCGTGGTCGTGACGAAATCCGCGAACGGCACCGGATTCGGATAAACACCGGCTGCGATCAGGCCGGCGTAATGCGCCATGTCGACCATGAAATACGCGCCGACGCTCTTGGCGATCTTCGACAACCGTTCGAAATCGATCTTCAGTGCAAACGCCGAAGCACCGCCCACGATCAGCTTCGGCTTGTGCGTTTTAGCCAGCTCTTCGGTCTTGTCGTAGTCGATATCTTCGGCTTCGTTCAGGCCATAGCTCACCACGTTGAACCACTTGCCCGACATGTTCACGGGCGAGCCATGCGTGAGGTGGCCGCCTTCGGCCAGGCTCATGCCCATGATGGTGTCGCCCGGTTTGAGCATGGCGAAGAACACGCCTTGGTTGGCTTGCGAGCCGGAATTCGGCTGCACGTTGGCAGCTTCCGCGCCAAACAACTGCTTCACGCGGTCGATCGCCAGTTGCTCGACAATATCGACGTACTCGCAGCCGCCGTAATAGCGCTTGCCGGGGTAGCCTTCCGCGTATTTATTGGTGAGTTGCGAGCCCTGGGCGGCCATGACGGCCGGGCTCGTGTAATTTTCCGACGCGATCAGCTCGATGTGATCTTCCTGCCGCCGGTTTTCCTGCTCGATCGCCGCAAACAATTCCGGATCGACTTGGGCGATGGTGCTTTGGGCTTTATCAAACATACGTTTTCCGTTGAATGGGTGCCAGTTGACCGGATCGCGCGTGCGCATATGCACTGCGCCGCAAGGGCGCGAAGCACGATGGGTCCAAGCGAGGCGGAAGAGAGAAGCTCCGTTGACGCGAGACGGACAGCCACCGGCAACGCAACGAACGCGTGCGGATCTCAGCTGCCCAGGCGAACGGCAAAACGACACCCTGCGCTTCCCGGTGGGTTAATCCACCTTGGATCCGAGGATCCTTGTCGCCAGTTACGCAGGGCTGGAGAGGCCTAGTTTAATGGGCTGCTTGAGAATAGGCAACAGCGGGCAAACGCCTGAAACAGAGCGCCACGAGGCCGTAAAGTGCGGCCGGCCGTTGCGTGCGGGCGTCGCCCAGGCGCTAAAATTGCGCAGCGGGAGCGGTGTTTGCGCCGCGTAGCCGATCTTCCCGAGCAGATTGCAATAAACGCTGACAACTTGCCGCATCGCAGCAATGGAAGTACGCTGTCCGGCTTTGCCGCGCACGCCCCGGCGCCGCGCGAAAGCCCCCTTTCCGTAACCTGACGAGCAACATTACAACCGGAATCCGCACATGATCGTATTTGTCACTGGCGCTTCCGCCGGCTTCGGCGCAGCTATCGCCCGCACGTTTGTAAAAGGCGGCCATCGCGTAATTGCAACCGCGCGCCGCAAAGACCGGCTGCTGGCGCTGTCGCAAGAACTCGGCGACGCGCTGCTGCCCGTTGAACTCGACGTTCGCGACGAAGCGGCCATCAAGTCGGCCGTCGCCGCGCTGCCGGAGGCTTTTTCGCAGATCGACGTGCTGGTCAACAATGCCGGCCTGGCGCTCGGCCTGGAACCGGCGCATCGCGCGAGCCTCGACGACTGGAACAACATGATCGATACCAACTGCAAGGGTCTCGTCACGGTCACGCACGCGTTGCTGCCTGGAATGGTCGAACGCAACCGCGGGCACGTGTTCAATCTGAGTTCGATCGCAGCGTCCTACCCCTACCCGGGCGGCAACGTTTACGGCGCGACCAAAGCGTTCGTGCGCCAGTTCAGCCTGAACCTGCGGGCGGATTTGACCGGCACGGCCTTGCGCGTAACCGATATCGAACCCGGCCTGTGTGGCGGCACGGAATTCTCGAACGTGCGCTTCAAGGGCGACGACACAAAGGCCGCCAACGTCTATAAGGACGTGCAACCGCTGACGGCCGAGGACATTGCCGACTCCATCTACTGGATCGCCACGCGCCCTGCCCACGTAAACATCAACACCATCGAGATGATGCCGGTCGCGCAATCGTTCGGTCCGTTGACCGTGCATCGCGGCTGATCCAGGCCGGTGACTACGCCAGAGCGTCCAGCCGATGGTTGCCAGAAAGCCGCAACTGAAAGCACGATTCGGCGGACGTTTTGCCGCTTCCGGTAAAATGCGCGGATGAACATGTCCACCAGCGAGCCTCAGCAGGCGAACGGCCTCTTGACCTTCGATTGGCCGCTCCGGGTCTATTACGAGGACACCGACGCCGGCGGCATCGTCTTCTACGCGAACTACCTGAAGTTTTTCGAACGGGCGCGCACTGAATGGTTGCGCGCGTGCGGCATCGACCAGCGCACGCTGGCCGAGTCGGACGGCGTATTGTTCGTCGTCAAGCGCACGGCGCTGGACTATTCGGCGCCCGCACGCCTTGATGACCTCATTCACGTGGTAAGCCGGATCGAGCGTCTCGGCCGCGCGTCGGTGGATTTTCATCAGGAAGCGTGGCGGGACGGCGTCTTGCTGGCTTCCGGCGACATCAAGGTGGCGTCGGTCAGTCTCGGCACCATCCGCCCGGTCGGGATTCCCGCATCGGTGCTTACCGGGTTGCGCCGCGGACCGCAAGCATCTGTGTCAAGCAATACGTCAACCATGGCGACGCCAGTACCGTTTAAATCATCTTGTTCAGAAAAACCCATGTAGACAAAGACCCTTTGGCTCCATCAAGACCTGAACTGAACCGAATCGAGCCTGCGTGCCTCAAGGCCTGCAGGCACAGAAGTACCGAGCAAAAGTTGGCAGGACCTGTCCACGCTTTCAGTCGTTTGTCGAAAGCCTGACAATTTCCGGCCAGTTGCACCTCGGACGCCCCTTTGGGACGTAACAGCGGACTTTTATGAACACTACACAAGACCTGTCGATCGTTTCTCTCGTCATCCATGCAAGCCTGCTGGCGCAGGCCGTCATGGCGCTGTTGCTGATACTGTCGTTGTTGTCGTGGACTTACATCATTCGCAAGTGGTTTGCGATTCGGCGCGCGCGTGCTCAGACCGAGCGCTTCGAGCGCGATTTCTGGTCGGGCGGCGACCTGCAGGCGCTTTATCAGAGTGCTGCCAATAACCGTCACACCATCGGTGCACTGGAACGGATCTTCGAATCGGGCATGCGCGAGTTCCTGAAAGGCAAGGAGCGCCGCATGAGCGACCCGGCGGCCATTCTCGACGGTTCCCGCCGCGCCATGCGCGCCGCGTTCCAGCGTGAAATGGATGTGCTCGAGGTCAACCTCGCGTTTCTCGCGTCGGTGGGTTCGGTCAGTCCGTATATCGGTTTGTTTGGTACGGTCTGGGGGATCATGAATTCGTTCCGCGGCCTCGCTAACGTGCAGCAGGCAACGCTTGCGAACGTGGCGCCGGGTATTGCCGAGGCGCTTGTCGCTACGGCAATCGGCCTGTTCGCCGCGATTCCGGCGGTGGTTGCGTACAACCGCTACGCACACGATATCGACCGCCTCGCGATTCGCTTCGAAACGTTTATCGAAGAGTTCTCGAATATCCTGCAGCGCCAGGCCCACTAAGGAGTCTAGTATGGCCGGAGGTCCAATGCGTTCCAGCATGCGCGGCAGTTCACGGCGCGCCATGTCCGACATCAACGTCGTGCCTTACATCGACGTGATGCTCGTGCTGCTCGTCATTTTCATGGTGACCGCGCCGCTCGTCTCGCCTTCCATCATCAACCTGCCAACGGTCGGCAACGCGCAACCGCAGGATCAAACGCCGCCGGTCGTGGTCAATATCAAGGCGGACGGCAGCATGAACGTGCGCTACAAGGAAGACGGCGGCGCAGCGCAACAGCAAAACATGACGAAGACGGAACTCAACTCGTTTGTGCTGAACCGGCAGGAATCGCATCCCGATCAGCCCGTCGTGATTGCCGCCGACAAGACAGTGAAATATGAAGTCGTCATGAACGTGATGTCCGATATGAAGGCGCGAGGCGTCAAACGGGTCGGATTGTTAGTCAAATCGCAATGATGAAACGGCAGCCCAGCGGGCACCCTGGCGCGCGGACCAGCGCGCGCCCCATCCGTCCGCCGCGTGAACGCGGGACATGGAAGGCGTTTGCGCTCGCCGCGCTGATGCATGTGCTGCTCGGTATCCTGCTGTACCACGGCGTCAACTGGCAGAACAACACGCCGGCGGGCGCCGAGGCCGAGTTGTGGACCGAGATCCCGGATCTGTCGGCGCCTACGCCGCGCCCTGTTCCGCCCCCCGCGCCGCCGCTCAAGGTGCAGCCTGCGCCGCCGCCGGCGAAGGATGAGGAAGCTGACATCGCGTTGCAGGAAAAGAAACGTAAACAGCAGGAAGCGGCGGCGCGTGCCGCGCAACTCGCCGAGCAGCAGCGTGCGCAGCAACAGGCCGAGCAGGAAGCGGAGGCCAAGCGTCAGCAACTTGCTGCGCAACAAGCCGCGCAGCAAGCCGCCTTAGCGGCGCAAAAAGCGATACAGGACAAACAGAAACAGGCCGACAAGCAGAAGCTGCTGGCTCAGCAAAAGCTTGACCAGCAGAAGGCGCAACAGGCCAAAGAGAAGGAAGCTGACGCAGCGAAAGCCGCGGAACAGCAGAAGGAAGCTGACGCGAAAGCCCAGGAAGATGCCAAGGCCAAGGCTCTGGCGGATGCCAAGGCGAAAGCCAAGGCTCAGGCCGACGCGCAAGCGAAGGCCAAGCTCGACAAGGAACGTAGCGCCCGGCTCGCGCAATTGCAGGGACAGGCTGGCGGCGGCACGGAATCGAGCGGCAATGGACTGGCCAAGGGCGGCACCGGCAGCGGCGCAGGCGGCACGGCGACATCGGCGGGATATGCCGAGAAGGTGCAGCGCCGGGTGCGTCCGAATATCGTGTGGGCGGGGGAAACGGCCGGACTCGAGACGGTGGTCGCGGTGCGCTGTTCGCCGACGGGCACGTTGCTGTCGGCAACCATCCAGCGCTCCAGCAGCAACGAGCAGTGGGATCAGGCCGCCTTGCGCGCAGTTCAGCGCTCGGACCCGATGCCCGTAGACACCAACGGCCAGGCGCCTTCGTCGTTTACGATCACATTGCGTCCGGCGGGCGGTTGAACGGACATGGTAAAACGACAGCGCGCATTGGGCCTTAACGGGAACGAATTGTGCGTCCGGCGGTCTGTTCTGCAGCCGTCGATAGTTTAAAAATCGCTTTTTCTGGAACCAGATACATGAGTTTGATGACGAAGCTTGGCCTGAAAACGCTTGTTGCATCCTGCCTGATCGCTGCGGGTACCGCCGCTCAGGCGCAGTTGAATGTGCTCGTGACAGGCGTGGGTTCGACCCAGTTTCCTATTGCCACCGCCACGTTTGCCAACGAAGCGAATTCGCCGCAGCAGATCAGCGCGATTGTTCGCCAGGACTTGGCGCGCAGCGGCAAGTTTACGAATATCGATGCGGGCTCAACGCCGGTGTCTGAGACCGATTCCGTCGATCTCGGCAGCTGGAAAGCCAAAGGCGCCGACGCATTTGTGTCCGGCAGCGTGAATCGCCTGCCAAACGGCCAGTATGAAGTGCGCTTCCGTCTCTACGATACGGTCAAGCAGGAAAGCCTGGGCGGCTTGTCCCTCGTCAGCCCGGAAAGTGGTTTGCGCATGAGCGCACACAAGGTCGCCGACTACATCTACGCCAAATTGCTGGGCGACCGCGGTGTGTTCGCGACGCGCCTGTCTTACGTGATCAAGACCGGCGGCCGTTACCAGTTGCAGATTTCGGACTCCGACGGCCAGGACGCGCGCATCGCGCTGTCGAGCCCCGAGCCGATCATCTCGCCGGCCTGGTCGCCTGACGGCACCAAGGTCGCGTATGTCTCATTCGAAAAGAAAAAACCGGTTGTTTATATCCACGACCTGCCGACAGGCAAGCGTGTGATCGTGTCGAACCAGAAAGGCAATAACAGTGCACCGGCGTGGTCGCCGGACGGCCGCAAGCTTGCGGTCGCCTTGTCGACTACCGGCAACACGCAGATTTTCCAGGTGAACGCAGACGGTAGCGGTTTGCGTCGCCTGACGCAGGGCAGCTCGATCGATACCGAGCCGGCTTACTCTCCCGATGGCAATTCGATTTATTTCACGAGCGACCGCGGCGGCGCGCCTCAGATTTACAAGATGTCGGCGAACGGCGAAAGCGCCGGCTCGGCACAGCGCGTCACATTCTCGGGCAATTACAATACAAGCCCGCGAGTGAGCCCGGACGGCAAGCAGATTGCGTACATTTCGCGTGTTGGTGGCGGCTTCAAGCTGTATTTGCTGGACCTCTCGTCCGGCACGGCGACCGGCCTGACCGACACGACGCAGGACGAATCGCCCAGTTTTGCGGCGAATGGTCAGTACATCCTCTACGCCACCCAGGTGAACGGGCGTGGCGTGTTGGCGGCTGTGTCGACCGACGGTCGTACGCGGCAAGTCTTGTCGCTTCAGGGGGGCAGCGTACGCGAGCCGTCCTGGGGTCCGTTCATGCAATAACCTCACGCAATAACTTAAGCAGCAACACACAAGGAGAGTAACCATGATGTCTAAAATTCGTATCGGCTTTGCAGTGGCGATGGTCGGTGCATTGGCGGCATGTCATTCAGGCGTTAAGCTGGATGAAGGCGCAAACAAAGGCGCGATCGGCACGCAACCCGACGCGAACGCAGTTCAACAGGTCAATGTCGACCCGCTGAACGATCCGAACAGCCCGCTGGCGAAGCGCAGCATTTACTTCGACTTCGACAGCTACGCAGTTCGTGACGACTACCAGCCGCTGCTGCAACAACACGCGCAGTATCTGAAGAGCCATCCGGATCGCCACGTGCTGATCCAGGGCAACACCGACGAACGCGGCACGAGCGAGTACAACCTGGCGCTGGGCCAGAAGCGTGCTGAAGCGGTGCGTCGCGCAATGTCGTTGCTGGGTGTAGCCGACACGCAGATGGAAGCCGTGAGCCTGGGCAAAGAAAAGCCGCAGGCTACCGGTCATGACGAGTCGTCGTGGGCGCAGAATCGCCGCGCTGACCTCGCTTATCAACAGTAACGTAACCAGTCACGGGTGAGTCGCCGTATGTGGTATCGCTTCCCCTCGCTGCGCGCGGTCGCAGTTGCTTGTTTGCTAGGTTCGGCTGTGGTCGGCGGAACGGCGCATGCGGCATTGTTCGATGACAATGAAGCGCGTAAAGCGGTGCTCGATTTGCGCACGAAAACGGACAGCCTGGCTAGCCAGTTGTCCGCCGCTCAGCGCACGATCCTCGATCAATCGAATCGTCTCGACCAGTTGAATCAGCAGGTCGCCACGCTTCGGGGACAGAACGAGGACATGGCCAACCAGTTGACCACGTTGCAGAAGCAGCAGAAGGACTATTACACCGACCTCGACGGCCGGCTGAAAAAGTTCGAGCCGCAGCAGCAGACGGTGGATGGCGTGCAAGGTACGGTGCAGCCTGGCGAGACTGAAGCGTTCAACGCGGCATCGACTCAGTTCCGAAGCGGCGATTTCAAGAACGCCGCTGCGTCGTTCAAGACGTTCGTGGCGAAGTATCCGCAGAGCCCGTACCAGCCGACCGCGCAGTATTGGCTCGGCAACGCGCAGTATGCTCTGCGCGATTACAAGAGTTCGACGGCAACCTGGCAAAATCTGGTGAAGAATTTCCCGACGCATCCGCGAGCGCCCGACGCGCTGCTCGCAATCGCGAACAACCAGATCGAGCAAGGTCAAAAAGCCGCTGCGAAAAAGACGCTGGATCAGGTCATCTCGCAGTACGGCGGAACGGAAGCCGCGCAGTCGGCTGAAAGCAAAATGTCGCAAGTGAAGTAAGCGAAGCAGATCTCCGCGCCTCTCGTTGAAAAAGCCCGTAGCGTGGTTGCTACGGGCTTTTTCTTTGGGTTGTTTTGTTGGTTCGTGATGCGCTGCGTTTTCGCACTCCGTTGACAACTTACGGTCGATGTGACTATAATTTCGGCTCTTTGGGTCGTTAGCTCAGCTGGTAGAGCAGCGGACTTTTAATCCGTTGGTCACAGGTTCGAATCCCGTACGGCCTACCAAAGATATTGCAGTAGAATCAAGCACTTAGCCTAACCGTTCGCGGTTGGGCTTTTTGCTTTAAAAGCCAGAAGTAACTTGGTTGTAACTTTTCGCTGCCTCCGGTCCTGAGCAAACAATGACAAAGAATCAGAATGGGCGCAAAACTCCCTCCGAGATGGCATGCGATCTGATGAACGGTCTCTCGCGGCAACCGCGTCTCACAAGTAGCACACCCCAAATCGCGCGCGCACCGATGGCGCTGCCACCCCGTATGTACAAGTACCTTTCGCGCCGTTGGGCAGATACGCTGGTCACGGTGGGTAACACACGCGTCGGAACGTTGCATGACTTCCGATCGTTGGAACACGGACCGGGGATCTCCGATCCCGAGGAAGGCAAGAAGGAAATCCGCGCAAGCTTTGACGAGCCAGAAACGTTTGTCGGTGGTGCCGCGAGCGGCGACGCGATGGCCCAACTAGGTGTCTTCAAAGTTGCCGAGGGTGCAAGCGCTACCTTTAGCGGGTTATCCATCGTCCGGCCAATCGACCATCCGGACTGTTACGTGTGGTGCGCGTCCCGTGAGAAAAGCCGAAAGGCAATGTCTCGGATTGACGGTGCGGACACATGCGTAGAGATAACGAACGTAGGAGCGTTCTTTCGAGAGCTGGGCGTCGCCCTCGCCGCCCTTTGTACTGTATCGCGCGTAGGTGCAGGGCCAGTGACGTACAACGAGCGGACAGAAGAATGGAACCGTGCGAATCTTGGTATCCACCCAGCGTTCCTTAAAGGTCCATCTTTTGCAGATCAAGACGAGGTACGGGGCGTTTGGGCTCCCAACCCGGCAGAAGGAAGTTTGAAAGCAAAGTTTATTGATAAGAGCAATCTGTACAAGTACTGCCGCATCGTTGACCTACCGTAGCCGCCTACGTTGGGATCGCCAGCGTGCGCGCAACGTGCGGCCCCACAACCTGCGCTCACCACACTGCCGCTACCAACACGGCACCCGCACGCAGCGTCGGCCTGTGCAGCCTGTGGTCAAATAAAAAGCCGCACCCTTCATCGGATGCGGCTTTGTCGTTTGCGCGATTGGTGTTAGCGATAGTCACGGCGCGAT
The DNA here is from genome assembly GCF_001028175.1 of Caballeronia mineralivorans PML1(12). Classification (GTDB taxonomy): domain Bacteria; phylum Pseudomonadota; class Gammaproteobacteria; order Burkholderiales; family Burkholderiaceae; genus Caballeronia; species Caballeronia mineralivorans. Next base: position 52,691 of record NZ_AEJF01000021.1, read on the forward strand.
GGACGACGGTGACGCAGCGCTTGGTCAAGCGGACTCATGTGCTGTTGAGGCTCCCTGCCAATGCCTTGCGCATGGGCGGCGGCAGCCCATGCGTTATTCTCAAGCTGAACGGAAAGGTAATCCCGCACCATCTCCGCACTCGCGTCACGCTGCTTGCGCTCGATCCTTGCCTCTTCGTTCGCCACGCGCTGCCCTGCGTCGTCTTCGGTCTCAAACGGGTGCGAATCGTAATCTTCGTAATTGCTGCTTTCGTATCTCATACAAACTCCTGTTGGTTGGTGAAAATAAACTGCTGCTTACTTGGCTGCTTCTGCCAAGGCCGCACGCTCCGCACGCTGCTTGCGTGCATAGAACAACGCCGCTTGCATTGCCCGAGAAAGTAGACGTCGTTTCATATGTATTCCTATCTAATAAAGTTGAACTGCGAGTTGGAATCCAGCAGGCATCACCACACGCCGTAAAACACAGTGCCTTTAATCTTTGTGTTATGGCCACCTGCGCCCGGTGAATACGACCAAGAGATGCCGTTGTTATCGATTGCAAAAATTGGGCGACTGACATCCATGTTGATAAAACCCCAAATGTTCTCCGGTTGGAATGCGTAAAACGGGGTTCCTGCGGCTAATCTACCGTCAGGGTGTGACTGATTAGTTCCGTCGCAACGAAATGAACCGATAACTCGCGCCAACCTAGTAGTGAAGTCCACCACTAGGTTTCCCGACGCATCCCAACATTGAATTCCTGCCGCCATAGCTTGCTCCTGTGGTTAAACAATGTCCTTGGGAAGCCCTTCGAATTGCTGGACCTTGCGCGGTGGCTTCGCTTTCGCTTTGGCTTTTGGCGCTGGTGCGTTCTCCGCATCCACGCGAGCTTGATCCACCCGCTCTTGCTCCTGCCGTTCCTGCTTTCTCACGCGGCTCGTTTCTGCATCAGCTAAGTCCCGATTGAGTCTCTGCTGGGCGGTCAATATCTGCAACTCACCGTTCGTCCCTGCGATGGCTTCAAGTTCTGCTTCTGACAAGCCAGTGGAGCGTTCCGGTGGCGTGTTGGTTGGCGGAACATAAGGGCCCGTGTAGTCTCCGGCTTGTGATAACAACCGTTGTTGATCGGCCGACGCAGCTCGTTCCCACTCGTCGATATTGGCAATGGCAGGAACCGTCATAACGCCACCGATCGCACGTTCAGGATGCTTGGCCGCTTCTTCATCGACCAAGAACTGACCAATGAGGAACATCGCAGTAGTTCGTATCCGATCCGAAGCATTACCGGCAGGGTCCGCTAAAGCAAGAAGCCATGCCATCATCTCTTCCCGGGGCTTCTCTCTCACTTCACCGCTCATAGTGATGATAGTAGCGTTGTCAAAGTTGTTCTCCAACTGACCGATCTTCTTAAACAAGTACTTCCGGGTCTTCATGCTGCCTCCTGTTGACCACACATGGCGTCCACTTGCAGCAACGCTTCCTTGCGCATCTCCGGGCATGCCGTATTGACCGGGCTAGCGATGGTGAGCAGTGCGTCTACCTGCGCGCGGCGCAATGCTGCGGTGTCGCTGAAGGTATGTTCAGCCAACGATTGGTCAGGTTTACAAAGGACGGGATACCCGACGCGGTGCACGTTGTCCGCTGCGTCCTTGCGCCACGCTGCTATCTCGTCCGTTTCCACATAGTTGCGGCCATACAGATATGCCCTGCAAAGGTATTCAGCATGATCCACGAACACGTGCTTACCATAGACGCGCTGAAATTTCGTGCGGTTGAATCTGTGTATGCCGTCTATCACCTCACCGTAGAGTGCAGTGTGGTCAAAATTTCGCAGCCCCATGCCCTTCTGCTCGCGCAGGTACTGCACGCAAACCAACGCACGATCTAGCACCGCGTCTCGCGTCTCGCCTGCTTCCCGGAACACGTAGACAGTGATATAGCCGATGCGGATACGCCAAGCGTCTGGTACATAGTTAGTCCAGTCCAGATCGATACCTAGTTCCCACATGTGGTGACGCGGCAGCGTCCAAGTAGGTTTCATGATTTCGTGTCCTGTTCAATTGTGATTCGTTCCATGCCTTGGTGTCCCGCCGTAACGGTATCGAACAAGAACCGTTCGAGTTCCATCACGCGCGCAGACATCTCGTCTATCTCGCGCAGCTTGCCGAAGGAGTTGATGGTGTCGATAAGCTGCTTACCGGTGTCAGCGTCGAGCACGCCATTGGCGACGCTCTGTAAAACTTGCCGCGCCTGCTCAACCAGCGGCAAGGTCGTGTCCAAATCAAACTGCACAACCTGCGAGCGCGCCTTCAGCGCCGGGTACAAGCGGGACATGACCAGCGTCGCAGCTTGCATATCACCCGCCAGCGCTGCATCCACTACCACCTTGGCAATGGCCGAGCCTTGGTCCGCAAGCGCCCTCGCGATCTCTGTTGACCGGTTCTTAGCGCCCGGTGGACGCCCCCGCTTGTTTCCCGTTTGACCGGGCTTGTACTGCGTGGGAAGTGCTGCCATGTGGACCTCTCTTTTCAATTTAAATACTGGGAAAATATTCGTATCTTCCCTAGGCTTGATCCAAATCTAGGTCTAGAACTTGAACGGGTCGTTGGCCGTGACCTTCACTGCACGGAGGCGTTGCACTTCGCGCCAGCCATGTTTATGTCCTAAGGACTTCTCGACGTCTGTGTGCACAAACTGCGCGCCCACCGTCTCGATTTTTTCCCGCGCCTTGATCATGACGTCCAACCGTGTGGTCAGTCCCGGGTTCATGGCCTTGTGGTAACGCTTCGCTTGAATCTTCTGCCACTCGTCAGTCAGACCAGACAGAAACGCTGGTGCACCCAGCACGGCATTGAGGCTCTGGCGGTCGTCCTTTTTGATCATTTCGTTGATCCACTCGTGTTGCTTGTCAAAGCTCAACGCCTTAACATGATTGCGAATGTCGGGCGCGAACGGGCTAATTCGCGCTGCCTCGGCCACAGGCGCGTTAAGCTGCCGTTCCAGATCATTAATTCCCGCTGTCAGGTTCTGATGCACCGCGTCGAACTTGCGCGAGACCGTTTCCTGATGCTTGCCTGCGAAGTCCGCGAGCTTCAGCAACTTCGCGCCCTCGGTCAGCGACTCGTCGTTTACGAGCGCTCTGCGTGCTTCGTTCAATTGGTTCAACGTCACATATGCGAGCGCCAGCGCTTCCTTCGCCGGTTTCACGTACGGCGCGGTTTCTTCATCCACGCCTTCAATACTGTCGATGTTGAGCGGGTGATAGCTCACCGGCACATCCGTGTATGTGACGGGTGCTTGGTCCTTGCCAGCGTTGGCAAGGTGCTCCATGAATTCCATTGGCGTAGGCATGGTTAATACTCCTTATTAATTGACCGGAAAGTTACCGTGTTGGCTTACAGCTTATGGCGGCTATTAATTTAATACAATAATTCAAGCATTTATATTTAAAAACCAAAGTCCTATTAGTCCGTTGGTCTTCAATCTATCGCTTAAATGCCCGAGCTTTAATGCAGGCCCGTGGGGCGGTTGCAGTGCGCTGCCCCTGCGCTGGTGGCGGCAAGGGCGCAGCAACGGCAGCAACCCGAGTTCAATTGCCCGGTACAACGATGGACGCGGGTTGCGCCAACCTTGCTAAAGCTGCCGCCAGTTCGTTCGCAATCAATCCTTCTAAGTGCGTTTCCGCGTAATCAATCAGTTGCGAGTTTGCTGTCTTTGCAAGAGTGCGACGAATGTATGACTCCGTGCACTTGCTGCGCTTGCTTAACCCGGTGCACTGGAACAGACGAACGACTTGCGTTGCGCTGCCGCGCCCGTCGTTTAAGCGCTTGCTCCAGAACCAGAACATTGAGATGAGAGCTAAGTCTGCTTCCGACTGTGATGGGTATCCGTACTGGATATATGACCCGTGCACCTTCTTGTCACCTTCACCCTCGCATGCGGTAAAGGTGCACAACGCGCGGAACTTCTCTCCGTTCAACGTGTCACCGCTTGCAGCGTCATACACCGCACCGTCTTCAGCAATGTCTGGCATCGGATCGTCGTCGAGAACGCTCGGATTTGCTTGCTGGTCCTTTGCGGAGATTTGTGCGATCAACGACGTGAGCAGTTCGTCACGCTGGTGCACAGGCGAGGATCGGGCAACGTCACCCGTCATCACCATGAAGCGTTGCTGCGAATACACTTCGATCTTGTCCCTGTGGTGACCAGCACCAACCGGGCCTTTTATGACCACATGTGCACCGCGTCCGCTGGCGCTCAATTCAGTATAGCTATCGAATATTTGAATGATCTTGGAATACCGAGAAAGCTCTTCTTCTGTCGCTGGATTCTTGACTTTGTTGTCCAAGTCGATTACGACAAACGGGTCATTCGCGGTCAGCATGAATCCGATAAGGTGCTGACGTCCGGATTGCTTTGTCATGCGATATGCAGCGCATGCGGCATTGTCGAACGTCGCCCAATGGCTGGGGTTCGTAGACGACGCGTTGGTGCCGTCCAGCTTCAACGGGCGCTTCGGCCCGTTCTCATCATTTACAGGAGCGCCAACGCACCACTGCGGAAAGGCGCGTATCTCAGCGGGTATGTTCAACCAAAGATGGCTCATTTGGACTCTCTACGATAGATGGAATGTGGAACAACGCGCGGGCGCACGTAACGAAACTATGTAGGGTGTGTGGTGGTGGGTGGTGGGGAAGTGCCCCCACATTACATAGTTTCCGCAGTTTCCCCACCTTACCCACTACCACCACATTACATAGTTTCATTAGCAGCACTTTTCGGTCGGCAGTACCAAACACCTCTCATGTTCCGCTTCTCCAAATACTTGTGGCTGTGATCCGCCCACCATCGGTCTGTCGCCTTACCATTGACGATTGCCGCTGCCCGAACGTCGTCCACCTTCTTGGGCATGTTGCCTGCGACGTCCCGAAAGAAGTCCTTCAACCACGGCCCGAACCCAGCGGAGTACTGACTGACTGGACCGCGTGCACCGCCGACCACCGCTTCGGGAGTGAGCGTCTCATCCAGCTCTTCCCAGTTCGGTCGTGTTGCCGTAATGACCTTGCCGTTCGTGGCATCCTTGCCGACCTCCACCTTCACTGTGGTGAACTTCCACGCGCCGCCCGGGTGTTCAGGTAAATTGACCTTTACTTGCATCAGCGTCTTGGCATACATGCCCTCTTCGGGACGAGCAATGACTGCGCACAAGCTGCGGCACGTTTGGACAAATGCCGCGGACCCTAGCACCCGATGCAGCATCTTCCGACTTTCGTCTTTCATGAAGTGGGTCACGCAGACGATAGCGAGACTGTGTTCCTGTGCGATAGCAAGCCACGGCTCCAACACTGTGCGTAATTGACCAGCGTCATTCAGGTCAACTTTGCGCAACTTCTGCCCGGGGAGGTAGCTGGTGATCGGATCAATAACAAGCATCGCAAACGGGGCGCCGTTGTCACGGGACGTTTTCAACACCTTCGATACTTCTGCAATGTCGTCCTGCATCGAAAATGTGTTGCGTTGGCCGCGCTGCGTTACGCCTTGGATTTCACTGACGTTGACGAGGTTTGCGTTACAAGCCAGAAGGCGCGGTACGGTAAGTTCTTCGATGCCGTCCTCGCTACCAAGCCAAAGCACACGCGCGGGAGCGCGGAGCATTTCTGGCGGCTCGCCCGGCCACGCTGCACCTGTGGTAACCCTTGCCGTTATGTCAGCCAGCACGCTGGACTTTCCTGCGCCTGTCTCGCCTGCGAAGATGGTGATGTAGCCTTGCGGTATCCAACCAGTCCAAAGCCAGTTTATGGCTTTCATGACTACTCCGCTTAGATTGCGCATCACCAGTTCGCGTGGCCCGGATTCGCCAACGCTGTGACCGCGCTTAACCAATTCGCGGTCGTATTTGTATTTCTCGGCGTCGCGGTTTGCCTCAACCGCGCGGAGCAGCATTTCGCTTTTGCGGTTTGCTTCGTCAGGCCACAGTGGCGCGTCTACAGCGGTTGCGGGCGATTGATGCACGGCTGCTGCCGATGCTGGTACGGTGCCGCCTGTTGGGGTGCTGCACTTACCAGCACCGGCCTGTAGCGCCTGCTGTGGGATCGCTGTATCAAGGTTAAGCCCATGTGCGCTACCAGCTAAACTGGGCACGTTCATAAGCGATCCAATTTGAGTCACCCTTGCCGGTGGCTCTTTTTTTGATTCGTTCAATTCGTCGTTCATAAAAGCAATCCAAAAAAAGTTACATACAGGCTTACCGCGCGAGCGCATAGCGCGACAACCCTTTGCGTATAAAGGGTGCGCTTAGGCTGGCTGGCGGATTGACCGTACTTTGGTCGCTTCTTTAGCTTGTGCAGCGGTCTGTTTTGTAGCGGTACGCGTGGACGCTTCCAAAAAGGCGAGCAGCGCTTCTTCGCTATAGCGGACAGCACGCGGGAGCTTGATAAACGGAGGACCTTCACCGCGAATGCGCCAAGACTCAAGCGCTCGGATGGAGAAGCCCATGAAGGCTGCTGCTTCGGCAGGGGTAAGTAGCTTTGTGGCAGTCATGATCACATTCCCAAGAATCTTTAAAGGAACTGTGGTCACCTGCCCCGTTGATGGGGGTGTCCGAGCATCTCGGCGGTTCACTCCGTAGCTGCGGAGGCTTGCGCTTACCTACTCGACTGAATGGCGACGGAACTTCTTTACTGAGGCGCCCCGTGCAGGCCCCTGCTGATGACTGAACTGCTACCAGCAACTACGCTACAAACACTATAGCGCACATTTAAAACGGTGTTTGCCGTTCATTTGGCCCTACATATGATTATTTACGCCGCTTGCTCTGTCACGTGCTCACCTGCCGCTTTCGCGTCCGCTAACTTGCTCTGTTCAACGACCCATGCGGCGATGCGCTCGACTGCCGGTGCCAGGATTCGCGGGTCCGGATTGTTGTCGTAATGCTTGCCGTGAACGTCGCTGGGCAAATGGTTCAAGAGCTGTCGGCGCTGGTCTGCGTCCACACCGCATGCTTTCCCGATGTCCTCAAACGTGCGGCGCAGGTCGTGCGGTGTGAGGTGCATACCGGCAATGGCAGAAAGCGCGTCCATGGTTGCCCGTGCTTCTGTTATGTGACCGGTCTTGCCCCACGACGCGAACACATGGTTGTTCTTCTCCACGCGTGGGCGCGCATCGATTATGTCGCACAGCACCGTGCTCATTGGCAAGGTGACGGCATTGTGGTTCTTCGCAATGGCAGACGGAATAGTCCAGGTCGAAGCTTTGGCGCTGAAGCGGGTCCATGTGAGCGTGGCACCTTCTGTCGCTCGGGAACCAGTGAGCAGCAGCAAACACACATAGTCAGCGCTCGTGCGTGTTTCCGGGTTCTCGTCCACGCGACGTTTTTGCAGCATTGACCACACCGCACCGATCTTATCGCTCGGTATGCGACCGGTACGAACTTCTTCCTTGTTCGGTTTCTGGCGCTTGAACATGCGTGCGACCGGATTGATCGGAAGCAAGGGTTCGTCGTCGTCCTCGGTCAAGATGAACGCGAAGTTGCACAGCGCACGCAGCAACACGAACGCCTGATTCGCCTGCGCTGGTGCGGGGCGCTGCTTCTTCTCGTCAACGCTGATGCCGAACTGAGTAATGTAGTTGAACCGCTCCAAGCATAGGGATGTGGTTATGTTACGAATCGGCTTGTCCGCCCACGTTGCGAAGCTGGTGTCCATGTGCCGCTCGATGTCTTTCTTACTGCGGTCTTTCAGCGGACCGTGCTTGGTGCGCTTGGTCGTGAGGTACTTGGTCATGATCTCGCGCAGCGTCCAACCCTGTACCTCGTTCGCAATGATGGCCTGAGCCGCTTGCTCCGCTGCCAACTTCGCCTGCCTTTTCTCTTCCGCTGGGTCGATACCCTCCTGCATGCTGACCCGTTCGGTCGCTGCCATGCTGCGCGCTTTGTCGAGCTTGATCACCCCATGCTCACCCAGCGTAATGCGCCGCGTTTTGCCGTTCGGACGCCCTTGGTAAATGTAGGTGCGCTTCCCTGCGGCTGTCACGCGTACCCCGAACCCCTTCAGCGCGTCGTCCCAGTAGACGGCGTAACCGGCTGTAGGCACTGCCAGCTTGTCAATTATTGCGTTCGTAGACAGTTTCATTCCGACCCCCGTGTTTGCAGTTGTAAGCAGTGTTGTAAGCACTCTACGTGTGGATTAACAGGGGACCAGCGTACCACATATCGCCGTAACTCCTTGATTCATAGGGATAATGTGGCTTAATGTGGTCTAACGGTAAGCAGTGTGGTGCGGCTGGAGCGGACTTTTAATCCGTTGGTCACAGGTTCGAATCCCGTACGGCCTACCAAAGACAAAAAGGGCTCAGCTTTCGCTGAGCCCTTTTCCGTTGGAGCGCTCAGCGGAGGTTCGATATTTCGTTCGGCCTGGTGCTACTTGGACCCGCTCCCGCTGTCCTGATCTTTCTACTCTAACTTCCCCAGCCACCAGCAATGCAGCCGGGTCACGCTCAATCACGAGGCTCAGATCAAATAGATCACGCGCAGTCGCACGATCACCTCGGTGCCACATTTTCTTCACTACGATTTCGGCTGCGGTCTCCGCTCTTACCGCGCGATCAAGCAGGGTCCATTGATCGTATCCAGGGTCCGTCAAATTCGGGGAAACGACAAAGTCGATCTCGCCTTCAGGCAGGAGCAGCTTCACGAATTGCGCGCTGAACTTATGAAACGCCCAAGCGCCTGCTCCTATAAGCCACCCCCCAACCTGCACACTAAGCGCTTACAAGCGGCTCCACTCGTTCGCTCGACTCTTCATTGCGCAACATCTGATACGTCAGCATGACATGCTGCCGCGCGAAGCCGCGCGTTGTCAGATCCTTCGATACCAACTCCCGCTGCGCGCGGCGAATCCTCTCGGTCGTGCTTGCCGGATTCGCGCCCAACCCAGCGACGGCCTCGCGCAAGCTTCGTGGATCGTGG
>NZ_AEJF01000022.1 GCF_001028175.1 Caballeronia mineralivorans PML1(12)
GCGGATAGATATTCCCGCTCCGTATGCGTCCAGATCACGTCCGCTTCAAGCAACGCTGCGCGGTTGCGAAACGCATGAATGAGATCGCAGCCAAGGAACGCTTTCAAGCCGCGTCGGATAGTGCGGAGAACACGTCCTTCGGGGTGATCCTGGGAATACGAAAGCGCCATCGATTCCGACTCGGCATAATGGTACCCGTACAGGCACCCGACGTTCTCGTCCTTGCGATACCGGCTCGGATCAACGCCGTAGTAAAGGTGAACGTGAACGTTAGTCGGCGTGCTCTTCACGGCGTCTTTCGCCAGCATCTGCGAATCCATATGTCCCTCGATAACAGCGCCTGTCAGAGCGCTCAAGTGCAATTTAAACAAGCATCGTACAGGCGCCCGGCGACGTGCTGAACCCCCAGTCCCAGGACATTCACGCAGAGCGATCGGTAGCCCACACAGCGGCCTTTGTCACATCAATACGGTGTGTTCGGCAGCACGCACAATGGATAGTGGAACTCTGGTATGTGCCGGGGGTTTATCGAACGATTCACGCGAAACAATCGCACGCGTTCGCGCACGTTTCCGGTCTGATACGATTTCCGCAGAATGCAGTCGGCCCGTAGGTCAAGATGACGCGCCCAACCGGATTCCATGCTGGCGCAAGGAGATTGATGTGCAGCGCAATTCGGTCATCGACCGGGACACACTCCGGGCTTATGAGGAAACGCATTATCGCGTCCTGGGCGATGCCCCAGCGACGCTGCGAATAGGGATTCCTAATCCCGCCCTCGCTGAACTTCATCGGGCCTTTGGCGTCGATCGCAGCGCGTTTGTGACCGCGGCGAATCCGTTTAGCGCGTTGATCGATGCAGAGTCCAATGCTCTCCGGCAAGCCGCGCTCGCAGAAGAACTCCACCGCGAGGGCTTAAGGTTTATCGAAGGAATAGGCGAGCATCCGTCGGGACAATGGCCGGGTGAACCGAGCTTCCTGATCCTGGGCTTAGCGTTGGACGCGGCGAAACAACTCGGCGCGCGACATGGACAAAACGCGATTGTCTGGTGTGGCGCGGACACCGTACCTCAATTGATCCTTCTGCGATAAATCACGCAAGGACGACCCGCGACTCATGCTGAGCATGAACGAGCTGTCCGTGCAACCATCAAGAACCTGCATAGATATTGCAGAAGCTAACCGGTCCCACACAGGCTTCGTGGCTCGGGCTACCGCCGATCGCAACGCGCGCCGAACTCGCGCTCGACCCTGCCGCCACGCCGCCGTATGCCGAAGCGCCCTGCTTGGCCTGCGCAACCTGGTTCGTGTAGATACGTGCCACATCCGGATACGAAGCATTGCTAACGAGTTGTGAGCCGTTCTGCTGCGCTTCAACAAGTTGCTGGCGGACTTCGGCACGGGTCAGGCCTTGAGCTTGAGCAAATGCGCTCGACGATGCAAGAACAGCACCGCACATCACGAACAGGGCGATCTTTTTCATTTTCGACTCCAGAGTATTTAACGGGTTGGTACTAGGGCGAACCCATTTTTTTCCCGTCTATTCCGGATGATTCGAAAATAATTTGCGCGTGGCTACGGTAAGGTTTTTAGAGCACGCGCCGGGTCGTACACGCCTCGGCGCGTGCACTGCCCGCACCAGTGTCGTGTCACCTCGTCCGACGATGTATCCCAGGTATGCCCGAACGCGCATTCCCAGTGCAGGGGCGTAGCGGCATGCGCGTAGAGCGCCGATATCAACCGCCCGCCGCGCTGACGCCGTCGTCTCATGCATGACCGCGCCCGCATTGCCCGAGCGCATCGCCCCCCTCCAGCGCCCTCGCCCGGTCCGCGCGATGACGCGCCGCGAGCGCCATCAGTGCCATCAGTGCCATCAGTGCCTCGCGCTCATGCGCGTGCTTTGATTTTTGATCCTGCATCGATTTAGCGAGACCCCCGTGCCACGCTCAATGCTTGCCGCCACCTTCCGCTTCGGATCGCGACGTGGTCGTCACAATCCCATCCGGGCCGAAATGCGCGTTGAACATCGCATCGCGTGTCACGCCGCCCTCTTCCCAATGCCAGCTCCACACGCGCTCTTTCTTGAGCGGATATTCCGCGATGGTCGTCGGCTTGCCCAGCAGCCGGCGCACTTCGTCCTGTGTCATGCCCGGGCGTACCTTCGCGATGTTTTCCGCCGTCAGGACCTGCGTGACCGTGACGAACTTGCCGTTTGCATCGATGTCGACAAAATAGGTGTTCGTCCCCGCCGGACCGCGCGGATATTCAAGACGCTTCGAACCATCCGTGTAGTTTCTCGCCGTCTCCGGCTCGCCCATCTGATCGCGGATCTGCGCCTCGGTCGTCACGCCGGGCGTCAGATCCTTGAGCAACAACGTGTCCGGCTTGACGGCGTTGAACAACGCTTTCAACTTGTTCATGGCGTCCTCGCTCTGCTGGTCATTGCAGCCGGTGAGCAACACGGCAGCCGTGCAAGCGGCGACAAGCATGAGTCGCTTCATAAGTCGATTCATGTCCGCAGCCCTCTGGTTGCGCGCACGCTGCGCACGCAATTCATCATCCCGCCTTCTTGAGCGATGGAACCGGATCGACGGCCTGCCCCGACTTGCGCAGTTCGAAGTGCAGCAGCGGCTTATTGCTCGGTCCCGTCCCCATTTCCGCGATCGGCGCGCCCTGGCGCACGGCGTCGCCTTCCTTCACCAGCAGCTTGCTGTTGTGCGCGTAGGCCGTGAGGAAGTCGTTACCGTGCTTGACGATGATCATCTGCCCGTACGCGCGCAAGCCACTGCCCGCATAGACGACCCGTCCGGCTGCGGCGGCTTTCACCGGCTCGCCGAGCTTGCCGCCAATGTCGATACCCTTGCTGCCGCCCTCGCCGAACTTCGTGATCACCTCGCCTTGTGCGGGCCACATCAACCACGCGCCCTTCGAACTGATCGCGGGCGTGCTGGTGTCGGGCGCGCTGTTGTTGTTCGCCGCAGCCGCCGGCGCGCCGATAACGGGCGGCCCCGACTTCGATCCCGCAGCCGACGACGCCTGTTTGCTCCGGTCATCGGTACTGGCGGCGGTTGTACCCGAAGGCGTGCTGCCTGGCGGCGCAACCCGCAGCAACTGGTCGATGTTGACCTGCTTGCTCTCTGGCAGGTTGTTCCACTGGATGAGATCGGATGGGCGCTGCTTCTGCGCGCGCGCGATGCCATAGAGCGTATCGCCGGGCTTCACGCGATAAAACCCCGGCCCGGCTTCCGGTTGCACCGGCGGCGCGATGGCGGCCCCACCCGCGGCGGACAGGGTGCCCGGCGGACTGGTGGGAAGCACGATGGGCGGTGCTCCGCCGCCCGTCGACCGCTCGACGATCGGCGCGGGCGTGAGCGCCGACGAGCACCCCGCCACGCCGATGGAAACGAGCGCGCCCAGCACGCCCACCCGGCCGATGACGGCCCATCCTGAATTACCTGAACGCGATACCGCCATGCTTGCCGTTTTCCCTGACTTCCTGTTATCGATATTTCCGGGGTGCGCCTGGGCGCTCAGAACCGCATGCCGGCTCCGCATCCGCCGAAAGCCCCACCGTTCGTCGCGCTGCCGCCGCAGCCAAAAATCCCGCAGCCGCTCACCAGCGCCGCCACACCCACCGCTATCACCGCCAACTTCAGACGACGCAACATTCCTGCTTGTTCCCGCATGACTGTCCCACCTTGCTCTTCGCCAGCATAAGACATTTAACATCTGTTCATGATTAGCCGGAATCGTTCCTGCTAGCCGCTCGATTCCCGCTCTTTCAAGATTTGGCATTCTAACCTTTTACGTTTTCACGGCGAAGGCACGGACCGACTTCGGACCTGTCGCCGCGCCAATAAAAAAAGGCGATCCGACTATGCGGACCGCCCTTTCTCTTTTACAACCGCTACAGCACGTTCAGCCTTCTAAAGTCCTTCGATCAGAACTCGTAGTCAGCATGAGCACGCACGCGTCGCTGCGATGGCGACACTCACAACCCAGCGGCCATTGAGTGAACGATGGGGCACGCCCGCGCCGATCGCGCTATAGCCCTTGTAGTTCGCCACGCCCGCGCTCACCATCGTCTTGCCGGGACCGCTCGGCGTGGAGTTCGGCATCGCCATGGCCGCGGCCACGCCACCGTATGCCGCCTTTTGCAAGGCCGTCAGGCTGGCGCCGACGTCGCTACGGAACTGGTTCATCTGCGTCATGTTGATCGCGTCCGTGCCGCTCACGCCCGACGCCACATTCGTCACGCGGCGTTCGTTGCCGGCTGAGCCTACGGATACCGTGTTGGCTTCGTTGGCAACAGAATTCGCACCGAGCGCCACCGAGTTGCTGCCTGAGGCCACAGCGTTCGCGCCAATCGCTACTGCGTCCTGACCCGATGCCGCAGGCTTCGATCCGCTAGCCGCCGATGAATTCCGAACGCGCACTGAAACCATCGCGTTCAAGAATTGCGCCAGCGTCCAGCATCAATCAAAAATTCTTGATGCGCGTAGCGATACGCGCTACACTTTATATATGATAATCAGTTTTCGCCACAAGGGACTTGAAGTCCTCTACCGAACAGGGTCAGCACGTGGCATCCAAGCGGCGCACGCGCCGAAGGTGTTACGTATTCTGGCGGCGCTCGATGCTGCCAGTTCGCCGACCGAACTTAATCAGCCCAGCTACAAACTTCATCCATTGAAGGGTGAATTGAAAGGATACTGGTCGGCATGGGTCAATGGGAACTGGCGCATCACGTTCCGCTTTGTCGCTGCCGACGTCGAGCTAGTCGATTATCAGGACTATCACTGAGGAAAATGAACGCCATGATGAAAAATCATCCACATCCCGGCGAGCTGTTGCGCGAAGACGTTTTGTTGCCGCTCGGGATCGAAGTTACGGACGCCGCAACCCGGCTTGGGATGTCGCGCACGGCGCTCTCGCGAGTTCTTCATGGACACGCGGGTATTAGCCCTGACCTAGCTGTGCGTCTCGAGCGAGCGGGAGTGAGTACCGCGCGGTTTTGGATGACTTTACAGAGCAACTACGAGCTGAGCCTTGCCGAGCAACGCGGGCAGCCAGACGTAATTCCGTTGCAGCCCGCCGGGTCGTCCGCCTGAACCGGAGAACAGGGAAAATCCATGCCTAACTACCACTACCGGATTGATCCGTGCCCGGCCGAGCTTGGCGGCGGATGGCGGCTCAGGTTTCTGGAGGGCGACGAGGAAGGAATGACTTGTTCATAATGATCTGTATTCCTAAAAATATGTCCAGCTTCTTGACTGGAAACCGGTTCGGAACATTCCGAATCGGCGCTTCGATATGGCTCTGAACCCGTCAGGAACAGGTCCCGGAGGTCAACAGGCGGCGGCGAAATAACGAGGAAGCTTTAAGAGGTTTTGCGCGTCGCACCTAGCGTCAGGACATACTTTATGAGGATGAGATAAGACTTTGGATAGGCGCAGTCCTAGGGAACGTTGCATGCGTTGCAACAGTCTCTTACGTCGGGAAAGGGCGAAAAACGACGCCGGACACAATGGCCGGCTTGGGAACTTTCCGGCGTAACGCGCAGCCGGATTGAAGACTTGAATTAAGCGCGGTTCACGCGCTCAATCGAACACCGCGGCGCGAAGCGCCAAACAACAGGCCGCTCGAGAGCGGCCTGTTGGGTTCCATCCACACTTTCTTTATTAGCTGGCTTTACGCCGCATGACCTTCCACAACGCGCCCAGCGCAATCGGCACGATCGCCGCGCACACGCCGACCAGCGCGATCACATTCAGATACTGGCGGATGAACGGAATATTGCCGAAGAAATAACCGAGCAGCACGAGCAGCAACACCCAGATCAGCGCGCCGAGTATGTTGAACAATTGAAAGCGCGATGCGTTCATCGTCGATGCGCCCGCCACGAATGGCGCGAACGTCCGCACAATGGGCACGAAACGCGCGAGCACGATGGTTTTGCCGCCGTGCCGCTCGTAGAAGCCTTGCGTCTTGCGAAGCGCTTCACGATCGAGGAAACGTTCGAGCACGGGAATGTGGGTATCGAAGACCTTGGGGCCGATCGCGCGGCCGATCCAGTAGTTCACCGTGTTGCCGAGCACCGCCGCGATCAGCAGCAGCACGATCAGCGCGCCAAGATCCATCGATCCGCTCGCCGCAAACGCACCGCCGATAAACAGCAGCGAGTCGCCCGGCAAGAACGGAAGCACCACGAGCCCGGTTTCACAGAACACGATCAGGAACAGCACGGCGTACACCCAGGCGCCGTAGTGCTGGATGAAAAAACCGAGCGATTTGTCGATGTGGAGAATAAGACTCAGGAATGACAGCAGCGTATCCAAATGAGGCCTCGATCAAAGTGGAATGAGTGAAATGAGCAATGGCAGCGTGAATGCGCGGGCACATCGTTGCGATCAAAACAGTCGCGTCATGATACCGAAAGTCGCCCGCGTAAAATTAGCGCACGCTTAGTTCAAGCACCGGTTTTGGCGCGGATCCGAGCGCTTTTCCCCACCGGAGCGGGTGGAATGAAGCGCGATTTCCGATGAGAACGTGCTTCGCGGCTAAGCTGGAGCGCGCTGAAATCGTTCACGGGCGCGAAGCTTTATAATTTCGCCATGCCCGATCTCATCGATTCATCCGACACGATATCTAACCCCGCCGCCGTCGTCGGGCGCTTGCCGCGCGCCATTCAGCCGCTGCCCGACCAGCTGATCAGCCAGATCGCGGCGGGCGAAGTGGTCGAACGGCCAGCGTCCGTGGTGAAGGAGCTGCTCGAGAACGCACTGGACGCCGGTGCGTCGAGCTTGCGGATCACGCTCGATGAAGGCGGTGTCAAGCGGATCCTGATCGTCGACGATGGCTGCGGCATCCCGCCCGCCGAACTTCCTTTGGCTTTGTTGCGCCACGCCACCAGCAAGATCCGCTCGCTCGCCGAGCTCGAAGCCGTGGCGTCGCTCGGGTTTCGCGGCGAGGCGCTGGCGTCGATTGCATCGGTGGCGGAGCTTTTCATCACCAGCCGGACGGCCTCGTGCGCGCATGCCACCCGCATCGATGCCCAGACCGGCGCGATCTCGCCGGCGGCCGGGACTATCGGCACGACCATGGAAGTGCGCGAGCTGTACTTCAACACCCCCGCGCGCCGCAAATTCCTGAAAAGCGAGCAGACCGAACTCGGGCATTGCCTCGAAGTGATCAGGCGCGTGGCGCTGGCGCGGCCGGACATTGCGATCTCGGTGATTCATAACGGCAAGGCCGTCGAGCACTGGAACGCGTCGGACCCGTCCACGCGCGTGGCAAAAATTCTCGGCGATGTCTTCGCCACCGCCCATCTGCCGCTGGACGAGCGCGCCGGACCGCTCGCCGTGTATGGCTGCGCTGGCTTGCCAACCGCGAGCCGCGGCCGCGCCGACCAGCAGTACTTCTTCGTCAACGGGCGCTTCGTGCGCGACAAGCTGCTCACGCACGCCGTGCGCGCCGCGTACGAGGACGTGCTGCACGGCAACCGGTATCCGTCGTACGTGCTGTTCCTCGACCTGCCGCCGGAATCCGTCGATGTGAACGTGCATCCGTCGAAGATCGAAGTGCGTTTCCGCGATTCGCGCTCGATCCACCAATATGTGTTTCATGCCGTTCAGCGGGCGCTAGCGCGCAACGCGGGAGCATCGCCGGAAACGACGGCCGGTGGCCACGCCGCGCAATTGCAGCCGACGGGAATCGCATCGTTTAGCGCACGGCCTTACGCGGGCGCAGGTCTCGGTACGCCGAGCAGCGATTCGACGCCGGGTTCGGGGCAGAAGACCGACAACGGCACGAACTGGCTGCGGCAATCGCGGATGACGCAGGGCAATCTGCCGGTCGCGCAGCCGCTGGCGCTGTACGACGCACTATTCGGTCGCCGCGACGTGAATGCCGGCACGCCGCAGGGCACGACGCTCGCCGCCAGCGTTAGCTCCGACGCTGACTCGCCGAAGCAGGCCGGCGCGCCGCTCTACGCCGCGATGCCGGGTGCGCCGGATCTAGGGGCCGTTGAGCAGCCGCTGGGCTTCGCGCTGGGCCAGATTCACGGCATCTACGTGCTGGCGCAGAACGCGCAGGGATTGATCATCGTGGACATGCACGCGGCCCACGAGCGCATCCTCTACGAGCAGTTCAAGAACTCGCTCGCTGACCGGACAATCGCGGTTCAGCCGTTGCTGATTCCGGTGACGATGACCGTCGATGCGGTAGAGATGGGCGTGGTCGAGGAAGAGCGCGAAGTGCTGGACGCGTTGGGGTTCGATCTGGCGATTCTGTCGCCGGGGTCGATCGCGATCCGGGCAGTTCCTGCTCTCTTGAAAGATGCCGATCTGCAGTCGTTGGCGCGCGCGGTGATTTCAGATTTGCAGGCTTACGGCGGCTCGCGGGTGTTGACCGAGCGCCAGCATGAATTGCTGGGCACGCTCGCGTGCCATCACGCAGTGCGGGCGAACCGGCGGCTGACGCTGGACGAGATGAACGGGCTGTTGCGCCAGATGGAAGCCACCGAGCGTGGCGATCAATGCAATCACGGCCGCCCGACCTGGTTCCAGCTAACGCTTGGCGATCTCGATCGACTTTTCATGCGCGGCCAATGAGCGCGCGGCGTATTGCGTGTCGGGTTGCGTGTTTATTGGGACCGACGGCATCCGGAAAGACCGCTGCTGCTCTGGCATTTGCGCAGCGTCGGCCGGTGGAAATCATCAGTGTGGATTCGGCGCTCGTTTATCGCGGCATGGATATAGGGACCGCGAAGCCAACGCAAGAAGAACGCGCGCTGGCGCCGCATCATCTGATCGATATCATCGATCCGACCGAGTCGTATTCGGCGGCGCAATTCAGGAACGATGCATTACGCCTTGTCGCGCAAATTGAGCAACGCGGCGGGATCCCGCTATTGGTCGGCGGGACGATGTTGTATTACATGGCCTTGACACGTGGATTAAACGATCTGCCCGAGGCGAATCCAGATGTCCGCGCTGAACTGGACGCAGAAGCGGCGCGAGACGGCTGGCCGGCAATGCACGCGCGATTAATGCTTGTTGATCCAGAAACGGCGGCGCGGCTCGCACCCAACGATTCGCAGCGGATCCAGCGCGCGTTGGAGGTCCATATACTGACGGGCAGAACCCTGTCTGCCATATTGAAAGATCCGAAAAAAACCCAAGAAAGCGAGCCTGAATTCGTTCCGATCGCGTTGGAGCCATCGGATAGAAGCGTGTTGCATGCGCGGATCGAGAAGCGCTTCGACGAGATGCTAAAGGCTGGACTCATCGAGGAAGTCGAGGCGCTACGCGCGCGCGGCGATCTCACGCCGACGATGCCATCCATGCGCTGCGTGGGATACCGGCAAGTCTGGGAATATCTGGACAGGGAAGTCGATTACCCGACCATGCGCGATAAAGGCGTCTTCGCGACGCGTCAGTTATGCAAGCGCCAGTTGACTTGGCTGCGAAGCATCGACAATCGAAAGATCGTGGATTGCACTGCGGAAGGCGCCACCGAAGCGGCGCTGGAGCAAATACAGAGGGTTATAGAGGGATAGCGCCGGCCTGAGCGTCCAAACCCTCAAACAACCGCGTTAATAGCGTCCCGCGTCCGCCGCGCAGCCTCACCCGCGACGCTAGCAAAGTCATCCCCCTTCCCGGCATAAATAATCGCGCGAGAAGAGTTGATCAGCATCCCCGCTTTACCAGAAGAATCCCGTCCGGCGCGAACAGTCGCTTCGACATCGCCACCTTGAGCGCCGATACCGGGAATCAAAAGCGGCATATCGCCAACAATAGAACGCACCACTTCAATTTCCCGCGGAAACGTCGCGCCAACGACCAATCCCAACTGCCCGTTGGCATTCCACTTCTCAGCAGCGAGCTTCGCGACCACTTGATAAAGCGGTGTTCCGTCGACGCTAAGAAACTGCAGATCCGAGCCACCGACATTGGAGGTGCGGCACAAGACAATCACGCCCTTCCCGTCATGGTCCAGATACGGCTGAACAGAATCGAACCCCATATACGGATTAACCGTGACGGCATCGGCTTGATATCGGTCGAAGGCTTCAATGGCATATTGCTCGGCGGTACTGCCGATATCGCCACGTTTGGCGTCCAGGATCACCGGCAAGCCAGGATGCTCAGCATGAATATGCGCAATCAGTTGCTCAAGCTGATCCTCGGCCCGATGCGCGGAAAAATACGCAATCTGCGGCTTGAAAGCGCAAGCAAACGGGGCAGTCGCGTCGACAATTTCGCGGCAGAAATCGAAGATCGAATCGGCGTGGCCGTTGAATGCGCCCGGAAACCGGGAAGGCTCCGGATCGAGCCCGACACAGAGTAGCGACTGGGTCCGCGACCACGCGGCGCTGAGCGATTCGATAAAAGACATGGGCATCCGGGGCGAGAGGGCAAATAAGCGATCGCGCATTTTAACCCGCGCAAACGAGGCGCTATCGAACCGTCGCGGCCGCCTTGCGTGCTTTTTGCCCCGCAGGCTGCTTCGGCCGTCCACGCCGCTTCGCTTCCCCAGATCGTTCGACGGTAAAGCTGAACTCGCGCGTGAGGCTCTCGCCGGGCGCGAGCACCGTCATGCCGTGCGCCGCGCCGCCGCCGGGCAGATTCACTGCGTTGATCGGGTGATCGACGGGTTCGAAGCAGAAGAAATCCTTGCCCGCCGGCGCGTAGAGCACGTAGTAATCGGTATCGGCGCAGATGGTCAGCGACAAACGGCGCTTTGGCCACATCACGCTCGTGCGCCCGCTCCACCCCGTGAACGCGTTATTCACCATCGCGGCGGGCATGGGGTACGCCACGCCGAATTGCCATGCGGGCGGCGCAGGCACGTGCCGGACCGGGAGGAAGTCATTACCGCAAAGCCACAAGCCATCGGCCGCAGCGGACAACTCGGTATCGGCTTCACGCGTGAGGAACGGATGCAAACCGAGCCCGAACGGCAACGTCTCGCGCCCCGTATTCTCGATAAAAAGCGTCACCACCAGCGTCGCGGCATCGAGCATGAACGACTGGGTCGCCCGATACGAATACGGCTTGCCATTGCGTCGGTCGAGCTTGAGCTGCACGTACGTCGAACTCTCGGACGCGACATCCCACGCGCCGAGCCAGCCGTCTCCATGCAGCGGCAGCGGCTCGCCGGGCCGGTTGCACGGCACATCGACACCGCGGCCGAGAAACTGAAAGCGCCCGCCGCCGATGCGGTTCGAATACGGCAGCAGCGGATAACACGCGAGTTCGTTCGGATCGGTGGCCGCACTCGGCGCGAGGCAGGGCCGGAAGATCGGCACGAGCGCGCCGTCGCTGCGCCAGTCAAAGCGCGTGATGCCACCGCCGAGCGCGGGCGCGATATCGAGGCGCAATTGCGCGTTGGCGAGCGTGATGCAACCGTCGACGCCCGCGCCGCCCATGGCAACGACAGACGTGGCCGGCCCCGGACGAACCGACGGCTCGGTCGCGGCTGCAAGCTTCGAACGGCGGGTAGTCGGTGCGGGACGGGACGATGCCGGCGGGGTCTTGGGGCCTGCTGCTGAACGTGCAACGGTCATGTGCTTGTCTCCGAGAGGCGAACGATCCCGTGGCCGTGGCGCAAAACCTCAGCGTGTCCGGGAAAATGTGGGCAGCGCGTCGTGCACGCCGCCTCGTGTTTTATTTGCAACATGATGCGCGATGACTGCTTGCGGGCCTGACGCCCGGTTCATGCGTTCGACTCCTCCACCGCGCCATGGCGTTTCCGGGGGCGCTCACCGGAGCCGTCCTTCAACGAGCCCAATCTAGCCGTCATTGCCCGCCAAACACCGGCTCGGCGATACCCCTTGCCGCCGGCGTCGCGATAAACACCGCGCCCGCCTGCAGGTCGTCCTGCAACGCGTGCGCATCCAGCCCGATGCGCGCGCTCGTGATGTACAGCGTGCCGAGCTGCGCGCCGCCAAACGCGACGCAGCTTGGCTGAGCGGTCGGAACGTCGATACGCTCAGTTTCCCGGCCATCGACGTCATAACGCACCACACGCCTGCCGCCCCACTGCGCGTTCCACAGGCCGCCATCGCGGTCAACGGCGGAACCGTCCGGCTCGCCGCTTGCGTCGGTCAACTCGACAAACACGCGCTGATTCTCGAACGAATCGTAATCGCACACGCGAATCTGGCGCGCCGGGGAATCGCAGAAATACATGCGCGATCCGTGCGGACTGAACGCAATGCTGTTCGAGATCGCGCACTCGCCGAGCGGCAAACGCTCGAGCGACAAATCCAGGTTCAATCGATAAAACCCGCCAATCTTCTCGGCCTTCGCGACATCGTGTTTCGTCCCGAATACAAAGCGGCCTTGCCGGTCGCATTTGCCGTCGTTGATACGCGTTGGCAAATCGGCCTCGACCTCGGTGATCGTATCGATCGCGCCGGTCCTCAAGTCGAAAAACGCCAGCCGCGACGCGAGGCCGAGCAGCAGCACATCAGCATCGGCGCATAACGCGAAGCATGCAAGTCGTTCCGGCATGTCGAAGCAAACGCGGCTGGCATCGCGTGGATCGTAGCGCCACAAACGCTCGCCTTCAATATCTGTCCAGTAAAAACGCCCGGTCGCCGCGCACCACGTCGCGCCTTCGCCCAGCGCGCATTTGCTGTCAATCAGCAGATGCGCTTTCATGCCCAGCCTCCGTCAATCACCACTTCCTGCGCCGTCATCATGCTGCTGTCGTCCGATGCCAGGAACAACGCGGCGCGCGCGAGATGCACGGGCAACAATTCCGCATCGATGCACTGGCCTTCTTTGATCGCGCGGCGGCCGGCGTCGTCGAGCCATAAGCGACGTTGTTTATCCGTCATCACCCAGCCCGGCACGAGCGTGTTCACCCGGATATTGAACGGGCCAAGATCGCGTGCGAGCCCATTCGTCATACCTTGCACGGCCGCTTTTGCGGTCACGTACACCGGAAAACCGCCTTGTTTAAGCATCCAGCTAATCGATCCCAGGTTCACGATCGACCCGCCGCCGAGTTGCTTCATGTCTTCAATCACCGCTTGCGCCGCGAAAAACTGGTGGCGGATATTCACCGCGATTCCCGCATCGTAGGACTCGGGCGTCACGTCCTCGATCTTGTGGCGCTTGTCGTTCGCGGCGTTATTCACCAGCACGCCGATGGGACCGAGCGTGCTGCGAATATCCGCGATGGCTTTGCGCAGCGCGTCGATATCCGTCAGATCCACGCGCAGGAACACCGGCCGGAATTGCCCTTCGGCCAGATCCGCGCCGAGTTGATCGGCCAGCGCAACGCCGGCGTCCGTGTCGATATCGAAGAACGCGACCTTCGCGCCCTGATCGAAGAAATGCTCGACGAACGCCGCGCCAATCCCCGTCGCGCCACCGGTGATCAGCACCACTTTTCCGGCAAGGCTCGGATAGCGGGCGAGGGTTTTATCGACTGAACTGGCCATCTCTTCCAACCTCTCTTTTAGTCGCGCGAACCGCGATTCTTCAACTGGTCGAGCAGCACGGCGGCAAGCAGGATCGCGCCGCGCACGAGGTACTGATAGAACGCGTCGATGTTCATCAGGTTCATCACGTTCTCGACCGTGCCCATGATCAGCACGCCGATCACCACACCCGAGATCGTCGCGCGGCCCCCGAGCAGCGACACGCCGCCGAGCACGCACGCGGAAATCACGTTGAGCTCAAAGCCTTCTGCAGCGTTCGGTTGCCCCGACGTAATCCGCGACGCCAGGATCACACCGGCAAGCGCCGCCACCGCACCCTGGATCAAAAAGATCCAGACGCGCGTGCGTTCCACATTAATACCCGCCAACCGTGACGCTTCCGCGTTACCGCCTATAGCAAGCGTATTGCGCCCGTACACAGTCTGATTCAGCAGCACGCCGAACACGATAAAACACGCCAGCGTGATCCAGATCGGCAGCGAGACGCCGAACAACGTCAGCCCGCCGAGCTCGATAAACGTCTCCGACGACACGCCCACCGCCTGCCCGTGCGAGACGATAAAACCCAGCCCGCGCACGACTTCCATCGTAGCGAGCGTAGTAATCAGCGCGTTGATCCGCAAGTACGCAATGACCGCGCCGTTCACGAAACCGATGACCGAACCCGCCGCCACCGCCGCAATAATCGCGATAAACGTATTGCCCGTGGCGTTCAACACCATCGCGCAGAGCACGCCGGCGAACGCCACCGTCGAGCCCACCGACAAGTCGAAATCGCGCGATGCCAGGCAGAACATCATCGTGCAGGCGACCATGCCGATCTGCGAAATCGACAGCGCCAGCCCGAGCATGTTCTCGATGGAGAAGAAGTGCTCGACCGAGAGCGACATCGTGATGAACATCACGACGAAGATCACGATCAGGCTGTATTCGGTGATCTGTTGCCACCACTTCTGCTTATCGTTTTTCGATGGCACCAGCGTGTTGCTTATGTTTTCCCTGACTTCCATGATGTCCTCCACTCTCCACTTTTTTGCTTCAGGCTGCTTGTGCAGTCGGTTCAGATTGCACAGGCAGCGCGAGATTCAGCACCGATTGTTCGTTCGCTTGCCCGCGTGGCAATTCGCCCGCGATCCGCCCTTGCCGCATCACCACGATCCTGTCCGATACGCCCAACACCTCCGGCAACTCGGACGAGATCATCACGATCGCGCAGCCGCGTTCGGCCAGTTGATAGATCACGTGGTAGATCTCGTGCTTGGCGCCCACGTCAATACCGCGCGTGGGTTCATCGAGGATCACGACTTTCAGTTCCGGCTCGGCGAGCCAGCGAGACAGAATCGCTTTCTGCTGGTTGCCGCCTGAAAGAAAGCGAATCTTTTGACGGCGGCTCGGCGTCTTGATCTTCAGCAACTGGATGAAACGGTCAGCGGTTTCGGCTTCTTTCTTGCGATCGAGGAACAGCCCGGCGCGCAAGTAATGCCGGCGGCACGAGATGTTGATGTTCTCGGACACCGTCGCCATTGCCACGATGCCCTCCTCTTTGCGGTCTTCAGGGCACAGCACGATGCCGTGCCTGATCGCTTCGCCGGCGCTGCGGATCTTGATCGGCTCGCCATCGAGTGTGATGGTCCCGGCTTTCTTCCGGTCCGCGCCATAGACGAGGTGCATCAGTTCGCTGCGCCCCGCGCCCACAAGCCCGAAGAAACCGACAATCTCGCCGCGCCGCACTTCGAAACTCGTCGGTTCACGCAGCGCGTGGCCCTCCACATTCTTCACGGCGAAGCGCACATCGCCAAGCGCACGTGGCTTGTAATCGTAGATATCCGAAATCTCGCGGCCGACCATCTCCTGCACGAGCGTATCGCGCGGGACTTCGGCGAGATTTGCGTGCGAGGCGATCTTGCGGCCATCGCGGAAAATCGTGCACGTGTTGCACAACTCGTAAATCTCGTCCATCCGATGCGAGATATAGATCAGCGCCCGGTTGTCCGCCTTCAGGTCGCGCACGAGCTTGAACAGTACTTCCGTCTCGCGATGCGACAGCGACGACGTGGGTTCATCCAGCGCAATCACGCGTGCGTTACGCAGCAGTGCCTTGCAGATTTCCACCATCTGCCGTTGCGCGATAGAGAGTTTCTTGAGCTTCGCGTTGGGATCGAGATCGACGCCCATTTGCATCAGCCGCTCGCGCACATGCTTTTTCGCTTCGCGCTTATGCACCCAGCCGAACGTGCTCGGCAACGCGCCGAGCAGCAGGTTTTCGGCTACGGTGAGATCGGGCACATACTGCAATTCCTGGTGAATCACCGCGATACCCGCCGCAATCGATGCCGCCGCGCTCGCAAACTTCACCTCGTTGCCATCGATTAAAACGCGCCCAGAATCCGGCTGATATTCACCGCCCAGCACTTTGAGCAAAGTCGATTTGCCCGCGCCGTTCTCGCCCATCAGGCCGTGCACTTCGCCGGCGTTGACGTCGAACGACACGCCGTCGAGCGCGCGCACGCCTGGAAAAACCTTACCGATATTGTCAAAACGCAGCGTCGCTGACACATCGCCTCCTTGGAATTCGTGCGGACCGCGGCGCCTTTTTCGACACCCGCCGCGGTCCGTGGTGTTGCACTACGGAACAGCCTTACTTCGATGCCAGGCCCATCTTCTCGCGCACTTCACCGACGTTCTCACGCGTGGCCAGCATGCCGGTCGTCAGCGTCACAAGCGGCGGTTCCTTGCCGTCCTTGATCCACGTGTACATGAGTTCCGACGTTTCCTCGCCATGACGCTTCGGGCTGATGATGACCGTGCCGTAGAAGCCGGTCGGAGTCGGTTTCTTGAACTCGTTCAACGCCGAATCCGAGCCGCCGATACCCACGCCAATCATGTTGTCCGCCTTGAAGCCACGCCCTTCTGCTGCGCGCACTGCGCCAAGCACGGCTTCGTCGTTCAGGCCGAACGCCACCCAGTGCTTGAACTGGGTGTTTTTCGTCAACGCGATGTTGGCTGCGTTGAAGGCGTTTTCCGTATCGGTCTTGGCTTGCGGCGCCATCACGATATTGGCCTTCGGAAAGCCCGCTGCGACCAACGCTTCCACTGCGCCTGCCGTGCGGTCATGGGCGGTCGGAAGCTGTTCGTACGTCACGTCGATAGCACCGACTTCCGCCATGTTCCAGCCGCGTTTCTTGATCTCGGCGGCAATTCCATCGCCCACTTGCTTACCGATGTTGAACGCCGAGATGCCCATGTAAGGCACGGATTCGATCGGTTTGCCCGAGCCATCCACCAGACGGTCATCCACCGTCATCATCTTCAACCCGGCAGCTTTCGCTTTGGCAACAATGCCCGGTCCAAGCTTGACGTCGGGCGTGCAGATCACGAAACCCTGCGCCTTTTGCGCGGCGAGGTTGTCGATGGCGCTCATCACCTTTTCACCCGACGGCGCACCGATCTTCACCAGCGTGAAGCCCTTGTCCTTGGCGGCCATTTCGGCGAACTTCCATTCGTCCTGGAACCACGGTTCTTCCGGCTGCTTCACGAGGAAGCCGATCTTGACGCTATCGGCGGCTTGCGCCACCGGCGCCGTGAACAAGGTCGCGCTCGCTGCGGTGGCCGTGGCAACCAGCGTGAGGAACATTCTGCGTTTCATGGTCTGTCTCCTGACTTGATGGTCTATCTAGTTGGTACGAAGGTGTTGGCCGCGTCTTGTTGTCATGACGTCGCACCACGGCCAGTGCGTCATCCTGTGCTACGTATTCAGTTCTTCAGTCGTGGTAGAGCGCCGAACGCCCGCCATCGACCGTGATGCAACTCGCATTGATAAACGTCGCTTCGTCTGACGCCAGGAACACCGCCGTCATCGCCACTTCTTCCGGGCGGCCGATGCGTTTCATCGGTTGAAGATCGAGCGTCGCCTGTTTCGCCTTCACCGGATCGGCCTGCTCGCTCCACCAGTCGTGCGTGAGCTGCGTCTCGATGTAACCCGGTGCGATCGCGTTCACCCGCACCTGCCGCCCCGCGTATTCGATACCCAACGCCCGTGTCAATCCGATCACGCCGTGCTTGGCCACCGGATACGGGAAGCAACCGGGGATGATCTTGAACGAGTGCGTGGAAGCAATATTCACGATGCTGCCGCGCCCGCGCTCGACCATGCCCGGCAACACGGCGCGGCAGCCGTTCCAGACGCCGTCGAGATCGACGGCGAAACAGCGGCGCCAGTCGTCGTCGGTCATGGTCAGCGGATCGCAGAACACGTTGATGCCCGCGTTGTTCACCAGCACGTCGATGGCGCCAAACTTGGCTTCGCCTACGCTGACGGCGTTTTGCACCGATGCGCTTTGCGTCACGTCCGTTTGCACAGCGAGCACGTTGTCCGCCGATCCGATGCGCGCTGCCGTCTCCCGCGCTAACGCGATATCGAGTTCCGCCAGCACCACCACCGCGCCTTCGCGCACAAACGCGCTGGCAATCGCCGCACCGATGCCACGACCGGCACCGGTGATCATTGCGACCTTGCCTGCGAGCCGGGTCATTTCTTCTGGCCTCGTGCAACGGCTAACCCGTTGATGAACGCCTTCGCATGCGACGAAGTCGTCGCTGCGCTCTGGCCCGGCTTGTACAGCGCTGAGCCGAGGCCGAAACCGTTCGCGCCCGCCGTGAGGAACGGCCCCATGTTGTCCGGCGCGATTCCACCGACCGGCACCAGTGGCACGCGCGCCGCGATCACCGCGCGCCACGCCTTCACCACATGGACGCCGAGCTGCTCGGCGGGAAACATCTTCAGCACGTCCGCGCCGTTCTTCAACGCGATAAACGCCTCGTTCGGCGTCGCAACGCCCGGCGCGCAGGCAAGCCCTTGAGCCTTCGCGGCGCGCACGACGTCGCCGTCGCTGTGCGGCATCACGATCAACTCGCCGCCAGCCTTCTTCACTTCATCGACGTAATGCGGGTGCAGGACCGTGCCCGCTCCGACGATCGCATCGGCAGGAAGCGCCTGACGGATCGCCGCGATGCTGTCGAACGGTTGCGGCGAGTTCAAAGGCACTTCCATAATACGAAAGCCCGCTTCGTACAACGCACGGCCGTGATCGGCGGCGTCGGCGGGCGTCACCCCGCGCAGGATCGCGATCAGCGGACACAGCTCGAACGCGGCGGCAAGACCGGCGTGTGGTGTATAGGGCGCGGGAAGGTTGATATCGATCATGTTCTGCTCCTGGTTAGTTCGCGCTCGACGTCGAGCGGATCAGCCCGGCCTGGAGCGCGATCCGATGCAGCCCGCGCTCGGTCGCATGCGCGACGGTGCGCGCATCGTGGCAACCGAAACGCGCGAGCGCGTGGCGATAACGTTCGCAAAGGGCGTCGTTGCCGATCAGCCTTAGCGTCTTGCCGGCGAGATCCGCTTGCTCGCGCGCCAGCACTTCGTTGAGACCGCGCAACTCGTGGCCGATCAACAGGCCCGACAGGTAATCGGCTTGTTGTTCGGGCTTCAGTTGCCCGGTCAGTCCCAGCGTGCGGGTGCTGAAAATCGTCGCGAGCATGCCTGCGTGGCCCGCGTCTTTGGCGGTATCGACGCCACGAATGAACGCGGCCAGATCGTGCTGATCGGTTGCGCGCATGGTGCGCCCGAGGATCGTGTGATCGCGTAGCGCGCCGAAGGTCTCGCCCGTCATGAAGGTATAAAACCGTTCGATCCGTCCCTTCGATACCACCGCCCACTTCGCATGCGTTCCCGGCAAGCCGATCAACCCGCCGTGCGGTTCGTGCTCCAGCGTGGTGTCGCTCGCGAGCGCGCCGAAGATCTGCGTTTCTTCGCCGCGCATCACGTTGGGCAACGCGCCGTCTTCCAGCACGCCCGGGACGATATGAACCGTGAGGCCCTTGAGCGTTGTCACGCGCACGATGCCCGCCACGAGCGCGGCGGGATCGGCAGGCGTTGCGACGTATGGCGCTTCCATCCAGCCTTGCGCGCTGCCGACCATGCCCGCCGCGATCACGGGAAGCTGCGCACCGCTCGCAAGCCAGGCGCCGCAGGTTGCGTCGAACACCGTGTCGAAGCCGCCTTGCGCTGCGGGGCGCGGCAGATTCATGATGCCCGCCGACGATGCCCGCGAATCCAGCACCACGCCCTGTGCGTCGAGGAGATAGGCGCGCAGCGCCGTGGTGCCCCAGTCGAGCGCGATCAGAGCCGGAGCGTGTTGCGCTTGTTGCGTCACGGCCGATGTGTCAGTCCGCGTCATCGTTTGATCCTGCGTGTTGCGGGCTGCGGTACACGCCAGCCGAGTTCTTGCGAGATCGCGCGCGCCTCGCGCTGCACGACCGGAATCAGTTCTTCCATGCGCTCCGGCGGCATGTACGGAATCGTGCTCGCCACCGAAAGCGCCGCCACGATCGCCCCCGATGCATCGCGCACGGGTGCTGCGACGCAGCGGATGGACGCTTCGTTTTCCTCGAGATCGAAGGTGAAACCGCCTTGCGCATAACGCGTCATGCGCTGCACGAAGGTATCGATATCGGGCTGATGGTCCGGCTTGAAACTCACCTTCGCGAGCACCCGATGCGACGCTTCAAGCAGCTTCGACCAGGTCTGGGGCGGCAGGTCGAGCATCATCGCCTTGCCGATTCCGGTCGATGCGAGAGGCATCCGGTGTCCCACGCGCGAGCGCATTTCGAGCCCACGCGTGCCGGGGATCTTGTCGATGTAGAGCACGTCGTCGCCGTCGCGTACGCCGAGGTGGATGGTGTCGTGCGTGTGCTCGGCGAGCACTTCCAGATGCGGCCGTGCGACCGCGGTGAGCGGCATTTGTTCAAGCGCGATCGTGCCGAGTTCGATCAACTTCGGGCCGAGCAAATAGCCGCCACCGACTTGGCGCAGATAACGCGCCTGCACGAGCGAGCTGACCAAACGATGCGTCGTGCTTCGGGTCGTGCCGAGCGCCGCGCCGATGCTGCGCAGATCTCGCGCGCCGCCTGCTGCGGCTTCGAGAATCGCGAGGCCGCGCAGCAGGGTCTGCGTGCCGGCTTGCTGGGGCGTGAGGTCGAGCAGCGCGGCCGCCGATGCTTGCGCTTCGTTCGGTTCGTCTACATCGGGCGCTGCCGGTTTGCTGGCCGCGCGGTCCATCGACAATTCTTGTTCGACGGTGGGGTTCAGGGTCTTGGTCATGGCACTCGATGTTCGCGGCTTGAGAATGACGGAGCTTTCGTTCACGACGCGGGTTACCGGGCCGTTGGCGCGTGGCGAAGCGTCGCGCGGGACGCGGCGCGGGGAATCATCGATGAGGAGTGCGGGGCGCGCGGATGCTTGAACGAATGCGACTGCGCTGATTGCGCTGATTGCGCTGCTTGCGCTGATTGCGCTGACCTTTGCATGACTTGTCTCCGAGTGCTTTTTTCGTTGCACGTGGGCCGCGGGAAAACCCCGGCGCCGCGTGTAACTGCCGTTTTGGCTGTGATCGGATTTTAGAGCCGTGTGTGGCGATTATTCAATATGTGATTGATGTGTTCACATATTGGGAGGTTTGAAGGGATTTTGCGTGAAGTCAGGAAAACAAAAACCCCGACGGATCGGGGTTTTTGGCCTGAAGCTTCACGAGTTCTGGTTGCGGCAGCGCTATGCCGTGCCAGCTCAATGCGGCAACTCCGCCGCCCCCATCCGCCTCGCGATCACCCCCGCCCGTTGCGACAAATACGCGGACCCGCGATGTTCATCGAAGTATTTCGGCCTCGGCAGCATCACCGCGAGCCGCGCCGATTGCCACGCGCTCAGCTTCGACGCCGACGTCTTGTAGTAATACCGCGCCGCCGCTTCCGCGCCGTACACACCATTGCCCCACTCCACGGAGTTCAGATAGATTTCGAAGATGCGTTCCTTGTCCATCCAGAGCTCGAGCATCGATGTGATGACGAGCTCCTGCGCCTTCCTCACATAACTCTTTTCCCGCGATAAAAACAGGTTGCGCGCCAGTTGCTGCGAGATGGTCGACCCGCCCGCGACAATCTTGCCGCGCGCCTTGTTCTTCTCCCAGGCTTGCAGGATGGCATCGGTTTCATAACCGTTGTTGTTGACGAAGTTGGCATCCTCGGACGCGATGATCGCGCGCTTCAGATTGCGCGAAATCTGGTCGTAGGGAACCCAGGTGCGCTGGACAGAGAGATCGGGTCGATCCTGCGCGAGCTGCCAGGCGTCGGAGCGCATGAATGCCGTCGATGACGGATTAACGACCGTATAAATGCCGACCATCGCGAAGAAGTAGACCTGCGTGGCGATAGCCGCAATCGCCATCACCGAGATGCCGTAGACAATCCACCGAGCCGGCCCGAGACGAACGGGCGATTTTGTTCTTGTCATCGTGCTTCTTCTGTTGGAACGGAACGGCGCGCTGAACCACGCGCTTTTCTAAACCTTCGTCGATAACTCCAGCCGCAACGCACGCAGCACCGCGCCGCTGTCCGGGCGCACCCCGCGCCACAGGAAAAACGATTCCGCCGCCTGTTCGACCAGCATTCCGAGACCATCGGCCGAACGCGCGCCGAGGCTTTGCGCGTGGCGCATGAACACCGTCGGCTGGGCGCTGTACATCATGTCGTAGGCGAGCGTGCCGGGGCCGAACGAACCGTCGTCGCAATCGGGCAGCGAGTCGTCGAGACTGCCGGCCGTCGCGTTCACGATCACATCGTAGGGGCCTGCTTCCACGCTATGCGCACCGCCGCCGGAGAAACGCACATGCGCGGCGTGGGCGGCATCGGAGAAATGATCGACGAGTTGCTGCGCCTTCGATGCCGTCCGGTTCACGATCGTCAGCGCCGCCACGCCGCAATCCAGCATCGGCAGCACAACGCCCCTTGCCGCGCCGCCCGCACCCAGCAGCAGCACGCGCGCGCCTTTCAAGCCAACGCCCAGATTCCCTTCGATATCGCGCACAAGGCCAACGCCATCGGTGTTGTCGCCGAGCACGCCGTCTGCATCGCCGAAACGAAGCGTGTTGACCGCGCCCGCTGCGGCTGCGCGCGGCGTGAGGGTATCGGCGAACGCGTGCGCGTCGAGCTTGAACGGCACGGTCACATTCATGCCGCGACCGCCCGCTTCAGCGAACGCCCGGACATCGTCGGCGAACGCGCCGATGGTTCCAAGCACGCGCCCGTATTCGATCGCTTCGCCGGTCTGCTCGGCGAAACGCGCATGAATCCACGGCGATTTGCTATGCGCGACCGGATTGCCGATCACGGCATAGCGGTCAACGCCCTCACGTCGCGCACCGGAAGTCATCGCGTGGGCTCCGTCGTGTCGGGCGTGCTTTCGCCGGCCGGCTCATCCGTGGAAGCTTCCGCTTGCGTCGACGCATCTTCAGCCGTCGCTTCCGCCTGCGCCTCAGCTTCGCTTTCCGCGCTCAAATCTTCCGTTTCGATCAACTCTTCTTCTGTCTCTTCCTGCTCCGCCTCGACCTCTTGCGCCGATGCGGCAGAAGGTGCATCGATCACATGCAGCAAGCGGCACGACGCCTCGACGGTGAGTTCATCGAGGTTCATCACCTCCAGCATCACCTTCGTTCCGCGCGCATGCACGCCAAGCCCGGGCACATGCAGCATCAGCGGAATTTCATCGAGACGCACGAGATCGTCCTTCACCACCGACGCCGCCACCTGCTTCTTGTTCTCCTGCTTCAACCATCGCAGGCACCAGAAATACTCCATACGCCGTTGATGATCGGCGTACGCGGAATACTGGTCATCGAAGCCCTGCACAACAGCGAACAAATCAGCGTCTTTCGGCTTGAACGGCGCGACCAGCGCAGCCGTCACGCCATGCCGCACGCACGCGAGCAATTGCCATTGATTGACGAGGTCGACGTATCGACGCAACGGCGACGTGCTCCACGCATATTGCGCGACACCGAGCCCTTCGTGCGGCGCGGGCGTGGTCTGCATGCGCGTGCGCTTCGGACCCGGTGCGCCAAATCCGCGCTGCGACCGGTAGATCCCCGGCACGCTGTGATCGTTAAGAAACGCGCCCCACGATGAATTCGCGAGAATCGCCAGTTCAGCGACGATCAGATCAAGTGGCGATCCGCGTCGACGCGGCGTGATCGTGATGTGCTCGCCTTCCACGTAGAAGTTGAAGTCGTTATTGCGCTGCACTTCGCGCCGCAGGCCGTAACCCGCGCGCGCTTGCTGACGCTTTTCGAAGAGCGCCTGCGCGAGCGGCCAGAGCACCGCGATGTCATCCTTGTGCGCATACTCGCCGCTACTGGCCGCGAGCGATTCCTCGGTGACGTGTTCGTCCAGATGGTTGTGCCGAAGATTGTTCTTCACGAACACACGCTCGGCGCGCGTTTCGCTCGCCACGATCTCCTGCGTTTCGCGATTCACAATGATGTACAGCGACAACGCCGGGCGCAATCCGCCCTCAGCCAGCGTGAACGCTTCCACGACGCTGTCCGGCAGCATCGTGATCTTGTCGCCGGGCATGTAGACGGTGGAAAGCCGCGTGCGCGCGATCGCATCGATCATGTCGCCGCGCGTGATCCCCAGCGCCGGCGCCGCGATATGCACGCCAATCCGCACGCGGCCATCGGCGAGATGCTGGACGGAGAATGCGTCGTCGATTTCGGTGGTCGTGACATCGTCGATGGAGAACGCTTCCACGTCCGCTTGCGGCAGATCGTCAGGCAGCGGCGGCACCGTGACCGGCGCGAAGCCCGTGCCGTGCGGGAAAAACTCAGATAGGAAACGCGCTTCGTGCAGCGCCCGCGCCGACGCAATCCCGCCGACTTCCAGCATCAGCCGTGCTTGCGAAATTCCGCGCTGGGCGGCAGCCGCCTCAAGCGCCTTGTATTCGATGGAGTTCTTATCCGGCTTCGTCAGCAAACCGATCGCCTTGCCGGCGAGCGCCTCGGGCAATTTGCCCGCGACCAGTTCCGCTTCGTAACCCGCTTGCACCAGTGCCAGTTGGCGTTTCTTTTCAAGCCCGGCCAGCGCCATTTGTAACTGTTCCTGCGGCGCGCGCTGATATTGTCCGCGGCCTTTGCGGCGGAAATACACGGGCGAACCATGCATGCGCAGCACGAGCGCGGCACGCTCGGTCGCGCCGAATTTATCGCCGAAATAATCGGCGCCCAGCTCTGCGAACGGGAATTCCTCTTCCGGCGCGCATTCCCACAGGAAATCGAGGTCGATGCCCTGCGCAATGGCGTCGGCCTGTTGCATCAGATCGGCTGCGTTCGGTTTATCGAATTCGATCAATACGTCTTTGGCGCGCACTTTCGCGCGCCGTCCGCCCGGCAACTCGACCTGAAACGCATCGTTCTGTTTGGACAGAACGGCGCCGGCCTTGAAACTACCCGATTCCTCGAAAAAAACGTTCACTCAATACTCTCGAAAGACGGTTGGTCGACGTGGCGTGCAGTCGGGTTTGCATCCCGGTACTACAGCGCCAAGCCAACGAAAAATGGATGCGCTTGGGAATTCAGGCCGCTACCGCGGGGGGCCGCGCTGCGCAGAACGCGAGCACCTGATCCAGATAACTGGGAAAGTCGCTGATTGCGTGATCGCTGCCCTGGATCAGCGTGGTGCGCACGTCCGGGTAATGCGCGAGCATGGTGCGATAGTCGAGCACTTCGTCGCCGGTCGCCGCGATCAGATAGTAGCGCTCCGGCCGGGTAATCGAGGCGACCGAAAGCGCGCGCAGTTCATCGATATGACGCGGCTCGACCACAATAGTGCCGCCGCCATGCCACAACGGCTGCTCGCCCAGATAACAGCTCAGATCCTTTTGCGGCACGACCGCCGGATTGAGCAACACCGCGCGCCAGCCATGTTTTTCAGCAAGCCACGTGGCGTAGAACCCGCCAAGCGAGCTGCCGATCACCGTGATCTC
Source organism: Caballeronia mineralivorans PML1(12) (assembly GCF_001028175.1). Taxonomy (GTDB): domain Bacteria; phylum Pseudomonadota; class Gammaproteobacteria; order Burkholderiales; family Burkholderiaceae; genus Caballeronia; species Caballeronia mineralivorans. Next base: position 25,326 of record NZ_AEJF01000022.1, read on the forward strand.
GTCGTCGGGGGCCTGCGCGGCGAGCGTTTCGGCGAGCGCGATGGCTTCTTTAGGCGACACCGGCAACGTCGGACACTGCCACTCGTCGATCAGTCCGAGTTCTTCGAGCCGCGCGCGCATCAAACGTGCCTTGAACGATTGTGGCGATGACCGAAAGCCGTGCAGATAGAGAATCACGCCCGCTCCTTGGTGGCCGGCCGTGCCGACAGTGCGTCGAGTAGCTTCTGATGAACGCCGCCGAAACCGCCGTTGCTCATCACCAGCACATGATCGCCCGGCCGCGCTGCTGCTGCGACCGCATTGACGAGCAACACGAGGTCGTTGAAGGCCTGGGCTTTGTCGCCGAGCGGCGCCAGCGCCGCTTGCAGGTCCCAGCCGAGCTTGTCGCGGCCTTCGTGCGCGCCGTAGCCGAAAACCAGATCGGCGTCGGCGAGACTGGCTGGCAATTGCGCTTTCATGGTGCCGAGTTTCATCGTGTTCGAACGCGGCTCGAGCACGGCCAGAATGCGGCTATTTCCGCCGATGCGCGTGCGCAAGCCCGCGACCGTCGTTTCGATCGCCGTGGGGTGATGCGCGAAGTCGTCATAGACAGTCACACCGTCCACGCTGCCCTTCACTTCCATCCGGCGTTTCACGTTCCTGAACGTGCTCAGCGATTGCGTCGCCTGCGCGGGCGGAACGCCCACCGAACGCGCCGCCGCGATCGCCGCGAGCGCATTCATTCGATTGTGCTCGCCTTGCACTTGCCAGTCGACCACGCCCAGGCGCTCGCCTTCCCAGTACACGGCGAACTGCTCGTCGACGGCAACGCCTTCGCTGGCAGGCAGCGCTTCCCAGCCGCCCTGCACCCCGAAGCGCTCGACGCCTGACCAGCAACCGCGTGTCAGCACGCGTTCGAGCGCGGCTTCGCGCCCGTTCGTCACGATCCGGCCGACGCCCGGCACGGTGCGCACCAGATGATGGAATTGGGTCTCGATAGCGGCGAGATCCGGGAAGATATCGGCGTGATCGAATTCGAGGTTGTTCAGCACTGCTGTGCGCGGACGATAATGAACGAACTTGGAGCGTTTATCAAAGAAGGCTGTGTCGTATTCGTCGGCTTCGATCACAAAGAAGCTCGAATCCGTCAGCCGCGCTGAGATGCCGAAATTCAATGGCACGCCGCCGATCAGGAATCCCGGGTTCATGCCGGCATCTTCCAGCAGCCAGCTCAGCATGGAACTCGTGGTGGTCTTGCCGTGCGTACCGGCGACCGCGAGCACCCATTTGCCAGTTAGCACGTGCTCGCCGAGCCATTGCGGGCCGGACGTGTACGGCAGGCCGCGATCGAGGATGGCTTCCATCAGGGGATTGCCGCGCGTCACGACATTGCCCACCACATACAGATCCGGTTCGAGCGCGATCTGCTCGACGCCGTAACCTTCGATCAACTCTATGCCCTGCGCTTCGAGCTGGGTGCTCATTGGCGGATAGACGCCGGCGTCGCAGCCGGTGACGCGGTGACCCGCTTCGCGGGCGAGGACCGCGAGGCCGCCCATGAATGTGCCGCAGATACCGAGGATGTGAATGTGCATAAAGCGTGTGTTCGTGGCGGAAGGGCCGTTAGCACGGGGGGAATGAGTGAGGTATTCCGGCGCCCGGAGCGACACATTGTAACCGACGGTAGGGCGGGGTTTTCGCTCCGCCGAGTGCGAACGAAAACCCATCTCCGGTATCATTCCGCCATGATTCGCAAATCACATTTCGATCCGCAACGCGTACGCGAAGAAATCGCTATCGCGGCAGCGCGGATGATCGCCGAAGACGGCCTCGACTACTCCACCGCCAAGCGCAAGGCAGCGCGCCAGGTGGTCGGTGAGACGCGCGTGGGCGGCGAATGGCTACCGGATAACGGTCAGATCGAAGAAGAAATCCGCGAATACCAGGCAATTTTTCAAAGTGAGAGCCAGCCAGCCGTCCTGCGCCGCATGCGCGAAGTGGCGCTCGAATGGATGCAGCGGCTCCAGCCCTTCAATCCGTACCTGACCGGCGCGGTCCTGAACGGCACGGCCGGCGAGCATTCGGACATCCACTTGCAGTGTTTCTGCGACAACCCGAAGGAAGTCGCGATTTATCTGCTGAATGCGAACGTTCAATACGATGTATCGGAGACGCGGCATTTTGCCGGGCGCGGTTACGTCGAAACCTTGAGCTTCCTGATGCGCCCCTCACGCGACGAAGAGCCAATGGGCATTCACATCGCGCTCTACGACACCAACGACCTGCGCGGTGCCGTACGCGCGGACGGCCGGGGCAAGCTCGCGCGAGCAAACGCTTCCGCCGTGCGCGCATTGCTCGACGAACCGCCAACACCGGCCCCCTTACTATGAATTCCATGCGCATTGTTGCTGCCCTCGTTATCGCCATTGCGGCGACCGGCGGCGGTTTCTACGCCAGCCATCTAGTGATCGGCGGCCAAACCAGCGAAGCGGCGGTGACCCTGTCCAAAGCGAGCGGGAACGCCGTCGATGAACTCTGGAAAGCACAGTTGCAAACTGCTGTCGGCACGCAGCAAGCGCTCGCCGCGTTCAAGGGCAAGCCCGTCGTGGTGAACTTCTGGGCGTCATGGTGCGGCCCCTGCGTGAAGGAAATGCCGACGCTCGCCGCGCTTCATCGCGAATACGAGAAGAAAGGGATCACGTTTGTGGGTCTTGGCGTCGATTCCGAGAAAAACGTGAACGCGTTCCTCCAGAAAGTGCCAGTCGATTACCCGATTTATATCGCGGGCTTCGGCGGCGCGGACCTCGCCCGCAGTTTCGGCAATAACGCGGGTGCCTTGCCGTTCACCGTGGTTATCGACGCGAAGGGTGTGATTCGTTCGACAAAACTCGGCGAAGTCGATCCAAAAGAGCTGAAAGCGACGCTCGACGCCTTGTAAGACACCCGTTTGACCGCGCAAAAATCGATACGAATCGCGGGAAGATAGCGTCATTTCAAGAAACTTTGCACGAAAATGCGTGCAAAATGCGCTTGTTCGGACCGCCTGACTCCCTGAGCGGTGCGTTGGGCGGGCCGTAAAACTAGACAAAATTCTCTAAAGGGCGCTAAAGTGCGCCCAACTCCGCACAAACCAAAGCCACTATGTCACGACTGCTGGTGCTGCACGGCCCAAATCTTAATCTGCTTGGCACCCGCGAGCCGGATGTCTACGGCCGGGTGACGCTGGCAGAAATCGATCGGGCACTGGTAGAGAAGGCACAAGCGGCTGGCGCGGAATTGTCGTCGTTCCAGAGCAATCATGAAGGCGCGATCGTCGACCGCATTCAGCAGGCGCGGACCGAACAGGTGGACTTCGTGCTGATCAATCCCGCGGCCTACACGCACACGAGCGTCGCGATCCGCGACGCCCTCGCGGGCGTGGCGCTGCCTTTCGTCGAGATTCATTTGTCGAACGTGCACAAGCGGGAAGCTTTTCGGCATCACTCCTATTTCTCCGATCTCGCCGAAGCCGTGATTTGCGGCCTGGGCTGGAAAGGCTATCTGTACGCGCTCGATTTCGCGCTCGAGCGTGTTGCTTTGAATTCTGCTGTAAAGCCACGCGCTTGAGTCGCGACCCGCTCGAAGCAATTGAACGGCTCGCACAACGTGATGCGGAGCCCGCGTCTGCAGCATCGGACAATGCTCCCGTCGGCGGCACCCAAAACCAAGTCAAGCACCGGAAAAACGCTTCCGGTCACCAAGCATTGAAAGGGGAATTTTCGATGGACCTTCGTAAACTTAAAACTCTCATCGACCTCGTCTCGGAATCCGGCATCTCGGAGCTGGAAGTCACCGAAGGCGAAGGCAAGGTTCGCATCGTCAAGAATGCCGCGCCGGTCTACATGCAGGCTCCGCAGTACATGCCGCAAGTCCCGATGCAGCAGGCGCCGCAATACGGCCAGCCGGGCGACGCAGGCAACGGCGGCGCAGCC
>NZ_AEJF01000023.1 GCF_001028175.1 Caballeronia mineralivorans PML1(12)
CGTGCCGCAGGGCCACGTGGTGACCTCGCCGATGGTCGGCTCGTTCTACCGCGCGCCGTCGCCGGGCGCCGAAGCGTTCGTGCAAGTTGGCGACACGGTGAAAGAAGGCCAGACGCTGTGCATTATCGAAGCAATGAAGCTGCTCAATGAAATCGAGTCGGACAAGTCGGGCGTCGTGAAGGAAATCCTGGTCGAGAACGGCCAGGCCGTCGAGTACGGTCAGCCGCTGTTCGTGATCGGCGATTGATTTCCCGCGATTCCGCCGGACATGAGCGCGTTCAGTTGTGACGCGCTTAGCCGGTGGCCGCAGCACTCGGGCGCTCGCCTGCTTAGTTTGACCAACCGGCGAGACGCGCCGCCGATCTCCCAGGACCGCCACGGGCAACCGTCCAGGCGGTCCATCGATGAGTCGAAACCTTGCTATGTTTGAAAAAATCCTCATTGCGAACCGTGGTGAAATCGCGCTTCGAATCCAGCGCGCGTGCCGCGAACTAGGCGTCAAGACGGTCATCGTCTATTCGGAAGCCGATAAAGAAGCCAAGTACGTGAAATTGGCCGATGAAGCCGTGTGCATCGGACCGGCTCCGTCCAATCTCAGTTACCTGAACATGCCGGCGCTGATCAGCGCAGCCGAAGTCACCGACGCCGAAGCCATTCACCCCGGCTACGGTTTCTTGTCGGAAAACGCGGACTTTGCGGAGCGCGTCGAGCAATCCGGCTTCACGTTCATCGGACCGCGCCCGGAAACCATCCGCTTGATGGGCGACAAAGTCTCCGCCAAGCAGACGATGATCAAGACGGGCGTGCCGTGCGTGCCGGGTTCGGAAGGCGCGTTGCCCGACGATCCGAAGGAAATCGTGAAGATTGCCCGCACGATCGGTTATCCGGTGATCATCAAGGCAGCGGGCGGCGGCGGTGGTCGCGGCATGCGCGTGGTGCACACTGAAGCAGCGCTGGTCAACGCGGTGAACATGACCCGCGAAGAAGCCGGCCGCGCGTTCGGCAATCCGCAGGTCTACATGGAGAAATTCCTGGAGAACCCGCGGCACATTGAAATCCAGATTCTCGCCGATTCGTTCCGTAACGCGATCTGGCTCGGTGAGCGCGATTGCTCCATGCAGCGTCGTCACCAGAAGGTGATTGAAGAAGCACCGGCGCCGGGTATTGCGCGTCGATTGATCGACCGGATTGGCGATCGTTGTGCCGATGCCTGCAAGAAGATGGGTTATCTCGGCGCGGGTACGTTCGAGTTCCTGTACGAGAACAACGAGTTCTATTTCATCGAAATGAACACGCGCGTGCAGGTCGAGCATCCGGTGACGGAACTGATCACCGGCGTGGATATCGTGCAGGAACAGATTCGTATTGCTGCCGGCGAAAAGCTCGCGTTCCGCCAGAAGGACATCGTGTTTCGCGGCCACGCCATCGAATGCCGGATCAACGCAGAAGATCCGTTCAAGTTCACGCCCTCGCCAGGACGTCTCACGTCGTGGCATTCGCCGGGCGGTCCGGGAATTCGCGTCGATTCGCATGCGTACAACGGCTATTTCGTGCCGCCGAACTACGATTCGATGATCGGCAAGCTGATCTCGTACGGCGCGACTCGCGAGCAGGCAATCAACCGCATGCGCATTGCGTTGTCGGAGATGGTGGTGGAAGGCATCTCGACCAACATCCCGCTGCATCGCGAGATGATGATCGATGCGAAGTTCGTCGAAGGTGGCACGAGCATTCACTACCTCGAAAACAAGCTCGCCGCGCGCAAGGCGGCAGCAGCCGTCGCCGCGGAAGACGCAGCACAGTAAGGGTTTGAAAATGAGCTACCGGGAATTGATCGCCGAGCTGGACCGGGAACACGCGGAGGCGTTGTCGGATGCGCTGCTGGAATTTGGCGCGCTGTCGGTATCGGTGGAAGATGCCGACGCCGATACCCCCGACGAGCAACCGCTATTCGGCGAACCCGGCCTCACGCCGGACCAGAAGGCGTGGAACCGCTCGCGCGTGGTCGCCCTGCTCGCCGACGATGCCGATCCTGCCGTGTTGCTTGCTGCCGCGGCGAATGAAATCGGCTTGAAGGACACGCCGGCGTTCACGCTGCGCGACGTCGAGGACCAGGACTGGGTGCGCCTCACGCAATCCCAGTTCGACCCTATTCCTATTGGCAAGCGCATCTGGGTCGTGCCGTCCTGGCACGCAGCACCCGATCCGGACGCGCTCGTGCTCGAACTCGATCCGGGCCTCGCGTTCGGCACCGGGAGCCATCCGACCACGCGCCTCTGCATGGAATGGCTCGAGCAGTCGGTCGAGCAAAACCAATCCGTACTCGATTACGGTTGCGGTTCAGGCATCCTCGCGATCCTGGCGAAGAAATGCGGCGCGAATCCGGTGATCGGTATCGATATCGATCCTCAAGCTGTCGAATCCGCGCGTCAAAATAGTGAGCGTAATCGCGCTGAGGTCACGTACGGCCTGCCCGCCGATCTTGAAGAAGGGCAATTCGATATTGTGGTGGCGAACATTCTGTCGAACCCGCTCAAGCTGATGGCATCGATGCTCTCAGCACGCGTAAAACCGGGCGGACGGATCGCGCTGTCGGGCATTCTGGCTCGCCAGGCCGACGAAGTGGCGGCGGTCTATGCGCGCTGGATCGACATCGGCGTCTGGCGGGAACACGAAGGCTGGGTGTGTCTTGCCGGTACCCGCCGCGAAAGCCTTTAGAATAGCGCCATCGACCATCTACCGGCCTCTGGCCTTCGGCTACATATGGCGCTGGCAACCCGCTGTCCCCACTGCGAAACCGTGTTCCGTCTGGATCCGCATTTGCTCGCGCCGCACGACGGCCGCGTGCGTTGCGGCCATTGCCAGGAAATCTTCGACGCCGCGCATTACCAGTTCGACCGCGACGAAACCGTCATGGCCGCGCTGGCCGCAACCGCGCCGAATTATGGCGCGGACCCAGCGAGCCCGCGGTCGGAGAAGTCGAGCGCCGAGGTCTCCGGGGGCAAGCGCGACGCACCGGGCATTCCGCTGCACCCGTTCGTCTCCAATACCGCCCTCGCACCTCAAGCCGAAGCCAATCAAACCCCGGCAGCGCGCGAGGAACCGCTCGCTGGAGTTGCCGCTGCCAAAGCCGTGTCGCGCACGCGCGCGCAGAGTGATTTTCCGGGCGAAGGACACGCCGGATCGCCGTGGCAAGCGGTCAATCGCGCCGAAGCTGAAGCACCTACCGATACAGCACGCGCTAAAGCCGATGCCCCCGCTCGCACCGAACCCCGTGCCGATCCTTTCGTCGCTCGTACGGATGGTGGTGATCCACTGAAGGAATCGCGCACCGATCCCTTCGTCAGGCGCACTGAAACCGAAGCGCTAAATGAATCGCGCACCGAGCCGTTCGTCGGCCGCAGCGAACCGCGCGTGGAGCCGGAAACGCCTGCTCCCCGACACACTACCGATACCAACGCCCGCACCGAACCCTCCCCGCTCGGCGCCGCACCCGCCGCGCCATGGGCTGCCGATCCCGAGCCGCGCTTCGGCAGTGCGCCAACGTCGTCCACACCCTCCTCCGAGCCTTTCCCCGTTATCCGCGAAACGCGCGCGCCGGTACGTTCGGCAATCGTGTGGAAGATCCTCGGCTCGTTGATCGCGCTCGTGCTGTTCGTCGCGTTGATCGCGCAGGTCGCGTGGTGGCAACGGGAAACCGTGATGGTCTACTGGCCCGCCTCGCAGCCGCTCTTTGCGCAAGCCTGCGAGCAGATTGGCTGCGTGGTCGCGCCGCCGCGGGATATCGACGGCTTGCAGATCGAGAACTCCGGTCTGCGCCAAGTGGACGGATCGCACAAGCTGGAACTGAAACTCTCGCTGCGCAATCGCTTCGACGTGGCGATCGCGTATCCGGCGCTGGAGCTCACCCTCCTCGACGACAAGAACAACGTCGCAATCCGCCGTGTCCTCTGGCCGCAAGACTACGCACGTCCCGGCACGGCGATAGGAGCCGGCCTCGCCGCGCGCAGTACACAGCCCGTGATCGTTCGGCTCGATACCGGCGACGCGGTCGCGGCGAATTATCGCGTGCAGATCTTTTATCCCTGACGCGCACCTGCTTTCACGTTTTTACGCTTAACCGTTTTTTACGCGTGTTTTACGCGTGTTTTTACGATTAGCCAGTCGTTGTTTTCCGCGCGCGTCTCTCGTCCGTCCCTGGTCAGACGACGCGCGTATTTCCTGAACATCAGACACATTCTGGAGTAGACATGAGCCAAGTTACCCTCGGCGGCAACCCGATCGACGTGGCAGGCACGTTCCCGGCAGCCGGTTCGAAAGCAGCTGATTTCACCCTCGTCGGCAAGGATCTCGGCAACCTGACGCTGGCAAGCTTCGCCGGCAAGCGCAAGGTCCTGAACATCGTGCCGAGTCTCGACACGCCGACGTGCGCCACCTCCACGCGCAAATTCAACGTCGCGGCTGCCGGACTCGACAACACGGTGGTCGTGGTCGTGTCCGGCGACCTGCCCTTTGCGGCAACGCGCTTCTGCACGACGGAAGGCATCGAGAACGTGGTGACGGCATCGACGTTCCGCGGCCATGACTTCGCCAAGGCATACGGCGTCGATGTCACGAGCGGACCGCTGACCGGCCTGACGGCGCGCGCAGTGGTAGTGATCGATGAAAACGACAAGGTGCTGTACTCGGAACTCGTGCCGGAAATCAAGAACGAGCCGAACTACGACGCAGCGCTGGGAGCGTTGAAGTAAGTAGCGGAGAACGCGGGCTCCTTGCAGCCTGCGCGTTCGACGCCGGCGGGCGGCATCCCGATGCATCGCTCGCCGCGCCGAACGTATAAGTCGAATAAACGCCCGAAGCGAAACGTTTACTAGTCACGACTCGTAGCGCATTCAACCCGCAGGCCATACGCGGCATGCGTATCCGTGACGTGGAGGCGGTCAGCCCCGCCGCCGCGTGACGAATGCGCAGCGCTTCATGTGGGCATGCACGGTGCTCAGGAACTCATGCCTGCGCGCACTTTTATCGATTATTTTTAGGATTTCGCTCGTGTCTACGCTCATCTGCGGCTCGCTCGCCTACGACAACATCATGACGTTCCAAGGCCGCTTTGGCGACCACATCCTGCCGGACCAGGTGCATCAGCTGAACATCAGCTTCCTCGTCCCCACGATGCGGCGCAACTTCGGCGGCTGCGCGGGCAACATTGCCTACGCGCTCAACCTGCTCGGCGGCGACGCGAAGATCATGGCGACCCTCGGCGAAGCCGATGCCCAGCTCTACCTCGACCGCTTCGATGCGCTGGGTTTGTCCAAGCAATATGTGCGCGTCCTGCCCGAGCAGCACTCGGCGCAATGCTTCATCACCACCGATCTCGCGAACAACCAGATCACCGCGTTCCACCCGGGCGCAATGATGGATTCACACCTGAACCACGCGGGCGAAACCCAGGGCGTCACGCTCGGCATCGTCGCGCCGGATGGCGCCGACGGCATGCGTCAGCACGTCGAGGAATTGGCGGCCGCCGGCGTGCCGTTCGTCTTCGATCCGGGCCAGGGCCTGCCGATTCTCGAAGGTGTGGAACTTCGTCGCATGATTGAACTTGCTACTTACGTGGCAGTCAACGATTACGAGGCGAAATTGTTGAGCAACAAGACCGGCTGGTCGATCGACGAAATGCTGAGCCGCGTGGAAGCGCTGGTGATCACGCGCGGCGAACATGGCGCGCAGATTTTGCACGCTGAAGGCATCGAAGAAATTCCAGCCGTGAAGGCGCAGAAAGTCGTCGATCCGACCGGTTGCGGCGACGCGTTCCGCGGTGGCTTGCTGTATGGCATCGAGAACAAGCTGGGCTGGGCGAAAACCGGTCGTCTCGCGAGCCTGATGGGCGCGCTGAAAATCGAACATCAGGGACCGCAGACGTACGCGCCCTCGCGTGCCGAGATTGGCGAGCGGTTCGAGCTGGCTTTTGGTTCGGCGCTCTAAGGTTTTTCAAGTAGCGCTGTGAAGAAGGTTGAAATGAGTCATTCAAGCGGATCTGGGCGACGCTTCGGCAATGACATGGTGCAACAGGCTCTTGGCCACCCGTGCAGCAGCCTGGCGTAATTTTGTGGAGTGAAGCATGAACAAGACAAGTCGTATGGCGCTGGCAGCAGCGCTAGTAAGCTCCGTCGTCATGACGGGATGCGCCTATAACAGCAGTTCGCCCGACGTGTACACCGCGTCGCAAGCGCAGCGTGAAGAAACGGTCCGCATGGGCACCGTCGACAGCGTGCGCGGCGTGAAGATCAGCTCGAACAACGGCCAGCCTAGCGGCCTTGGCGCTATCGGCGGCGGTGCACTGGGTGCAGTCGCAGGCAGTGCGCTTGGCGGCGGGCGTGGCTCGATCCTGACGGGTATCGTCGGCGGGATTGCGGGAGCGGTGGCGGGCAATGCGGTCGAGAACGGCGTCGCGACGCAGAATGGACTGGAGATCACTGTGCGTCTGGATAACGGCGACATCCGCGCCATTACGCAGACCGCGACCGGCGAAGTGTTTCAAGCCGGCGAACGCGTTCGGTTGTTGTCGAGCGGCGGTGTGACGCGAGTGACGCACTAGCGGATGAAGAACGTGCCGGAGTGATCGGATCGATCGCGCCGGGGCTAAAAAGCGCATGCGCCTTCGGGCGTGTGCGCTTTTTTTCGTCTGCGCTTTTTGCAGCGGGCGTTTGCTGCGAGCAAGACCGCTGCTTCGCTGCGCGCGGCGCCGAGAAACGCCCAATAAAAAACCCGCTGCCGGCACAATCACCGGTAGCGGGTTTGGACCGCGTAGCAATACACGGTCACGAGACACATCGAGTGTGTCGAAGTACTGCGTTACACCCTGCGCTTACGGACGGCTGCCCGTCGGGAACGGCCATGCAGCAGCCGGGTTCAACGCCGTCTTGACCGTTGCAGCCGGAGCGGGCGCTGCAGGAGTCGTTGCCGTCGTTGCCGGTGCTACAGCAGTCGTCTTCTTCGCAGCGGCAGCCTTCTTGGCCGGAGCCTTTTTAGCAACCGGAGCGGGCGCCGGAGCAGGAGCCGCGGCCGGAGCAGCAACTACAGCCTTCTTCGCAGCAGGGGCAGCCTTCTTGGCGGGCGCAGCCTTCTTGGCGGCCGCCTTTTTGGCAGGTGCTTTCTTAGCAGGCGCCTTTTTAGCAGCGGCCTTTTTAGCAGCAGCCTTTTTGGCGGGCGCCTTCTTGGCCGCAGCCTTCTTGGCAGGCGCCTTTTTAGCAGCAGCCTTCTTGGCAGGCGCCTTCTTGGCCGCAGCCTTCTTAGCAGGCGCCTTCTTAGCGGCAACCTTCTTGGCCGCTGCCTTCTTCGCAGGCGCCTTCTTGGCTGCAACCTTCTTCACTGCAACCTTCTTCGCCGCAACCTTCTTCACTGCGACCTTCTTGGCGGCGACTTTCTTCACTGCAACTTTCTTCGCCGGTGCCTTCTTAGCTACCGTTGCCTTCTTGGCAGCCACTTTCTTGACAGCCGGTTTTGCTGCAGCTTTCTTTGCGACGGACTTCTTGGCTAATGCCATCATTTTCTCCTTCAGGTTTCAAGATGAGAGTCAGTTCAAACAACACCCTTCGTCAAAACCCGCTTCCCGCGTGGGCTTCTCAGGACGCACGCTGCGAAGCGGATTATTCATCGGCGTACGCTGATGGAGCCTGCTTACGCTAATGAATACGGCAAGGCGCGCTGTGCCACGAGGCACAGCGCGCCAAATTAAGTCAGCACCTGAAATGGGTGCCGGCAATCGCTTGATCGGGCCGTCGGCGCTGCCGACGGCATATTTCGGGGGGAAGTTTGCCCGTCCCACTGAAGGGTGCGCAAAACGCCTGTCATCTTTTTGGGCCGTTAAGCCACAAGGCGCACTTTGCATCAGGCGACCGTTCTCCTAAAACCTGTTGGCCGGCGCGCGCGCAGTGTGATCGCACGCAATGGCGCCGGTTTGCCATTCATCCCGTCTACTCGGCGCCCTCTCCGGGCGCCCGGTCTGCATCTAATTCGTGGCGGCAATGCGTCCATTGCCGCTGGCTGACGCTACTTCGCTGACTCGCTTACTCCCAGGTCAGCGCGCCGCCCGTTTGATACTCGATCACTCGCGTCTCGAAGAAGTTGCGTTCCTTCTTCAAGTCGATCATCTCGCTCATCCACGGGAACGGATTTTCTTCGTTCGGAAATAGCGTGTCGAGGCCGATCTGCTGGCATCGACGGTTACAGATGAAACGCAAATAGCTCTTGAACATGGACGCATTCAAACCGAGCACGCCGCGCGGCATCGTGTCTTCTGCGTACCGGTATTCCAGTTCGACGGCTTCCTGGAAGATCCCTCGGATCTCCGCGCGAAATTCCGGCGTCCACAGTTGCGGCTCTTCCAGCTTGATCTGGTTGATCAGGTCGATACCGAAGTTGCAGTGCATCGACTCGTCGCGCAGGATGTACTGATACTGCTCAGCCGCGCCCGTCATCTTGTTCTGGCGACCCAGCGCCAGGATCTGCGTAAAGCCGACGTAGAAGAAGAGTCCTTCCATCACGCAGGCAAACACGATCAACGACTTCAGCAATTTCTGGTCCGCTTCGAGCGTACCGGTGGTGAAGGCCGGATCGGTGAGCGTATTGATGAACGGAATCAGGAACTCGTCCTTCGCGCGGATCGACTCGACCTCGTGATACGCGTTGAAGATCTCGCTCTCGTCCAGACCCAGCGATTCGACGATGTACTGATACGCGTGCGTGTGGATCGCTTCCTCGAACGCCTGGCGCAGCAGGAACTGCCGGCACTCGGGCGCCGTGATGTGGCGATACGTCCCGAGCACGATGTTGTTGGCCGCGAGCGAGTCGGCCGTGACGAAGAAACCCAGGTTGCGCTTCACAATTCGGCGTTCGTCGTCGGAGAGGCCGTTCGGGTCCTTCCACAGCGCGATGTCGCGCGACATGTTCACTTCCTGCGGCATCCAGTGGTTCGCACAACCCGCCAGATACTTTTCCCACGCCCACTTGTACTTGAACGGCACCAGCTGGTTGACGTCGGTCTTGCCGTTGATGATGCGCTTGTCGGCCACGTTCACCCGCGTTGCACTTGCAGCCGCGATGTCGCTGGCGCTCGGTGCTGCGGGAGCAACGAAGTCGCTCGCAAAAATGTTCTGTGCCGCTGACGTTTGATGAGCTGCCTGAAGAACGCCATGACCGGCGACTTGCGCTGCTGCATGCGAAGTGACTGGAGCAGCAGCACGCGATGCTTGGCTGACTGCTTGGCTGAAACCCGCAACCTGACCCGCCGGGTTACGCAACATGTTGTGTTGCGAACCGTTCGAGGGAGTTACGGCAGTGGTCTCGTCATCCCAGTTGAGCATAAATTCTCACCATCAATTTAGATCGGTTTGTACCATCTTTCCATGAGCGATAAAAGAGCTTGCTCATAAAAATCCTGTTTTAGTGTTGACGCTGCTACTTGCATACAACACTTTGCGTTGAGCTCACTGCTTGAAGCTTCATGCGAAGTCTCTTTGAACGTGTTCGATGCAGCGCTTCTTCACGCTCTTCAGCGTTGCTTTTGCTGGGTGCTTTGCATCGTCCGGCTCTGCTGTGAATCGTCTTGCGTGTTGTGTTGCGTGTCGCCGTTGAGGCATGACATAGAACAGCTTCGCTGCGTGATTACTTCGATGAAAACCTGGCGCGTCTGCGTGTTCGACCGTGAGAGCAAGTGCCGCTCGCGACTCGTTCAAATCACCCGAGCCGAGCTTCGGATCACGACCTCCGACGACCCGCTTCGACCCGTCTCTTCGAGCGCATTCCGACTCAAAAATCCCCATGTCCAGAGCTTGCGATTACACGTGTCTTGCAGTGGAAAACGATGCGCTGGCGCGTCTCGTTTCCATGTCGAAAGTGTAGCACTCGACGTCGTCATCGCAAAGGCAAAACCACAAAATATTGGGTGTTTTGGCCCAATGACGACTACCTATAGTACAAACGAATACGTCGTGCAAGAGCCGGTTTTTACCGTAAAAATACGGCGCATGAGGTCCGGACGCAGGCGTCAACCTCTCGACATAGCGCGCGCTCGCACCGCTTTTCAGCCGCGCTTGTCACGCAGCGGCGTGAGCAATTCGCGTAAGTTGTTGTGATCGATTTCGTGCATCAGCGCGAGCAGCCGCCCGAGTTGTCCTGCAGGAAAACCCTCACGTGCGAACCACGCGAGATAGTGACCGGGCAGGTCCGCGATCAAGCGGTCCTTGTACTTTCCGTAGGGCATCTTCAGCGTGACGAGACGCTGCAAATCTTCCGGGTCCATCGTCGTTCTCCTCGGGTTTTATCGTCGTGAAGTGTCGCCGAAGGCGGCACTTCACGATGTCGTTGCGATGATATCGATGCCATAATCCCAGCTTCCCGCCGCGAAGAGATCCCCTTCCGTTCTCCATGTCGCTAGCCATCAAAGCTTTCGTTGCCCCTCTCATCGTCGCCTGTGCGATGTTCATGGAAAGCGTCGATGCCAACGTCATCGTCACCGCGATCCCCGAAATGGCCAGAGCTTTCGGCCGCGATCCTGTAACGCTAAAGATCGCCGTCACCAGTTATGTGCTCGGTCTCGGTGTCTTCATCCCGATCTGCGGCTGGGTCGCCGACCGCTTCGGCGCACGAACAATCTTTCGCCTCGCCATCGGCATCTTCGTCGCCGGTTCCATCTTGTGCGCCGCGTCCACCTCGCTGATCCCGTTCACGCTCGCGCGCTTCGTCCAGGGCGTGGGCGGCGCGATGATGGTGCCGGTCGGGCGGATCATCATCTTTCGCTCGGTGCCGCGCTCCGAATTCATCCGCGCGATGAACTACCTCTCCGTGCCCGCGATGTTCGGTCCCGCCGTTGGCCCGCTGCTCGGCGGTTTCATCACCACCTATCTGCACTGGCGCCTGATCTTCTTCATCAACATCCCGATCGGCATCCTCGGCATCTACCTGACCAACCGTTACATCGGCAACGCGCGCGAGGCGCATCCCGGACCGCTCGACTGGGTCGGTTTCTTTTTATCGGCGAGCGGCGGCACGCTGTTTCTGCTCGGGCTTTCGCTGATCGGCGGCGAACTCGTCACCGATCGCACCGCGGCAGGCATGGCGCTCGCCGGCGTCCTCTTCCTCGTCGTGTATTTCCTGCACTCGCGACGCGTAAAACTGCCACTCCTCGATCTCCGCTTCCTGCGCGTGCCGACCTTCCAGGCGAGTGTCGTGGGCGGCTCGCTGTTTCGCATCGGCCTCGGCGCGGTGCCGTTTCTCCTGCCGCTCGCGATGCAGGAAGGACTCGGCATGAGCGCGTTCAAGTCCGGTTCGATCACCTGCGCGTCCGCGTTCGGCGGCATGTTCATGCGCTCGCTCGCGTCGCGCGTGCTGCACCGCTACGGCTTCCGGCAAACGCTGATGGTCAACGCCGCGTTGTCGGGCATCGCGATTGCCGCCTGCGGTATGTTCTATCCGGGTACGCCGACGTGGATCATCTGGTCCGTCGTCCTGCTCGGCGGTTTTTTTCCCGCGCTGCAATTCACAAGCCTCAACTCGCTGACGTACGCCGAGATCGAAAGCCGCGATGTGGGCCGTGCGACGAGTCTCGGCAGTTTCATTCAGCAGGTGTCGCTGGGACTGGGTGTGACCGTCGGCGGAATCGCGCTGCAGATTTCGCACGATCTGCAAGGGCATCCGCAGATGGTCTGGTCGGATTTCTGGCCGGCGTTTGTGGTCGTCGGATTGTTTTCGTTTCTTTCGATACCCATCACCGCGAGGCTCGGACGGGATGCGGGGCATGAGATATCGAGGGGAACGCGGGGGTGACGCGGGTGTGCGGCGCTTCGGAACTCGGCGAGCATAAATAGAAATAGAAAAGCGAAAAGGCCGGTTCCGAATCCGCCGCCCCTTCCGTTCTGGAAAGAACAAGCGCCTCGTACCGGCCTCGAATCTCAAACGAATCTCAAACACCAACCAGCGACAGGCCGATTGCATCGGCCTGTCGCCCTCTGCCCCTTACTGGCAAGCCTCGCACTCGTCGAACCCGGCATCGCCCGGACGCATCATGCAGACCGGACCATCGGCCTCGGCTTCCGCCACAGCGGCAATCGCCGGCGCCGCGACTGCAGCGGCGTTGAAACCACCCGTCGACGACCCGTGCGAACCTTGCGAGCCAAAGCCATTGCCGTTCGCGCCTGAAGCACCGCCCGCGCCATTGCCCGAGTTACCCGAAGGCACCGAGTTCAGTTGCCCGTGCGCCACCGTCGACTTCTCGACGTGCGTCGCGGCCATCGTGCGGAGGTAGTACGTGGTCTTGAGACCGCGCAGCCACGCCAGCTTGTACACCTCGTCGAGCTTCTTGCCCGAGGCGCCCGCCATATAGATATTCAGCGATTGCGCCTGGTCGATCCACTTCTGACGGCGCGATGCCGCTTCCACCACCCAGGTTGCGTCCAGTTCGAACGCCGTTGCGTAGATCGCCCGCAGATCGGCCGGAACCCGGTCGATGCGCGACAGCGTGCCGTCGAAGTACTTCAGGTCGGAGACCATCACTTCGTCCCACAGACCGCGTTCCTTCAGGTCACGCACCAGGTAATCGTTCACGACCGTGAATTCGCCCGACAGATTCGACTTCACGTACAGATTCTGGAAGGTCGGCTCGATACAAGCCGACACGCCGATGATGTTCGAGATCGTCGCCGTCGGCGCGATTGCCACGCAGTTCGAGTTGCGCATGCCGTACGTTGCGATCCGCGAACGCAGTTCGGTCCAGTCCATCGATGCGCTGTCGTCCACTTCCACGTACCCGCCGCGCGCCTCGGCCAGCAGCTTCAGCGAGTCCTGCGGGAGAATGCCGCGATCCCACAGCGAGCCGCGATAGCTCGAGTAACGGCCGCGTTCTTCGGCCAGTTCCGTCGATGCGTAGTAAGCGTAGTAGCAGACCGCTTCCATCGAGGTATCGGCGAATTCGACGGCTTCCTTCGACGCATACGGCGTGCGCAGCAAGTGCAGGCAGTCCTGGAAGCCCATGATGCCCATGCCGACCGGACGATGCTTCAGGTTCGAATTGCGCGCCTTGGCGACGGCGTAGTAATTGATGTCGATGACGTTGTCGAGCATGCGCATGGCCACGCTGATGGTGCGCTTCAGCTTGTCGTGATCGAGCGCGAGCGTGCCGTCGGCCTGCTTCGTCATATGCGCCACCAGGTTCACCGAGCCAAGATTACAAACGGCGATTTCAGTGTCGCTGGTGTTCAGCGTGATTTCCGTGCACAGGTTCGACGAGTGGACGACGCCCACGTGCTGCTGCGGCGAACGGATGTTGCACGGATCCTTGAACGTGATCCACGGGTGACCCGTTTCGAACAGCATGCCCAGCATCTTGCGCCACAGTTGCGCGGCCGGAACCTTCTTGAACAGCTTGATCTCGCCGCGCGCGGCCTTCTCTTCATACGCAACGTAAGCCTTTTCGAACGGTGCGCCGAACAGGTCGTGCAGGTCCGGGCAGGTTGCCGGCGAGAACAGTGTCCAGTCGCCGTTTTCGTGAACGCGCTTCATGAACAGGTCGGGAATCCAGTTCGCCGTGTTCATGTCGTGCGTGCGGCGACGGTCGTCACCGGTGTTCTTGCGCAGTTCCAGGAATTCTTCGATATCCAGGTGCCACGTTTCCAGGTACGCGCACACCGCGCCCTTGCGCTTGCCGCCCTGGTTCACGGCGACGGCCGTGTCATTGACGACCTTCAGGAACGGCACCACGCCTTGCGACTTGCCGTTCGTGCCCTTGATGTGCGAGCCGAGCGCACGCACGCGCGTCCAGTCGTTGCCCAGGCCGCCGGCGAACTTCGACAGCAGCGCGTTTTCCTTCAGCGCTTCGTAGATGCCGTCGAGGTCGTCGGCAACTGTCGTCAGGTAGCACGACGACAATTGCGAACGGCGCGTGCCGGAGTTGAACAGCGTCGGGGTGGACGACATGAAGTCGAAGCTCGACAGCACGTTGTAGAACTCGATCGCCCGCGCTTCGCGGTCGATTTCGTTCAGCGCCAGACCCATTGCGACGCGCATGAAAAACGCTTGCGGCAATTCGATGCGCTTGGTTTCGTTGTGCAGGAAGTAGCGGTCATACAGCGTCTGCAGGCCGAGATAGCCGAATTGCAGATCGCGATCGGCGTCGAGCGCTGCGCCCAGGCGCTTCAAGTCGTACTGCTGGAGCTTTTCGTCGAGCAGTTCCGCTTCCACGCCCTGCTTGATGAACAGCGGGAAATATTCGGCGTAGCGCGTGGCCATCTCGCCTTGCGCGACGTCTTCTTCCAGAATCTCGCGGCGGATGGTGTGCAGCAAGATGCGCGCGGTGACCTGGCTGTATGCCGGGTCCTTTTCGATCATGGTGCGGGCGGCGAGAATGGCGGAGTCATAGACTTGCGCCATCGGCACGCCGTCGTACAGGTTCTTCACCGTTTCCGCGACGATCGGATCGGCGCTCACTTCGCCACCGAGATTCGCGCACGCTTCGTTGATACGGGCCTTCAGTGCGTCCAGATCCAGCGGATGCGACACGCCGTTGTCGATCACATTGATGCCAAGCGCGTTCGCCCGCGTTTCCGGGGCGTGGGCGCGCTCCTGCGTGCGCTTCTCGCGATACAGCACGTACGCGCGCGCCACGTTGTGCTCGCCGCCGCGCATCAGCGCGAGTTCGACCTGATCCTGGATGTCTTCTATATGGAACGTACCGCCGTTGGGACGGCTGCGAACCAGCGCCCGGACGACGCTTTGCGTCAGTTGTTCGACGAGTTCGCGCACGCGTGCCGAGCCTGCGCCCTGGCCGCCGTTCACGGCCAGAAACGCCTTCGTCACGGCGATGGAGATCTTCGACGGCTCGAACGACACCACGGTCCCGTTGCGGCGGATGACTTTGTAGTCGGCCAGTGTGGCGTCCGGTGCGAGCCCGCTGGCGCTCGGCTGACCCTGTGCACCGATGGGCCGCACGGAGGCGCCCTCGTAGGAAGTCGTGGCGTTGTCGGTGGTTTGCATGTGCAAATCTCCTGGTGTTCGATGGTGCGGAACGTCCGCGGATTGAGATGCGTGCCGCGCGTGGTGGCTGCTTGTTGCTTCTTGGTTACTGCTCACTGCTTTTTTTGCCAACCACGCACGACGATGAAATTGAAAATGGCTAGCTGGGGAAAGCGCCGGTGCCGTTCTTGCGCTCGGTCCCAATCGTTTTCCGATGGGCCGACACACTTCAAACCGACGAAGACACCCCCCTCGCTACGCCTGTTTGCCTCGGTCTTTCAAACTGAATGCCGACGTTTTTTTACGCGACAAATCAGTTGCTTATCCGGTGTTTTCTTCTATGGCCGGAAAGCATGCGGCGCCGGCTCTTCGAGCGGGGCGCCGCCTTGACAACACAACATATAGTGCAAATTACGTCTCTGAGCACCAAGTATAGTGACATTCCGCACAGTCTCAAAAACTTTTATTTGCTGAAGAATGGCCTTCAAAGGGTTGACTTTTGAAATGCCAAAGTCGGATAAGGGAAAGCGCGCTTGCGTGCGGCGAACGCGCTGCGATGCAAAACGCAAGCCCTGCGATCTGTCGGAAGCGCTCAGCAACGCGAGCGGTAAGCCAGAGAACGATGGCAAGAGAAAAGCGCGTCCCGGCGTCGCAATCACTCACGCGCGGCAAGCACTTGATCGAGCGAGAACGACAGCGAATCAAACGTCGCCGAGATAGGGAAAATACTGAAGCGGGAGTTGTGTGTCGCGCTGTAGCCGCGGCCATTCGAAGTACGGACCCGGATCCGTTTTACGACCCGGCGCGATGTCCGAATGACCGGCGAGCGCTTCGATCGGATATCGTCGGGTGAGCGCCTGGACGACATCATTGAGCGACGCATATTGCGCGTCCTCGAACGCACATCGATCGCTGCCTTCCAGTTCGATGCCCACCGAGAAGTCATTGCATCGCTCGCGCCCGAGAAAACTCGACACGCCCGCATGCCACGCGCGTTCGTTGCATGATACGTACTGCTCGATCCGGCCATCGCGATAAATCACGAAATGCGACGACACGCGCATGCCGCGCAGTCGGTCGTAATACGGATGAGCGTCGTGATCGAGACGGTTCTGGAAGAATTCAGCGATTGCGCTGCCTCCAAATTCATCGGGCGGCAGGCTGATGTTGTGAACGACAACGAGCGTCGGCTCGATCCCTCCGGGACGCGCTTCGAAGTTCGGCGACGGTACGCGATGCGCAGCGGTGTACCAGCCTCCGGCATCGACCGGACCGGCAACGCTCATCGTGCGTCACGGCCGGTGGGACGAGCGGCGTAACGCCGGGCGTGATCGGCGGAACAGAAGCGATGCCCCACCGCGACGATCGCTTCGCTGCTCGGCGTATGCACGCCGCATTCGGCGCAGCGCACCAGAGGATCGGGCAGTTGCGGCGCGCCGCCGGAGCGGCAGGACCG
>NZ_AEJF01000024.1 GCF_001028175.1 Caballeronia mineralivorans PML1(12)
GGCCGTGTGGCGATGCGCGCGCCAGCCCGCTACGGCAAGTCCGCCGTAGAGAAGCGCAGTGAGGGCATACAGTACAATATCCATGTTCGAAGTTTACACCAGGCCCTGAGGCCACGACGTCTTCCCCTCTTGCCAGTACGACTTGAAGCAAGAGCAGTCGGGACGCCGCAACCCGGCCGCACTCTCCACACGCTCCCATGCTCGACACACTCACTACACGGATGGCGCGCGTCGTCAAGACGCTGCGCGGCGAAGCCCGGCTCACCGAGGCTAACACGCAGGAAATGCTGCGCGAAGTGCGCCTGGCGCTGCTCGAGGCCGACGTCGCGTTGCCGGTCGTGCGCGAATTTATCGCGAAGGTGAAGGAAAAAGCGCTCGGCGAGGAAGTGATTTCCAGCTTGTCGCCGGGTCAGGCGCTCGTCGGGGTCGTGCAACGCGAGCTGACTGCCATTATTGGCGGGGATTACGAGGGTAAGGCCGTCGAGCTGAATCTCGCGGTCACGCCGCCAGCAATCATCCTGATGGCCGGCCTGCAAGGCGCGGGTAAAACCACCACGTCGGGCAAGCTCGCCAAGCTGCTGCGCGAGAAGCACAAGAAAAAAGTACTGACGGTGTCCGTCGACGTATATCGTCCGGCCGCTATTCAACAGTTGAAAACGGTGACCGAACAGGTTGGCGCAGACTTTTTCCCGTCGGAGCCAAATCAGAAGCCGGCGGACATCGCGCGCGCGGCCGTGGACTGGGCGAAACGCCATTACCACGACGTGCTGATCGTCGATACGGCCGGCCGGCTCGGTATTGACGAAGCGATGATGAAGGAAATCGCTGAACTCCACGAAATCCTGAAGCCGGCGGAAACGCTGTTCGTCGTCGACGCCATGCTCGGTCAGGACGCCGTGAACACCGCCAAGGCGTTCAGCGACGCACTGCCGCTGACCGGCGTGGTGCTGACCAAGCTGGACGGCGACTCGCGCGGTGGCGCCGCGCTTTCGGTGCGCCACGTGACCGGCAAGCCGATCAAGTTCGTCGGTGTTGCAGAAAAACTGGACGGACTGGAAGTTTTCCACCCGGACCGGATGGCGAACCGGATTCTCGGCATGGGTGACATTCTCGCTTTGGTCGAGGAAGCGCAGAAAGGCGTGGACGGCGCGGCCGCGCAAAAACTCGCCGATAAAGTCAAGAAAGGCGGTGATTTCGACCTGAACGACTTCCGCGCGCAACTTTCGCAGATGAAGAAGATGGGTGGTTTGTCCTCGCTGATGGACAAGCTGCCGGCGCAATTCCAGCAGGCTGCTGCGGGCGCGGACATGGGCGTCGCGGAAAAACAGATGCGCCGGATGGAAGGCATCATCAATTCCATGACGTTGCAGGAACGCGCTAAACCCGATCTGATCAAGGCGCAGCGTAAGCGGCGAATTGCCGCGGGCGCGGGCGTGCAGGTGCAGGAAGTCAACCGCATGCTGAATCAATACGAGCAAATGCGCGGCATGATGAAAAAGCTCAAGGGCGGCAATCTGCAGAAAATGATGCGCGGCATGAAAGGCATGATGCCGGGCATGCGTTGAGTTTTTTGATCGGGTATTGATCGAGTTTGATTTCCACGGCCCGCGTTTCGCTGAGGAACGCGGGTTTATCATGTGGCGCTTAGCGCCTCGTTTCCCCTATTTTTAGCTCTACACCCTCGCCGCCTGCCCTTATGAATCGCGAAGAAGCACTCCATATTTTCAGCCACTCCGAAGAAATCGTTTCGGCGCAAGACGTGACCGCGTCGATCGAAAGCATGGCGAAAGCCATCGGTGCAAGCGCTGGCGAAGAATTCCCGCTCGTGCTGTCCGTCATGGGCGGCGCGGCCGTATTCACCGGCATGTTGCTGCCGCACCTCGACTTCCCGCTCGAGTTCGACTACATCCACTTGACGCGGTATCGGAACACGACCAAGGGCGGCGACAAGATGGAATGGCGCGTGGCGCCAGCGGAATCGGTGAAGGATCGCGTGGTGCTCGTGCTCGACGATATCCTCGATGAAGGCGAAACCATGGCCGCCATCCGCGACCGCATCATGGCAATGGGCGCGAAGAAGTTTCTCTCGGCAGTGCTATGCGAGAAGATCATCGATAAATCGAAACCCTTGCGGCCGGACTTTTGCGGCTTCGAAGTGCCGGACCGGTATGTGTTCGGCTGCGGCATGGATGCGAAGGGATATTGGCGCAATCTGCCGACTATCCGGGCGCTGACGGAAGGGGCGTGATTCGTCTTGAGTGTTTGGGGCGAGCGTAAAGGACGCGCAATCCGCTGCGATGCCGTTCGGCCAAGTTAAAAAAAGGCCGTTTCAACTTACGTTGAAACGGCCTTTGTACGTACGCTTACTGCTTCTAACGTTCGGCTGAAAGAGCGCTGGCGTTTTTGGGAAGCTGAAATTCGACGGCGTCAGAGTCGGTGCCTTCCCCGCAGGCGTGAACGCGTCAGCCGTTCACGGCCAATTGATGCACGAAGGTCCGTATCCCGGTCAGTATCATTTCCACCGATATCGCGACCAGTACCAAGCCCATCAATCGCTCGAACGCCGTGACCGCGCGCTCGCCCAGCCAATGCTGGATCTTCTCCGCCAGCACCAACACCACCGCGCAGACCATCATGGTCACGGTCAACGCGCCGACCCATTCCCACATCTGCCCCGGCGCCTGCGATGTCAGCAGCATCACCGTCGCAAGCGCCGACGGACCGGCCAGCGCAGGAATGGCCAGCGGCACGATCAGCGGTTCGCCACCGCGTGAATCGCCGCCCATCGGCCCGTCGGGATGAGGAAAGATCATCCGCAACGCGATCAGGAACAACACGATCCCGCCACCCAGCCGCAACGACAAATCCGTCAGGCTCATCGCGCGTAGAAAGCGGTCGCCGACGAGCATGAACACCAGCAAGATCCCAAAGGCGATAGCGACCTCACGCAGGATCACGACCCGCCGGCGCTCCTTCGCCACACCACGCAACGCGTTGATGAAGATCGGGATATTGCCAAGCGGATCGGTGATCAGAATGAGCAGCACCGTCGCCGAGAGGAAGTTGTACTGCACGTTACCGGGTCACCGCGGGGGCCAGTGCGGCGCGCACCTTTTCGATTACGACGTTCGCCGCGTCTTCCACCGGCAGCAACGTGGCTTCGGCGTCGCGTCGTGCCTGATATTCAAGCTTGCCTTCCTTGAGCCCACGATCGCCAATCACCAGCCGATGCGGCACACCGATCAGCTCCCAATCCGCGAACATCACGCCCGGACGCTCGCCGCGATCGTCCAGAACCACATCGATACCCGCCGCTTGCAGCGCCGCGTACAACTTGTCGGCCTGCTCGCGAACGGCGTCGCTGCGGTCGTAACCCATCGGGCACAGCACGACTTCGAACGGTGCAATCGATTCCGGCCAGATGATGCCCTTTGCATCGAAATTCTGTTCGATCGCCGCGCCCAGGATCCGTGTGATGCCGATCCCGTAGCAGCCCATCTGCATGGGTGCAGGCTTGCCGCTTTCATCGAGGAACGACGCGCCCATGGCATCCGAATACTTCGTGCCGAGCTGAAACACGTGGCCCACTTCAATGCCGCGGCAGATTTCCAGCGTGCCCTTGCCGTCCGGCGACGGATCGCCTGCCAGCACGTTGCGGATGTCCGCTACGACCGGTTCCGGCAGATCGCGGCCCCAGTTCACGCCGGTGGTGTGATAGTCGACCTCATTCGAGCCGACCACGAAGTCGCTCATGTTCGCGACTGTGCGGTCCGCGATCACCTTGATCGGCTTCTTCGTGTTGATCGGGCCGAGATAACCCGGCGGCGTGCCGAACGTATCGATAATTTCGGCTTCCGTCGCAAAGCGATAACCCGCCAGACCCGGCTGCTTGTTCGCCTTGATGTCGTTGAGCGAATGGTCGCCGCGCAGCATCAACAGCCAGATGGTCGGCTCGGCGCCTTCATTTTCGGTCGCGAGGATGATCGACTTGATCGTCCGTTGCAGCGGAATGTTCAGCAACTCCGCGACTGCCTCGCACTTCGCCTTGCCCGGCGTCGCGGTCTTCTTCATCTCTTCCGCGGGCGCGGGACGCGTGGCGTTAAGCGGCAAGGCATCTGCCGCTTCCACGTTCGCTGCGTAATCCGAGGTCGGGCAATAGGCGATTGCGTCCTCGCCGGTGTCGGCGATCACATGGAATTCATGCGAACCGCTGCCGCCGATCGAACCGTTATCCGCCGCTACCGCACGGAATTCCAAGCCGATGCGGGTGAACACACGCACGTAGGCATCGAACATTTTCTTGTACGACTCGGCGAGGCCTGCCTGATCGCGGTCGAACGAATACGCGTCCTTCATGATGAATTCGCGCCCGCGCATCACGCCGAAACGCGGCCGGATTTCATCGCGGAACTTCGTCTGGATCTGATAGAAGTTGACCGGCAGTTGCCGATAACTCTTGATCTCGCGCCGCGCGATATCCGTCACCACCTCTTCGTGCGTGGGTCCGATCACGAAATCGCGCTCGTGACGGTCCTTGATGCGCAGCAGTTCGGGACCGTACTGCTCCCAGCGTCCCGATTCCTGCCAGAGTTCGGCCGGCTGCACCGCGGGCATCAACAATTCGAGCGCGCCGGCCCGGTTCATTTCTTCACGCACGATGGCTTCCACCTTGCGGATGGAGCGCAGGCCGATCGGGAGATAACTATAGATACCGCCCGCCACGCGGCGAATCATGCCCGCACGCATCATGAGTTGGTGGCTGACGATTTCCGCGTCGGTGGGAGCTTCCTTCAGGGTGCCAATAAAGAAACGGGATGCTTTCATTCAAAAATTTTCCAAAGCGGGAGCGCGTCGATTGAATGGGTTTTCGACCCAAACCTGCGGAACATGCAGAACGTGCGGAACGAGTGAACGACGGGACAGCGATGCGGTAAGGCGTTGGCCGACCGCCCCGACACCCAAGCGAAACGAACCCCGATTCGGGTTCGTGCCGGTGCGCCAGGCCCGTTATCTGTTTATAATCAAAGCAATTTTAAAGGATTCGAAGGTGGTTGTATGCTGGATCGTGAAGGCTTTCGCCCGAACGTCGGCATCATCCTCTTGAACGCGCACAACGAAGTGTTTTGGGGCAAGCGGCTGCGTGAACATTCCTGGCAGTTTCCGCAAGGGGGCATCAAGTACGGTGAGACCCCTGTGCAAGCGATGTATCGGGAGTTACACGAAGAAACCGGCTTGCTTCCGGAGCACGTCAAGGTCGTGGGTCGAACCCGCGACTGGCTGCGTTATGAGGTGCCGGACAAGTTCATCAAGCGCGAGGTGCGCGGACATTATCGCGGACAGAAACAGATCTGGTTTTTGTTACGCATGGTAGGCCGCGACTGTGACATTTGTTTGCGTGCGACTGATCATCCGGAATTCGATGCCTGGCGGTGGAATGAGTATTGGGTCCCGCTTGACGCGGTGATCGAGTTCAAGCGGGATGTATATCAGCTTGCGCTCACGGAACTTTCTCGCTTTCTGAGGCGCGCGGTCGTGCGGGCAGAGCGCGCGGAACGTATGGCGCATCACGCCAATCGTTATCCACGCGTGATCCAGAGCATGACGATTGAAGACGCGTCCGTTTCTGCTAACGGCAGTGTCGTTCAGGCAGAATGTTCGGTGACCGAAGAGCTGCACATCTACGCACAACGTCCCTCGCGGGATTAGGACGTGTGTCATTCGAAGCGGCGGTGCGGCAACGCGCGCCGCTTTTTTTCGTGCAGCGTCAAAGGCTGGGCTCGTGTGTTTGGCATGCCGGCGTGTTCCTTGGCGGGGACAATCGCGGCGCAGACACGCAGCACGATCGATTTGCAGTCGCTTCTGCATCAACCTCGGGAACTCAAGAATTGAAAGCCATTGCATTGTTCGCGGCATCCGCGGCAGCCCTTGCCGTGCTCGCCGGTTGCGGCAGCTCCAAGCCGTCAAACAAGGACGACAGCGCGTTCGTCTATCTCATGGACCGCACGCCGACCTGGACCGAAAACAAGGTCGACACCTTGCCCCCACTGCCGCAGGAGGCAAATCTGCTGCCGTTCACGGTGTCGGAAAACACGCCGCTGACTTTTTTCGTCGATAAAAACTCGCTCAGCGTGGGCACGGACGGCGTCGTCCGTTACACGGTCGTCGTGAAAAGCCCGGCGGGCGCGCGCAACGTCAATTACGAAGGCATTCGCTGCGACAACTACAACTGGCGCCTGTACGCGAGCATTAATGAGGACCAGAACGGCTGGGACCGCACGGTCGAAAACGATTTTCAACGCATCGAAAACGGGAATTTGAACGCCTATCGCGCAGCGCTGTATCAGGATTATTTCTGCGCAAACAAGCTGCCGATGGGCTCGGCCAAGCAGATTTTGTCGAACATCCAGATGAAGCGGACCGCAGTTTCGAACTATCACTAGATCGCCAGGAAGGTGCAAAAGCCCGCTGCGCGTCTCGGTCAGCGGGCTTTTTTTCGTCTGCGGCCGCGTTGCACTCCACGATCTCGTCACGTAGCAACGGTATGTTGTTCACGACCATTGGCGTATTTTAATCGTTCACATACAATCGACGGGATAGTTTCGGTAAGAAGTACTTACGAGGAGAAATATAGTGACCCTGCTCGACTCAAAGCTGTTGTCCGAATACGCCTGCCAGCGTACAGCGGGCGCAGCTGCGCGCGTGGTGTCGCGTGAGCTCGCGCAACGGGATGCGGCGATCATCGAGCAACCATCGGGAATTCAAGAGAAAGATTTGATAGATAAAAGCGCCGAAATGAGTGCACTCGACCAAAATATCCGCGCTCACGACTCAAAGTAGATAAAAAAGCCGCCAAATTGGCGGCTTTTTTATCTACAACGAACTCGTCTACTTACGCCAGCACCAGATTGTCCCGATGAATCAACTCGGGTTCCAGCATGTATCCGAGTACCATTTCGATCTCCCCGCTCGGCCGGCGCTGAATCAACCGCGCCTCGGAACTGCTGTAATTCGTGATGCCGCGCGCCACTTCCTGCCCACCCGGACTCATGCACGCGATCACTTCGCCACGCGCAAACGCGCCGTGAACATCGATCACGCCGATCGGCAGCAAGCTCTTACCGCCTGCGGTGAGCTTCTCGACCGCACCGTTGTCGATTACCACGTGGCCACGCACCTGCAAATGATCCGCCATCCATTGCTTGCGGGCCGCGATACGCGCCGTGCGCGCGATCAGTTGCGTACCGATCATCTCGCCCGACGCAAGCCGCGTCAGAACATCCGACTCCCGCCCGCTCGCAATCACCGTATTCGCGCCGCTATGCGCGGCGCGTTTTGCCGCGAGAATCTTGGTCAGCATGCCGCCGCGCCCCAGACTCGAACCCGCGCCGCCCGCCATGGCTTCGAGTTCCGGCGTGCCCGCATCGGCCTGTTCGACCAGCGTGGCAGAGGGATCGTGGCGTGGATCGGCGGTGAACAGGCCGCGCTGATCGGTGAGGATGATCAGCGCATCGCCTTCTATGAGATTCGCTACCAGCGCGCCCAGCGTGTCGTTGTCGCCGAACTTGATTTCGTCGGTGATGACGGTGTCGTTTTCGTTGATGATCGGCACGCAGCCCAAGCGCAGCAAAGTGAGCAGCGTTGAGCGTGCGTTCAGATAGCGTTCGCGGTCGGCGAGATCGGCGTGCGTGAGCAGAATCTGCGCGGTGCGCATGCCGTGCTTGCCGAAACTGCTTTCGTAGACTTGCGCCAGACCCATTTGGCCAACCGCAGCGGCGGCCTGCAATTCATCGATTTCGCGCGGCCGCTTCGTCCAGCCCAGCCGATGAATACCCTCGGCAATTGCGCCAGAACTCACCAGCACGACCTCCTTGCCCTGCCCGCGCAACGCTGCAATCTGCGCGGCCCAGCGCGCAATGGCCGCGTGGTCGAGCCCGCGGCCATCGTTTGTCACCAGGCTCGATCCCACTTTCACTACGAGTCGCTTCGAAGCGGCTATGACGGAACGCATCTGACGCATTTCTCCTCGGATTTGCCTCGATAACCACGGGCCAAACTCTTACGCTTCGTCTTCGTCGATCTCCGGCGCGGGCTGCGGCGCCACGGCAGTGGGTTCATCGCGAAAACGCACATCGGCGGCGAGATCTTCCGCTTCTGCCGCTCGCGACGCATCCGAGTTCTTCGAGATGTAATCGAAGATGGCGTACGTCAGGCTTTCGCAGCCCTGACCGGTCAGCGCTGAGATTTCGAACACCGGGCCGTCCCACTCGTAACGCTTGATGAAGTCCGCCACGCGCGCTTTACGCTCTTCGTCCGGCA
Source organism: Caballeronia mineralivorans PML1(12) (assembly GCF_001028175.1). Classification (GTDB taxonomy): domain Bacteria; phylum Pseudomonadota; class Gammaproteobacteria; order Burkholderiales; family Burkholderiaceae; genus Caballeronia; species Caballeronia mineralivorans. Next base: position 8,317 of record NZ_AEJF01000024.1, read on the forward strand.
CCATGTCGAGCTTGTTCAGCACGAGCCAGCGCGGTTTGTCGTACAGCGCTTCGTCGTACTTGCGCAACTCGTTGACGATTGCGCGCGCTTCCACGACCGGATCGACGGCGTCGTCGAACGGGGCCAGATCGACGAGATGCAGCAGCACGCCGGTGCGCTGCAAGTGCCGCAGGAACCGGTGGCCAAGACCTGCGCCTTCCGCCGCGCCTTCGATCAAGCCCGGAATATCCGCGATCACGAAACTCTTCTCCGGTCCGACGCGCACCACGCCGAGATTCGGCGCGAGCGTGGTGAACGGATAATCGGCAATCTTCGGCCGCGCATTTGACACCGCCGTGATGAACGTGGACTTGCCCGCGTTCGGCATGCCGAGCAGGCCGACATCGGCGAGCACCTTCAGCTCCAGGCGCAGCATGCGCCGGTCGCCCGGCTTGCCTTCCGTCTTCTGGCGCGGCGCGCGATTCGTGCTCGACTTGAAGTGCAGGTTGCCGAGCCCGCCCGCACCGCCGTGCGCGATCAGCACGCTCTGGTTGTGCTCGGTCAGATCGGCGATCAATTCGCCCGTTTCCGTGTCCGCGATGATCGTGCCGACCGGCATGCGCAAGATGATGTCGTCGCCGCCCTTGCCGTAGCAGTCCGCACCGCGCCCGTTTTCGCCGTTGCGCGCCTGGTGTTTCTTCGCGTACCGGTAGTCGATCAGCGTGTTGATATTGCGGTCCGCGACCGCATACACGCTGCCGCCCCGGCCGCCGTCGCCGCCGTCCGGTCCGCCGAACGGGACGAACTTCTCGCGCCGCATCGACGCGCTGCCATCCCCTCCGTCGCCGGCGATGACTTCAATTCTCGCTTCGTCAATGAACTTCATGAGTTGCTCCGTCCCGTGTTTCACTTTGCATGGGACTGGCGTAAGCGCATGGGACCAGAGTAAGCGCATGGGACCAGAGTAAGCGCTAAAGCGCAAACTCTGGTCGACAGCGCAAACTCTGGTCGACAGCGCCAACTCCAGTCGACACACTATTCTGCCGCGACCAGCCGATGCCAGCCACTAGGCCATTCGATATATGCCACTGCCTGGCCGAGCCAATAAAGCTCAAATAAGCCCGCCAATAAAAAAAGCCCCGCGAACTTCGCGGGGCCTTTTCCGGTCCTGAAGCCCGTGCCTTGATGAACCTTAGGCAGCCGGGACGACGTTGACCAGATGCTTCTTTGCTGCGCCCTTCGTCGAAAACGTGACGTGGCCGTCGGTCAGCGCGAACAAGGTGTGATCCTTGCCCATGCCGACGTTGTCGCCCGGGTGCATGCGTGTGCCGCGCTGGCGAACAATGATGCCGCCTGCGTTGATTGCCTGGCCGCCGTAAACCTTCACGCCAAGGCGCTTTGATTCAGAGTCGCGACCATTGCGGGATGACCCGCCTGCTTTTTTGTGTGCCATTTAATAGCTCCTTGACCGTTTAGCTTATCAACGACAACGCTTAAGCAGCGTTGATAGCGTCGATACGCAGTTCGGTATAGTTCTGGCGATGGCCAGCGTGCTTTTGGTAGTGCTTCCGGCGACGCATCTTGAAGATCGTGACCTTCTTATGACGACCCTGGGACACGACGGTAGCTATGACGGAAGCCCCACTGACCAGCGGTGCACCGAACTGAATCGATTCACCTTCGCCTACTGCGAGAACCTGGTCGAGCGTGATTTCAGCGTCAATGTCTGCCGGTATCTGTTCTACTTTCAATTTTTCGCCGACAGCAACCTTATACTGCTTGCCACCGGTTTTTATGACCGCGTACATTGAGAACCTCACTCTGAATTCATTTTTCCGCACACCGTGCGCGAAAACGCGTGATTATACAGAGAGTTAGGCTCTCCGTCAAAACCCTTGTTCATCGCGAAAAAGCGCTGCCGCTGCACCGGAATGAGGCGAGGCCCACGCGCCATTATCCTGATTTTGCAGCCGCCTGCCGTTCGCCGGCCTTGGCTGCAGCAATGAGCACGGTGGGTCCGAGGCGTCTTTAGAGGCGGCTATCGGCCGATTCGCCTTATAATTCGCGGCACTACCCTAATTGCCGATCATGTCGTCCACTGCCACTTCCTCCCCAAACGCCGCCAACGTGCTCGAGCCCATCGCCGAGGACATGCAGCAGGTCAATCGCGTCATCCGGCAGCGCCTGGCATCCGAAGTGATGCTGATCAACCAGATTTCCGAATACATCATCGGGGCGGGCGGGAAGCGGCTTCGTCCCGCGCTGCTGCTTTTGGTGGCGGGCGCTCTCGGCGACAAAACCGGGCACCGCCACGAATTGGCCGCGGTGGTCGAGTTCATTCACACGGCCACATTGCTGCACGATGACGTCGTCGACGAATCCGATCTGCGGCGCGGCCGCAAAACCGCGAACGCGCTGTTCGGCAACGCGGCGAGCGTGCTCGTCGGCGACTTCTTGTACTCGCGCTCCTTCGAAATGATGGTCGGCGTGGGCAAGATGCGCGTGATGGAGATTCTGTCGGTGGCGACCAACGTGATCTCCGAAGGCGAAGTGCTGCAGTTGCTCAACATGCACGACCCGGACGTGGACGAAGCGCGCTACATGCAGGTGATCCGCTACAAGACGGCCAAACTCTTCGAAGCGGCGGCGCAACTCGGCGCAGTGCTGTCGGGGTCGGATGCCCGCACGGAAGCGGCGGCAGCGGAGTTCGGACGGCGCATCGGTACAGCGTTCCAGATCATGGACGACTGGCTCGATTACACGGGCACGGCGGAATCAATGGGTAAAAATGCCGGCGACGATCTGCGCGAAGGCAAACCCACGCTTCCCCTCATCTATTTGATGGAGCACGGTTCGGCCGAACAGGCAACGCTCGCACGCGAGGCAATCGAGCAAGGCGGCACCGATAAATTCGACACCATCTTCGAGGCAATCACGACGTCGGGTGCGCTCGATCACACACTGAAATGCGCACGGCAGGAAGCGCAGGCGGCAGCGAATGCAATTTCTTCGTTTCCGGATTCCATTTTTAAAGAGAGCCTGCTAGAATTATGTTCTTACTCGACGGCGAGACAGTCCTGAAAAGGAAACGAACCGATTCGACGTGAACCATTCGGGGTGTAGCTTAGCCTGGTAGAGCGCTACGTTCGGGACGTAGAGGCCGGAGGTTCGAATCCTCTCACCCCGACCAAGATTTAATGAAAAACCGCCCAGCTCGCTGGGCGGTTTTTTGTTTTGCGGCTGCGGTTTTCATGCGGCGAGTGGCTCGCCGTCGCTATCTGCGCTTGAATGCTCCTGAACATTTCCCGGCCGCTTCTGTCTGTATCTGTACCCCGTCCTTCAGCTAACGCTGATCACGTGTATCTTGTGGAACTCCCGAAAGCGCTGACGACTCGGCGTGGCAGGCCTGCGCGGCCGCTAAAATGCCGGCCAGCCCACGACATCCCGCATCACACCCCGCCATGTTCCCTCTGAAATATCTGAGCGCGTATCCGCAAGCGCTTCAGGACAAGGTCCGCCAACTTATCGCCGATGACCAGCTCGGCGTGTATCTCGCCGACCGGTATCCGCGCCGCCATGCCGTGCAATCGGACCGCGCGCTGTATCAATACACCGCAGATCTGAAGCAGGAGTTCCTGCGTGTGGCGCCCGCCATCGATAAGGTGATGTACGACGCCAAGCTCGACGTGCTGCGTCATGCACTCGGCCTGCACACGGCGATCTCGCGAGTCCAGGGCGGCAAGCTCAAGGCGAAGAAGGAGATTCGCGTGGCGTCCTTGTTCAAGGAAGCGCCACCGGAATTCTTGCGCATGATCGTCGTGCACGAGCTCGCGCATTTGAAGGAAAGCGAGCACAACAAGGCGTTTTACCGGCTATGTGAATTCATGCAGCCGGGGTATCACCAGATCGAATTCGATCTGCGCGTGTATCTGACGCAGCGCGAGCTGACACGAAATACTTTGTAGGTCAGTCCGCTGCGGCATGAGCCAGCGTTTCGCTCGAAACACTTCGCATCGGCCGGATCAGCAATAACAGCGGCATGACCAGCAAGGTCGCGACAAACATCAGCTTGAAGTCGTTCAGGTACGCGATCATCTGGGCCTGCTGATTGATCGACTGATCCATCAGCGCGAGACTTATCTGCGATCCGCTCTCGAGCATGGGCTGCATCACCGGATTGAACACATTCACATTCGCCGCGAGATCGGCGTGCGCGACCTGCGTGCCGCGCGTCATCATCGTCTGCACGATCGAGATGCCGATACTGCTGCCAATATTTCGCATCAGGCTGAAGGTCGCGGTGCCATCGGCGCGTAGTACCGGCGTCAGCGTGGAAAACGTCAGCGCGCTCAGCGGCACGAATACGAAACCCAGACCGAAGCCCTGGATCACGCCGGGCCACACGATGTCGGAGACCGACAGCACCAGCGTGTATTGCATCATCTGCCAGAGCGCGAATGCCGAAATCAAAAAACCGGCGAGCAATAGAAGACGCGCGTCGGTGCGCCGCAACAGCCGGCCGGCGATCAGCATGGCGACCATCGTGCCCGCGCCGCTCGGCGCCGTGACAAGGCCGGTCGTGGCGACCGGATAGTTCATCAGGTTCTGCAGCATGGGCGGCAGCAAGGCGCGGGTCGCGTACATCACCGCGCCGATCACGAAGATAAAAAACACGCCGGTCGCGAAATTGCGGTCCTTCAACAGTTCGTACTTGAAGAACGAGCGCTTTCCGGCGGTTGCCGTGTGCGCCAGAAAAAAGATGAAACTCAGCACCGCCAGAATCGCTTCGGTGCGGATTTCGAGCGAGCCGAACCAGTCGAGCTGCTCGCCGCGATCGAGCATCGCCTGAAGTGCGCCGATCGCAAGGCCCAGCGTGGCGAAACCAAACAGGTCGAATTTCACGCCGAGCTTCGCGGCTCGCGCCGGCAGGAACGTCAGCACCCCAAAGAGCGCAAACGCGCCGATCGGCACGTTGATGAAAAACACCCAGCGCCAGTTGTAACTGTCGGTGAGCCAGCCGCCGAGCGTCGGCCCGAGAATCGGCCCGACCATCACGCCCATGCCCCATACGGCCATTGCCTGGCCCTGCTTCTCGCGCGGATTGATGTCGAGCAGGATGGATTGCGAGAGCGGCACGAGCGAGGCCCCGAAAATCCCCTGCAGCAATCGCGACGCGACAATCTGCGCGAGACTCTCCGATAACCCGCATAACGCCGACGCAATCGTGAAGCCGCCAATAGAGATGACCAGCAGACGCTTCGTGCTCAGCCGGTCCGACAACCAACCCGTGAGCGGCGTGGCAATCGCCGCGGCAACAATGTACGACGTGAGCACCCACGTGATCTCGTCCTGCGACGCCGACAGCGTGCCCTGCATATGCGGCAGCGCGACATTGGCGATGGTGCTGTCAAGCGTCTGGATCAGCGTGGCGAGCATGATCGAGAGCGTCAGCATGGGCCGGTTCAGCGGTGTGGCCGCCGCCGCGCTTGCCGGCATCGATTCAGAGGACATTCAGGCGCCGGTTCGTTTGTCAGGTTACCCATCAAATAATAAGCATGCTTATTATAAACAGGCTGATCATTTGGGCAAGGATTCAAAAAAACCGGGGAAACCCGCGTTTGCCCAGGTGCATGTTGGCTCGTGCTTCTTTCGTATAATCCCGGCATGGAAACGCACCTCGACAAGCGCTTTGGTTTTCTGATCTCGGACGTGGGGCGCTTGTGCAGCAAGCGCTTCGACGAACTCGCGAAATCGTCTCTCGATCTCACGCGAGCGCAGTGCCGCGCGCTCGCTTATCTGTCCCATTTCGGCGATGTGAACCAGGCCCGGCTAGCCGATCTGCTGGAAGTCGCGCCTATATCAGCGGGCCGCTTGCTCGACCGGATGGAGGAAGGCGGATGGATCGAGCGCTTTTCAAATCCGGGCGATCGTCGCGAGCGGACTGTACGCATGACGGCAAAAGCGGAAGGCGCACTCGGCAAGGCGCGTCGAGTGGGTGATTCAGTGGCCGCTGAAGCCCTGGCAGGGCTTGATGCCGACGAACGCGCTCAGTTGATCTCGCTGCTACGGCGCGTGCGCGTGAATCTGAGCACGATCGTGGATGAGTAAAGGCTTGGCAGCTTTGTAGGCTACGTACACGCGCTTTTACGACTATGCGCAAACCCGCTGATCGAGAAAGTGGTGCCCTTGCTCGACTGGCAGCTTTGAGCACCTGCACACTTTTGACCCGCCGCAGTGGAACTCAGAAGCGACTGCTCCGCTCTCATCAAGTATCGACTCGCCGGACCGATGCACCTCACGTCGCAATCAAGCGCCCCCTCCGATCACCCCCGCTCGCATCAACTCCGCAATCTGCGCGTCGCCCATGCCGAGCACGTCGCGCAGCATGGCGCTCGTGTGTTCTCCGAGCATCGGTGGCGCTTGATCGTACGCAACCGGCGTAGCCGATAAGCGCAGCGGACTCGCGACCGTCGGGGCGACGCCCGCGACCGGATGCGATATCTCCCGCGCCGCGCCGCGAAATTGCGCCTGTTCGGAGCCGAAAGCCTGCGCGATATCGTTGATCGGCCCGCACGGCACGCCGCACGCTTCAAGCGCATCGACCCACGCGTCGCGAGGACGGGTCATAAACACCGCGGCCAGTTGCGGCAACAATTCCGCCCGGTTCACGCTGCGCCCGCTGTTGGTGGCGAAACGTGGATCGAGCGCGAGTTCCGGTACGTTCATCGCGGTGCATAGCGCGCGGAACTGGCTGTCGTTGCCGCACGCGACGATCACATGGCCGTCGCTCGCCGCGAAGGTCTGGTAAGGCACGATGTTCGGATGCGTGTTGCCCATCCGCCGAGGCGCCACGCCCGTGGTGAGATAGTTCATCGACTGGTTGGCGAGCATCGCGAGCTGGCAATCGAGCAACGCGATGTCGAGATGCTGCCCGAGCCCGCTCCTCTCACGCTCCATCAGCGCGGCGAGCACGCCGGTGGTTGCATACATGCCGGCCATCAGGTCCGTCACCGCCACGCCGACTTTTTCCGGACCGCCGCCCGCTACGCTGTCGGGCTCGCCGGTGATGCTCATCAACCCGCCCATGCCCTGGATCAGGAAGTCGTAACCGGAGCGCTGCGATAGCGGCCCGGTTTGGCCAAAACCCGTCACCGAGCAATACACGAGGCGCGGATTGAGCGCCGAAAGGCTGTCGTAGTCCAGCCCATATTTCTTGAGCCCGCCGACCTTGAAGTTTTCGACGACCACGTCGCACGACTTCGCGAACTCGCGGATCAGCGCGGCGCCTTCGGGCGAGCTCATATCGATGGCAACCGATTGCTTGTTGCGGTTCGCGCACAGAAAATACGCGCTCTCCGATGTATCCCGTCCGTCGGCATCGCGCAGGAATGGAGGGCCCCATGTGCGGGTATCGTCGCCCGTGCCCGGACGCTCGATCTTGATCACTTGCGCGCCGAGATCCGCGAGGTTCTGCGTACACCACGGCCCCGCCAGCACCCTCGATAAATCCAGCACACGAATGCCATCCAGCGGACGTTTTCTCGTTGTGATCGTGTTTGCGCCCGTGTTCGCTGGCGTAGATTGGTTCTTGCTGTCCTGCACCATTTCACCTCGTTCGTTTCAAGCCGGGTCTGGATTTATCGGCTGGCTCATGCCCGGGAAATGCGGATCGGGCTCGCCACGGCCGGGCGAGCGCCCGGCGGAGAGTCGCATCGTTTGACGCATCGATTGTAGCCAAGTCGTCGGATTCGGCGTTCGTTGTCGGGCGTGCGGCTACGCCACCTCACGCAAGCAATTGATCGGATCAAACCCCCAAACCTCATCAAAAAATCGTCACGCACCGGAATATTCCGCGCGCATCATTCGTTTATCCCTTACCTCCACAGAAGGAATGGACAAAAAAATGAAAATGCGAATCCCGATGCTCGCTGCCGCTCTCGTCGCGACCTTCAGCCTGACTGCCCATGCCACGCCGCCGATGGCCGCGGGCGGCATGTACGCCGACGCGAAAGGCATGACGCTCTACACCTTCGACAAAGATCCCGCCTCGGGCCCAAGCGCCTGCAGCGGCGGTTGCGCGCAAGCGTGGCCGGCGGCGATGGCCGATGCGTCGGACAAGCCCCAGGGTGACTGGACCCTCGTGTCGACGGCCGATGGCGCCAACCAATGGGCATACAAAGGCAAGCGCGTGTACACATTCTCGAAAGACAAAAAACCCGGCGATGCCATGGGCGACAACTTCAAGGACATGTGGCATACGGTGAAGCAATAACGTTATCAGAGCGGGGAGACCAGCATGAAGCGATCGATGACCGCTGTGCCGCGCCAGCGAACAACCTGCGCCACAGCGGTACATCGGCGAATAGTCGTCACGGCGGTTGGCCTGGAGCGCCGAAAGTGAACCCGTCATGAGCATAGGCCGTTGAGCTTCGATACCGATCTTGTTGGGGTTCTCCCGCAGTTGCGGCGTTATGCGCGCGCGCTGACGGGAGACCGTGCCTGGGCCGATGACCTCGTGCAGGACGTGACCGAGCGTGCGCTGGGTCGTTCGAAAGGTTTTCGCGTGGGCAGTAATCTGCGCGCGTGGCTGTTCACGATCATGCGCAATCTCTATATCGATCAGTTGCGCGGCCGGCGTGATATTGCAGTCGACGATGAAACCGCGCCGTGGCGCCAAATGGCCGCGCCGGTCGGCGAAGTGGACGGGCTTGTGCTGCGCGACGTGCAGCGCGCGTTATATTGCCTGCCGGTCGAGCAACGCGAAGTCATGCTGCTCGTCTGCGTGGAGGACATGAGTTATCAGGAGGCATCCGTGGTGCTGAACGTGCCGGCCGGAACGGTGATGTCGCGACTTTCGCGGGCACGGGAACACATGCGCGTATTGCTTGGTGAGGAACCGGGCCGCAAATCGGCATCGTTGAAAATCGTGAGTGGCACATGACGAATCCCGAACGTCCCGAACAGGCGGAATCGAGCACGCCAGCCGATGAGCTGCGCGCGCTGTCGGCGTTCATCGACGATGAAGCGCCGGACGCCGAACGCGCCGAAACGGCTGCGCGCATTGCACACGATCCCGCCAGCGCGGCGACGGTCGCTGCGTACCGCGCGCAGGACAATGCGCTGCGGGCGCTGTTTGCCGCCTCCGAGGATAAAGAACCGCAAGTCGTGGTGGTGCGTCCGCGCCGGCGTTATCTGATGGCGGCGAGCTGGCTGGCGGTGGGTATCGCATGCGGATTTTTGATGCACATGCTGTTGCCGGTTCTCGATCGCGAGCACCAGGCGCCGACGTTTGCGCAACGCGCGGATATCGCCTATGCCGTGTATGCACCCGAGCAGCGGCATGCGGTGGAAGTCGCAGCGTCGCAGGAAGATCATCTCGTGACGTGGTTGTCCAAGCGGCTCAACCGGACCCTGACCATTCCTTCGCTGCACGAATACGGGTTCGAACTGGTCGGTGGCCGCTTGCTGCCCGGCGAGGACGGTCCGGCGGCGCAATTCATGTATCAGAACGCCAGCGGCGAACGGCTCACACTCTATATGACGAGTGGTTCGGGCAAGCATCAGGACGAGTACGCAATACGGATGCTACGCGACGGTTCGCGACGGACTTTCTACTGGACGACGGACCACGCGGGTTATGCGCTCTCAGGGCAGATCGGCGAGGCGAAGCTGCGGGCGATCAGCTTCGATACCTGCGCCGCGCTGGGCGGCGATCCAAAGAAATGGCAGTGAGGGATTTGCCGGGATCGCGGCACTCGAATGCGAACAATTCAACCGATATCAAGCGAAGTTTTCGAGGCGCGAGGCCAGAAGAACAATGAAGAGTAATCAAAGCAGCACGAAGCCGCTTTTGCGCGTTGCCGCGATATGCGCGGGATGTTTCCTGGCGGCCACCGCCATCGCCGATGAACGCTTCACGCTGACTTCGCCCAGCCTCGCCGATAACGCCACCCTCGATTCCCGCCATGCCGCCAGCGCGCAGGATTGCGGCGGCAAGAACGTCTCGTTGCCGCTGTCGTGGAGCAACGCACCGCCGGACACCAAAAGCTTTGCGGTAACCATTTTCGATCCCGACGGCGCGCGTGGGCTCGGCATCGTGCATTGGGTTCTCTATGGCATTCCTGCCACGACGACCGCGCTCGGAGAAGGCGAGCCGCCAGCGGGGAGTATCGGGGGAATCAACCGGACGGGGAAGGACGGTTATTACGGACCTTGCCCGCCACACGGCGATGCACCGCATCACTATGTCGTGCAAGCCTACGCGCTGGACCTCGCCGCCGATGCCCTGCCCGCCGCCCTCAACCGCGACGCGTTGATTGCCGCGATGAAGGGTCACGTGCTGGCATCGTCGAGCATGGTGGTGCGGTATGCGCGTTGATCACTACGAGCCCTGATTAAGCCTCGTCCGCCGCCGCGAGCCCCGCCCTCGTCTGCACGCGCCACGCACGCGAACCGCCCAGAAAATCCACCCACCCCAGCGCCGCGCCCGTGTGGCGCAGCAACTGGAACGTGAACGGCTCGACAATCGCGGTCACGACCGCCATCCACAGGCTCGATCCGGCCGTATCGCCCGTCCAGCGCCGATACAGATGCACGGTCCACAAATGAAACGCGAAATCGATAAGAATCTTCGCGCCAATCACGCTGAAGATCGGCAGCACGATCGCGCCGCGCCGCTCCACCATGAACCCCAGCAGCAGCGCGAACGCCGTCAACCCGTAGATGGGTTGCACGGTATCGAAGGCCTTCACGGGCAACATCAGCAGACCGAGCGTGCCGTAACGCCGGTTGCCGGTCATGTCTCGATTCCAATACTGCGTCTGCAAAAAGCCCGCAAACCAGCGCCGCCGTTGCCGCATGAAACCGCTGAAGGAACTCGGCGCGTCCGTGATCGCGTGCGCGTTGCCCACGACCCGCACGTCCCAGTCAAGACTGTGGTCGACCGCATGACGGCGCAGCCGGTGGATCAGCTCGTAATCTTCCACCAAACATTGCGGATCGAAACCGCCGACGGCCAGCAGCGCATCGCGGCGAAACGAGGCAAACGCGCCCGAGATCAGCAGCAAGCTATCGGCGCGCATCCACGCGAAACGCGCGATGAAATTGCGGATGTACTCATACGTCTGGAACCACTGGAAGAAGCGCCCGCTCATCGTTTTGCTGCACACAGGAACCAGGATGCCCGCCGCCGCAACCAGATTCGGCCGCGAGGCGAACGCGCTGCGCATCGCCAGAATGGCGTCGTCGGCAAGACGCGTGTCGGCATCGACGGTCATGACGATCGGCGTACTGATCGCCCCGATGGCCGCGTTCAGCGCGCGGGCCTTGCCGCCATGCGCCACACGTAGCCAGAAGAGAGTCGGATGGAGCGTGGACGCCGCGCTCAGCTCGCCTTCTGCGGGCGAAACGAGACCGAAACGCTGCGTGAGAAGCTCGGCGGTGGCGTCCGAAGAACCATCGTCGGCGATCACGATTTGCGCCGCGCCATGCGTTTGCCCGAGTAATTTCGCGAGCGTGTTGGGCAGCACGGCTGCTTCGTTATGCGACGCCACGATCACGCCGAGCGCCGGCAAACCCTGTTCGCGCTGCTTGCGGTCGAGCGGCTTGGGCGGCCTCACGAGCGTCCACGATTTCGCCGCGACGAACATCAGCAGCAAGGTGTCGTAGACAACGTAGGCGATGCCCGTCGACCATGCCACCACGCCGTGCAGGAAAAACGCGCGGGCGAACAACGCGAGCCACAGCACGACCACGCCGCCGTGGATCAGCACGCTCGCGAGCGTGACCGGGCGGGGCGCGATGCGCGGCGAAGCCTGCGCGAGCGCTGCTTCCAGCGATGTCTTCAAAATCGGTTCCGGTTGAGTCGACGAAGGTGCGGTTTTTTTCATCAGCCTGGGTGCTGCGTGCAGATCCAGATCCATTACGGCACCATTCTCGAGATCACCGACTTCCTGTCGATCCATTGATGCTTGAGCGCACCGCCCACATGCATGGCGAGGAGCGCGTACAGCGCGTAACCCAGCCACTCATGCAGCGCACCGAAACGATCATGCAGCGACTCTTTCAGCACGGGATCGAGGTGCATCACAAAACCCAGGCGCGGCCACGGAACCAGACCGAACAGATGCATCGGATGCGTCGCGGCGTCTTTCCACGCCGAATCGTGCAGCCAGCCAGACAGCGGCAAACCGATCATCAGCAGATACAGCAGAAAATGCGCGATGTGGGCGGCGGCGTGCTCCCACTTGGGAAACGCCTTCGGCAACGGCGGCGGCCGATGCGAAACACGCCACAGGATGCGCAGCAGCACCAGCCCGAGAACAGTAATGCCAATGGATTTATGCGTATCGACGACCGTACGCACCCAGCTATCCGGGAACGATTCCGCCGATAACCCCAGCGCGGCGTTACAGATAATCAGCAGCGCGATGAGCCAGTGCAGGACCATCGCGGTACGCGTGTAGCGCAGCGGCGCCTCGGTTTGAGGCGGTTCTGACACCGCGTTGGCGGCTTGCGTGGACATTAAAACTCCGTGCGGAAAATGGGATCGGTTGGATGGTTCTGCCATTGCCGCGCCTCATTGTTGGCGCGTGATGCGGCAGACGACACGATCCAAACGCGCCGTAGCGCCGATTTATTCCATCGATTCTGCGGGAAAACGCGAACTCGCGTTTTTAGAGGGTTTGTCAGCGCTAGCGTTCAATGGGCGTCGAGGGTTTCAACGCCCTTCTCGCCTGGCGACACGAAAGCCAGTACTGCCTGTGCGAACCGCAGCGCAGCCGGGTTCGCCGCGTCGCGGCGGGTGACAAGATGAAGCGGCGCGGAAAACGCCTCGTCGCCGGCAACAGCGCAATACACCACGGCTTCCTGCTGGTATCGCTGCATCGAGGCAGGCACAAGCGTAATGCCCGCGCCTGCGGCCACCAGATTGATGGCGCTCAGCATGCGCGGCACTTCGCTCACCACATCCGGCTTGAATCCCGCTGCCTCGCACGCGCGGATGAAGTCGGCGTACATGCCCGGCGCGCCCGGGCGCCGCACGAAAATAAACGATTCGCCGGCGAGCGCCTTCAGCGGTACGCGCGGCTGTTTTGCAGCACGCGTGCCTTGGGTGGCTTGCGTGGCTTTCGTTTTTGTGCCTTTGGAGCGGCGCAGCAGCGCGTGCCCGACCGGTAGCACGAGCACCATACGCTCCTCATGCAGCAGGTCGAAACGCAACTCCGCAGGCGTCTCGATCGGCTTGCGCAAGATGCCGGCATCGACACGTCCATGCATCATCCGTTCGATGATATCGGCGGCATTGATCTCGTTCAGGTCGATCGCGATATCCGGATGCGTCGCGCGAAACTGCCGGATCGCAGCGGTCGCGAGCGGATGAAACGCCGCCGAACTCGTCAGCGCGATCCGCACGGAGCCAAGCTGGCCGTTCGCCACGCGCCGCGCGTTGACCACGCCTTGATCGAGCGCGTCGAGCACAGCGCGGGCATCGACGACAAACGCCGCGCCGGCGGACGTCAGTTCTACCCCGCGAGGCAACCGTGTGAACAGCGCGAACCCCAGTTCGCGTTCAAGCTCCTGGATCTGCTGTGACAACGGCGGCTGCTGGATATGCAGCCGAGCGGCCGCGCGCGTGAACTGGCGCTCTTCGGCGACGGTGAGGAAATACCGCAAGTGACGCAGTTCCATCGACGAGCCTCGCATATGTGATGAATATGGCAATGCCATCCGATATGTATTTTACATTTGCCATCCCGTTTCGTACCCTACGATTCAAATACGCATCAATGCACAGGATCAGGAGACGCATGGAAACCACCTTCCGCCCAAGCGCGGCCGGCCATCCGCCAGCGCCGGGCGCATCGCTCAGCAAAGCGCAGATTCGTCGCGCGGTGCTCGCCTCGGTGATCGGCAATGGGCTGGAATGGTTCGACTTCCTCATCTACGGCTACTTCGCGAAGATCATCGCGCACGTGTTTTTTCCGGTTGGCAACACGGCGCTTTCGACGGCGTTGACACTCGGCACTTTTGCGGTCGGATTTATCGTGCGGCCGCTCGGCGGGATTGCGATCGGAGCGTATGCGGATCGCGTCGGACGCCGTAAAACGCTCTCCATGCTCATTCTGTTGATGGCGGGCAGCACCTTGCTCATGGGCCTCACACCCGGCTATTCGACTATCGGGATTGCGGCACCGTTACTGGTTTTGCTAGCGCGCGTCATGCAGGGCTTGTCCGTCGGCGGCGAGTTCGCCACCGCCGCCGCGATGCTCACGGAATACGCGCCGCGTGGCAAAAAGATGTTCTTCGGCAGCTTCCAGATGACATCGCAGGCGGTGGCGCTCGTGTTGTCGTCGGCCTGCGGTTATTTCCTGACATCGAATCTGGATCGGGCATCGCTTGAATCCTGGGGCTGGCGCGTGCCGTTCTTGCTCGGCGCACTGGTGGGGCCCGTGGGTTTCTACATCCGCCACAAGGTCGCGGAATCTCCCGAATTCGTGGAGTTGCGCAAACGGCTCGGGCACGCGCCGCGCCAAACCATCCGTGGCTTTTTCCGGCAACGCGGCGACGCGTCGTTGTGCGCGATGGGCGTGATCATCGTGGGCACGGCGACGAATTATCTGTGGCATACGTTCATGCCGCTGTATGTCGAGCGCCAGTTGCATTTGCCCCTCAAGAACGCGTTGTTCGGCACGGCGGTCTCGGGGCTGATTGCCATTGTCGGGTATCCGCTCGCGGGGAAACTCGCGGACCGGATCGGTGCGTACCGGCTGTTCTTCCCGGTGACGATCGTCTGGATCGTGGTCGCGTATCCGCTGTTCGCGTGGGTGCTCGCTTCTCCCACTCCGGGCCGTGTTTTCGCCGCACAAATGGTGGCAACCGTGGTGCTGAGCCTGATGTCCGGACCGCATCCCGGCATGCTCACGCAGTTGTTTCCCACCGCGACGCGTTCCACCGGCGTCGCGCTCTCGTACAACATCGCGGTGACGCTGTTCGGCGGGCTCGCGCCGCTGACCGTTTCCACGCTCATTACCTTAACCGGATCGAACATCGTGCCGGCGTATTACCTGATCTTCGCGGGCTTTGTATCGCTCGCGCTGGTCGGGCTGACGCGTTCCGGACGACGTCTGCGTCGCGATCCTGACGCCCTGCCACTCGATTGAGATGACTTCCGTGCCCCGCTTCTCCTCCTCCGATAAATCCCGCAACGAGCGCCCGGTGAGTGCCGTCGGCAACGAGCGGCTGCGCGTAGTTACGCCGCGCGGCGCGGGGACGGTACCGTTTTATCGTTCGGTAGAGGAACGCGATGCCACGGGCATTTCCCGAATCGTGATCCTGCTGCACGGCCGTTTGCGCGATGCCGACGCCTATCTGCTCTCGGCGCGACGCGCGCTGGCAGCGGCATCGACCGATCCTGCCCATACCTTGCTGCTCGTGCCGCAATTCCTTGCCACCGCGGATATTCCCGCGCACGACTTGCCCGCCGACACGCTGCACTGGGAATGGACCTCATGGATGGGCGGCGACGACGCATGCGGTCCCGCTGCGCTCAGTTCGTTCGATGTACTCGATGCATTCATCGCGCAATTCGCTGACCGGTCGCGTTATCCGGCGCTGCGCGAAGTGGTGATCGCGGGGCATTCGGGTGGCGCGCAGGTCGCGCACCGGTACGCGATCGTGGGCGCGGGTTGCAGCGTGCCCGGCGTGCAGTGCCGGTACGTGGTCGCGAATCCATCGTCGTATGTGTACTTCGACTCGATGCGGCCCTACGCGCACGGTCTTCTGCGTCCCGCCGATACCACCGCGTGCCCCGGCGTCAACGACTGGAAATACGGCGTGCGCCGCGCGCCACGCTATGCAGCGTCGGCGTCGTTCGATGCGCTTGAAACACGCTACGCGGCCAGCAACGTTATCTATCTGCTCGGCCAGCAAGATTGCGATCCGCTTCACAACGCGCTCGACCTTTCGTGCGCGGCAGCGGCGCAAGGGCCGCATCGACTCGCGCGTGGGCGTTCTTATTTTGCGTATCTCAAAGCACGCCACCCTCGGCTTGAACATCGCTGCTGGGAAGTGGCGGGCGTAGGCCACAACGGTACAGCGATGCTCGGTTCGCACGAAGGCGTGCGGGCGTTGTTCGGCGCGGAACGGCTCGCGAATGGTGTCGATTCATCGACAGCCGACGCAACGGATTAGACACAGCGCGAAACACCACGAAATTCAACCACGAAATTCAAGATCGTTGCCAGGGCGACGGGCTTGCTGTCGCCTGGATGGTTTGGCGGTTCCTCGCGGTTCAGTGGTTTCTCGGCAAGCGCTCGTAGCGTTGTTTGACTCGCTTGGGTTCGTTTGCCCGACGGAAGCCGCAGTTCATAAAACATACGGAGACAGCATCATGAAAACCCACATCGCCGCTTGCGGCGTTTCCCTTGTCGTCGCGACGCTGGCCGGTTGCGGCGGCTCGTCGTCGAATAACGACAGCGCGCCTCCCACGCCGCCGATTTCCTCCGCCGCAGCGTGCACCGCGCTCGGTGGTACTAAAATCGCGGCGACATCGATCGGTGCGCCCAGCAACGGCGCGACTGTGGCAAGCGCGACGCTGGTCGCGGCGTCGAGTACAGCCGGCGAGTATTGCCAGGTGAACGGCACCATCGCGCCCGTTGATGTCACCGCGCCGAACATCAACTTCGAAGTCAACTTACCGACGGTGTGGAACAAAAAGGCCCTGCAATATGGCGGCGGCGGCTTCGACGGCACGCTCATCACCGGCCTTGCCGCGCTCGACATGGCGCCCGCCGGTTCATCGACACCGCTCGCCCGCGGCTACGTCACTTTCGGCGACGATTCCGGTCACCAGAGCAAAAGCATCACCGACGGCTCGTTCGCGGCGAACGACGAAGCGCTCGCCAACTACGGCGGCTTGACGCTGAAAAAAACGCACGACGTCGCGATGCTGTTGCTCAAGGCTCGTTACGGGACCGCACCTGCGAAGACGTATTTCTTCGGCAGCTCGACCGGCGGGCGCGACGGTCTCACCGTGATCCAGCGCTCGCCCGCCGACTACGACGGCATTGTTGTGAACCGGCCCGCGCTGAACTACACGGGCTTGCGTCTTTCGAACGTCGTGCTTGGCCGCGCGCTGTACCTGAACGGCGGCTCGGGCTGGCTCGATGTGAACAAGACCGTGCTACTGGAGAACGCCGTGATGAAAGCCTGCGATACGCTCGATGGCGTTGCCGACGGCATCATCTCGAACGTCGCGGCCTGCAAGCTGCAAGCGCCCGCGGTGCTCGCCGCCCTGCGCTGCCCGGCCGGCAAGGACACGGGAGATACGTGTCTCTCCGACGCACAGATCGCGACCGTGAATACCATTGCTTCGCCGATGCTGCTGCCCTATCCGCTCGCCAACGGCCTCACGCGTTACGCCGGGTACAACATCCTCGCCGGCTCCGTGTTCGCAGGTCCGTACACCACGCGCACTTTCGGCAATTCGCCGACACCGTCCAACCCCGCCGGCAAGAGCGACGCGAACCAGTGGGTCACGGGCGACCAGTGGGTGAAGTACTTCATCACGCGTATCCCTACCTTCAATTCACTCACCTTCGATCCGCTGAATCCGGCCGCTTACCAGGCACAGGTGCAGCGAGTCTCCGCTGAAAGCGATGCAACCAACCCCGACCTCTCGGCGTTTATCGCGAAGGGTGGCAAGGCGATCATCACGCACGGTCTCGCCGATGAAATCGTCAGCACGGATTCGTCGGTGGACTACTACAACGCGCTGGTGCAGAAGTTCGGCCAGGCTTCCGTCGACAGTTTCGTGCGCTTCTACCTGATGCCGGGCGTTGGCCACGGCACCGGGCCATTCCTGCCGCAAGTCGATTCGCTTGGCGCCCTGGAACAGTGGGTGGAAAACAGCACCGCGCCGGAAACGCTCACCGTCACGGACTCGACTGTTGCAACCGCCGGGCGTACGCGGCCGCTGTGCCGTTACCCGAGCTGGCCAAAATACACGGGCGGTGACGTCAATTCAGCAGCGAGTTTCAGTTGTAGCCAGTAATCGCCAGGGGAGGACGGGATAGGTCGAACCACCGTGCGGAAGGCATGTCGAGCAAGAGAAGCAATCGTTTTGTGCTCTGCTATAGTCTTTCTCATCCTCCCTTTCCAGATCGCGCGTGGACCACATTCCCTTATGGGCGCAAATCTGCGCCATTTTCCTGCTCTTGTTTCTTTCTGCATTCTTCTCGATTTCCGAAACGTCGATGATGGCGCTCAATCGCCATCGCCTGAAGCACCTCGCCAACCAGGGTTCGCTGCGCGCCCGTGTCACGCAGAGCCTGCTCGCCAAGACCGATCAGCTGCTAAGCGTGATCCTGATTGGCAACAATCTGATCAACACGATCATTCCGGTCCTGACAACGTCCATCGCGCTGCACACCTTCGGCCATAACAATCTGGTGTTGTCGGTAACGACCGGGATTGTGGCGTTCCTGATCATTGTGTTTGCGGAGATTGCGCCGAAGATTGTCGGCGCGACGTACCCGGAGAAAGTCGCGCTGCCGGCCAGCCTGGTTTTGTCGCCATTGATGCGCGTGGCCTGGCCACTCGTCTGGTTCGTCAACCTGTTCGCGAACGGCGTCCTGAAGGTGCTGCACATCAATACGAAAGGCGGCCGCGACCAGCGGCTTTCCACTGAAGAACTGCGCACCATCGTGCTGGAATCGGGCAATTTCATGCCGACCAAGCACCGCAGCATTCTGCTGAACCTGTTCGATCTGGAGAACATCACCGTCGACGACGTAATGATCCCGCGCCGCCGGATTGAAGCGCTGGATTTCGACGCCCCTTTCGACACGATCCTGCATCAGCTCGAGACCTGTTATCACAACAAGCTGGTGGTGTATCAAGGCGATATCGATCGCGTGCTGGGCGTTCTGCACGTGAGAAAAACGCTGTCGGCCCTGCATAACCAGGAGTTCGAGCGCGAGACCTTGCGTGAGCTTTTGGCCGAGCCGTACTTCGTCCCGGCCGGCACACCCGTGTTTCAGCAATTGCAGTTCTTTCAAGAAAGCCGGCATCGAATCGCGATTGTCGTGAACGAATACGGCGAGTTGCAGGGGCTGGTGACGCCGGAAGACATCATCGAAGAATTGATCGGCGAGTTCACCACGACCATTCCACGCGGCGCGGGTTCGCGCGGCGGCTGGGATAAGAACGGCGAGTGCATTGTGGCGGGCAGCATGCCGCTGCGAGAGCTGAACCGATGGCTCAAACTCACGCTTCCCACTGATGGCCCCAAGACCCTCAACGGCCTGATCCTCGAGACGCTGGAAGAGATCCCGGACGGCGACGTGAGCGTGCGCATTGCAGGCGTGCACTTCGAAGTAATGCGCAGCGACGATCAGGCGATACGCACCGTGAAAATATTCCGGCCGCAAGGCGTAGTGCTGAGGAAGCAGGGCTAGAAACGAAGTTGAGTTCATGGGCCGGTCGAGTTTGGCGTGGGGCGTCGGGTTGCCACCAGCTTGCGCTGTTTTCGCCTGCGCGCATCACCCATCGGGCCGCGTTAGCCATTCGGCCAGCTTTTTCGGGGGTGCAAGCGTTAGCCATTCGGCCGAGTTGGAATGAGGCGCGTGCAAGGACAAGATCGGGACATCCCGTCCACCGAGCGACGCCCATGTCCTCTTTGTCCTCTTCTCTGCCGGTTACGTTTTCGCGGCCGCCGCCACTGTTATCCGCTCGCCCAGCCGAAGCAACGGCAGATGCGAACAGTGCCCCGGCTGTCGCGCTGCTCACTGATACCGTGCGTGAGATGCTCAACGCGAAATCGCGCAACGTCTGTGTCGTCGAAGATCCCGCCGAGATCTCGCTTGCAGGCATCAACCAGGCGCGCTCGGCTACTTTCCACTGCATGTGGTGCAGCCTATCGCCGTAGCCGAGGAATCCGCTTCGCTCGGCGTGATGCTGCTCGATCTCGCTACACTGGGCGACCGTCAGGTGGACGAACAGACCCGTGCGTTTGCCAGCCTGTGCGAGCCGGTCGTGATCGTGGTGCTCGGCGCGTTGGTGAGCGGTCTCGTCGTCGCGATGTATCTTCCGATCGTTCAGCTCGGGAATGTGGTGTAGGTGGTGTAGGATCGCAGCCGAATTCAACCCAGGACAGCCATGCAGCCTTTGTATCAGGCGGAGTTTTCAGGCCGCTATCTCGACGCCCTCGGTTCCGCGTTCAGCGCTTTGCCGCTCGCGGCGCAGTATGGTTTCGCGATCGTCTTCGGGCTGGTGATCGGCAGCTTTCTGACGGTGGTCGTGCATCGTCTGCCGATCATGCTCGAACGCGCATGGCAGGCGGAGAACACGGTCGCCCCGCAAGACCACGCCGATCAAGCCACGCCGCCCGCGCGCTACAACCTCGCGGTGCCGCGCAGTGCGTGCCCGCATTGCGGCCACGTGTTGCGTCCATGGGAAAATATTCCGGTCGTGAGTTATGTTCTGCTACGCGGGCGCTGCGCGAAATGCAACGCGCATGTCAGCGCACGTTATCCGTTGACGGAACTGGCTACCGCACTGCTCGCCGCCCTGTCGCTGTTCGCGTTCGGAGCCTCGCTGACGGCGCTCGCAGCTTTCGGCTTATGCGCCACGCTCCTGGCCACGAGCCTGATCGACTTCGATACCCGCTATTTACCCGACACCTTGACCTTGCCGCTGCTGTGGGCTGGCCTGATCGTCAATCTCGGCGACACTGCATTCGTCCCGCTGCACGAAGCGGTGATCGGCGCGATCGCGGGATATCTGTTTCTCTGGTGCGTGTATTGGCTTTTCAGGCTCGTGCGCGGCGTGGAAGGCATGGGTTATGGTGATTTCAAACTGCTCGCCGCGCTCGGCGCGTGGCTTGGCTGGCAAGCACTGCCGCAGGTCGTGCTGCTGTCGGCGATAGCGGGCGCGATCGTTGGACTGGCGGCAACGGTCATCGGCAAGATGCGGTTTGAAGAACCGCTGCCGTTCGGGCCGTTTCTCGCGGCAGGCGGCGTAATTACGCTATTTTTTGGTACGCCGCTTTACGCGGTGTTCGGTTAAAAAAGGGGCAAAGAGATGTTCAGCATCGGCTTGACCGGCGGGATCGGCAGCGGCAAGACCACGGTGGCGGACATGTTCGCGGCGCTGGGCGTGCCGGTCATCGACACTGACCTGATCGCACACCAGATCACCGCGCCGGGCGGTGTCGCGATGCCTCTGATTGAAAGCACGTTCGGCCCGCAATACGTCGCCCCTGACGGCTCGCTGGACCGCGCGAAAATGCGCACGCGCGTTTTCTCCGATAACGCTGCCAAGGCTCAACTCGAATCGATCACGCATCCGCTGATCCGTGCCGAAAGTGAGCGGCAGCGTCATGAAGCACAAGGTGCTTATCACATCGTCGTGGTGCCGTTGCTGATTGAAGCAGGCGAACGCGCCAGCAAAGTGGAGCGTATTCTCGTGGTCGATTGTCCAGTGGAAACGCAAATCGAACGCGTGATGCAGCGCAACGGCTTCACCCGTGATCAGGTGCTCGCGATCATCGCGCGTCAGGCCACGCGTGAGGCACGGCTGGCGGCAGCCGACGATGTAGTGCTCAACGACTGTGCCGCCACGCTCGACACGCTGCAGCGCGAGGTAAACGCCCTGCACATGCGCTACGTGACGATGGCCTCGCAAGGGAGCAAACCGCGTACCTAGCAAGTGCGTGCAACGCGTTCGAACTCGTCACGAACGGCGCTGAAAATGCGCCTCGGATGCTATTAAACGTGTGGATTTGCCTGGGGTTTGATGCGGCATTAGAATGTCCTCACTTTCTGCCATCGAACCCATCGACCAACGCCGAGGCGAGCGCGCTTGATCCTTTACGAGTACCCCTTCAACGAGCGAATCCGAACGCTGCTGCGCCTCGAAGACCTTTTCGAGCGCTTCACCTTCTTTCTGACTCAAGAAGACCCGCGCGAACATCACGCTGCACTGACTACGTTGTTCGAGATCGCCGAAGTCGCGGGCCGCACGGATCTGAAAGCGGATCTGATGAAGGAGCTGGAGCGGCAACGCCAGACGCTCGCGCCGTTCCGGGGCAATCCCGGTATCGAGCAGGATGCGCTGGAGTCGGTGCTGGGCGAGATCGAGCAGACGCTGGCCGGGCTTGGACAGATGCAGGGCAAGACAGGCCAGCATCTCGCCGATAACGAATGGCTCGCGAGCATTCGCAGCCGTACGATCATCCCGGGTGGAACCTGCCGCTTTGATCTACCGTCGTACTTCGCATGGCAACAAAATCCAGCCGAGGAGCGTCGCGGAGACATCGCGAAATGGGTCACGCCCATGCTGCCGCTACGCGACGCCGCCACTATCGTGTTGCGTCTCGCACGCGAATCGGGACAGGCATCCAAGGTGATGGCAATGCAAGGCAGCTATCAGCAGATGCTTTCAGGTCGAATTTATCAATTGATGCAGGTGCGGGTACCGTCGGACACGCGCCTGATTCCTGAAGCGAGCGCGAACAAGTACATGCTGTGGGTCCGCTTCACGGTGCAGGACGGCGATCTGAGGCCACGCGCCGTGGACGCTGACATCCCGTTCCACCTGACGCTGTGCAGTCTTTAAGTTGGGCTTAAAAACCCCATTTACTGAAGAGAACCTCTCTGGAATCCGCTCTGCCGAATGACTACCATCGTTAAATGCCCGACCTGCGAGAAGGACGTCCGCTGGGTTCCCGAAAGCCGCTTTCGTCCGTTTTGTTCAGACCGTTGCAAGCAGATTGATCTCGGCGCTTGGGCAGCCGAAAAATATAAGATCGGCGGTAGTCCGTTGGACACACCGCCCGATGAAGATTCCCATAGCGACCTGAACTAGAACTAGCCCTGCGGCCTCAAACCGCTTGCCGCCTGCAGCCACTCCAGCACCGGAATGGCTGCGGGCAGCAAGGGCGCGACATCGGCGGGAAGATGCTGCCAGGCCAAGGCCTGACCTTCGCGGCCGACCGGATCGCCGTTCCACGCCGTCACCTTGCAAAAGAAGAGCCGCACGTAAGCATGCGGGTAATCGTGCTCGAGCGTCCGCCAGCGCTCGCAGGCGGTCACATCAATGCCCAACTCCTCGTGCAATTCCCGCGCAAGTGCTGCTTCAACGCCTTCCCCCGCTTCTAGCTTGCCGCCCGGGAATTCCCAGTAACCTTCATACGGTTTGCCTTGCGGGCGCTGCGCCAGCAGATAACGGCCGTCTGGCTGCACAAGCACGCCAACGGCCACTTCGGTCACCTTGCGTCCGTCGGGTGCGGTGTTTAACGAACTCGCGGGCGACGTCGTCATGCTTTGCGGCCCGACCAGTCACGGGCGAATTGCCACGCCACCCGTCCCGAGCGCGAGCCGCGCTCCAGCGCCCACACGAGCGCATCGCCCCGAGCACCGGCAATCTCTTCTGCCTCACAGCCGAAATGCTTCAGCCAGTGTCCGACGATCGTCAGGTAATCGTCCTGTTTGAACGGGTAAAAGCTCACCCACAAGCCGAATCGCTCGGACAGCGAGATCTTTTCTTCAACCACTTCGCCGGGATGAATTTCGCCGTCTGACGTGTGTTTGTAGGTCTCGTTGTCGCTCATGTATTCGGGCAACAAATGGCGCCGGTTCGACGTTGCGTAGATCAGCACGTTGTCCGATTGCGCGCAGATCGAGCCGTCCAGCGCCACTTTCAGCGCCTTGTAGCCCGACTCGCCTTCTTCGAACGAGAGGTCATCGCAGAAAACGATGAACCGTTCCGGGCGCGAGGAGATCAGATCGACGATATCGCCGAGATCGTGCAGATCGTCCTTGTCGACTTCGATCAGGCGCAGCCCTTCTGCGGCGTAAGCGTTCAGGCACGCCTTGATCAGCGAGGACTTGCCCGTGCCGCGTGCGCCCGTGAGCAGCACGTTGTTCGCCGGTGACTTGCGCACGAACTGCCGCGTGTTCTGCTCGATCAGCCCCTTCTGGCGCTCGATGTTGCAGAGATCGTCGAGCGTGAGCGGCGACAAATTCGGCACGGGTTGCAGAAAACCGCGTCCCTGGCGCTTGCGCCAGCGAAACGCCATCGCACTGTTCCAGTCGATTTCGGGCGGAGCCGGCGGCAACATCCCTTCTACGCGCGCCAGGACGGCTTCGGCGCGCGTCAAAAATTGTTCGAGTTTATCCATGGGAAATGAGTGGTTCAGGACCGGTAATCGGCGTTGATGCTGACGTAATCGTGCGAGAGGTCGCACGTCCAGATGGTGGCATCAGCCTGGCCACGGCCGAGCAAGACGCGGATCGTGATCTCACTTTTCTTCATCACGCGCTGGCCGTCTTCCTCGCGATACTCAGGATTGCGGCCACCGTTTTTCGCGACCAGGACGTCGTCGAGATACAAGTCGATCTTGTTCACATCGAGATCGGCCACGCCTGCATAACCGATGGCGGCAAGAATCCGGCCCAGGTTGGGATCGGAAGCGTAGAACGCGGTTTTGACCAACGGCGAATGGCCGATCGCGTACGCAATCAGGCGGCATTCGGCTTCGCTCGTGCCGCCTTCCACCGTGACCGTCATGAACTTGGTTGCGCCTTCACCGTCGCGCACGATCAGTTGCGCCAACTCTTGCGCCACCGATGTCACGGCATCGCGCAAAGCGAAATAGGCGGGAGAATCGGTCGAAGCGATCAAAGGCAGCGTCGACTTGCCCGAAGCAATCACGATAAACGAATCATTCGTCGAGGTATCGCCGTCGATGGTGATGCAGTTGAACGAGCGATCCGCCACATGCTTGATCAGCGTATCGAGCACCGGTTGCGTGAGCGCGGCGTCGCAGGCGAGAAAACCGAGCATGGTCGCCATGTTCGGCCGGATCATGCCGGCACCCTTGCTGACACCCGATAGCGTGATCGTGTGGCCATCGATCTGAACCCGACGCGATGCGGCTTTCGGCAGCGTATCGGTGGTCATGATGGTTTGTGCGGCTTCGAACCAGTGAGCTGGTTTTTGATTCGCCAGCGCCGTGGGCAACCCGGCTTTCAAACGGTCGACGGGCAGCGGTTCGAGAATCACGCCCGTGGAAAACGGCAGGATCTGCGTGGCATCGAGCTCGAGAAGCCCCGCCAGCGCCACACAGGTTTCGCGCGTATGCGCCATGCCCGGCTCGCCGGTTCCCGCATTGGCGTTGCCCGTATTCACCACCAGCGCACGAATGCCCTTGGCGCCGGCGCGCACCGCGTCCAGATGCTCACGACACACCGTGACGGGCGCCGCGCAGAAGCGGTTCTGCGTGAACACACCTGCGACCGTCGCGCCTTCTTCGATCTGTATGACGAGCACATCCTTGCGATTCGGTTTTCGAATGTTCGCCTCCGCCCAGCCTAGCGTGACGCCGGCGACGGGATGCAGGTTGGCGGGATCGATCGAGGGGAAATTGACGGCCATGTTCGCGACTCGCTGAAAGTGGCGAGTGCCGGTGCGCGAGACGCGAGCCGGCACGAAGATGAATAAAACGGCGCCTGACTTGTTGAAAAGACCGACGCCCGGGAAAAACGAAACCAACCTGCCAAAGACAAACGACGCATCGCTGCGTCGCCTGTCTCCACTGCTGCTTGTTACTCGCTACGGCTCTTCAAGCGCCGATTATGCGAGCTTGCCGTGACAGTTTTTGTACTTCTTGCCGCTGCCGCACGGGCACGGGTCGTTGCGACCGACCTTCGGCACGTCGTCGGCGGCCGCGCGGGTCGCGACCGTCGTGTCGTCGCCGTAGGCCATTGCCTGATTAACCATTTGCGTGGTGGCATCGGTGGCCACTGCGGCTGCCGCCGCCCCGCCGCCGTCGAAGTCCGCGTGCTGGAACGATACGTTCTCCAGATGGCTGCCCTTCTCTTCGTACTGCTCGGCGGCTTCTTCAAGCTGTTCCGGCGACTGGATCTGCACGTTCATCACAACACGCGTGACTTCCTGCTTCACGGAATCCAGCATGGCGGCGAACAGTTCGAACGCTTCGCGCTTGTATTCCTGCTTCGGATTTTTCTGCGCATAACCGCGCAAATGGATGCCCTGACGCAGGTGATCCAGTGCGGCGAGATGCTCGCGCCAGCGGCTGTCGAGCGTCTGCAGCATGATCGAACGCTCGAACGCGCTGAATGATTCACGTCCGACCAGCGCGACCTTGGCCTCGTAGGCTTCATCGGCAGCGGAAACCACAGCTTCGAGAATTTCATCGGCATCGATGGAATTGGACTCGTTGATCATCTCCTGCACCGCGAGATCGAGCGACCAGTCGTTGCGCAGCGCCTCTTCGAGTTCCGGCGCGCTCCACTGCTCTTCAATACTTCCCGCCGGGATATACGTGCGCGTCACCTCGGTGATCACGCTCTGGCGCATCGCGGTGATCGTCTCGGCCACGTCGGTCGCTTCGAGCAATTCGTTGCGCTGCTGGTAGATCACCTTGCGCTGATCATTCGATACGTCGTCGTATTCGAGCAATTGCTTGCGGATATCGAAGTTGCGCGCTTCCACCTTGCGCTGCGCCGATTCGATCGACCGCGTCACGATGCCCGCTTCGATCGCCTCGCCTTCCGGCATCTTCAGGCGATCCATAATGGAACGCACGCGATCGCCGGCGAAAATACGCAGGAGTGGATCATCCAGCGACAGATAGAACCGCGAGGACCCCGGATCGCCCTGACGACCGGCACGGCCGCGCAATTGATTGTCGATACGACGCGATTCATGCCGTTCCGTACCGATAATATGCAGCCCACCCGCCACCTTCACGCGGTCGTGAAGCGCTTGCCATTCGTCTTCGAGATGCTTGATACGGCGTTGTTTCTCGTCTTCGGAAAGCAATTCGTCCGCTTCGATAAACGACGACTGCTTCTCCACATTGCCGCCCAGCACGATGTCCGTGCCGCGACCGGCCATGTTCGTGGCGATGGTCACAGCGCTTGGCCGTCCCGCCTCCGCAACAATCGCCGCTTCACGTGCATGCTGTTTCGCGTTCAGGACCTCATGCTTGAGCCCCGCTTGCGTGAGCAGCCCCGAAAGCAATTCCGACGCTTCGATGGACGTGGTACCGACCAGCACCGGCTGTTCGCGTTCGACGCATTCGCGGATGTCGCGCGTGACGGCGTCGTAGCGCTCCTTCGCCGTCTTGTAGATCTGATCCTGCTTGTCGATGCGCTTCGGCGGACGGTTCGTCGGGATCACAACCGTTTCCAGGCCGTAGATCTCGTTGAATTCGTACGCTTCGGTGTCCGCCGTACCAGTCATGCCGGACAGCTTCGAATACATGCGAAAGAAGTTCTGGAACGTGATGGATGCGAGCGTCTGGTTCTCGTTCTGAATCTTGACGTGTTCCTTCGCTTCCACGGCCTGATGCAAGCCGTCCGACCAGCGCCGGCCGGTCATCATGCGGCCGGTGAACTCGTCGACGATCACAACTTCATTGCCTTGGACCACGTAATGCTGGTCGCGGAAAAACAGCGTATGCGCGCGCAATGCGGCGTACACGTGGTGCATCAGCGTGATGTTCTGCGGCGCATAAAGACTTTCGCCTTCGGCGATCAAGCCCCATTCGGCCAGCAGGCGCTCGGCCTTCTCGTGACCTTGTTCGGTGAGGAAGACCTGCCGCGCTTTTTCATCGAGCGTGTAGTCGCCCACTTTCTCCACGCCCGTGCCGTCCGCTTTCTCTTCGCCGATCTGCTGCTCGAGCAGCGGCGGCAGCGCATTCATGCGCACGTAGAGTTCGGTGTGATCTTCGGCCTGGCCGGAAATAATGAGCGGCGTACGCGCTTCGTCGATGAGAATCGAGTCCACTTCGTCGACCACCGCGAAATTCAGCGGCCGCTGCACGCGTGCGTTGGTCTCGTAGACCATGTTGTCGCGCAGGTAGTCGAAGCCGAACTCGTTGTTCGTGCCGTACGTGATGTCCGCGGCATAGGCTTCTTGCTTCTGCGCGTGTTCCATCTGGGAGAGGTTGATGCCCCACGACAGCCCGAGGAAGTTGTAGAGCTTGCCCATCCATTCGGCGTCGCGTTGCGCGAGGTAATCGTTCACCGTGACCACGTGGACGCCACGCCCGGACAACGCGTTGAGATACGCGGCGAGCGTAGCGACAAGCGTCTTGCCCTCGCCCGTGCGCATTTCCGCAATCTTGCCGTAATGCAGCACCATGCCGCCGATCAGCTGGACGTCGAAGTGACGCATTTTCAGCACGCGTTTGCTAGCCTCGCGGCACACTGCGAACGCTTCGGGCAGCAACCGGTCGAGCGATTCGCCGCTTGCGACGCGCTGACGGAACTCGTCGGTCTTCGCGCGCAGCTGCTTGTCCGTGTACTGCTCGATCGTCGGCTCGAAAGCATTGATCGCCGCAACGGTCTTTTGGTATTGCTTGACTAGGCGCTGGTTGCGACTGCCAAAAAACTTTTGGAGGAAACCGGTGGTCATCGGATCAGTGTCTGCGTCGCGGTATCGGCTTAGAGCACGCTGGATGCGTCCCAGTTCGGGGAACCTCGGCGGCTTAAGTCCATGGGTGAAATCGAATCGGGGATTTTAGCACGCGCCCCCGCTGGAGCTTGCGCGCACATCGTTTGTGGTACAGCGGCCGGACGACAAGCCAAACACCCTTCAAAGCGAAAGGCGCCGTGCCATGTCGGGGGGCTAGAGCGTTACAATCGACGCGTCGCCGCCAGCCCCACAGATTGAAAAATGAGCCGATTTCCGCCGAATTCAAGGCCTCCGCCACGCTTCGATCCGCGCAAGCCACAGGCGCTCTCGGACGTGCTCGGGCGCACGAGCGAGTTTCTCGCACTGCGCGCGGGCGTGGAGCAAGTGACGGCGCTACAACGCGACCTGATCGCGCTGCTGCCCGATTATCTTGGATCGAACGTGGAACCGGGTTTCATTAAAGACGGCGTGTTGGCACTTTTTGCCGGACATAACGCGCTCGCCGCCCGCCTTCGGCACATCGAACCGCGTCTTCTAGCCGATCTGCAGCAGCGCGGCTGGGCAGTTAATGCGCTGAAGATTCGCGTGCGGCCTCAAGCAATGAAAGATGTCGTGCCGCCGAAACAAGCGCGTATGTCGGCTGCCGGAGCGGATGCCCTGCAAACGCTCGCCGAGACGCTCGAACCGTCGCCACTTCAGGAAGCGCTCGCGAAAATGGCTGCGCGTCATCACGCGAAAACACAAAAAAAATGAGCGGCGCTCGAAAGCGGCCGCTCATCTTCATTCTGACTTGCTAAATACTTTATGCGAACGCCGTTTGGGTGTCGAAAGCGAAACCGCGCGGCGCAGCTTGTTTATCCTCGAACGTCACGATTTCATACGCGTCTTCGTGCGCCAGTAATTCACGCAGCAACATATTATTCATTGCGTGGCCGCCTTTATAAGCGGCATACGACGCCAGCAACGGATGACCGACCACGTACAGGTCGCCGATCGCGTCCAGCATCTTGTGCTTCACAAACTCGTCTTCATAACGCAAACCGTCGTTATTCAGGATCCGGTATTCGTCCAGCACGATGGCGTTATCCATGCTGCCGCCACGCGCCAATCCGAGTTCACGCATCATTTCCACTTCGTGCGCAAAACCGAACGTCCGTGCCCGGGCAATATCCCGAACATAGGATGTATTCGCAAAATCCACTTCAAGCGCCTGACCGGTTTTATCGACAGCCGGATGGCGGAAATCAATGGTGAACTTCAGTTTGAAGCCGAAATACGGATCGAGACGTGCGAATTTATCGCCGTCGCGGATTTCAACCGGCTTCGTCACCTTGATGAATTTCTTGGCCGCGTTCTGCTCTTCAATACCCGCCGATTGAATCAGAAACACGAAAGAAGCAGCGCTGCCGTCCATAATCGGGATTTCTTCAGCCGTGACATCAACATACAGATTGTCGATACCCAGCCCCGCGCACGCCGACATCAAATGCTCGATGGTCGACACGCGCGCGCCGTCCTTCTGCAACACCGAAGCCAAGCGCGTGTCGCCGATAGCCAAAGCCGACGCGGGGATGTCCACCGGCTCGGGCAGGTCGATACGCGCAAAGACAATCCCGGTGTTGGCCGGTGCGGGCCGAAGCGTCAATTCCACCTTACGGCCGGAATGCAGGCCGATCCCGACGGTTTTGACGATGGTTTTAATGGTTCGCTGCTTCAACATGATTTTTTTCGCTTCGATTGTGACTCTCGATTGAGAGAATCAATCGTGAATTTGTATTCAATAGCGCGGAGTATACTCTAATCACCTCGCGTCGTCCCAGACGGAACATTGCAACTTGTTTCCCGAAGTTACCGTGTAAGTTCGGCACGCAAAACGCACGTCTACGCGCGCGCAAGGAGGGTCGGGCCGATGACCGGAATGGAGGCATTCCCGGACATCGGCGCCGTATTACGGCTTTGTTGCGGCTTTGTTGCGGCGTGTTTCAAGCGGCGGCACAAACGTCATCTTTTGTAGCACGAATGCAACACAATGGCCGTGCTGTCGACCTGAAACCGGCCCAACATCAGTTCAACATCGCTTGAACCATCAGCCCAACGTCGCCAGTACGCTCTCAGCGCTGCTGACTTCAAACTTGCCGGGTGCTTCGAGGTTCAGCGCCTTGACCACGCCGTCCTCGACCACCATCGCGTAACGCTGGGAGCGAATTCCCATGCCACGCTCCGACAAATCCTGCTCCAGGCCGAGTGCTCGGGTAAAACGTGCGCTGCCGTCGGCGATCATCTTCACCTTGCCCGAGGTTTGAAGATCGCGTCCCCACGCGTTCATGACGAACGCGTCGTTGACGGAGACACACCAGATTTCATCGATACCCGCAGCCGCGAACTTCTCCGCGTTCTCGACAAAACCCGGCACGTGCCTGGCGGAACAGGTGGGCGTGAACGCGCCGGGCAATCCGAAGATCACCACGCGCTTGCCCGCCGTCCGCTCGCGCGCCGAGAAACCGTTCGGTCCCACGGCGCAACCCTCCGACGCCACCTCGATAAATTCGAAGAGACGTTCGTCGGGCAGCGTTTCACCAGTCTTGATCATGGATCGGCCTTTCACTGAGTCAGTGCTGGTCACGCCAGCGATCTACAACTTTGATTCTTCACACGTACACGCAACGCCGTTGTTCCGTCACCGATTTACGTTTCGATCTCATCCCAATATAGACGACGATGAACGCAATCGAGGCGCTCAGTCAGCCACAGTCCAGCATCTGGAAGACGCGGCCTGATAACGAAACAGAACAACCATCGCCTGAGATTTTTACCAACGGGCGCTTAAATCAAGCAGCCGCCCCGGCAAAATTCATCAGTCTGCTTGCTTGCGCAAGAACGCCGGAATGTCGTACGTGTCCACGCCCTTTTCCTGCAGCGCCTGCACGTGCGAAGCCGCCGTTTCCCGCGACGAACGCCACACAGCCGGCGTATCCAGCGCGCCGTAGTCCGTGCCGTTCGATTGCTGCGGCGCGTAGCTATGCTGTGCGTGTGCAACCGGCGCATTGTCCGTGCCCGTGCGCAGCAGGGTCATCGGTGCAGCTTGTTGCTTCTTAGCCGCACGGCCGAGGCCCGTTGCTACCACCGTCACGCGCAATGCATCGCCCATGGCGTCGTCATAGACCGCGCCGAAGATCACGGTCGCGTCTTCTGCTGCGTACGACTTGATCGTGTTCATTACTTCGCGCGTTTCCGACAGACGCAGCGAACGGCTCGACGTGATGTTCACCAGCACACCGCGCGCGCCCGACAGATCCACGCCTTCCAGCAGCGGACTTGCGACCGCCTGCTCAGCAGCGAGGCGCGCGCGATCGACGCCGGCCACGGTCGCCGTGCCCATCATCGCCTTGCCTTGCTCGCCCATCACCGTCTTCACGTCTTCGAAGTCGACGTTGACCAGCCCGTCGACGTTGATGATTTCCGCAATGCCGGCAACAGCGTTGTTCAATACGTCGTCAGCGCACTGGAAGCACTTATCCATCTCAGCGTCATCGCCCATCACCTCGAACAGCTTGTCGTTCAGAACGACGATCAGCGAGTCGACGTGATCCTCCAGTTGCTGCGATCCCGCTTCAGCCACGCGCATGCGGCGGCCGCCTTCAAACTCGAACGGCTTGCTGACCACGCCCACCGTCAAGATACCCATTTCCTTCGCGATCTGAGCCACGACCGGCGCTGCGCCCGTACCCGTGCCGCCACCCATGCCTGCAGTGATGAACACCATGTGCGCGCCGCGCAGTGCATCGGCGATACGCTCACGCGCATCTTCCGCTGCGGCCTTGCCCATGTCCGGCTTGGCGCCTGCTCCCAGCCCCGTGTTGCCCAACTGGATCACCGAGGTGGCACGCGAACGCGCGAGCGCCTGCGCATCCGTGTTCATCACGATGAAGTCCACGCCCTGAACCCCGCGGTTGATCATGTGCTGCACCGCGTTACCGCCAGCACCACCAACACCAACGACCTTGATGATCGTTCCGTTGGTTTCCGTTTCCAGCATTTCGAAATCCATATTGCCTCCGTCAAGAATGAAAATCGGCGTTATTCGGCAAGAGATCGGGCAACCTCTTGTCGCGCGCCAGCCGCCGGCACCAGCGCGAATTCTGTGTTCAGAAATTTCCCAGGAACCAATCTTTCATGCGTCCCAAAACCTGTCCCATCGAACCGGACTGCACAGCAACCTTGCGCCCGCGCATGCGTTGCGAACGGCCTTCGACGAGCAAACCCATCGCTGTGGAATAACGCGGATTGCGAACCACATCTGCCAGACCGCCCGCGTATTCGGGCACGCCGATACGCACCGGCTTCAGGAAGATGTCTTCGCCGAGTTCGACCATGCCGGGCATCATCGATGCGCCGCCGGTGAGCACCACGCCGCTGCTCAGCAATTCTTCGTAGCCCGACTCGCGCACGACCTGCTGCACGAGCGAGAACAACTCTTCAACGCGCGGTTCGACCACAGCCGCCAGCGCTTGGCGCGACAGCGTGCGCGGACCGCGCTCGCCGAGTCCCGGCACTTCGATCATTTCGTCCGGATCAGCCAGCGCCTGCTTCGCGATCCCGTAGCTCACCTTGATATCTTCAGCATCGGGCGTCGGCGTGCGCAGCGCCATCGCGACGTCGCTCGTGATCTGATCGCCGGCGATAGGAATCACCGCCGTATGACGGATCGCGCCTTCGCTGAAGATCGCGATATCGGTCGTCCCGCCACCGATATCGACGAGCACCACGCCGAGTTCCTTCTCGTCCTCCGTCAGCACCGCC
This sequence comes from Caballeronia mineralivorans PML1(12), assembly GCF_001028175.1. GTDB lineage: Bacteria > Pseudomonadota > Gammaproteobacteria > Burkholderiales > Burkholderiaceae > Caballeronia > Caballeronia mineralivorans. The sequence continues at coordinate 41,539 of NZ_AEJF01000024.1, forward strand.
AGCGACGAAGCCAGCGGCTGCAAGATCAGGTCGTTCACTTCGAGTCCGCAACGGCGCACGCACTTCACGATGTTCTGCGCCGCACTCACCGCGCCCGTCACGATATGCACCTTCACTTCCAGCCGGATGCCGCTCATGCCGATCGGCTCGCGCACATCTTCCTGGCCGTCGATGATGAATTCCTGCGTCAGGATGTGCAGCACCTGCTGATCGGTCGGAATGTTGATTGCCTTGGCCGTTTCGATCACGCGCGCCACATCGGTCTGCGTGACTTCCTTGTCCTTGATGGCAACCATGCCGCTCGAATTGAAGCTTCGAATGTGGCTGCCGGCGATGCCGGTGAACACATTCGTGATCTTGCAATCGGCCATCAGTTCGGCTTCTTCGAGCGCGCGCTGGATTGACTGGACGGTCGCCTCGATGTTGACGACAACGCCCTTCTTCAATCCCTTCGAGTCGCTCTGGCCGAGCCCGATCACCTCGTAGTGGCCCTCGCCTTTCAACTCGGCGACGATAGCCACCACCTTCGACGTCCCGATGTCGAGGGCGACCAGCAAGTCTTTGTAGTCTTTGCTCATAGCGTGCTCATTGCCTGTGATGTCTGCTTACTTCTTCACTTTGTCGGTGTCGCTGATGAAGCGCATGCCTGCGGCCTTGATTGCAAAGCCGTTCGGATAGCGCAAATCCGCGTATTCGATGTCATTCCCCCACCGCCCCGTCACCGACGACCACGCCGCCACGAACCGTCGGCTGCGATCGAACAACGTGTCCTGATTGCGCTCGCGCCCCAATTCGATCTGCGTACCGTTCGAAAGCTTCACTGTCCACGCATATCGCGGCGACAAGATGACTTCTTCCGGATGCGCATCCAGCGGCGCGAACCACTTCGTGAAATCCCGGTACCGTTGCACCACTTCTTTCGCCGATCCATCCGGCCCTTCGAACGCGGGCAGGTCGTCGTCGAGTTCACCCTGGTTCGCCGTGAACAGGTCGCCGTCCACGCTCACCAGTTGATCCGTGCCCCACGTGCCGAGCGGCTTGAACTCCTCCAGCGTCACCGCCAGCGCATTCGGCCACACGCGCCGCACGCTCGCGTGACGCACCCACGGCATCTGTTCGAACGCAGTGCGTGCCGCGTCGAGATCGACGGTGAAGTAGTTGCCCTTCAAATGGCCTACGACGCTCGCGCGCACGGTCGGCGAATTGATGTGCGACGTGTCACCGTCAATCTGGATCTCGCGCAAACGGAACTCCGGCCGCTGGATCGCCCAGTAACCGGCGGCCCCAAGCAGCACGAACACGAGCAATACGTGCAGTGCGTTGGCCGTGAGGTTCATCTGGCGAGCGTTGTTCCACATGTTCGGTTTCGTCTACGTCGGTTCAGTCTTGCAATGTCAACGACAACACCTTCACCACGAGATCCTTGTAGCTGATCCCGACTGCACGCGCCGCTTTTGGCGGCAGCGAGTGGTCCGTCATGCCCGGCGCGGTGTTCACTTCCAAAAAGTACGGATTGCCGTCGCCGTCCATCATGAAATCGGCGCGGCCCCAATCGGTGCAGCCGAGCACATCGAACGCGCGGCGCGAGAGCTGCTTCATGCGCGCTTCGTCGGCGGGCGTGAGGCCGCAGGGAATCGGGTACTGCGTGTCGTCGGCGATGTACTTCGCGTTGTAGTCGTAGAACTCGCCGGCCGGCACGATCTTGATGATCGGCAAGTCCAGGTCGCCCGCGATACAGCACGTGTATTCACCGCCACCTTCAATGCTCTTCTCGACCAGCACGATCTTGTCGAACTTCGCCGCTTCGATCAGCGCAGGCACCAGCATGTCGGCGCTCTTCACCTTGATCACCGCAACGCTCGATCCTTCGCTCGCCGGCTTCACGAACAGCGGCAAACCGAGCGTCGCAACAATCTTCTGCGTCGCAGCTTCGTAGTCATCGCCGCGCATCACGACTTCGAACGGCGGCGTCGGCACGCCGGTCTGTTGCCATACGAGCTTCGTGCGGAATTTATCGAGGCCAAGAGCCGAACCGAGCACACCGCTGCCGGTGTACTTGATGCCGTAGAAATCGAGCGCACCCTGCAACTGGCCGTTCTCGCCATACCCGCCATGCAACGCGATAAACACGCGCGCAAAACCTTCCGACTTCAACTCGGCCAGCGGCCGTTCTGCCGGATCGAACGGATGCGCGTCGATGCCTGCATCGCGTAGTCCCTGCAGCACGAGGCGCCCCGAATTCAGCGATACCTCGCGCTCGGCAGTTTCCCCGCCCAGCAGCACCGCCACTTTGCCAAATAGCTTGGGGTCGATTGCGTTACTCGTCGGGTTACTCGTCATTTCGAAGCCTTTGCATCCTGAACTTGCGTCGTCAGCCGAGCGCATACGCCGCCGATAGAACCGGCGCCCATCGTTATCACTACATCGCCGTTGCGTGCCAGCGTGGCAATCGCGTCCGGCATCTCATCAACCATTTCCACAAACACCGGTTCCACTTTTCCCGCCACACGAAGTGCGCGAGCTAAAGCGCGGCCATCGGCGGCGACGATCGGCGCTTCGCCTGCCGCGTAGACTTCGGTGAGCACGAGGGCGTCGACGGTGGACAGCACGCGCACGAAGTCTTCGAAGCAATCGCGCGTGCGGGTGTATCGATGCGGCTGGAACGCGAGCACGAGACGCCGGCCCGGAAATGCACCGCGCGCCGCCGCGACCGTCGCGGCCATTTCCACCGGGTGATGACCGTAGTCATCGATCAACGTGTACGCACCGCCTTCGGCCGCTTTCACCTTCACTTCACCGTAGCGCTGAAAACGCCGGCCTACGCCCGTGAATTCTTGCAGTGCCCTTTGGATATCGGCATCGGCAACTTCAAGTTCAGTCGCAATTGCAATCGCGGCCAAAGCGTTCTGCACGTTGTGCGTGCCCGGCAAATTCAACACGATGTCCAAAGGCGTCGCGTCTTCACGCAGCGTCGTGAAATGCATCTTGCCGTCGCGTGCTTCCACGTTCACCGCGCGCACTTGCGCTTCGGCGCCGAGGCCGTACCGGATGATCGGCTTCGACACGAACGGCAGGATTTCACGCACGTTCGGATCGTCCACGCACAGCACCGCGATGCCATAGAACGGCAGCCGATGCGTGAATTCGATGAACGCCTGCTTCAGCCGCGCAAAGTCGTGGCCGTAGGTGTCCATGTGATCGGCATCGATGTTCGTGATGACTTCGATCACTGGAAACAGGTTCAGGAACGACGCATCGGATTCGTCGGCTTCAGCCACGATGAAATCGCCCGTGCCGAGTCGCGCATTCGCGCCTGCGCTGATCAATCGGCCTCCGATCACGAAGGTCGGGTCGAGCCCGCCTGCAGCCAGGACGCTTGCCACCAGCGACGTGGTCGTGGTCTTGCCATGCGTGCCGGCAATCGCGATACCTTGCTTCAAGCGCATCAGTTCCGCGAGCATCACGGCACGCGGCACGATCGGAATCCGGCGATGACGCGCGGCGAGCACTTCGGGGTTATCGGAGCGCACGGCGGTGGACACGACCACGGCGTTCGCGCCGTCGATATTTTCTTCACGATGCCCGATCGCCACGCGTGCACCCAGCGTGATGAGTCGATCGGTCACGCCGTTGCTGGACAGATCCGAGCCGCTGACCTGATAGCCGAGGTTGAGCAACACCTCCGCGATGCCGCTCATCCCCGCGCCGCCGATGCCGACAAAGTGAATGTGTTTAACGATATGTTTCATGGCTAGATTTCCCTCGGCACTTGTATCAGCGCGCTCAAGCCGGCTACATCGGCGCAGACCCGGCCGACGCGTTCAGTTGCGTCGGGTTTCGCCAGGGCGCGAGCTTTCTCCGCCATAGCGGCAAGCGTCTCGCGGGTCTGATCGCGCAACCAGCCGGCAAGCTTTTCCGCCGACAAATCGCGCTGCTGTATCAAGTGGGCCGCGCCTTTATTAGCAAGGAACGCGGCGTTGGTGGTCTGGTGGTCATCGACAGCAAACGGGAACGGCACGAACAACGCGGCCACGCCAACGGCCGCTATCTCCGATACGGTCATCGCACCCGAGCGGCAGATCACGAGATCGGCGGCGGCGTAGGCGTTCGCCATATCGTCGATGAAAGGCACCAGTTGAACGTCGTCATCAACCGACAAACCCGCCGCCGCGTAATTCGCCTTCAACGCATCAATATGCTTCGCGCCCGCCTGATGCACGACGCGCGGACGCAGCGCCGGATCGAGCAACGCGAGCGCTTTCGGTACGGTTTCATTCAAAGCGGCTGCGCCCAGACTACCCCCGACGACCAGAACATTAAGACGCGCTTCAGGGCCCACATTACGCGCGGCGTAGCGTTCTTTGGGTGGCAGAGCCTCCGCAAGTTCCGCACGAATCGGATTTCCGGTCCATTCAGCATTCGGCAACGCATTCGGGAATGCGACAAGCACGCGTTTGGCCACATGCGCGAGTACCTTGTTCGCCAGTCCTGCTATCGAATTCTGTTCGTGCAGCACGAGCGGTGTACCGCTCAGCTTCGACATCAATCCCGCCGGAAACGTGATGTATCCGCCCATGCCGAGCACCACGTCCGGCTTCACGCTGCGCAGCGCGCGTAGGCTTTGCGAACATGCACGCAGCAGGTTCACGGGCAGCATCAGCTTGGTCTTGAGACCCTTGCCGCGCACGCCGCCGAAGCGCACATATTCCATCGCGATGCCGTGCTTCGGCACGAGCGTCGCTTCCATGCCCGACGCATTGCCGAGCCACACCACACGCCAGCCGCGCGCCTGCATCCAGTGAGCGACCGCGAGCCCCGGGAACACGTGTCCCCCGGTGCCGCCGGCCATCACCATCAGCGTGCCTGCGCGAGATGACGTCGAAACCGTCATACCTTGCCTCCGCGCATGAGCACCCGGTTTTCATAGTCCACGCGCATCAGCACAGCGAGTGCGACGCAGTTCAGCAAGATGCCCGAACCGCCATAGCTCACCAGCGGCAACGTCAGGCCTTTGGTCGGCAGCAGGCCGAGGTTCACGCCCATATTGATGAAGGTCTGCGCGCCGAACCAGAGGCCAATGCCCTTCGCCATTAAACCGGCAAACGTGCGATCGAGCGCAAGCGCCTGACGGCCGATTTCGAACGCGCGCCGCACGATCCAGTAGAACAGCAGGATCACGACGATCACACCGACAAACCCGAGCTCTTCGCCGATCACCGCGAGGATGAAGTCGGTATGCGCTTCGGGCAGATAGTTGAGCTTCTCGACACTGCCGCCCAGGCCCACGCCGAACCATTCGCCGCGGCCGAACGCGATCAGCGAATGAGTCAACTGATACGCCTTGCCTTGTGCATAACGGTCGTCCCACGGATCGAGGTAAGCGAAGATCCGTTCACGACGCCAGGGCGACGCCCACACGAGCAACGCGAACGTACCCACGGCGGTAGCGACCAGGCCGCCGAACAACTTGGCGTTCACGCCGCCGAGGAACAGCACGCCCATCGCGATGCACGCGATCACCATGAACGCGCCCATGTCCGGCTCGAGCAGCAGCAACGCGCCGACGAACCCGACGGCGACGGCCATCGGTAAAAAGCCCCGGCCGATGCTATGCATGAACTCTTGTTTGCGCACCGTGTAGTTGGCCGCGTAGATGGTCACGGCGAGTTTCATGATTTCCGACGGCTGCATGTTCGTGATGCCGAGCGGGATCCAGCGGCGCGCGCCGTTCACGCCCTTGCCGATGTGCGGAATCAGCACGATCACCAACAGGAACAGCGAGAACAGGAAGAACTTCGGCGCGTATTTATCCCACGTGGAAACCGGAATCTTGAACGCGATGATCGAGGCCACGACGGCCGTTGCTATCGATACGAGATGGCGCACCAGGAAGAAGTAGTCGTGGTATTGCGCATACTTCGGCGAATCCGGCATCGCGATCGAGGCCGAATACACCATCACGATACCGAGCCCGAGCAACGCGATGGTGACCCACAGCAGCGAGTAGTCGTAGTCGAGCATGCGCGAACGGGCCGGCGTCACGCCGTTGACCGCGCTCGAAATGCCGCTCGCCCGTTCTGCCACGCGCGCACCGATGCCGCCTAAACCGCCCACACCCGCTGTGCGCGATGTGCGGCCGCCGAGCGAGGCGCTGTCGTTGGCAACGGCGTTGCGTTGTCCGGTTAGCTTGGAGCCAAAACGTTCGGACCAGCTCATAGCATCACTCCCCGTTCTGCCGCAATGTCTGCCACCGCTTGCCGGAATACATCCGCGCGATGTGCGTAGTTCTTGAACATGTCGAAGCTCGCGCAGGCCGGCGAAAGCAACACGGCGTCGCCGGGTTGCGCCAGTTGCGCGGCGGCGCGCGTCGCGGCTTCGAGCGTCGCGTGGTCGTGCAGCGGCACGTCTGTTTCGGCCAGCGATTCACGGATGCGCGGCGCATCGCGGCCGATCAGCATCACCGCCCGGCACCAGCGCGCGACGGGCGCGGCGAGCGGTGAAAAATCCTGGCCCTTGCCGTCGCCGCCAGCGATCAGCACCGTCTTCTGCGCCAAGCCATCCAACGCCGCGACCGTTGCGCCGACGTTCGTGCCTTTGCTGTCATCGACGAAATCGATGCCTTCTATTTGCGCGATCACTTCCACGCGATGCGGCTCGCCCTTGTACTCGCGCAAGCCATGCAGCAGCGACGCCAGCGGCAAACCGATCGCACGCGCCAGGGCCAAAGCAGCCAGCGCATTCGCCGCGTTATGCAGGCCGCGAACGCGCAGTGCATCCACGGGCATCAGGCGTTTCGGATACACGTTCGGTTCGGCGGCAACGCCGCTTTTGCGGCGACGTGTGGGCGCGGGTTCATCGCTGAGATCGCGGTCGTTGCCTTGCGCCAGCCACGCGATGCCGTTTTCACGCAGCAAGCCGTAATCGCCCAAGCGCGCCGGTTCGTCCAGGCCAAACGTCACCACCAACGCGGCATTTCCCGATGCCAGCGCCATGGTCCGCGCGTCGTCACGATTCAGCACACGCACAGTCTGCTCGCCGAAGATGCGGCCCTTCGCGGCAGCGTACGCGTCGAGGCCGCCATGCCAGTCCAGATGATCCTGCGTAATGTTGAGCACTGCAGCAGCGTCGGGCGCGAACGAGTGCGCCGTCTCAAGCTGGAAGCTCGACAACTCCAGCACCCAGACATCGGGCAGCGCGGTGTTGTCGATTGCTTCACTTAACTTGTCCAGCATCGCCGGGCTGATGTTTCCCGCCATCGCCACGGTCTTGCCGGCACGTTGGCACAACAACCCGGTGAGCGCGGTCGTCGTGGTCTTGCCGTTGGTGCCCGTGATTGCGATCACCTTCGGCGCATAGCCGTTCGCGCCAAGCGACTTCAACGCTTGCGCGAACCATTCCAGCTCGCCCCACACAGGGACGCCGCGTTCCCGCGCGGCGTCGAGGAGCGGCCTCACATCGTCAGCCAGAGGCGACAGTCCCGGGCTGATTGCAACAATCTCCACACCGCCATCGAGCAGCGCCGGCGTGAATTCACCGCCGACAAACTCCGCATCGATGCCATGCGCAGCGAGTTCCGACAGGTTCGGCGGCGTGGCGCGGGTATCGGCCACGCGCAGACGGCACCCGTGACGCGCGCACCAACGCGTCATCGCGAGGCCGGATTCACCGAGCCCCAGCACAAGCACCATCGGACTTTGCCGATCGAAGAACTTCTCGCCAAACATCGCTTTACCTTTTTCCCGACCAACTAAAAATCAACGCAGCTTCAGCGTCGACAAACCGAACAGACACAACATCAGCGTGATGATCCAGAAGCGCACGACCACCTGCGTTTCCTTCCATCCCGACAACTCGAAATGGTGATGCAGCGGCGCCATCTTGAAGATGCGCCGCCCTTCGCCGAAGCGTTTTTTCGTGTACTTGAAATAGCTGACCTGCATCATCACGGAGAGCGTTTCCGCGACGAACACGCCGCCCATGATGAACAGCACGACTTCCTGCCGCACGATCACCGCGATGGTCCCGAGCGCACCGCCGAGCGCGAGCGCGCCCACATCGCCCATGAAGACTTGCGCGGGGTGCGTGTTGTACCAGAGAAACGCGAGGCCCGCGCCCCCCATTGCAGAACAAAAGATCAATAACTCACCCGCACCGGGAATATGCGGGAACAACAGGTATTTCGAGTACACCGAGCTACCCATCACATAGGCAAATGCGCCGAGCGATGCGCCCACCAGCACGACCGGCATGATGACGAGACCGTCGAGGCCATCGGTGAGATTCACCGCGTTGCTCGAACCGACGATCACCAGATACGTCATCGCGATGAAACCCCACGTACCAAGCGGATAACTGATCGATTTGAGGAACGGCAGCATCAGGTCGGCACGCGCGGGCAAGCCCATCGACAAGCCACTTCGCACCCATGCCATGAACAGGTCGAACACGCGCGCGTTGTTCGCCTCGGACACGCTGAACGCGAGATACACGGCGGCGAACAAACCGATCACCGATTGCCAGAAGTACTTTTCCCGCGACGACATTCCGCGCGGGTCCTTGTGCACGACCTTCCGGTAGTCATCGACCCAACCAATCACGCCGTAACCGAACGTGACAAGCATCACAATCCAGACGAAGCGATTGGTCAGATCAGCCCAGAGCAAGGTGGAAAACGCGATGCCCAACAGGATCAGCACGCCGCCCATGGTCGGCGTGCCGGACTTCACCAAATGCGTTTGCGGGCCGTTCGTACGCACGGCCTGACCGACTTTCAGCGAAGTCAGTTTGCGAATCACCCACGGACCGCTGACGAGACCGACGAACAACGCCGTGATCGTCGCGCCGACTGCGCGGAACGTGAGGTAGGTAAACACGCGCAGAAAACTGGCGTCATTCTGAAGCCATTGCGCGAGTGCGAGTAGCATGCTGGTCCTTCTTCTTCAGTGCGCAGCAGGCGTAGCGCCCGCTGCGGGTTGGTGTGGACTCGTCACGGCGTCCACCACGCGCTCCATCTGCATGAAGCGCGAGCCTTTCACGAGAAACGTGGCGTCGGGTCCGAAGCCGGCGCCGGTGAGTGCTGCAATGAGTGAGGTGATATCGGTGAAATGCTGGCCTGCTCCGAATGCTTTGCTGGAATCAATGCTGGCGTCGCCGAGTGCGTAGAGCGCGTCGATGCCCCGTTGCGCCGCATACGCCCCCACCTCTCGATGAAACGCCGCGCCCTGGTCACCGACTTCGCCCATGTCGCCCATCACAAGCACGCGCGGCGACGGTTGCGATGCCAGCACGTCAATCGCCGCGCGCATGGAATCGGGATTCGAGTTGTACGTATCGTCGATAACCGTCGCGCCTTCGAGCGGCTTCAACACCGCGCGCTTCACTTGCAGGCGGCCTTTCACCGGCTCGAAGGCTTCGAGTCCGCGCTTGATGGCATCGAGTGAAACATTGGCCGCGAGCGCCGCTGCGGTTGCCGCCAACGCGTTGCGCACGTTGTGTTCACCCAGCACCTGCAACGCGACTTCCAGCGATCCTTCCGGTGTATTGATCTTCACGCGCGTGCCATCAAGCGTGCCGGTCACTGCCGCTGCGACTTCCGAAGCGTCTGTGTGCAGCGCGAAATCCAGAATCGGATTGCCCGTTGCGGCGACGCGCCAGATGCTGGCGTATTTGTCGTCGGCGGGGAAAACGGCCGTGCCATTCGCGGCGAGCGAATGAATCACCGACGCATGTTCCAGCGCGACCGCTTCCACCGTCGCCATGAATTCCTGATGCTCGCGCTGCGCGTTGTTGACGACAGCAACCGTCGGCGCGGCAATCTTGCCGAGCGTTTCGGTTTCGCCCGGATGATTCATGCCGAGCTCGATCACCGCGAGCTTGTGCGTTTCGTTCAGACGAAACAGCGTCAACGGCAAGCCGATGTCGTTATTGAAGTTGCCCGCCGTCGCCAGCCGCGCGCTTTCACCGACAGCCGCCGCGAAAATCGACGCGATCATTTCCTTGACCGTCGTTTTGCCATTGCTGCCGGTCACGGCCACCAAGGGCAACGTGAAGCGTTTGCGCCAGCCATGCGCCAACGCGCCCAACGCAACGCGCGTGTCCTTGACCTTGATCGCGGGCACGTGAAAATCGTCCGGCGTGCGCGTTACCAGCGCCGCCGCGATGCCGCGCTGCGCCACTTGCGGCAGGAAATTGTGGGCATCGAAACGATCGCCCTTGATCGCGATAAACAGATCGCCCGGACCCGCCGTACGGCTATCCGTCGATACGCGATCAAACGCGACGTTTTCATCGCCGATAACGATCGCGCCTGGAATCTCCAACGCAGCTTCGCGCAGTGTGAAGAGCGTCATTCGCCACCTCCGCGTGCTTGCGTGGCGCGAGCGGCAAGCGCCAGACGCGCGTGATCCTGATCGGAGAATGCGCGTTTTTTACCCATGATTTCCTGTGTGGCTTCGTGGCCCTTGCCGGCCAGCACGACCACGTCCTCGCGCGCCGCCGTGCGGATCGCCTGGAGGATCGCGCTCGCGCGGTCTTCTATGCGACGCGCTTTCGACGCATCCTGGAAGCCTGCGGCAACCTGATCGATGATTGCGAGCGGATCTTCACTGCGCGGGTTGTCGCTGGTAATCACAATGTGATCCGCGTTCTTCTCCGCGATAGCACCCATTAGCGGACGCTTGGTCGCATCGCGATCGCCGCCACAACCGAACATGCAGATCAGTTGACCGCCGCGCGCTTCGGCGATCGGCCGAAGTGCTTCCAGCGTTTTCTCGAGCGCGTCAGGCGTATGCGCGTAATCAATCACCACCAGTGGCTCGTCATTCTGCAAACGGCCACCGAGGCGTTGCATCCGGCCGTTCACGGGTTCGAGTTTCGCGATCTGTGCGAGCGCGGCATCGAGCGGAATCTGCGCCGCCAGCAACGCGCCCAGCACGCCGAGCAGATTGCTCACGTTGAATGCGCCGAGCGTGGCGACCTCCACGTCGGCGTCGCCCCAATCGGAACTCAAATGGAACGCCGTTCCCGTCGCGGTCGCGCGCACGCGGCTGGCAAGCAGCAACGCGTCTGCTTTCACGTTCGCGGACTGCGACGCGCTTTCCATGCCATACGCAATCGTTCGCGTTCGACCGTGACACGATGCAATCAGCCGCTGACCGGCTGCATCGTCACGATTGATGACTGCCGCCTTCAACGCCGGCCACGCGAACAGCTTCGCCTTCGCCGCTTCATAGGCGGCGAACGTGCCGTGATAGTCGAGATGATCCTGCGTGAGGTTAGTGAAAATGGCGATGTCGAACTTCGTGCCATTCACGCGCCCCTGATGCAGCGCATGCGACGACACCTCCATCGCAACGCCCTTCGCGCCGTCGGCCTTGAATTGGGCAAACGTGCGTTGCAGTTGGGGCGCATCCGGCGTCGTAAAACCGGAATGCACGAGCTTGCCCGGCATGCCGCTGCCCAGCGTGCCGATCACCGCGCACGGCGTACCCAACGCCGAGAGCGCCGTGGCGAGCCATTGGCTGCACGACGTCTTGCCGTTCGTTCCGGTCACGCCCACGACCAGTATGGAGTCGGTCGGTTCGCCGTACCACGCCGATGCAATTGGCCCAGCCAGTTCGTTAAGCGCTTTGACCGCAAACGCACTCGACGCATCCGGCTTGCCCGCAAAATTTTCCGGCTGATACAGCACGGCAGCGGCGCCTCTTTCGAACGCGGCATCGATGAACGCACGGCTATCCGCCCCATCCACGGCGTAGGCAAAAAACACGTCACCGGGTTTTAGCGAGCGCGAGTCGGCGTGCAATTGCGCGCTGGCATCAACGTGCGCACGCAACCACGCGAGCGCTTTCGCGATTTGCGCCTGCTGCTTGACCAAGCCCAAGCCGCTCATCGAACGACTCCCGGGTGATTTTTCAAATTCGTCGATACCTTCAGCTTCTTCGGCGGATTCGTGTTCGTATTCGTCGCGTCCGGCTTCTTGATGTCGGTGGCGGGCGTGCCGGAAGCGGGGTCGTCGGACACCACCATCTGCTTCACCGCCATGTCGGGCGGAACGTTCAGCGAACGCAACGTGTCACCGGCGATCGCCGAGAACACCGGACCCGACACCTGGCCGCCAAAGTGGCTGCCGGCTGTCGGTTCGTCGACGGAAACGGCCACCACGATGCGCGGATTCGGCATCGGCCCCATGCCGACGAACGACGCGCGATACTTCGATTTATCGTAGCCGCGGCCAGCGTGCTTGTACGCCGTACCCGACTTGCCGCCCACGCGATACCCCGGCACGGCCGCATCCGGCGACGTGCCGCCCTTCGCCGTCACCGTTTCGAGCATGGCGCGCACTTCACGCGCGGTGGTCGGTGCAAACACTTGCGGACCGGTCACAGGCGCATCGCCCGGCGTGCGGAAAATGGACACCGGCAACACTTGCCCGTCGTGCGCGATAGCGGTGTATGCACGCGCCAACTGGAACAGCGACGCCGACAGGCCATAGCCATACGACATGGTCGCCTGTTCGATACGGCGCCAGCTTTTCCACGGCCGCAACCGGCCGGACACCGCGCCCGGGAACCCGACCTTCGGCGCTTGCCCAAGCCCGATGCTCGTATACATGTTCCACATCTCTTCGGGACGCAACTGCATCGCGATCTTGGTTGCTCCGATGTTGCTCGACTTCTGGATCACGCCGCCCACGGTGAGCGTGCCGAAACCGGAGTCGTCGGTGATGCGCGCGCCGTCGAGGACAAACTGGCCGTTACCCGTTTCCACCAGCGTATTCGGCGTCACACGATGCAAATCGAGCGCCAGCGATACTGTGAACGGTTTCATGATCGAGCCCGGCTCGAACGTGTCCGTCATGATCCGGTTGCGCAACTGCTCGCCGGTCATACGCGAGCGGTCGTTCGGGTTGTAGGTCGGATAGTTGACAAGCGCGAGCACTTCCCCGGTCTGCACGTCGATCACGATCGCCGCGCCCGCCTTGGCTTTGAACTTCTCCACGGCCGCTTTCAGGTTCGTGTACGCGATGTACTGGATCTTGCTGTCGATCGACAACTCCACGTCGTCACCGTTATGCGGCACGACTTGCTCGTCCACGTCCTCGACGATGTGCCCCATCCGGTCCTTGATCACACGGCGCATGCCCGGCGTTCCGGCAAGAATGCCCTGATCGCCGAGTTCCACGCCTTCCTGCCCCTTGTCTTCAATATTAGTAAAACCGATCAGATGCGCAGTGATCTCGCCTTCCGGATAGAAGCGCTTGTATTCACCGCGCGAATAAATGCCGGGGATATCCAGAGCCGTGACTTTCTGCGCGACTTCCATGGGCACTTGGCGCTTCACATAGACAAAGGTCTTGTCCATCGAGAGCTTCGCGCGCAATTCCTTCGGCGACATATCGAGCAGCGCGGCGAGCTGGCCGAGCTTGTCGGCGCCGAGATCGTCCGGAACGGCTTCTGGAATAGCCCAGATCGCCTTGACGGGCAGACTGGTCGCAAGCACCAAGCCGTTGCGGTCCTTGATCTGGCCACGCGTGGCCGGCAATTCGAGCGTGCGCTGATAGCGGCTTTCGCCCTGCTTCTTGAAGAACGCGTTGCCCGGGCCCTGGATCCAGAACGCACGTCCGGCAAGCGCAACGAACGCCATGAACAGCATGAACACGACGAGCTTCGAGCGCCACATGGGGAGGCGCACCGAGAGAATGGGGTTGGGCGTGAAGGCGACGCCTTTGTTTTTCTTTGGCGACGGTTTCATCGTTTCACCCCGCGTGCGGGAGGAGCCGACGCCGGAACGGGCGCAGGCAGCGGTGCGTCCGTGGCCTTCGACGTCGCCGGGTCATAGTTCAGATATTGCGTACGGCCCGTCGTGACGGGCTGCATCTTCAGGGACGTAGTAGCCAACTGCTCGATACGCGAGGTTTTCGACAACGCGCTCTGCTGATATTGAAGCTGCGAAAAATCCTGCTGCAACTGACGCTCTTGCGACTGCGCCCGCTGCACATCGATAAAAATCTGCCGTTGCTTGTTCGAGGCGCTCACCGCGGACAGCGCGCAGCCGAGTACGACGATCAGCAGGAAGATGTTGAGACGGTTCATGGCGGCGTCTGCCCGGTGACACGCTCGGCAATCCGCATCACTGCGGAACGCGCGCGCGGGTTCGCCGCGACTTCAGCGTCAGACGCAAACACACGGCCAAGCAGCTTGAGCGGCGGGCTGGGCAGATCGGCGGCACGAATCGGCAGGCGGCGGTCGATCGCAGGCCCGCTTGCGTGGGCCTGCATGAAACGCTTGACGATCCGGTCCTCGAGCGAATGAAAGCTGATCACGACCAGCCGCCCCCCTTGCTCCAACAACGCCAATGCTGCGTCCAGAACTACTTGCAGCTCCGCAAGCTCTTGATTGATGTGAATCCGTATAGCCTGAAAGGTGCGAGTTGCCGGGTCCTTGCCCTTCTCACGGGTTTTGACGACGTGACCCACGATTTGGGCAAGCTCGCCCGTGCTGACGAGAGGCCCAAGACGGTCGGACTCTGCCCGGCGAGCAACAAGCGCCTTTGCAATCTGAAAAGCAAACCGTTCTTCCCCATAATCTTTAATCACCTCCGTCAGTTCCTGCACCGTTGCCCGCGCCAGCCATTCCGCAGCAGATTCGCCACGGCTCGGGTCCATCCGCATGTCGAGTGGGCCATCGGCCCGGAAGCTGAAGCCGCGATCCGGGTCGTCCACTTGCGGTGACGACACCCCCAGATCCAGCAGCACGCCCGACACTTTCCCAACTCCTCGCTCGGCAGCGGCATCGGCTAACGAGGCGAAACTCTCATGCACGATCGAAAATCTCGAATCCTGAATCTGTGCAGCCGTGGCGATAGCCAACGGGTCTTTGTCGAAGGCAATCAGGCGGCCGGCTTCCCCCAACTTCGTCAGGATCAGACGGCTATGGCCGCCGCGCCCGAACGTCCCATCTATATAAGTACCGTCCACGCGCGTAACCAGCGCATCGACCGCTTCGTCCAGCAGCACCGTGCGATGCTGCAACTCGTTTTTCATCGCAGGGGCCATGTCTTTAGCGCCGCGTCAAAACGTGAAATTCTTCAGCGCGTCGGGCATGCCCTGCGCCATTGCCGCTTTTTCCTTCTCCGCGTAAGTCGCCGCGTCCCACAATTCGAGGTAATTACCCATGCCGAGCAGCGTCACTTCCTTTTCCAGCGATCCAGCCGAACGCAGTTCCGGCGATACCAGCACGCGTCCCGCGCTGTCGATGTCAATATCCATGGCGTTGCCGAGATAAATCCGGCGCCACCACAGGGCATCCATAGGGAGTGCAGCGATTTTCGAGCGGAAGATTTCCCACTCCGGGCGAGGAAAGAGCAACAGGCATCCATCCGGGCTCTTCGTGAGCGTCACCCGGCCTTCTGCCTGTCCTTGCAGCGCTTCCCGATAGCGAGACGGGACCGACATCCGTCCTTTCGCATCGAGCGACAGCGCCGAAGCCCCCTGGAACACTCGCCCTCTCCTCTTCACGACGCGCACATGCGTCACGACTTTGTTGGAATATGCCTGAAAGTGGTCTCTGAATCACACAAAAATACACTTTCTCACACCATTTCCCACTGTAGAGGAAGGCATTTCCCCGGTCAATACGATCTGGCATTTTTTGACTAAATTTGTTTGCTAGAACAATGACTTAGCGCAGACCGCTAAAGTAGGACGAAATTTCGAAAAGCGTTATGAATGAATGACGTAGTGACGAAAGTGAAGGTAGTACGTGAAATGACGGGGAAAGACTAGAGGATGGTTTCGTTCTGCGAGGGCAGACCGGAGGGGATTACGGGTCAGATTGAACACAGAAACCAGGCGAAGAGTGAAACCGCATCTCGCTGGATCAGCGAGATGCGTGACTGATTAAATATAGTACGCCGTGCGGGTCATGACCTTCGACGTCGCGCGCATCAGCGCTCGCACTGGAAACGGCAGTTCGATGCCGCCCGCGTTGACCGCCGCGACTGCATGCGCGGCTTCATCGACGCGCATTTGTTCGACGATCGCGCGCGATGCGTGGTCGTTCGCAGGCAGACTCGTCATGTGGCTATTCAGGTGCTTCTCGACCTGACGCTCGGTTTCCGCCATGAAACCGAGACTGACGCGGTCGCCGAATCTTCCCGCGACAAACCCCAGCGCCAACGACCCCGTGTACCACAGCGGATTGAGCAGGCTCGGCCGTGAGTCGAGGTCGCGCAACCGTTGTGTTGTCCACGCGAGATGGTCTTCTTCCTCACGCGCCGCTTCCTCGAAGCCGCGTTTCAACGTCGCCGACTTGGTCGCGAGTTTTTGCGCCTGATACAGCGCTTGCGCGCACACCTCGCCGACGTGATTCACGCGCATCAACGCCGCCGAATGCGCTTTTTCCTCTACGGTCAGCGCCGTATCCGCAGGTTCGACTGGCGTCGCTGCATCGTCTGCGTGAATCGTTTGCGGCGCCGGTATCGGACGCGACATCCGCGATACGCCGGTCATCGACCGTAGTCCACGATCGAACTCAGAGATCAGTTCATCGAGTGTCATTTCATAACTCCTGTTTCGATCTCCTGAGCGATTTTGCATCGGACGAAGGTCGATCAACCAACAAATTACGTACTCTTTAAAACGTGTAATTAGGGCAAGTACGGGTCGCAAATATGCCCGAAAACCCGATTTTACCGCATGTTGCGTAAACGTCACACGCAGGAAACACAGGGACGGCTTTTCCTTTGTCGCCAAAAGTCTCTTTGTTACATTACGTTCAACTTCAATTTTGAAGTACCCGGCGGGGACGTCAACACACTGGCGCTAAGAACAGTGACCTTGCCAAACAGTTTCAACACTTTGGAGATCATTAATGAAAAAGTCGCTTCTCGCTCTGGCTGCGTTAGGTACATTCGCAGGTGCCGCGCATGCTCAGAGCAGCGTGACGCTGTACGGTATCGTCGATGCAGGTTTCGTTTACAACAACAACTCGGGTGGCCAAAAGCTGTACTCGACGAGCGCCGGCAACCTGCAAGGCGATCGTTGGGGCCTGCGTGGCACGGAAGATCTGGGCGGTGGCCTGAAGGCGCTGTTCGTGTTGGAAAACGGCTTTAACGTGTTCACCGGCAAGCTGAATCAAGGCGGCGACGAATTCGGCCGTCAAGCTTACGTCGGTCTGTCGAGCCAGTACGGTACGGTCACCCTCGGTCGTCAATACGACTCCGTGGTCGACTACACCGGCGCACTCGAAGTCGGTAGCCAGTGGGGCACGTTCTACGGCGCGCACCCGGGCGACCTGGACAACATGAACAACTCGAATCGGGTAAACAACTCGATCAAGTACACAAGCACCAACTACAGCGGTATCACGTTCGGCGGCTTGTACAGCCTGGGCGGTGTTGCAGGTCAATTCAACCGCAACCAGATCTTCTCGGGCGGTCTTGGCTATGCGCAAGGTCCGTTGACTTTGGGTGCGGCTTACTTGAACGTCAAGAACCCGAACTACTCGTTCTTCGGCAATAACTCGAGCTCGTCGACGACGGCAACGAACATGAGCGCCTCGCAAGTGTTCTCGGGCTTCGCAACGGCCAAGACGCAGCAAGTCATTTCGGCCGGTGGTGCTTACACGTTCGGCCCGGCCACCGTCGGCGCAACGTACAGCAACACGCAGTTCAAGGATCTTGGACAGACCGCCGTCGCAGGGGCGCGGACCGTCTCGGGCAGCGCCAAGTTCCACAACGCCGAACTCAACTTCAAGTATCAGTTGACCCCGGCGTTGCTGCTCGGCGCAGCGTACGACTACACGAAGGCATATAGCGTCGCCAACGAAAAGATCCATCAAGGTGTCTTGGGCGCGGACTACTTCCTGTCGAAGCGCACCGACTTCTACATCGACGCCATCTATCAACACGCATCGGGCACGAACTCGCTTGGCACCACGGCTACGGCGCAGATCAACGGCCTGTCGGCTTCGTCGACGTCGAACCAAGTCGCAGCGATCGTTGGTATCCGTCACAAGTTCTAATAAGTCGTAATAAAACCAGTTGTCTTGAAAGGCGCCTTCGGGCGCCTTTTTTTCGTCCTGATGCTGCTCGAATGCATCCTGTCCCAGTGCACTCACGAAAAAAAGCCTCCGCGTCTTGCGATACGAAGGCCTGCTGTTTCGTTTGCTTTTTGCCGCCGGGAAGTTCTCAGGCGTTGCCGTCGCGCAACTCGCGGCGCAAGATCTTGCCGACATTGCTCTTAGGCAATTCCGTGCGGAACTCGATCACGCGCGGTCGCTTGTAGCCCGTCAAGCGCTCCTTGCAGAACGCCATCACGTCGGCCTCAGTCAAATGCGGATCTCGGCGCACGACAAACAGTTTGACCGCTTCGCCCGAGGCCGCATCCTTCACACCGACCGCCGCCACTTCGAAGACGCCCGGAAGCTTCGCCACCACGTCCTCTATCTCGTTCGGATACACGTTGAAGCCCGACACCAGGATCATGTCCTTCTTGCGATCCACGATCTTCACGTATCCGCGTTCGTCCATGATGCCGACGTCGCCTGACTTGAAGAACCCGTCGGACGTCATCACTTTCGCCGTCTCATCGGGACGATTCCAGTAGCCCGCCATCACCTGTGGCCCGCGAATGCAGATCTCACCGGGCTGGCCAAGCGGCATGTCGTTGTTGTCGTCGTCGCGAATGGTGAGTTCGGTGGAGGGAAACGGCAAGCCGATCGTGCCGGTGTATTCGGTGGCCGTCACCGGATTGCACGTCACGCAGGGCGACGTTTCGGACAACCCATAACCTTCGATAATCGGCGAACCCGTCGTCTCGAACCATCGCTTCGCCACGGCTTCCTGCACAGCCATGCCGCCCCCGTTCGCTGCGATCAATTTGGAAAAGTCGAGCTTGGCGAATTCCGGATTGTTCAGCAGCGCGTTGTACAGCGTGTTCACAGCCGGAAATGTGTTGATCGCGAACCCTTTGAGCTCCTTGATCGTGCCGGGGATATCGCGTGGATTCGGAATCAGGATGCCCATGCCGCCCGTGCGCAGGGTCAGGAAGCCGCAAACGGTCAGCGCAAAGATGTGATAAAGCGGCAACGCCACGACGGTCACGAACTGATCGATGTCTGGCCGGTTCTTGCGTCCGGGTTCGAGCCAGACTTCGGACTGCAACACGTTCGCGATCAAATTTCGATGCAGCAGCATCGCGCCCTTCGCCACGCCCGTCGTACCGCCGGTGTACTGGAGGAAAGCGATGTCGTTGGGACCTTGCTTGATGGGTTTGAGCGTTTCGCGCGCACCTTGCCGGAGGGCCGCGTTGAAACTCACGTGGCCAGGGAGAGTCCATGCCGGCACCAGTTTCTTCACGCGACGCACAACGAAGTTGACGATCACGCCCTTCGCGCCCATCAGATCGCCCATCGACGCAACCACGACGTGCTTGATCGCCGTGTTCTTCGCGACCGCCTGCACGGTGTGGGCGAAGTTCTCGAGCACGACGATCGCCTCAGCCCCCGAATCCCGCAACTGATGTTCGAGTTCACGCGGCGTGTAAAGCGGATTGACGTTCACGACGACATAACCCGCGCGCAAGATCGCGACAATGGCGACCGGGTACTGCAGCACGTTCGGCATCATGATCGCGACGCGCGCACCGGGCTTCAGCCCACGTGACTGGAACCACGCAGCAAGCTGGGTGGACAGCGTGTCGAGTTCGCTATACGTGATTGCCTTGCCCATGCAAACAAACGCGCGCTTGTTGCGGTACTCGCGAAAACTCTCTTCGAGCAACTCGGAAAGCGAATTGAACTGAGTCTCGTCGATTTCCTCGGGCACGCCTGCCGGATAGGACTTCAGCCAGATTTTTTCCATACGGCGTCTCCTTTGTATGATTTTAGAATGGTCGTGCGAAAATACTCCGTAGCGCATCCTAGCTGCTCGATCGCATTCCGACAACCGGGTTAGACGCCAGCTTCCAATCCGACCGGCACGTGCTTCCCCTTATCCCGTGTGGCTTCTGCTAGTTTTTGACTGACTTCAATACACCGCCTCGACCTCCACGAGACAGTCATAAAATGTCGCCGATCCACCGAGATCGGTCAAAGCCTGGCTGGTCACCTGGTTGGCGTTGCAGCCATCCGGCGCGAGCTTCTTCCACCACACCGATAATCCCACCACCACGCCCTCACGCGCGCGATCGGTGACGCGCACACGCGCCTGCATCGAACCGCGATCGTTGAATATGCGTACCCGTTCACCCTCGGCGATCTGACGGGCGTGGGCGTCGGTGGGATGCATGTCGAGGTGCGGTTCGCCTTCCGTCGATCGCAGGCTTTCCACATTGACGAAGCTGCTGTTGAGGAAGTTCCGCGCGGGCGGCGAGATCATCGCGAGCGGATAACGCGCGGCGAGCGCCGGCGCGTACTCGGCCGACTCGTACGGCGGCAGATAATCCGGCACCGGTTCGAGCCCGGCACGTTGCAAACGCTCACTGAAAAATTCACATTTCCCTGACGGCGTGTGGAAACCGCCCTCGGCGAACGGCGCTTCGGCCAGCGTGAGCTGCGCCCAGCCTTTCGTTTTCAGCGTGTCCCAGCTAACACCCGCCAACGCGGGATCGTCCCAGCGAAATGCCTTCGATGCCACCTCTTCGTCACTTTCGAACAGTGCCGGATGGGTGAGCCCCATCGCCCTGGCCAGGCCGCGAAAGATCTCCGTGTTCGCCCGCGATTCGCCCACCGGCGCGATTGCCGGCAAGTTCGCCATCACATGCGTGTGGCCGTACGACTTGTGGGCGTCGAGATGCTCGAGTTGCGTGGTCGCCGGCAGGATCAGATCGGCGTAATCAGCGGTATCGGTCTGGAAATGTTCAAGCACGATGGTGAACAGGTCTTCACGCGCGAAGCCTGCCGCGACCTTCACTGAATCCGGCGCCACCGCGACCGGGTTCGAGTTATAGACGATCACCGCTTCGACCTTCGGGCCGAAGCTTGCGTCGCCGCTATGCAACAACGCGTCGCCGATAGCGTTCATGTTCACGATGCGCGGCAGTTTCGATGGCCATCCCGCCAGCAAGTCCGGCCGTTCGAGCGCGTTGACATCGACTGGCGCCCAACTCGACGATGACAGCAGCAAGCCGCCCGAACGCTCGCGCCATGCGCCGCTCAGAGACGGCAGACAGGCTATCGCGCGGACCGCATTGCCGCCGCCACGCACGCGCTGCATCCCATAGTTGAGGCGTATCGATGCCTTTTTCGTCGATCCGAAAGCCCGCGCGAGATCGATCACAACCTGCTCCTCGATCCCGCAAATTTCCGCGACGCGCGCCGGCGGATAGTCGTAGGCGCGGGCCTTGAGTTGATCGAAGCCTAGCGTGTAGGCATCGATGTAGTCCTGATCGACCATTCCTTCGCCGATCATCACGTTCATCATGCCGAGCGCCAGCGCGCCATCCGTGCCCGGTTTCAACGCGATGTGCTGATGGCATTTTTCTGCGGTCAGCGAGCGGTATGGATCGATGGCGATGAGTCGGGCGCCGCGTCGTTTGGCTTCCTGCGCGCGCGTCCAGAAATGCAGATTCGATGCGATGGAATTCGATCCCCAGATCAGGATCAGCTCGCTTTCCTCGAAATACTCCGTATGCATGCCGAGACTTCCGCCATATGTATAGCGCAAGCCCGCGGCGCCGGCGGCCGCACAAATGGTGCGATCCAGACGCGACGCGCCGAGCACATTGAAGAACCGCGCCGCAATACTCTCGCCCTGTACGAGGCCCATCGTGCCCGCGTAGCTATAGGGCAAGATCGCTTCGGGCGAGCGGGCCGTGATTTCGTTCAGACGTTCAGCGGCGAATTTCAGCGCTTCGTCCCAACTCATCGCTTCGAAACGACCTTGCCCTTTCGGACCGACACGACGCATCGGTGTGAGCAATCGATCTCGATGATGTGTCCGTTCGGCATAGCGCGACACCTTCGTGCAAAGCACGCCCTGCGTGGGCGGATGATCCGGGTCGCCGGTCACCTTGATGGCACGGCCGTCCTTCACCGTGACACGCATCGCGCAGGTATCAGGACAGTCGTGCGGGCAGACGGCGCGGGCAAATTCGGCGGGAGCGTTCATGCGGATATCCGGTAGGAACGTGCAAAAAGCAGACGGAGAAGTCGATTTTATTACGGTTGGCCTGAGCTCACCGTCCCGAGCTTCGATAAATAATCGCGGGCGTAGAATGGAGCGAACGACAGCACGCGCAACGTTCATTTTTCAGACAGAGGCCAGTTTCATGAATCTGATTCCAGAAATCGAAGCGTCGCACGCGGAGATCAAAGCTCTGCGACGAACGATCCATGCGCATCCCGAGTTGCGCTATGAAGAAGTGGGCACGGCAAAACTAGTCGCCGAAAATCTCGAACGATGGGGCCTGGAGGTTCATCGCGGCATGGGCAAAACGGGCGTGGTCGGTGTGCTCAAACGCGGCTCGAGTCTCCGGTGCGTGGGCCTGCGCGCCGACATGGACGCGTTGCCGATCACCGAAATCAACACGTTCGGCCATCGCTCGCAAAACGATGGCCGAATGCACGCATGCGGTCACGACGGCCATACCGCGATGTTGCTGGGAGCAGCGAAATATCTGGCTGAGCGCGGGAAGTTCGACGGCACCATCGTGTTCATCTTTCAGCCAGCCGAAGAAGGCGGTGCGGGCGCCAAGGCAATGATTGAAGACGGGCTATTCGAACAATTTCCCGTCGATGCCGTGTTCGGCATCCACAACTGGCCGGGAATTCCCGCGGGTCGCTTTGGCGTCACCCCAGGCCCGATCATGGCGTCGAGCAACGAATTTCGCATCACCATCAAGGGCATCGGCTCGCACGCGGCGTTACCGCACAATGGACACGACCCGGTATTCACCGCAGTTCAGATTGCCAATGGGCTGCAAGGGATCATCACGCGCAACAAGAAACCCATCGACACCGCCGTCCTTTCGATCACCCAGATCCATGCCGGCGACGCGTCCAACGTTGTCCCCGATGAGGCTTGGCTCGGCGGTACGGTGCGAACATTTACCGTCGAGACGCTTGATTTGATCGAGCGCCGGATGCGCACGATTGTCGAGTCCACCGCGGCTGCGTACGAGTGTGAGGTTTCCATCGATTTTCATCGCAACTATCCGCCTACGATCAACGATGCAGAGCAGACGCGGTTCGCGACATCCGTGATGACGGAGGTTGTCGGAAAGGAAAACGTCAATGCGTCCGTCGAACCGACAATGGGCGCGGAGGACTTTTCCTTCATGCTGCTTGCGAAGCCGGGCTGTTATGCGTTTTTGGGCAACGGAGAAGGGTCTCATCGGGAAGCTGGACACGGCTTGGGTCCGTGCATGCTTCACAACGCAAGCTACGATTTCAACGACGCACTGTTATCAGTTGGATCGACGTATTGGGTACGGCTCGCGGAAAAGTTTCTGCCAATTCGAGATCAGGCGACGAGCTGATTTAGTTCAGCGCTTTCATTTCAAACTCGGTGCGCCTACTGTGTTTTAGGTAGACGCATTTTGTTTTGAGCAGCGGGTTGCGTTTCAGTGATCTGATAGGCGAGCGTTTTAGATGTAAGCGTCCGCTCGTGACCGTCTAGATTCTGGTCGCATCGCACCTCATGATTTCTCTGGGCACAAATGTCACTGTGTCCATAAAGGGAAATCATGGACAGAGTCACTGAATTGGGCGGCGACGATCAAGGTACGCGGCGCTATCGACGCCGAACGGTGGAGGAGAAGTGCCAAATCGTCAGAGAGACGTTGGTGCCTGGTCGATCCGTGGCGGAAGTGGCGCGAGCGCACGAAGTGAATGCGAATCAAGTGTTCGACTGGCGCAAACAGTATCTCGAAGGCCGACTTGACCCGAAGCGGGAAGACGGCCTCATGTTACCGGTCGTGTTGAGCGAACCTGAAGAGAAGGAGAAGGCATCGGCGCCATCGGAGTCACACGCATCTGCGGGCGTCTTGCGAGTGCTGTTTGCACGAAGCGAAGTGCGCATTGAGGGCCCTGTTGATCTCGAAGCACTGCGCTTGGTGATGCAATGCCTGAGTCGATGAGTCGGTCGCAAGGGCTTGCCTCGGTCGTCGAGCAGTCGACGAGCACGCGTATCTGGATAGCAGCCGGGTTCACGGACATGCGATGCGGTTTCAACGGCCTCGCCGCAAAGGTGCAAACAGTCCTCCACAAGGATCCGTTCTCGGGACACGTGTTCGTCTTCCGGGGCAAACGCGGCGACCTGCTCAAGTGTCTCTACTGGCGAGATGGCGGGCTATGTCTGCTCTCCAAACGGCTCGAGCGAGGCCGCTTCGCCTGGCCACGATCCGACGGCGGTATCGTCTGCCTAACAAGCGCACAACTTGGTCTTCTTCTTGAAGGATTCGACTGGCGTCAGCCACTTGATGCAGCTCGCCCGCGCAGTGCTTTGTAAACGTCTGTGACAGCGAGGCAATCGAGCTACTCGTCGGCGTAAACTACGCACATGACATCGGGCGACGGCTCCCTCCCAGACGACATTGAGGCCTTAAAAGCCCTTGTGCTCGCTCGTGAAGCGGCGCTGCGGGAGCGCGACGGCGACCTCGAGCAACTACGCGGCACCGTCTCGACATTGCAGAAGAATCTATCGGATCGGACGCTCGAGATCGAGCATCTGAAGCTGTGGATTGCCAAGCTGCAGCGCATGCAGTTCGGCCGCAAATCCGAGAAGATTGATCGCCAGATTGAACAGCTTGAACTTCGCCTCGAAGACCTCCAGACCGATGATGGCGCGGCCGCCGTCGAGTCACCGAAGCCACGTCGAGCCGAAGGCGGCAAGTCGACTGGTCGCAAGCCGCTACCTGATCATTTGCCGCGCCAGGACATCGTTCATCAGCCAGTCGAAGAAGCTTGCCCGCAATGCGGTGGTGCACTGGCCGATCTAGGTGAAGACGTTGCCGAGCAGCTTGAGTATGTGCCCGGCCATTGGCGCGTGATCCGTCACCGCCGTCCCAAGAAGGCTTGCACCTGCTGTGATTGCATCGTTCAGGCCCCAGCTCCCAGCCGTCCGATTGATCGCGGCATGCCCGGCCCAGGTCTGCTCGCCCATATTCTTGTCGCCAAGTTCTGCGACCATCTTCCCCTGTACAGACAATCGATGATCTATGCGCGTGACGGCGTCGAGTTGAGCCGTTCGACACTCGCTGACTGGGTCGGCCAGTGCAGCGCGCTTGTGCGCCCGTTGGTCGAGACGATTCGTCAGTACGTGATGTCGGCCAGGAAGATCCACACCGATGACACGCCTGTGCCGGTATTGGAACCCGGCAATGGCAAGACCAGGACCGGTCGGATCTGGACGTACGTTCGAGACGACCGGCCATCCGGTTCAAACGATGCACCAGCGGCCTGGTTTGCCTACAGCGCCAATCGTGCCGGCGAGCATCCCCGGGCACATCTGCTGAACTTCAAAGGGACACGGCAAGCAGATGCGTTCGCCGGTTACGACGCAATTTATGAGGCGGGCGCCGTGCGCGAAGCGGGATGCATGGCGCACGCTCGCCGTAAATTCCACGACCTGTTCGTTGCGCGCAAGAACGAGGTGAACACGGAAGCGCTGCGTCGGATTGGCGAGTTATACGCAATCGAAGCCGAGATCCGCGGTAAGCCGCCGGACGGGCGATGGCGCGTGCGACAAGAAAGAACCCGCCCGCTGATGGACGACTTCGAGTTCTGGCTGCGCTCGACGTTGAGTATGGTGTCGCAGAAAGGTGATACAGCTAAAGCGATCAACTACTCGCTGAATCAATGGCAGGCGCTCACGTTGTTCATTGATGACGGCGCAGTTGAAATCGACAATAACGCCGCTGAACGCGCGTTACGAGCGGTAGCGCTCGGCCGCAAAAACTTCCTTCACTTCGGCTCTGACAGCGGTGGTGAGCGAGGCGCCGCGATTTATACGTTGGTCGCGACGGCCAAACTCAACGGCCTCGATCCCGAAGCTTATCTGCGCCATGTTCTCTCTCGCATTGCCGACCATCCGGTCAATCAGGTAAGCGAACTGCTGCCGTGGGCTGTTGCTGATCAGTTGCCCTCATACGCCTCCTAACTTCACTTCGCCGCCATCCGAAACGCGATTCGCGTCAAGGACGGCCTCGCTCGGACGCTTACTTTTAGATTCGCTTATCCGCGTGATCGAAAGATGGTCTGATTTCGTTTAGACGTAACTTGGTTCTGTTTGAAGCCACCGATCCACGATGTATAGGTGTTGATGTCAAAGCACCGCATCTCTTAAACGATTCGAGCCGAAGGGTTGTGGTATTGCGATGTTGATCGATATCGAAGCTGTTGTGTAGGCGTATGGCGAATGGAAGGTGTGTGGAAAGGGGGATAG
>NZ_AEJF01000025.1 GCF_001028175.1 Caballeronia mineralivorans PML1(12)
GAGGGTGTAATTAGTTTTGTGTAAACGGTCATTTGGCAGGAGACTGCCAGCATCCAGGAGCAACGATGACCGTAGCGAAGCGCAACAAACGAGTGAAACCCGATCCTGAGTTGGTAAAACTGGCGGACAGCCTGTTGGCGAATTACCAGAAGCCTGAGGATTTGATTGGCGAGAATGGGCTGCTCAAGCAGTTGACCAAGATGTTGGTCGAGCGGGCTCTGGAAACCGAGATGTCCGAGCATTTGGGCCACGGCAAGAGCGCAGCGGTGACCAACGCCACGGGCAATACCCGCAACGGCCACAGCGCCAAGACGTTGCAAGGCGAGTTTGGCGAATTGCCGCTCGATATCCCGCGAGACCGTCAGGGCGCGTTCGAGCCGAAGCTGGTGGCGCGCCACCAGACACGCTGGGCGGGCTTTGACGACAAGATCATCTCGCTGTATGCGCGCGGCTTGAGCGTGCGCGAGATCCAGGCCCATCTGGAAGAAATGTATGGCACCGAGGTTTCGCCCACGCTGATCTCGGCGGTGACAGATGCGGTGAGCGAGGACGTGAAGCTCTGGCAGGGACGCGCGCTCAATGCGCTGTACCCGATCGTTTATCTGGACTGCATCCACGTCAAAGTGCGCGACAGCGGGGCCGTACGGACCAAGGCGGTGTATCTGGCGATTGGCGTGAACATGGACGGCCACAAGGAGGTTCTGGGGCTGTGGATCGCCCAGACCGAGGGTGCCAAGTTCTGGTTACAGGTGGTCACTGAGTTGAAGACACGCGGCGTGCAGGACATCTTCATTGCCTGTGTGGACGGGCTCAAGGGCTTTCCAGAAGCGATTGAAGCGGTCTATCCGAAAGCGGCTGTGCAGCTTTGCATCGTGCACATGGTGCGCAATAGCCTAAACTTCGTGTCGTGGAAACTGCAGCGCGAAGTGGCCGCTGATCTGAGGACGATTTACACGTCGTCGACCGTCGAGGTGGCCGAGCAGATGCTCAGCGCCTTTGAAGCCAAATGGGACAAGGAGTACCCGTCGATCGGTCAGAGCTGGCGGCGCAACTGGGCCCGGGTGATACCGTTCTTCGACTACCCGCCGGAGATCCGCAAGGTGATTTACACGACCAACGCGATCGAGTCGATCAACATGAGCCTGCGAAAAGTCATCAAAACACGCAGTTCGTTTCCGACTGATGATGCCGTGACCAAGCTGTTTTACCTGGCGTTGAACAACATCAGCAAGAAATGGTTGATGCCGATCAGAGACTGGAAGGCGGCCCTAAACCGCTTCGCTATCCAGTTCGAAGACCGGATGTCGCCGGGTTAAACCAAAACCCGTTTACACAAAATCCGGGACACCCCC
>NZ_AEJF01000026.1 GCF_001028175.1 Caballeronia mineralivorans PML1(12)
TCCGCGGCGCGGAATGTGCCGCCGTCGTGGCCGCGGCATTGTTGTTGAGCCAGCCCGACCGGGCGATCGCGTGTTCGACGAGCGTTTGCGCTTCGGCATTGCTCGCATCGATAGTCAGTACGTCGCGGGCGTTCTGGCGCACGCACAACCATGAGCCGGTCGCTTCGCAACCGCGTGCGGTCTGCAGCATCTCGTCGCGTTGGCGTTCCAGGCCCGTCAGCTCGGCCTGGGTTCGCTGTACATTGCCGGTAGTCAGTTGCGACGCGGGAATCTTCGAAAAGCGCCGGCGTGCCGTGGTCAGGTCGCCACGCTGGATGGCGTCACGCGCGGCCTGCAGGTTGTCCGTCGCGCTGGCGAGCGCGGCTGCTGCCGCACGGCTGGATG
>NZ_AEJF01000027.1 GCF_001028175.1 Caballeronia mineralivorans PML1(12)
TCGAGCAAAGCCAGAAATTGCTCGATAGTCTGTAGTTTTCGGGGTTGGCGAAGTCGCCGACCCCAAAATGGTTTAGGGGTATAGCTCAACTGGCAGAGCGTCGGTCTCCAAAACCGAAGGTTGGGGGTTCGATTCCCTCTGCCCCTGCCACAATCTTGCGTCTCAGGGCGCTGTTTAAGGTGTTATGGCGAATCCTTCCGTCGAAACTGTAAATACTTCCGGCGACAAGTTGATGTTGACCGCGGGCGTATTGTTGGTATTGGCCGGGTTCGTAGGTTTCTTCTGGCTGAGTGGCCAGGAGTGGTACGTTCGCGGCGCCGCGCTTGCTGTCGGTTTGATCGCGGGTGTTGCGGTCGGTCTTCTCTCCGCACCGGGAAAGGGTTTTATCGCCTTTGCCAAAGATTCGTACAAAGAAGTCCGTAAGGTGGTGTGGCCGACGCGTAAGGAAGCCACGCAAACCACGCTGGTGGTCTTTGCATTTGTGCTGATCATGGCGATCTTCTTGTGGCTTAGCGATAAGTCGATCGAGTGGGTGATATTCTCGGTAATTCTGGGTTGGAGATGATATGAGCGAAGCACCAGCATCACCGAGCGGAAAACGTTGGTACGTCGTGCACGCCTACTCCGGTATGGAGAAAAGCGTGCAACGTGCGCTTCAGGAGCGTATCGACCGTGCTGGCATGCAGGATCAGTTTGGCCAAATCCTCGTCCCGACCGAAGAGGTTGTGGAAGTGAAGGGTGGTCATAAATCTGTGACTGAGCGTCGTTTCTTTCCGGGCTATGTGCTCGTTGAAATGGAGATGACGGACGAAACGTGGCATCTGGTAAAAAATACCGCCAAGGTGACGGGTTTTGTCGGCGGGGCGCGCAATCGTCCGAGCCCCATCTCTCCGCGTGAAGTGGAAAAGATCATGTCGCAGATGCAGGAGGGCGTGGAAAAACCGCGCCCGAAAACCCTGTTCGAAGTGGGCGAGATGGTTCGGGTCAAGGAAGGCCCGTTCACAGACTTCAACGGCAACGTCGAAGAAGTGAATTACGAAAAGTCACGGGTTCGTGTATCCGTCACCATTTTTGGACGCTCGACGCCAGTTGAACTGGAATTCGGTCAGGTCGAAAAGGTTTAAAAGCATTCGTTTTTCGCCGCGCTCGAGGTGTTAACTTCGTAGCGCGGTTCGCGCTTACAGTCCGCGTTATGGCTGTTGAGGAGCGTCAGTAGCCGTTTTTGGCGAGCGCGCGTTATCACTCACCGAACGCTCACGCGTTCTGCAGAGGTTTTCAACATGGCAAAGAAAATCATCGGCTTTATCAAACTGCAGATTCCTGCAGGTAAAGCCAATCCGTCACCGCCGGTTGGTCCGGCACTGGGCCAGCGCGGCCTGAACATCATGGAGTTCTGCAAGGCGTTTAACGCGCAGACTCAAGCGATGGAGCCGGGTCTGCCGGTGCCGGTCGTTATTACGGCATTCGCGGACAAGAGCTTCACGTTCATCATGAAGACGCCGCCGGCTACCGTTCTGATCAAGAAGGCAGCGGGTATCGCGAAGGGTTCGCCGAAGCCGAACGCCGACAAGGTCGGCAACATCACGCGCGCTCAGGCTGAGGAAATCGCAAAGACCAAGATGCCTGACCTGACTGCAGCGAATCTGGACGCAGCGGTTCGTACGATCGCCGGCAGCGCCCGCTCAATGGGCATCACCGTGGAGGGCGTGTAAATGGCTAAGCTTTCTAAGCGTCTTCAAGCGTTGGCCACCAAGGTCGACCGTATGAAGCTGTATCCCGTCGACGACGCTCTTTCGATTGTCAAAGAGTGCGCAAGCGCTAAGTTCGATGAATCGATCGACGTGGCTGTGCAGCTGGGCATCGATGCAAAGAAGTCGGACCAAGTGGTTCGCGGCTCGGTCGTGTTGCCCGCGGGCACCGGCAAGTCGGTTCGCGTTGCTGTGTTTGCGCAAGGTGAAAAGGCTGAGCAGGCTCGTGCAGCTGGCGCAGAAATTGTCGGCATGGAAGACCTGGCTGAGCAAGTCAAGGCCGGTAACCTGAACTTTGACGTCGTGATCGCTTCGCCGGATACGATGCGCGTTGTCGGTACGCTCGGTCAGATTCTCGGCCCGCGCGGCCTGATGCCGAACCCGAAGGTCGGTACCGTCACCGCTGATGTTGCGCAAGCTGTTCGCAACGCCAAGGCTGGTCAGGTGCAGTTCCGCGTCGACAAGGGCGGGATCATCCACGCAACCATCGGCCGTGCTTCGTTCGAGCCGGCGTCGTTGCGTCAGAATTTGTCGGCACTGGTGGAGGCCCTTCAAAAGGCCAAGCCGGCGACCAGCAAGGGCGTGTACCTGCGCAAGATCGCATTGTCGAGCACCATGGGTGTCGGCGTGCGTGTCGATCACGCTACGCTCTCGCAGTAAAGAATCATGCGTTGGTTCACGCGATCTCGTGTGAGCCAACGTTAAGGGCTTTGGGCGGTTGCAAGCCGCAGTTCGGCGAGCAGCCGGTTGTCAAAGACCGTTGGCGGAAGCGCAGTAGTTGGGCGTGACCTTAATGTAAGCCAACGCAGATGGCGAACCCGGAACAGTTTTGGTGTGGTTGAAGTCGGTTGTCACGTGCCGTGAGGTACGCACCAGCCGGTCGAAATACTCCTGACAGGTCGGACGCCGTTGTTGAACGCGGTGCG
Organism: Caballeronia mineralivorans PML1(12); assembly: GCF_001028175.1. Lineage (GTDB taxonomy): Bacteria > Pseudomonadota > Gammaproteobacteria > Burkholderiales > Burkholderiaceae > Caballeronia > Caballeronia mineralivorans. The sequence goes on from NZ_AEJF01000027.1 coordinate 2,675, forward strand.
CTAAGTTGGCGCATCGAATCTGGAGGTTTAACCGTGCCACTGAACAAAGAAGACAAGCAGGCAGTTGTCGCTGAAGTCGCCGCGCAAGTTGCGAAGGCTCAGACGATGGTGCTCGCTGAGTATCGTGGAATTGCGGTTGGCGATCTGACCAAGCTGCGCGCAAAGGCTCGCGAGCAACAAGTGTATCTCCGCGTGTTGAAAAACACGTTGGCGCGTCGCGCCGTGGAAGGTACGCCGTTCGCTCCGCTGGCCGAGCAGATGACCGGTCCTCTGATCTACGGCATCTCGGAAGATGCAATTGCTGCTGCCAAGGTCGTTAATGACTTCGGCAAAACCAATGACAAGTTGATCATCAAGGCCGGTTCCTACGAAGGCAACGTGATGGACAAGGCGGCTGTGCAAGCACTCGCCAACATCCCGAGCCGCGAAGAACTGCTCTCCAAGTTGTTGTACGTCATGCAAGCCCCTGTTGCTGGCTTCGCGCGCGCCCTGGCCGCGCTCGCCGCGCAAAAGGGTGGCGGCGCTGAAGCTCCGGCTGAAGCTGAACCGGAAGTTGCTGCTTAACGCGTACTGCGCTTGGTTGCCTGGTTAGGCTTACAAGATCGCTGGCTGTATCCGAATTCAATTTAGGAGTATTTCAAATGGCAATCGCAAAAGATGACATCCTCGAAGCAGTAAGCTCGATGTCGGTTCTGGAATTGAACGAGCTGGTCAAGGCGTTCGAAGAGAAGTTTGGCGTGTCGGCTGCAGCAGTTGCTGTTGCTGGCCCTGCTGGCGCTGCTGCTGTCGTTGAAGAGCAGACCGAGTTCACGGTGAACCTGGTCGAAATCGGCGCAAACAAGGTGTCGGTGATTAAGGCTGTTCGCGAACTGACGGGTCTTGGCCTGAAGGAAGCGAAGGACCTGGTTGACGGTGCACCGAAGCCTGTTAAGGAAGCGGTACCGAAGGCTGCTGCTGAAGAAGCGAAGAAGAAGCTGGAAGAAGCAGGCGCGAAGGCTGAAATCAAGTAAGTTTCGCTGCGCTTTGCTAAGGCTGGCGGTCTATGACCGCCGGCCTTTTTCTGCTTTGTGGGGACAATGTTTTGAGTCGCCGGTTTCGGCAACAATAACCTCACAGAAGCCAAAGAAAAACATCGGCGGGACGATTTTGCCGATTCTTTTCTTTGTCTTCTGAAGCGACTGCAGAAGGCAAGTTTGGTCGGGTAGCGGGAAACATAGGCATCCGCTGCCGTCAGCCAGCGGTTGGTAGCGGCCAACCACCAAGCTTCTAGGCTCGTCGTCCCTCCCCGGGCGTATGACGAGTCTCAGTCGGTGAACACCGGGTCGTGTCATCGAGGTATCCCGCCTCGGCAACGCCCGCCGTGATTCGGAGATCGTATGCAATATTCCTTCACCGAGAAGAAGCGTATTCGCAAGAGTTTCGCGAAACGCCCCATCGTTCACCAGGTTCCCTTCTTGCTGGCAACCCAGCTTGAATCATTCAGCACATTTCTGCAAGCCGAGACCATCGGGACTCAGCGCAAGGCAGAAGGACTGCAAGCAGCATTTTCGTCGGTGTTCCCGATCGTTTCGCACAACGGGTTTGCGCGCCTCGAATTCGTCAGCTACATGCTCTCGCCGCCGGCATTCAACATCAAGGAATGTCAGCAGCGTGGCCTGACGTACTGTTCCGCCTTGCGCGCCAAGGTGCGTCTGGTACTGCTCGACAAGGAATCGCCGAGCAAGCCGGTCGTCAAGGAAGTGAAGGAACAGGAAGTCTACATGGGCGAAATGCCGCTCATGACGCCGACCGGTTCGTTCGTCATCAATGGCACGGAACGCGTGATCGTGTCCCAGCTGCATCGTTCGCCTGGCGTGTTCTTCGAGCACGACAAGGGCAAGACGCACAGCTCGGGCAAGCTGCTTTTCTCGGCTCGTATCATCCCTTACCGTGGCTCGTGGCTCGACTTCGAATTCGATCCGAAGGACGTGCTGTATTTCCGCGTCGACCGTCGCCGGAAAATGCCGGTGACGATCCTGCTGAAGGCCATCGGCCTGACGCCGGAACAGATCCTCGCGAACTTCTTCGTATTCGATAACTTCGCCCTGATGGGTGAAGGCGCGCAAATGGAATTCGTGCCGGAGCGTCTACGCGGTGAAGTCGCGCGCTTCGACATCCAGGATCGCGAGAACAACGTCATCGTCCAGAAGGACAAGCGGATCAACGCGAAGCATATTCGCGACCTCGAAGCCGCGAAAACGAAGTTCATCTCCGTGCCGGAAGACTATTTGCTCGGCCGCGTGCTGGCGAAGAATGTCGTGGACGGCGAAACGGGCGAAGTGATTGCCAACGCCAACGACGAGATCACGGAAACCGTGCTCGAGAAGCTGCGCGAATCGAAGGTCAAGGACATTCAGACGCTCTACACGAACGATCTGGATCAGGGTCCGTACATTTCGTCGACGCTGCGTATCGACGAAACCGCTGACCGCATGGCTGCACGTATCGCGATTTATCGCATGATGCGTCCGGGCGAACCGCCGACGGAAGAAGCCGTTGAAGCGCTGTTCAATCGCCTGTTCTACAGCGAGGACGCATACGACCTGTCGAAGGTAGGTCGTATGAAGTTCAATCGCCGCGTGGGCCGCGACGAGATCACCGGCTTGATGACGCTGCAGGACGACGACATCCTCGCGACCATCAAGATTTTGGTTGAGCTGCGTAACGGCAAGGGCGAAGTCGACGACATCGATCACCTGGGCAATCGCCGTGTGCGTTGCGTGGGTGAATTGGCTGAGAACCAGTTCCGTGCGGGCCTCGTGCGCGTGGAACGGGCTGTGAAGGAACGTCTGGGACAGGCTGAAAGTGAAAACCTGATGCCGCACGACCTGATCAACTCGAAGCCGATTTCGTCCGCGATTCGCGAGTTCTTCGGTTCGTCGCAGTTGTCGCAGTTTATGGACCAGACGAACCCGCTGTCGGAAATCACCCACAAGCGCCGGGTTTCGGCTCTTGGACCGGGCGGTTTGACGCGTGAACGCGCAGGCTTTGAGGTCCGCGACGTGCATCCGACCCACTACGGCCGCGTGTGCCCGATTGAAACACCGGAAGGTCCGAACATTGGCCTGATCAACTCGCTGGCGCTGTACGCGCACTTGAACGAATACGGTTTCCTCGAGACGCCGTATCGGAAAGTAGTGGACGGCAAGGTGACCGATCAGATCGATTACCTGTCCGCGATTGAAGAAGGCCGCTACGTGATCGCTCAGGCGAACGCGTCGCTGGGCGAAGGCGGCACGCTGACCGATGAACTCGTTTCGTCGCGTGAAGCGGGCGAAACGCTGATGGTCACGCCGGACCGTATCCAGTACATGGACGTGGCGCCGTCGCAGATCGTCTCCGTTGCTGCTTCGCTGATTCCGTTCCTCGAACACGATGACGCGAACCGCGCATTGATGGGCTCGAACATGCAGCGTCAGGCTGTGCCGTGTCTGCGTCCGGAAAAGGCGGTGGTCGGTACGGGTATTGAGCGTACGGTGGCGGTCGACTCGGGTACGACGGTTCAGGCGGAGCGCGGCGGTATCGTGGATTACGTCGATGCTGGCCGTATCGTGATTCGCGTGAACGACGATGAAGCGGTTGCCGGCGAAGTCGGTGTCGACATCTACAACCTGATCAAGTACACGCGTTCGAACCAGAACACGAACATCAACCAGCGTCCGATCGTAAAGGTCGGCGACAAGGTGGGTCGTGGCGACGTGGTGGCTGACGGTGCATCGACCGATCTGGGCGAGCTCGCGCTTGGCCAGAACATGCTGGTCGCGTTCATGCCGTGGAACGGCTACAACTTCGAAGATTCGATCTTGATCTCGGAGAAGGTTGTTGCTGAAGACCGTTACACGTCGATCCACATCGAAGAACTGAATGTGGTCGCACGCGACACGAAGCTCGGACCGGAAGAAATCACGCGCGACATCTCGAACCTGGCTGAAGTGCAACTCGGCCGTCTTGATGAGTCGGGCATTGTGTACATCGGCGCTGAAGTGGAAGCGGGCGACGTGCTGGTCGGTAAGGTCACGCCGAAGGGCGAAACCCAGCTGACGCCGGAAGAAAAGCTGCTGCGCGCGATCTTCGGTGAGAAGGCGTCGGACGTGAAGGATACGTCGCTGCGCGTGCCGTCGGGCATGAGCGGCACGGTGATCGACGTGCAGGTGTTCACGCGCGAAGGCATTACGCGTGACAAGCGTGCACAGCAGATTATCGATGACGAACTGAAGCGTTATCGCCTGGACTTGAACGACCAGCTGCGCATTGTGGAAGGCGACGCGTTCTCGCGTCTCGCCCGTATGCTCAACGGCAAGGTCGCGAACGGCGGTCCGAAGAAGCTGGCCAAGGGCACGAAGATCGACCTGCCGTACCTGGAAGATCTGGATCACTACCACTGGTTCGACATCCGCCTCGCGGACGAAGAAGCAGCGGCTCAGCTCGAAGCCATCAAGGACTCGATCGAACAGAAGCGTCACCAGTTCGATCTGGCGTTCGAAGAAAAGCGCAAGAAGCTCACGCAAGGCGACGAACTGCCGCCGGGCGTGCTGAAGATGGTCAAGGTCTATCTGGCTGTGAAGCGTCGCCTGCAACCGGGCGACAAGATGGCCGGCCGTCACGGTAACAAGGGTGTTGTGTCGAAGATCGTGCCGATCGAAGACATGCCCTACATGGCCGATGGCCGTCCGGCCGACGTCGTGCTGAATCCGCTTGGCGTGCCGTCACGGATGAACGTGGGTCAGATTCTTGAAGTGCATCTGGGCTGGGCCGCGAAGGGTCTCGGATGGCGTATTGGCGAAATGCTGCAGCGTCAGACCAAGATTGAAGAGTTGCGTGCTTTCCTGACCAAGATCTACAACGAGTCGGGCCGTAAGGAAGAGCTGGAAAACTTCACCGACGACGAAATCGTCGAACTGGCGAAGAACCTGCGCGAAGGTGTTCCTTTCGCAACGCCAGTGTTCGATGGCGCGACGGAAGGCGAAATGGAACGTGCGCTGGATCTGGCGTTCCCGGATGACATCGCGAAGCAGTTGGGCATGACGAAGTCGAAGAATCAGGTGCAGTTGAGCGACGGCCGCACGGGTGAACCGTTCGAACGGACGGTCACGGTGGGCTACATGCACTACCTGAAACTGCATCACCTGGTCGACGACAAGATGCACGCCCGTTCGACCGGACCGTACTCGCTTGTCACGCAGCAGCCGCTGGGTGGTAAGGCGCAGTTCGGTGGCCAGCGTTTCGGTGAGATGGAAGTGTGGGCGCTCGAAGCATATGGCGCTTCGTACGTGCTGCAAGAAATGCTGACTGTTAAGTCGGATGACGTGGCGGGTCGTACCAAGGTGTATGAAAACCTGGTCAAGGGTGACCACGTGATCGACGCCGGCATGCCTGAGTCGTTCAATGTGTTGGTGAAGGAAATCCGGTCGCTCGGTATCGACATCGACCTGGACCGGAACTAATCGGACTACTGGAGAGACGCAATGAAAGCTCTGCTCGATCTATTCAAGCAAGTCCAACAACCTGAAGTATTTGACGCGATCAAGATCGGTCTGGCCTCGCCGGACAAGATTCGTTCGTGGTCCTTCGGCGAAGTGAAGAAGCCTGAAACCATCAACTACCGGACGTTCAAGCCGGAACGCGATGGCCTGTTCTGCGCCAAGATTTTTGGCCCGATCAAGGACTATGAGTGCCTGTGCGGCAAGTACAAGCGCCTGAAGCACCGCGGTGTGATCTGCGAAAAGTGCGGCGTTGAAGTCACGCTCGCCAAGGTGCGTCGCGAACGGATGGGCCACATTGAACTGGCCTCGCCGGTTGCGCACATCTGGTTTTTGAAGTCGCTGCCGTCGCGTCTGGGCATGGTGCTCGACATGACGCTGCGCGACATCGAGCGCGTGCTGTATTTCGAAGCATACGTAGTGATCGAACCGGGCATGACGCCGCTGAAAGCGCGGCAGATCATGACGGAAGAGGATTACTACAATAAGGTCGAAGAATACGGCGACGAATTCCGTGCCGAGATGGGTGCGGAAGGCGTGCGTGAGCTGCTGCGCGCGATCAACATCGACGAACAGGTCGAAGTGCTGCGCACCGAGCTCAAGAACACGGGTTCGGAAGCGAAGATCAAGAAGTACGCGAAGCGCCTGAAAGTGCTCGAGGCATTCCAGCGTTCGGGCATCAAGCCGGACTGGATGGTGCTGGAAGTGCTGCCGGTGCTGCCGCCGGAACTGCGTCCGCTCGTGCCGCTCGACGGCGGCCGTTTCGCGACGTCGGACCTGAACGACTTGTATCGCCGCGTGATCAACCGGAACAACCGGTTGAAGCGTCTGCTCGAGTTGAAGGCGCCTGAAATCATCGTTCGCAACGAAAAGCGGATGCTGCAGGAAGCCGTCGATTCGCTGCTCGACAACGGTCGTCGCGGCAAGGCAATGACCGGCGCGAACAAACGTCCGCTGAAGTCGCTCGCTGACATGATCAAGGGTAAGGGCGGTCGTTTCCGTCAGAACTTGCTCGGTAAGCGCGTTGACTATTCGGGCCGTTCGGTGATCGTGGTGGGTCCGACGCTCAAGCTGCATCAGTGCGGTCTGCCGAAGCTCATGGCGCTCGAACTGTTCAAGCCTTTCATCTTCAACAAGCTGGAAGTGATGGGCGTGGCTACGACCATCAAGGCCGCGAAAAAGGAAGTCGAGAATCAGACAGCCGTGGTGTGGGACATCTTGGAAGAGGTGATCCGCGAGCATCCGGTCATGCTGAACCGCGCGCCGACGCTGCACCGTCTTGGCATTCAGGCTTTCGAGCCGGTGCTGATCGAAGGTAAGGCGATCCAGCTGCATCCGCTCGTTTGCGCGGCGTTCAACGCCGACTTCGACGGTGACCAGATGGCCGTTCACGTGCCGCTGTCGCTGGAAGCGCAGATGGAAGCGCGCACGCTGATGCTGGCGTCGAACAACGTCTTGTTCCCGGCGAACGGCGATCCGTCGATCGTGCCGTCGCAGGATATTGTGCTGGGTCTTTACTACGCATCGCGTGAAGCGGTGAATGGCAAGGGCGAAGGCATGACGTTCACGGGCGTATCGGAAGCGATTCGCGCGTACGAGAACAAGGAAGTCGAGCTGGCGTCGCGGGTAAATGTCCGGATTACGGAAAATATTCACAACCCGGATCAAAGCGAAGGCGCACCGAAGTTCGTGCCGAAGATCACGCTGTACGCAACCACCGTTGGCCGTTCTATTCTGTCGGAAATTCTGCCGCCAGGACTGCCGTTCTCGGTGCTGAACCGTCCGCTGAAGAAGAAGGAAATTTCGCGCCTGATCAACACGGCATTCCGCAAGTGCGGTCTGCGCGAAACGGTGATCTTCGCCGACCAGCTGATGCAGATGGGTTTCCGTCTGGCTACGCGCGCCGGTATTTCGATTTGCGTCGACGACATGCTCGTGCCGCCGCAAAAAGAACAGATCGTCGGCGATGCAGCCAAGAAGGTGAAGGAATACGACCGTCAATACATGTCGGGTCTCGTCACCTCGCAAGAGCGCTACAACAACGTGGTCGACATCTGGTCGGCAACGTCAGAAGCGGTCGGCAAGGCGATGATGGAGCAGTTGGCTACGGAACCCGTGGTCGACCGCGACGGCAATCAGACGAAGCAGGAATCGTTCAACTCGATCTACATGATGGCCGACTCGGGCGCTCGTGGATCCGCTGTTCAGATTCGTCAGCTGGCCGGTATGCGTGGCCTGATGGCGAAGCCGGACGGCTCGATTATCGAGACACCTATCACGGCGAACTTCCGTGAAGGCCTGAACGTGTTGCAGTACTTCATCTCGACGCACGGTGCACGTAAAGGCCTGGCCGATACGGCGTTGAAGACGGCGAACTCGGGTTACCTGACGCGTCGTTTGGTTGACGTGACGCAGGATCTGGTCGTGGTCGAAGACGACTGCGGCACGACCAACGGCGTTGCCATGAAGGCGTTGGTTGAAGGCGGTGAAGTCGTCGAAGCGTTGCGTGACCGGATTCTCGGCCGCGTGACGGTGGCTGACGTCGTCAATCCGGAGACGCAGGAAACGCTGTACGAATCGGGCACGTTGCTCGATGAAGACATGGTCGATGAAATCGAACGTCTGGGTATCGACGAAGTGCGCGTGCGCACGCCGTTGACCTGCGAAACGCGTTACGGCCTGTGCGCTTCGTGCTATGGCCGCGACCTGGGTCGTGGCTCGCGCGTGAACGTGGGCGAAGCGGTGGGTGTGATCGCGGCGCAGTCGATCGGCGAACCGGGCACGCAGCTGACCATGCGTACGTTCCACATCGGTGGCGCGGCGTCGCGTGCGGCTATTGCCTCGTCGGTTGAAGCGAAGTCGAACGGCACGGTGCGTTTCACGGCAACAATGCGTTACGTCACGAATGCGAAGGGCGAGCAGATCGTCATCTCGCGTTCGGGCGAGGCGATCATTGCCGACGACCTCGGTCGTGAGCGCGAACGTCACAAAATCCCGTACGGCGCAACGTTGCTGCAACTCGACGGCGCGCAGATCAAGGCTGGTGCACAACTGGCTCAATGGGATCCGTTGACCCGTCCGATCATCACCGAGTGGGGCGGTACGGTGAAGTTCGAAAACGTCGAAGAAGGCGTGACGGTAGCGAAGCAGATCGACGATGTGACGGGCCTTTCAACGCTCGTCGTGATCGACGTGAAGCGTCGCGGTTCGCAAGCGGCGAAGAGCGTTCGTCCGCAAGTGAAGCTGCTTGATGCGCAAGGCGAAGAAGTCAAGATCCCGAACACCGAGCATTCGGTGCAGATCGGCTTCCAGGTTGGCGCACTGATCACTGTGAAGGACGGTCAGCAAGTGCAGGTCGGTGAAGTGCTGGCACGTATCCCGGTTGAAGCGCAGAAAACGCGTGACATTACCGGTGGTCTGCCGCGCGTGGCCGAACTGTTCGAAGCGCGCTCGCCGAAGGACGCCGGCATCTTGGCGGAAGTCACGGGCACGACGTCGTTCGGTAAGGACACGAAGGGCAAGCAGCGTCTGGTCATTACCGACGTGGAAGGGGAACAGCATGAGTTCCTGATCACGAAGGAAAAGCAAGTGCTGGTGCACGACGGTCAGGTCGTCAACAAAGGCGAAATGATTGTCGATGGCCCGGCCGACCCGCACGACATTCTGCGTTTGCAGGGTATCGAAGCGCTGGCTCGCTACATCGTGGACGAAGTGCAGGACGTGTACCGTCTGCAGGGCGTGAAGATCAACGACAAGCACATCGAAGTGATCGTGCGTCAGATGTTGCGCCGCGTGCAGATCGTCGACAACGGCGATACGCGTTTCATCATGGGCGAACAGGTTGAGCGTTCGGACATGTTGGACGAGAACGACCGGATGGCTGCGGAAGACAAGATCCCCGCGACCTACGAGAACGTGCTGCTGGGTATTACGAAGGCATCGCTCTCGACCGATTCGTTCATCTCGGCGGCTTCGTTCCAGGAAACGACGCGCGTGTTGACCGAAGCGGCCATCATGGGCAAGCGCGACGATTTGCGCGGTCTGAAGGAAAACGTGATCGTCGGCCGTCTGATTCCGGCCGGTACGGGTCTCGCGTTCCACAAGGCACGCAAGAGCCGCGAGCTGTCGGATCGTCAACGTTTCGACCAGATTGCAGCGGAAGAATCGTTCGATTTCGGTACGCCCGAAACCGCACCTGCAGCACCTGCGGAACAGCAGCATCCGGCGGAGTAAGTTCTGGAGTTCGGGCCTTTTTACAGGTCCGGGCTTTTACGGCTGATCTGCTAGTACAAGAAGCCGCCCGGTTCATACTGGGCGGCTTTTTTTTGCTCTATCGATTGGCTAACGTTGAGTCATGCGCCCGTCTTGGGCCCGTGTCGTTGGTAAAATCGGGGCACTCACGCTCTGGCGCACTCCGTCTCCTCCATGTCCCGTTCGCTCGAAATTCTCAAGGAAGTATTTGGCTACCCCGCTTTTCGGGGGCAGCAGGGCGATATCGTCGATCATGTGGCCGCGGGCGGAGATTCGCTCGTGCTGATGCCGACCGGCGGCGGAAAGTCGCTGTGTTATCAGATTCCAGCGTTGCTGCGGCGCGAGGCGGGGTTTGGCGCAGGGATCGTTGTGTCACCGTTGATTGCGTTGATGCAGGATCAGGTCGCCGCGTTGAGCGAAGTCGGTGTACGTGCTGCGTGCCTCAATTCGACGCTGACGGGCGCCGAAGCCTCTGCGACCGAGCGGGCGTTGCGCAACGGTGAGATCGACCTGCTGTATGTCGCGCCGGAGCGCTTGATGACGCCGCGATTTCTCGAATTGATCGAGAGCGTGCGCATCGGCCTGTTTGCTATTGATGAAGCGCATTGCGTATCGCAATGGGGGCACGACTTCCGGCCGGAATATATTCAACTGTCGGTGTTGCATGAGCGGTTTCCATCGGTGCCGCGGATCGCGCTGACCGCTACCGCCGACGCCATCACGCGCGATGAAATCGTGCATCGTCTGGCTTTGGACAATGCACGTATTTTCGTCTCGAGCTTCGATCGTCCGAATATTCGGTATCGGATTGTGGAGAAGGACAATGCGCGCGCGCAATTGCTCGATTTCATCCGCGCCGAGCATACGAATCCTGACAAAACCACAGACGCCGGCGTGATCTATTGCTTGTCGCGGCGCAAGGTGGAAGAGACCGCCGACTGGCTCAAGGGTCAGGGTGTACGTGCGCTGCCATATCACGCGGGCATGGAGTACGAAACGCGTCAGCGGCACCAGGAAATGTTCAAGCGCGAAGAGGGCATCGTGATGTGCGCGACGATTGCTTTCGGCATGGGTATCGACAAGCCAGACGTGCGGTTCGTGGCGCATCTGGATTTACCAAAAAGCGTGGAAGGCTACTATCAGGAAACTGGACGCGCGGGCCGGGACGGCATGCCGGCGAACGCGTGGATGGCGTACGGTCTCGGCGACGTGGTGCAACAGCGCAAGATGATCGACGAATCAGACGCCGACGATACCCACAAACGCATGCAGGGCGGCAAGCTCGACGCGCTGCTCGGGCTGTGTGAAGCGGCGTCTTGCCGGCGCGTGCGCTTGCTTGGCTATTTCGGTGAAGCGAGCCAACCATGCGGGAATTGCGACACCTGCCTCGAGCCGCCGGAATCGTGGGACGCGACTCGCGAGGCGCAGATGGCACTGTCCTGCGTGTATCGCGCGTTTAAGGCGAGCGGATTTCACTTCGGTGCCGGCCACCTGATCGATATCCTGCGCGGTAGCCGATCCGAAAAATTGCTCCAGCGCGGCCACGAAAAGCTGTCGACGTTCGGACTTGGCGCGGCTTTGTCCGAACAGGAATGGCGCGCCGTTTTTCGCCAACTGGTGGCGTTCGGTTATCTCGCAGTCGACCATGACGGCTTTGGTGCGCTGATCCTGACCGAAGCCAGCAAGGCTGTGCTGAAGGGCGAGCAGGCAGTTACGCTTCGAAAGTACGTCAAGCCGACGCGCACCCGGCAGTCTTCGAGCCGAACGGGCGAGCGCGCCGATCCGACCGCAGGTATGTCGCCACGCGTCAAAGCACGCTGGGAAAGGCTGCGCGCATGGCGTGCGAGCATGGCGAAGAGCGATGGCGTGCCGGCCTACGTGATTTTCCACGATGCAACGCTCGCCGAAATCGCACGCAACGAGCCGGATTCCATCGAGGATCTGAGCCAGATTCCTGGCATCGGAGCGCGAAAACTCGAGCGTTTTGGCAGCGAATTGCTTGAGGTGGTCGGCGCAAACTAGCTTTTAATGCACATGACCAGCCTCGATCGACACCCAAGCTGTTGACCGCATTGGGAATTTCAGATTATGATGCTAGGTTCTCGTTCTTGGATCTGCTAAGGGGATTCCCCTCGCATGCATGAGCAAGAATCGGAAAGTTCGATGCGTAGTCCGTTTTGCTTTGCCCGAAACGGGGGCGTCGATTTTGATCAATTTAGGAATAGACAATGCCAACCATCAATCAATTGGTTCGCAAAGGCCGCGCTTCAGAAACAGTGAAGAGCAAGTCGCCGGCTTTGCAGGACTGCCCGCAGCGTCGCGGCGTGTGCACTCGCGTGTACACGACGACGCCGAAGAAGCCGAACTCGGCACTTCGTAAAGTTGCAAAAGTTCGTCTGACGAACGGTTTCGAAGTCATTTCGTACATCGGTGGTGAAGGCCACAACCTGCAGGAACACTCGGTCGTGCTGATTCGCGGCGGTCGTGTGAAAGACTTGCCGGGTGTGCGTTACCACATGGTTCGCGGCTCGCTGGATACCCAGGGCGTCAAGGATCGTAAGCAAGCTCGCTCGAAGTACGGTGCGAAGCGCGCTAAGGCTGGCAAGTAAGTTTTTGCTGGTCGAGTTGTACAGGTTGCCCGTAAAGGGCGTTCAAGCGGTGGTGCCGGAAGTGCCGGTGCTGTCGAGTAAGTGGTCACCCGGCCAAGCTGGTTAGTCGATAGATGGATCGGGTTTGTTGGTGACCGCGGGGCTGATATGGCTCCAACTGAAAAATCAAAGGAAGAAACATGCCGCGTCGTCGCGAAGTCCCCAAACGGGACATTTTGCCGGATCCGAAATTCGGCAACGTAGATGTAGCCAAGTTCATGAACGTGATCATGCTGTCGGGCAAGAAGTCGGTTGCCGAGCGTATCGTTTATGGCGCTTTTGAACAGATCCAGACCAAGGGTGGCAAGGACCCGCTGGAAGTGTTCACGGGTGCGCTCAACAACGTCAAGCCGGTCGTCGAAGTGAAGAGCCGTCGCGTTGGTGGTGCGAACTATCAAGTTCCAGTCGAAGTGCGTCCGTCGCGTCGTATGGCATTGGCGATGCGTTGGTTGCGCGAAGCTGCGAAGAAGCGCAGCGAGAAGTCGATGGCCCTGCGTCTGGCAGGTGAGCTTTCGGAAGCCGCGGAAGGCCGCGGCGGCGCGATGAAGAAGCGCGACGAAGTTCACCGGATGGCAGAAGCCAACAAGGCGTTCTCGCACTTCCGCTTCTAAGGCTGTTTTTAGGCCTCCCGACCTGGGACGAACGGAAAACCTCCGGGCGGGTGCGCTTACAAAGCGCCTCGCCCGTTTGTGTTAGGGCGCGACTGGCATGTGCTGGTTGCGTCGACCCAATTAAGGATTCAAAGTGGCTCGCAAGACACCTATCGAGCGCTACCGTAATATCGGTATTAGCGCTCACATCGATGCCGGCAAGACGACGACGACCGAGCGCATCCTGTTTTACACCGGCGTGAACCACAAAATCGGTGAAGTTCACGACGGCGCAGCAACGATGGACTGGATGGAGCAGGAGCAGGAGCGCGGCATCACCATCACGTCGGCAGCAACGACGGCCTTCTGGAAAGGCATGGCTGGCGACCGCCCCGAGCACCGCATCAACATCATCGACACCCCGGGACACGTTGACTTCACCATTGAAGTTGAACGCTCCATGCGCGTGCTCGACGGTGCGTGCATGGTTTATTGCGCTGTGGGCGGCGTTCAGCCCCAGTCGGAAACCGTGTGGCGCCAGGCCAACAAGTACAAGGTTCCCCGTCTCGCGTTCATCAACAAGATGGACCGTACCGGCGCGAACTTCTTCAAGGTCTATGACCAGCTCAAGCTGCGTCTGAAGGCGAACCCCGTTCCTGTCGTGGTGCCAATCGGCGCAGAAGACACGTTCACGGGTGTGGTCGACCTGATCAAGATGAAGGCGATCATTTGGGACGAAGCGTCCCAGGGTACCAAGTTCTCGTACGAAGAAATCCCGGCTGCGTTGCAGGATACGTGCGATGAATGGCGTGAAAAGATGGTTGAAGCCGCGGCTGAAGCCAACGAAGAAATGATGAACAAGTACCTCGAAACGGGCGAGTTGTCCGAAGCGGAAATCTTGAAGGGTCTTCGCGACCGTACGATCGCTTGCGAAATCCAGCCGATGTTGTGCGGTACTGCGTTCAAGAACAAGGGCGTGCAGCGTATGCTCGATGCGGTGCTCGACTTCCTGCCGTCGCCGGTCGATATTCCGCCGGTTCTGGGCGAACTCGAAGACGGTGAGCGTGCTGAGCGTCGTGCCGCTGACGACGAAAAGTTCTCGGCACTCGCGTTCAAGATCATGACCGACCCGTTCGTCGGCCAGTTGATCTTCTTCCGCGTGTATTCGGGTATGACGAAGTCGGGCGACACGCTGCTGAACGCGACCAAGGACAAGAAGGAACGCCTTGGCCGTATTCTGCTGATGCACGCGAACCAGCGCGAAGAAATCAAGGAAGTGCACGCAGGCGACATCGCCGCTGCGGTTGGCTTGAAAGACGCGACCACTGGCGACACGCTGTGCGATCCGGCACATCCGATTGTTCTGGAACGCATGATTTTCCCGGAGCCGGTGATTTCGCAGGCCGTGGAACCGAAGACCAAGCCTGACCAGGAAAAGATGGGCCTCGCGCTCAACCGCCTGGCTCAGGAAGATCCGTCGTTCCGCGTTCAGACCGACGAAGAGTCGGGCCAGACCATCATTTCGGGTATGGGCGAGCTGCATCTGGAAATTTTGGTCGACCGCATGAAGCGCGAATTTGGCGTTGAAGCAACCGTCGGCAAGCCGCAAGTTGCGTATCGCGAAACGATCCGCGGCAAGGCTGAAGACGTTGATGGCAAGTTCGTCAAGCAGTCGGGCGGCCGCGGTCAGTACGGCCACGCAGTCATTACGCTTGAGCCGAATGAGCAGGGCAAGGGCTACGAGTTCCTGGACGAGATCAAGGGCGGTGTGATTCCGCGCGAGTACATCCCGGCTGTGGACAAGGGCATTCAGGAAACGCTGAAGGCGGGCGTGCTGGCTGGTTTCCCGGTGGTCGACGTGAAGGTTCACCTGACCTTCGGTTCGTACCACGACGTTGACTCGAACGAAAATGCGTTCCGCATGGCAGGTTCGATGGCGTTCAAGGAAGCGATGCGCCGTGCGAACCCGGTCATCCTCGAACCGATGATGGCTGTGGAAGTCGAAACGCCGGAAGACTACATGGGCAACGTGATGGGCGACCTGTCGAGCCGTCGCGGTATCGTCCAGGGTATGGAAGACATGATTGGCGGCGGCAAGATCGTGCGCGCTGAAGTCCCGCTGTCGGAAATGTTCGGCTACTCGACGTCGCTGCGTTCGGCGACGCAAGGTCGCGCTACGTACACGATGGAATTCAAGCACTATTCTGAAGCTCCGCGAAACGTGGCAGAAGCGATCATCAACGCGAAATCCAAGTAATTCGGCAAGCCGAAAGTCTTTAACCGATCCAACATTTTTGAAAGAAGGCAATCA
>NZ_AEJF01000028.1 GCF_001028175.1 Caballeronia mineralivorans PML1(12)
TCCTGAGCTTGCTTCAAAAAAGCTGTAATTCGTAGTCGTGCCCGGAGCCGGGCGCACGCACCTTGCTGGTGTCCGGCTCCATGCTCTTTTACCAAATCGACGGTGCAACACCGTCTCGCTCTTTCAAGGAATTGTCATGGCAAACCAGAAAATCCGCATTCGCCTGAAGGCTTTCGACTATCGTCTGATCGATCAATCGGCAGCTGAAATCGTCGATACGGCTAAGCGGACTGGCGCAATCGTACGTGGTCCGGTGCCGCTGCCGACCCGTATTCAACGTTTTGACATTCTGCGTTCGCCGCACGTCAACAAGACGTCGCGCGATCAGCTCGAAATCCGCACCCACCAACGCCTGATGGACATCGTCGATCCGACGGACAAGACCGTTGATGCGTTGATGAAGCTCGACCTGCCGGCTGGCGTCGACGTGGAAATCAAGTTGCAATAAGTTTCACCCAGCGCCGCTCTCGCGAGGAGTAGCGCTAAGTCTTTGATTGCTTGCGGAAAACGAAAAGCCTTGTTATACTCCAAGGCTTTTCGCGCATTTGCGCAAAAAAGTCGGCGCGATTCTCGTGAATCGGCCGGCATTTTGTAAATCAGCCCCGACCAATCGCAGTTGGGAATGGAGAAAACGATGAGCCTTGGACTCGTAGGTCGCAAGGTTGGCATGACCCGTATCTTTACGCCTGAAGGGGATTCGATTCCCGTCACCGTATTGGACGTGTCGGACAACCGCGTGACGCAGATCAAGTCTGTAGAAACGGATGGTTACATCGCCGTTCAAGTTGCATTCGGCACTCGCCGCGCATCGCGCGTGACGAAGCCGCTGGCAGGTCACCTTGCCAAAGCCGGCGTACAAGCTGGTGAAGTTCTCAAAGAATTCCAGATCGATTCCGCTAAGGCTGCCGAGTTGTCGAACGGTACCGTGATCGGTACGGACATCTTCGAAGTAGGTCAGAAAGTCGACGTGCAAGGCGTGTCGATCGGTAAGGGCTACGCCGGTACCATCAAGCGTCACAACTTCGCTTCGGGTCGCGCATCGCACGGTAACTCGCGCTCGCACAACGTCCCTGGTTCGATCGGTATGGCGCAGGATCCGGGTCGTGTTTTCCCGGGTAAGCGCATGACGGGTCACATGGGCGACGAAACGGTTACGGTGCAAAACCTCGTGATCGCTCGTATCGACGCTGACCGTCATCTGTTGCTGGTCCGTGGTGCTGTTCCTGGCGCTAAGGGCGGCAAGGTCTTCGTGACGCCGGCTGTTAAGGCTCGCGCTGTGAAAGGAGCGAAATAATGGAACTTAAGCTCCTGAGCGCCAATGGTCAGGAAGGCACGGGTGTGAACGCATCGGACGTCGTGTTCGGTCGCGATTACAACGAAGCCCTGATCCATCAGGTCGTCACGGCCTATCAAGCCAACGCACGTAGCGGTAACCGCGCGCAGAAGGATCGTGAGCAAGTCAAGCACACGACCAAGAAGCCGTGGCGTCAAAAGGGTACGGGCCGCGCTCGTGCCGGTATGTCGTCGAGCCCGTTGTGGCGCGGCGGTGGCCGTATCTTCCCGAATTCGCCGGAAGAAAACTTTTCGCACAAGGTCAACAAGAAGATGCATCGCGCAGGTCTCTGCTCGATCTTCTCGCAGTTGGCACGTGAAGGCCGTATCTCGGTAGTCGACGAGCTCACGCTCGAGGCGCCGAAAACCAAGCTGTTGGCCGAAAAATTCAAGGCAATGGGTCTGGAGTCTGTCCTGGTCATCACTGACACGGTCGACGAAAACCTGTACCTCGCGTCGCGCAACTTGGCCCACGTGGCCGTTGTCGAGCCGCGTTACGCCGACCCGCTCTCGTTGATCTACTTCAAGAAGATCCTGATTACGAAGGCTGCGGTCGCCCAGATCGAGGAGTTGCTGTCATGAGCGAGATTCGCAAGAACGATCATCGTTTGATGCAGGTCCTGCTCGCGCCGGTGATCTCCGAAAAGGCGACGCTGGTGGCCGACAAGAACGAGCAAGTTGTGTTCGAAGTCGCGCCCGATGCCACGAAGCAGGAAGTGAAGGCTGCTGTCGAGCTGCTGTTCAAGGTAGAAGTCAATTCCGTCAACGTGCTGGTCACGAAGGGTAAAGCCAAGCGCTTTGGCCGCTTCATGGGCAAGCGCAAAGACGTGAAGAAGGCGTATGTCTGCCTGAAGCCCGGCCAGGAAATCAACTTTGAAGCGGAGGCCAAGTAATCATGGCAATCGTAAAAGTTAAGCCGACTTCGCCGGGTCGCCGCGCGATGGTCAAGGTGGTCAACAAGGATCTGTACAAGGGCAAGCCGCACGCAGCGCTGCTCGACGCACAGTCCGTGACCGCCGGCCGGAACAACTCCGGTCGCATCACGACGCGTCACAAAGGTGGCGGTCACAAGCAACACTATCGTATGGTCGATTTCCGTCGCGACAAGGACGGCATTCCGGCAAAGATCGAACGTCTTGAGTACGATCCGAACCGTAGCGCGAACATCGCGCTGGTTCTGTACGCAGACGGCGAGCGCAAGTACATCATCGCTCCGAAGGGTGCGACGGTGGGTCAGTCGTTGATGTCGGGTTCGGAAGCGCCGATCCGCTCGGGTAACACCCTGCCGATTCGCAACATTCCGGTCGGTACGACGATTCACTGTGTCGAGATGCTGCCGGGCAAGGGCGCGCAAATGGCGCGTTCGGCTGGTACGTCCGCCATGCTGCTGGCTCGCGAAGGCACGTACGCTCAGGTTCGCCTGCGTTCGGGTGAAATTCGCCGTGTGCACGTTGAGTGCCGCGCGACGATTGGTGAAGTTGGCAACGAAGAGCATAGCCTCCGTCAAATCGGTAAGGCTGGTGCTAACCGCTGGCGCGGTATCCGCCCGACGGTGCGTGGCGTTGCAATGAACCCGGTCGATCACCCGCACGGTGGTGGTGAAGGTAAGACGGCAGCAGGTCGCGATCCGGTCAGCCCGTGGGGAACCCCGGCTAAGGGTTATCGTACCCGCAGCAACAAGCGCACGACGACGATGATCGTTCAGCGCCGTCACAAGCGCTAAGGAGTAAGCAATGGCACGTTCTGTTAAAAAAGGTCCGTTCTGCGACGCTCATTTGCTGAAGAAGGTTGAGGCTGCCGCAGCTGCGCGTGACAAGAAACCGATCAAGACCTGGTCGCGTCGTTCGACGATCCTGCCGGACTTCATCGGTCTGACGATCGCCGTGCATAACGGCCGTCAACACGTCCCGGTATATGTTTCGGAAAACATGGTCGGCCACAAACTTGGCGAGTTCGCATTGACCCGTACGTTCAAGGGTCATGCAGCCGACAAGAAGGCCAAGAAATAAGGGGCTATCAAGATGGAAGTAAAAGCTATTCATCGCGGTGCCCGCATCTCGGCGCAGAAAACGCGTCTTGTGGCTGACCAGATCCGTGGTTTGCCGGTCGACAAGGCGCTGAACGTTCTTACGTTCTCGCCGAAGAAGGCGGCGGGTATTGTCAAGAAGGTCGTGCTGTCGGCGATCGCGAATGCGGAACACAACGAAGGCGCCGACATCGACGAGCTCAAAGTAACGAGCATCATGGTCGACAAGGCCGCTTCACTGAAGCGTTTCACCGCGCGCGCAAAAGGCCGTGGTAACCGCATCGAGAAGCAATCCTGTCACATCACTGTGACGGTCGGGAATTAAGGAGCCATACGATGGGACAAAAAATTCATCCGACAGGCTTCCGTCTGGCTGTCAGCCGAAATTGGGCGTCGCGTTGGTATGCGAACAACACCAATTTCGCGTCGATGCTGCAGGAAGACATCGGTGTTCGTGAGTACCTGAAGAAGAAGCTGAAGAACGCTTCGGTTGGTCGGGTGGTCATCGAGCGTCCGGCAAAGAACGCACGTATCACGATTTACAGCTCGCGTCCGGGCGTTGTGATCGGCAAGAAGGGTGAGGACATCGAGCTGTTGAAGTCGGAACTGCAACGCCGCATGGGCGTTCCGGTCCACGTCAACATCGAAGAAATCCGTAAGCCGGAAACCGATGCACAGCTGATCGCTGATTCGATCACGCAACAGCTCGAGCGTCGGATCATGTTCCGCCGCGCGATGAAGCGTGCGATGCAAAACGCCATGCGTCTGGGTGCTCAAGGCATCAAGATCATGAGCGCAGGCCGTCTCAACGGTATCGAAATCGCTCGTACGGAGTGGTATCGCGAAGGTCGCGTTCCGCTTCATACGTTGCGCGCCGATATCGACTACGCGACCTCGGAAGCGAAGACGACCTACGGCATCATCGGCGTCAAGGTGTGGGTCTACAAGGGCGACACGCTGGGCCGCAACGATGCACCGGTGGTCGAAGAAGTAGCCGAAGACAAGCGTCCGCGCCGCAACGCACGTCCGGGTGGCGATCGCCGTCCGCGTCGTGACGGTGAAGGTGGTGGCCCGGCAAACGCAGGTGCGCGCCGTGGCGCTCCCCGTCGTGCTGGCGGTGCCGGCGGCGACGGGAAGACTGGAGAATAACGATGCTGCAACCGAAACGCAGAAAGTATCGCAAAGAGCAAAAGGGTCGTAACACCGGCAAGGCGACGCGCGGCAACGCAGTGTCGTTCGGTGAATATGGCCTGAAGGCTATCGGTCGCGGCCGTTTGACCGCGCGCCAAATCGAAGCGGCGCGTCGTGCAATGACGCGTCACATTAAACGTGGCGGCCGTATCTGGATCCGCATTTTCCCGGACAAGCCGATCTCGCAAAAGCCGGCTGAAGTACGGATGGGTAACGGTAAAGGTAACCCTGAGTACTACGTCGCAGAGATTCAACCGGGCAAGATGTTGTATGAAATGGACGGTGTTACTGAAGAGTTGGCACGTGAAGCGTTCCGTCTGGCTGCAGCTAAGCTGCCGCTGAAGACGTACTTCGTTTCTCGCCAGCTCGGCGCCTAAGGAGCAATGATGAAGGCTTCCGAACTTCACCAGAAAGACCAGGCCGCTCTCAATCAAGAGCTGACGGACCTGCTGAAGGCGCAATTCGGCCTGCGCATGCAACTCGCGACCCAGCAATTGACCAACAACAGTCAATTGAAGAAGGTTCGTCGCGACATCGCTCGTGTGCGGACCGTCCTGACTGAGAAGGCGAACCAGAAATGAACGATAGCGTAAAAACCTCGCTCAAGCGGACGCTGGTCGGCAAGGTCGTCAGCAACAAGATGGAAAAGACGGTCACCGTGCTGGTCGAGCATCGCGTAAAGCACCCGATCTACGGCAAGTACGTCGTACGGTCGAAGAAGTATCACGCTCACGACGACGCGAACACGTACAACGAAGGCGATCTCGTCGAGATCCAGGAAACCCGTCCGATTTCTAAGACGAAAGCCTGGGTTGTGTCGAAGTTGCTCGAGTCGGCGCGCGTCATCTAAGCGTCAAAAAGCGGTAAAAGAAGTATCGCAGTAACTTTCGCTTGCCAGACCGAAATTATGCGTTATAATTTCGGTCTTCCCTCTTTGTGGGAGCCCCATCGCGGGCGAAGTTGGTGGGGGAAGCCGGTGCAGGCGCCAAGCTTGTGCTGACAGATTCACCGGATTGCGATGGCGGGTTTCGTCTGCCCTCGCTGCCTGTTCTAACCCAAGCAGCCACCAGGCTGACGGGACCAAGACTGACCGGGTGCGCCATGGTGGCGTAGCTGGATTAAGTTGGGAAAGATAAACCATGATTCAGACCGAAACTCGGCTTGAAGTTGCCGACAACACGGGTGCACGTGAAGTGATGTGCATCAAGGTGCTCGGCGGCTCGAAGCGTCGTTACGCTAGCATTGGCGACATCATCAAGGTGACCGTCAAGGAAGCAACGCCGCGCGGACGCGTGAAGAAGGGCGAAATCTACAACGCCGTGGTCGTTCGTACGGCCAAGGGCGTGCGCCGCCAGGACGGCTCGCTGATCAAGTTCGACGGTAATGCCGCCGTACTTTTGAATGCCAAGCTCGAGCCTATCGGTACGCGTATTTTCGGACCGGTTACGCGTGAATTGCGTAGTGAACGATTTATGAAGATCGTTTCGCTTGCGCCGGAAGTGCTGTAAGGAGTCGCGATGAACAAGATTCGCAAAGGTGACGAAGTTATCGTCACCACTGGCAAAGACAAAGGCAAGCGCGGCGTCGTGCTGTCCGTTGGCGAAGAGCGTGTGACGGTCGAGGGTATCAATCTCGTCAAGAAGCACGTCAAGCCGAACCCGATGAAGGGTACGACGGGTGGCGTGGAAGCCAAGACGATGCCGCTGCATATTTCGAATGTCGCATTGGTCGACGCGAATGGCAAGGCGTCACGTGTGGGCATCAAGGTCGAAGGCGACAAGAAGGTTCGCTTCTTGAAGTCGACCGGTGCCACGCTTAGCGTCTGACGCGGAGTAAAAAATGGCACGTCTGCAAGAATTTTATAAAGAGAAGGTTGTACCCGGCCTCGTTGAGAAGTTCGGCTACAAGTCCATCATGGAAGTGCCGCGCATCACCAAGATCACCCTGAACATGGGTCTTGGCGAAGCCGTCGCCGACAAGAAGATCATCGAAAACGCCGTTGGCGACCTGACGAAGATTGCTGGCCAGAAGCCGGTTATCACGAAGGCACGCAAGGCTATCGCTGGCTTCAAGATTCGTCAGGGCTACCCGATCGGCGCGATGGTTACGCTGCGCGGCCAGGCCATGTACGAATTTCTCGATCGTTTCGTGACGGTTGCGCTCCCCCGGGTTCGTGACTTCCGCGGTGTATCGGGTCGTGCGTTTGACGGTCGCGGCAACTACAACATCGGTGTGAAAGAGCAGATCATTTTCCCCGAGATCGATTACGACAAGATCGACGCGCTTCGTGGGCTGAACATCAGCATCACGACGACCGCGAAGACTGACGATGAAGCGAAGGCACTGCTCGCCAGCTTCAAGTTCCCGTTCAGAAACTGAGGTTACCGTGGCTAAACTGGCACTGATCGAACGTGAAAAGAAGCGTGCGCGCCTGGCTGCAAAGTACGCTCCCAAGCGTACGGCGCTGAAGGCGGTCATTGATGACGCGAGCAAGTCGGACGAAGAGCGTTATGCCGCTCGTCTCGAACTGCAACAACTGCCCCGCAACTCGAACCCCACTCGCAAGCGTAATCGCTGCGCGATCACGGGTCGTCCGCGTGGCACGTTCCGCAAATTCGGATTGGCACGCAGCAAGATTCGCGAAATCGCTTTCCGCGGCGAAATCCCTGGCCTGACCAAGGCGAGCTGGTAATAGGAGATATCTAAATGAGTATGAGTGATCCTATCGCCGATATGCTGACTCGCATCCGCAATGCGCAGATGGTTGAGAAAGTGTCGGTGACAATGCCCTCGTCGAAAGTCAAGGTTGCGATTGCGCAGGTTTTGAAGGACGAAGGTTATATCGACGATTTCGCAGTGAAGTCTGAAGGTGCGAAGTCGGAATTGAATATCGCGTTGAAGTACTACGCTGGCCGTCCGGTTATCGAGCGCATTGAACGCGTTTCGAAGCCTGGTCTGCGTGTGTATCGCGGTCGTAACGACATTCCGGTTGTCATGAACGGTCTTGGCGTTGCAATCGTGTCGACGCCCCAGGGTGTGATGACCGACCGCAAGGCGCGCCAGACCGGCGTCGGCGGCGAAGTCCTCTGCTACGTCGCTTAAGCCGAAAAGGAGAAGAAACATGTCTCGAGTAGGTAAAAGCCCGATTACGCTGCCGCAAGGCGCGGAAGTGGCCTTTAGCGGCGAAGTAATCACCGTCAAGGGCCCGCTGGGTACGATTACGCAAGCGGCCAACCCGCTTGTTACGGTAGCAAACGACAACGGCACGCTCAACTTCGCACCGGCTGATGAAAGCCGTGAAGCGAATGCGATGTCGGGCACGATGCGCGCCCTCGTGGCGAACATGGTGAATGGCGTTACGAAGGGTTTCGAGCGCAAGCTGACGCTGGTTGGCGTTGGTTATCGCGCGCAGGCGCAGGGCGACAAGCTGAATCTGTCGCTGGGTTTCTCGCACCCCGTGGTGCACGCGATGCCGGAAGGCATCAAGGTTGAAACCCCGACGCAAACCGAAATCGTGATCAAGGGGATCGACAAGCAGAAAGTTGGCCAGGTCGCTGCGGAAGTTCGCGGTTACCGTCCGCCGGAGCCCTACAAGGGCAAGGGCGTGCGCTACTTCGGCGAAGTCGTCATCCTCAAAGAAACGAAGAAGAAGTAAGGGTGCGCAATCATGGATAAGACTCAATCTCGCCTGCGCCGCGCTAAACAGACGCGCGTCAAGATCGCTGAGCTGCAGGTCGCACGTCTGGCTGTGCATCGCACGAACACGCATATCTATGCGCAAGTGTTCTCGCCGTGCGGCACCAAGGTGCTGGCAAGCGCGTCGACGCTCGAAGCTGAAGTGCGTGCCGAACTGGCCGACAAGACCGGTAAGGGCGGCAACGTCAACGCTGCGATCGCGGTCGGTAAGCGTATTGCTGAAAAGGCCAAGGCTGCCGGCGTCGAATCCGTCGCCTTCGACCGTTCGGGTTTCCGTTACCACGGCCGCGTGAAAGCGCTGGCTGATGCGGCACGCGAAGCCGGACTCAAGTTCTAAGGGAAGAATTCGTCATGGCAAAGATGCAAGCGAATGTGAAGGCTGAAGAACGCGACGACGGCCTCCGTGAAAAGATGATTGCGGTCAATCGCGTGACCAAGGTTGTGAAGGGCGGCCGGATTCTCGGTTTTGCCGCACTGACCGTGGTTGGCGATGGCGACGGCCGCATCGGCATGGGCAAAGGCAAAGCGAAGGAAGTTCCGGTTGCTGTTCAAAAGGCAATGGAACAAGCACGCCGCAACATGTTCAAGGTGCCGTTGAAGAACGGTACGCTGCAACACGAAGTGCACGGTAAGCACGGTGCATCCGCAGTCCTCCTGGCTCCGGCCAAGGATGGTACGGGTGTTATCGCCGGCGGCCCGATGCGCGCAGTGTTCGACGTGATGGGCGTTCAAAACGTTGTGGCGAAGAGCCACGGTTCGACGAATCCGTACAACCTCGTTCGTGCAACGCTCGACGGTCTGCGCAAGCAGTCCACCCCGGGCGACATCGCGGCGAAGCGCGGCAAGTCCGTCGAAGATATTTTGGGCTAAGCCAGGTGGTCACCATGTCTGATAAAACTGTCAAGGTTCAGCTCGTGAAGAGCCTGATTGGGACCCGTGAAACGCATCGTGCAACGGTGCGTGGTCTGGGCCTGCGCCGACTCAACTCGGTTAGCGAACTGCAGGACACGCCGGCAGTGCGCGGGATGATCAACAAGGTCTCGTACCTTGTCAAAGTCCTCAGCTAAGCGGCTGACCAAGGATCAAGGAGTTGAATATGGATTTGAATAACCTTAAGCCGGCAGAAGGCGCGAAGCACGCAAAGCGTCGCGTTGGCCGCGGTATCGGTTCCGGCCTCGGCAAGACTGCAGGTCGCGGTCACAAGGGTCAGAAATCGCGTTCGGGCGGCTTTCATAAAGTCGGCTTCGAAGGCGGTCAGATGCCTTTGCAACGTCGTCTGCCGAAGCGTGGTTTTACCTCGCTGACGCACGAGTTCGTTGGCGAAGTGCGCCTGTCGGATATCGAAAAGCTGCCGGTCGACGAAGTCGATTTGTTGGCTTTGAAGCAAGCCGGTCTGCTCGGCGTGCTCATTACGAGCGCAAAGATCATCAAGACGGGCGAACTGACGCGCAAGATCACGGTAAAGGGCCTCAGCGCTACGAAGGGTGCCCGTGCTGCGATTGAAGCCGCCGGCGGCTCGTTCGCTGAGTAACGAGCGCGTGTTGTCGTTGTTAGCGAAAGCATCGGAGAAGGTTCTTGGCTAATAGCCCGAGTCTCGCAAAATCCGGTCGAAGCGCTGCGAAGTTCGGCGATCTGCGTCGGCGTGCAATGTTCTTGCTGCTGGCGCTGATCGTCTACCGTATCGGTGCGCATATTCCGGTGCCGGGTATTGACCCGGATCAGCTGGCGAAGCTTT
The DNA here is from genome assembly GCF_001028175.1 of Caballeronia mineralivorans PML1(12). Lineage (GTDB taxonomy): Bacteria > Pseudomonadota > Gammaproteobacteria > Burkholderiales > Burkholderiaceae > Caballeronia > Caballeronia mineralivorans. The sequence goes on from NZ_AEJF01000028.1 coordinate 9,981, forward strand.
TCCAGAGCCAGTCAGGCGGCATTCTTGGCATGTTCAACATGTTCTCGGGTGGCGCACTGTCGAGGTTCACGATCTTCGCGCTTGGGATCATGCCGTACATCTCGGCGTCGATCATCATGCAGCTGCTGTCGATCGTATCGCCGCAAATGGAAGCGCTGAAGAAAGAAGGGCAGGCAGGGCAGCGGAAGATCACGCAGTACACGCGTTACTTCACGGTTGTTCTGGCTACGTTTCAAGCCTTTGGTATTGCGGTGGCGCTGGAAAATCAGGCTGGGCTCGTTATTGATCCAGGCATGGTGTTCCGGTTGACGACGGTAGTGACGCTGGTGACAGGCACGATGTTCCTGATGTGGCTGGGTGAGCAGATCACGGAGCGCGGACTGGGTAACGGCATCTCGATCATCATTTTCGGTGGTATTGCGGCGGGTTTCCCGAACGCAATCGGTGGTCTCTTCGAACTGGTTCGTACCGGCTCCATGAGTATCATCTCGGCGATTATTGTCGTCCTGCTGATTGCGGCGGTCACGTTCGTGGTGGTGTTCATCGAACGCGGTCAGCGCAAGATCCTCGTGAATTACGCCAAGCGTCAGGTCGGAAACAAGATTTATGGCGGTCAGTCGTCGCATTTGCCGCTGAAGTTGAATATGTCGGGTGTGATTCCGCCGATTTTCGCGTCGTCGATCATCCTGTTCCCGGCAACTATCCTGAACTGGTTTAGTTCGGGTGCGCGGACCGGCTGGTTTGCGAACACGCTGCACAGCGTTGCTGAGGCTCTGAAGCCCGGTCAACCGGTGTATGTGTTGTTGTACGCGATGGCGATCGTGTTCTTCTGCTTCTTCTACACCGCGTTGGTGTTCAACAGCAGAGAGACGGCCGACAACCTGAAGAAGAGTGGTGCCTTCGTTCCCGGGATTCGTCCAGGTGACCAGACAGCACGGTATATCGACCGGATCCTCACGCGTTTGACGCTGGCCGGTGCGATCTACATCGTGTTCGTTTGCTTGCTGCCGGAGTTTCTGGTTCTGCGTTGGAACGTACCGTTTTATTTCGGTGGAACGTCGCTGCTGATCATTGTCGTGGTCACGATGGATTTCATGGCGCAGGTGCAGTCCTACGTTATGTCGCAACAGTATGAATCGCTGCTGAAGAAGGCGAACTTCAAAGGCAGCAACGTCCCTATGCGCTAGTAAGGACTATGGCCAAAGACGATGTAATCCAGATGCAGGGTGAGGTAGTTGAAAACCTTCCCAATGCTACTTTCCGGGTTAGGTTGGAAAATGGCCATGTGGTTCTTGGGCACATATCCGGGAAGATGCGGATGCATTACATCCGCATTCTTCCAGGCGACAAGGTAACGGTTGAATTGACGCCTTACGATCTGTCTCGTGCACGGATCGTGTTCCGGGCGAAGTGATTTGAAAAAAGGGTAATATCATGAAAGTGATGGCATCGGTTAAGCGCATTTGCCGCAATTGCAAGATCATCAAGCGCAAGGGCGTTGTGCGCGTGATTTGCAGCTCTGATCCGCGCCACAAACAGCGTCAAGGCTGAACGCCGCGCTTTTGCTTGCGCTTTTTGTTTGAGGAAAAACAATGGCTCGTATCGCAGGGGTTAACATCCCGAATCACCAGCATACCGAAATCGGCCTCACGGCAATTTTCGGTGTAGGTCGCACGCGCGCTCGCAACATTTGCGTGGCGTCTGGTGTGGAGTTTTCGAAGAAGGTCAAAGACCTCACTGACGCAGACCTCGAAAAGCTGCGAGAAGAAGTGGGTAAGTTCATCGTCGAAGGCGACCTGCGTCGCGAAGTGACGATGAATATCAAGCGCCTGATGGACTTGGGCTGCTACCGTGGCGTTCGCCATCGCAAGGGCTTGCCCATGCGTGGTCAGCGCACGCGTACGAATGCCCGTACCCGCAAGGGTCCGCGTCGTGCAGCGCAATCGCTGAAGAAGTAAGCGGAATTGATAGTTACAGGAAAACGTAATGGCTAAGGCTTCGAACAACTCCGCGGCGCAACGCGTTCGCAAGAAGGTCAAGAAGAACGTCGCCGAGGGCGTGGTTCACGTTCACGCGTCGTTCAACAACACCATCATCACGATCACCGATCGTCAAGGCAATGCACTCGCCTGGGCAACGTCGGGTGGCCAGGGCTTCAAGGGTTCGCGTAAATCGACCCCGTTTGCAGCTCAGGTTGCAGCCGAATCGGCTGGTCGCGTGGCGATGGAATACGGCGTGAAGAACCTCGAAGTGCGGATCAAGGGCCCCGGTCCTGGCCGTGAATCGGCGGTGCGTGCGCTGCATGGTCTTGGCATCAAGATCACCGCAATCTCCGACGTGACACCGGTTCCGCACAACGGTTGCCGTCCGCCGAAGCGTCGTCGTATCTAAGACGTCGCGTAGCGCCTTGACCTGTTGACGCTCGCGCGTCGACAGGTTGCTTGCGTTATGGAATCAGCGTTAAGAATACTGACTAAGCCCACCGTTCGATCCATCGAGTTCGAACTAGCGCGAACGAGCTTCGCGTGATCAATTATTAAGGATGCAAAGTGGCACGTTATACCGGTCCTAAAGCAAAGCTGTCCCGCCGTGAAGGTACTGATCTTTTCCTGAAGAGCGCACGCCGTTCGCTCGCCGACAAGTGCAAGCTCGATAGCAAGCCGGGCCAGCACGGCCGCACGTCGGGCGCTCGTACGTCCGACTACGGCACGCAATTGCGTGAAAAGCAAAAAGTGAAGCGTATTTACGGCGTGCTCGAACGTCAGTTCCGCCGTTACTTCGCTGAAGCTGATCGCCGCAAGGGCCCGACGGGCGAAAACCTGTTGCAATTGCTCGAGTCGCGTCTGGACAACGTCGTGTATCGCATGGGCTTCGGCTCGACGCGCGCTGAAGCGCGCCAGTTGGTCGGCCACAAGTCGATCACGGTGAACGGCGTGGTCAACAACATTCCGTCGATGCAAGTTAAGGCGGGTGACGTCGTTGCTGTTCGCGAACAGTCACGCAAGCAAGTTCGGATTCTGGAAGCGCTGAACTTGGCTGAGCAAGGCGGAATGCCGAGCTGGGTCGCTGTCGATGCCAAGAAGTTTGAAGGCACATTCAAGGCGATGCCGGATCGCGCTGACATCGCTGGCGATATCAACGAAAGCCTGATCGTCGAATTGTATTCGCGTTAATCGGATTAGCGGCCGCGGCACCCTGATTGCGGAAGGCAAGGGGTTGCCTCGGCTGTTTATTTTCGGGTTGTCACCGGTCAGCCTTATCGGCGTAACGAGCCGAGGGTATTGAAAAGGAAAACCTATGCAAACCAGTTTGTTGAAGCCCAAGATTATTGCAGTCGAATCGCTTGGCGACAGCCACGCGAAAGTGGTCATGGAGCCGTTCGAACGGGGCTATGGTCACACCTTGGGTAACGCGCTTCGGCGCGTGCTGCTGTCGTCGATGATTGGTTATGCGCCGACCGAAGTGACGATTGCAGGCGTCGTGCATGAATATTCTACGCTCGACGGCGTGCAAGAAGATGTGGTCAATCTGCTGCTGAATTTGAAGGGCGTCGTTTTCAAGCTGCATAACCGCGACGAAGTCACGGTTACGCTGCGCAAGGAAGGCGAAGGCGTTGTCACGGCCGGCGATATCGAACTCGCGCACGACTGCGAAGTCATCAATCCGGGTCACGTGATCGCGCATCTTTCGAAGGGCGGCAAGCTCGACGTTCAGATCAAGATCGAAAAGGGCCGCGGCTATGTGCCGGGCAACGTGCGCCGTTACGGCGAAGATTCGGCAAAGATCATTGGCCGTATCGTGCTGGATGCGTCGTTCTCGCCGGTTCTCCGCGTGAGCTACGCCGTTGAAAGCGCTCGCGTTGAACAGCGTACTGACCTCGACAAGCTCGTGATGAACATCGAAACCAACGGCGTGATTTCGCCCGAGGAAGCGATTCGTCAATCGGCTCGTATCCTGGTCGATCAGTTGTCGGTGTTCGCCGCGCTGGAAGGCACGGAAGCTGCCGCAGAAGCACCGTCGCGCGCGCCGCAGATCGATCCGATCCTGCTGCGTCCGGTGGACGATCTCGAACTCACGGTTCGCTCCGCGAACTGCCTGAAGGCCGAGAACATCTATTACATCGGTGATTTGATCCAGCGCACGGAAAACGAATTGCTGAAGACGCCTAATCTCGGTCGCAAGTCGCTGAACGAGATCAAGGAAGTCCTGGCATCGCGTGGTCTGACGTTGGGTATGAAGCTCGAAAACTGGCCGCCGGCTGGTCTCGACAAGTAAGGTACAAGCAGTACGCTTGACTGGCAAAGATGCGGATTTTCCTTTAAAATCCGCATCTTGCTTTTTCTACGACCGGCCCGTGCGCTCATGAGTTTTCTCAAGAGACGTAATAGAAGAGCTGGATCTAAACTTGATTAATCAGGAAATTCAAAATGCGCCATAAACATGGTTTGCGGAAACTGAACCGCACGAGCAGCCACCGTCTGGCTATGCTCCGTAATATGTCGAACTCGCTGATCGAGCACGAAGTCATCAAGACGACGCTGCCGAAGGCTAAAGAACTCCGTAAAGTCGTTGAGCCGCTGATCACGCTCGGCAAGAAGCCGTCGCTGGCGAATCGTCGTCTGGCATTCAACCGCCTGCGCGATCGCGACTCCGTCGCGAAGCTGTTCGAGGTGCTCGGCCCGCGTTACGAAACGCGTCCGGGTGGCTACCTGAGCATCCTGAAGTTCGGCTTCCGTCAAGGCGACAACGCGCCGATGGCGCTGGTCATGCTGATGGATCGTCCGGAAATCGCTGAAGGCGACGACGTGCAGGAAGCTGAATAAGCTAGTACGCTGTTGATTGAAAAAAGGCCAAGCTTTGCTTGGCCTTTTTCTATTGTGCTGCGGGTTGCGCGGCAGCTTGTGTCGCGGCTCATAGGCCAATCGGCTGAATGTGAGTTGTCGACATCCAGTGCTAGGATTGCATGCATATCCACCGCATCGGAGCTTTCCGTGAACATGCCCGTTGTCCTAGTTCTTACGACGCTACCTGATCGCGAGGCGGCGTCAACGCTCGCAAAGCAAGCTATCGATGCACAGCTTGCCGCCTGCGTGACGGAGCTGGGCAGGGTCAAGTCGCTGTATCGGTGGAAAGGTAAGGTAGAGGCTGCCGAGGAGCTTCAACTCCTGTTCAAGACGAGCCTCGCACGCAGTGACGAACTCACGCGCTTTATCGAGACGAATCATCCTTATGAAACACCTGAAATTGTCTCGTGGCAGGCCGATGCGTCGGCCGCTTATGGACAATGGATCACCGCGGAAACTCAACGTCCTCTTAATGTTTAAGCCCCTAGCTTTCTCTGCGCGCCGGCCGCTCGACGCAGTTCTCATGCTGGTGTCGTGCCTCGTATTGTTGCTTGGCTCGTTCTCGCCGAGCCGCGCCGCTGACGATTTTCTCGATCCGGCGGTTGCGTTCAAATTCAATGCCACTGAAAAACCGGGCGAGATCGACGTGCGATATAAGGTCGCAGATGGCTATTACATGTATCGCGAGCGTTTTGCGTTTGCGGTGAAAAACGGCACCGCAACGCTGGGTGAACCGCAATTGCCAGCAGGCAAGGTTCACTTCGATCAGACGTTTAACAAGGACGTGGAAACGTATCGCGGCGAACTCGTTATCCGGATTCCTGTGAAGCAGGCTTCCGGCCCCTTCGATATCGCCGTCACGTCCCAAGGCTGCGCCGATCAGGGCATCTGTTATCCGCCGATGGAGCGTACTTATCGTGTGAGTGGTGCAGCCTTGCAAGCGGCCAGCGCGAACGGTCAGACACAATCAGCTAACACCATTGACGTCCCTTGGTACGACCGTGCGACCAACGCCGATTACGCGCAATCGTTGCTCGAAAGCGGCGGCTTTTTTGCGATAGTCGGCTTGTACTTCGTTGCGGGCGTCGTGTTGAGCTTGCTACCTTGCTCTTACCCGATGATTCCGATTCTTTCGGCGATCATCATCGGCGAGGGTGCGCGTGTTACGCGCTCGCGTGGGTTTGGGTTATCGGCGGCGTATGTGTTTGGCATGGCGCTCGTCTACACGGCGCTGGGCGTGCTCGCCGCGATGATCGGGCAGAGCCTCGGTGCGTGGCTGCAGAACCCCTGGGTCCTCGGCGCGTTCGGCGTGTTGCTGGCACTATTCGCGCTCACGCTGATTGCGGGTTTCGATATCGCATTGCCGGCGCGTTGGCAGAACAGCGTTAATCAGGCGTCGCAGAAACGATCGGGCGGGAAGGTCGCAGCCGTTGTCGTAATGGGCGCGTTGTCGGCACTTGTGGTTGGTGCATGCATGACGGCGCCGCTCTTCGCCGTGCTCGCGTTTATCGCGCATACGGGCAACGCGCTGCTCGGCGGCGCGGCGCTGTTTTCGATGGGCGTCGGGCTCGGCGTACCGCTGCTGATCATTGGACTCGGCGCTGGGACGTTGCTGCCTCGCGCGGGGAACTGGATGGACGGCGTGAAGGTGTTCTTCGGCGTCGTGTTGCTTGCGGCGGCTTTGTGGATCGTCTGGCCAGCGCTGAGCGCAGTAGCGCAGATGGCGTTGGCGGCGTTATGGCTGCTTATTGCTGCGGCGGCGTTGGGGCTTTTCACTTCAGGTGCGCCGGTGGTATCGATATGGCGCCGGTTGGGCCGAGGATTCGGCGCCGCACTCGCCATCTGGGGCGCTGCGTTGCTTGTCGGACTCGCTGCGGGTTCCACCGATCCGCTTCGGCCGCTCGCCGTGTTCGCAGCGCGGACGGGGTCCGGCGCTGAAGCCAGCGCGCAGCAGTCCGCGCCCGGAGAAGTCTTCGCGCCGGTCAGATCGTCAGCGGAACTGGACTTGGCGCTCAAAGCGGCCGGCCGTCCGGCCATGCTCGATTTCTACGCCGACTGGTGTGTATCGTGCAAGGAGATGGAACATCTCACGTTCAGCGATCCACGCGTGCGGGCGCGGTTGGCGCAACTTAACCTGCTGCGCGCGGACGTCACGGCAAACAACACCGACGATCAGGTGTTGCTCAAGCGCTTCAAACTGTTCGGGCCGCCGGGCATCATCCTCTTCGACGCGCAGGGAAACGAAGTGGTGCGAGTCGTGGGGTATGAGTCGGCGGATACCTTCTTGAAGAGCTTGGACAAACTATCCGCGCCCACGACCTGATTCTGATGTGAGAAAAGTGACGCACGTTCGGAGCACGCGAAGGTGCGTCGTTTCTCTCGGATAAGCGATGTAAAGGGCGGCACGATAAGTGACAGGCCGCGAAGATGTGCTTCAGCGGCGGGCAATGCTGTCGGCCAGAAACCGATCCGACCGACTTAGGAATCTCAAGTCCGCAGGATTTGGTAAATCGGGGCGTGGTATTTTTGCCTGTACTCAACGCTCGCTCTCTCATCGACACGCTCATGAACGATCTGCCCCATCGAGCCCGTTACGAAGCGCGACTAAACCGCGTGCTCGATCATATTTACGATCACCTCGACCAGCCTCTGGATATCGATTGGCTGGCCGGGATCGCGTGTTTGTCGCCGTATCACTGGCACAGGATCTATCAGGCGATGTACGGCGAGACAGTCGCGACGACCGTGCGCAGATTGCGGCTGCATCGCGCGGCTGGCTATCTGGCTAATGGGGCAATGCCGATCGCGGAGGTTGCAGAACGCTCGGGGTATAGCAGTTTGCAGTCGTTTTCACGCACGTTCAGGGCGGCGTTCGGGATGCCGCCAGCGCAGTATCGCAAGCAAGGCACTCATAGCCGGTTTCGGCCGGCGCTATCAGGAGACGATCAAATGGTGATGCGCGAAGTGGTGATTCGTGAGGTCCCGGCGATGAACGTTGTATCCGTCGATCATGTCGGGTCATATATGCAGATTGGCAAGGCGTTCGACTCGCTGATCGGTTGGCTGGCCGGCAGGAATTTGCTGTCTGCCGAGATGCGGATGATCGGCATCTTCTATGACGATCCGGGGATCGTGGCTGAAGCAGAGTTGAGGTCCAAGGCTGGGGTGGTGTTGCCGCGCGACGTCGATATCGACGTCGCCGCGCCGGTCGCGCTGACGCCGCTGCGTGGCGGTCAGTATGCGGTGCTGCGGCATCAGGGACCCTACAGCGATATGCACTCGGCTTACCAGTGGCTATATGGGACGTGGCTCGTGCAGTCGGGCCGGGAAGCCGCCGATGCGCCGGCATTCGAGGAGTACCTGAACAACCCCAAGGAGACGGCACCTGCTGACTTGCTCACGGAGATCTGTCTGCCGCTGGTGTGAGGGTTCGCTGTGTGGGCCACTTGATTTCGCGATCAATCGCCTCCGCGCCGGACAGATCCGCTTGGCTCGAGCGTCACCGCTCAAGCTCACCGCATTTCCGCGAGCGTGGGTCGTGTACTGCCGTGCCGAGGAAGCCGGATAGCGATCCCGAAGCAGGACGGTCCACACGGCCGTCCTCTAACAGAAAGCCCCAAGATCTGACGTATTCCAACGGCGACGCTTTCAACGCAAAAGCGTCGCCTTTTCAAGGCGCAAAAACCTTTACTTCGAAGCAGCCCGCAAAAGCCGTGCGGCATCCAGCGCAAAGTACGTGAGCACGCCATCTGCGCCCGCGCGCTTAAATGCCAGCAGCGACTCCATCACCGCCTTGTCGTGATCGAGCCAGCCGTTTTGCGTGGCGGCTTTGATCATCGCGTACTCGCCGCTGACCTGATACACGTACGTTGGAAAGCGAAACTCTTCTTTCACCCGATACACAATATCCAGATACGGCATGCCCGGCTTGACCATGACCATGTCCGCGCCTTCCTCGATATCCATCCGCACTTCGCGCAAGGCTTCATCGGAATTCGACGGATCCATCTGGTACGTCATCTTGTTGCTCTTGCCGAGGTTCGCAGCGGAGCCAACAGCATCGCGGAACGGGCCGTAGAACGCCGACGCATACTTCGCGGCGTACGCCATGATCCGCGTGTGGATGTGTCCGTCGCTCTCGAGCATTTCTCGAATCGCGCCGATGCGCCCGTCCATCATGTCCGACGGCGCAACAATATCCACGCCCGCTTCGGCTTGCGCACGTGCCTGTTCTACTAGAATTTCGCTGGTTTCGTCGTTGATGACGTAGCCATGTTCGTCGAGGACGCCGTCCTGTCCGTGACTGGTGTACGGGTCGAGCGCCACGTCAGTGAGTACGCCCAGCTCGGGAAAGTTTTTCTTCAATGCGCGCACGGCACGCGGAATCAGGCCTTCGGGATTCGTCGCTTCACGGCCGTCAGGCGTTTTCAGCGAGGGTTCAATGGCCGGGAACAGCGAGATGACGGGCACGCCCAGCTCGACGCACTGCTCGGCGACTTTCATCAGCAAATCGACGGATGTGCGCTCGACGCCGGGCATTGACGGGACGGCCTGACGCACATTCGATCCCTCGACGATAAACACCGGATAGATCAGATCGTTTGTGGTCAACAGGTTTTCGCGCATAAGGCGACGCGAAAAGTCGTCACGGCGCATGCGGCGCGGGCGATGATGTGGGTAGAAGCTCATGACTTTGCGTGGGGGTGATGGATAACGCGAGGATAACCCGATCAGGGAATCGGGGAGCGGGTGCTGGATCAGCGGCCACGAACGCTGCCCGAAACGTCGCACAACCGCCGCAGGCACAGGGCGCGGGCGCGTTCAGAACCTTTTCGAGACAATGGTATATCATACCGAGCGAGCTAGGCGCTTAGCGCCGACCTCCCCGCTTCTCCTCCCTGAGCGGGTGCCTGTGATGATCGTAAAGGATTCGATCAGGCTGTTTGACCCGCCGTCATGCGGCGGGTTTTTTTATGTCTGGCGACATAAATCGGGTCCGCAACCCGTCCAGGCTGCACTTCCGTATTCACTGCGCTTCGTCTTCCGGAGCGGTTTCCTCGGTAGCCTTGGGAATCAGCCAGCTCTCGATTTTCTCGTGCGCTTCGTCGAGCCCGACGCGCTTCAGCGCTGAAAAAAGTTGAAGCGTCAATTCGCCGCGATATCCCGCTGCCGTGTACTCATCGAATGCTTTCTTGGTCGCGCGCAACGTATTCGTGCTTTCCTGCCGCGTCAATTTGTCGCATTTGGTCAGTAAGGCGTGAATCGGCTTTCCGGTGGGCGCAAACCAGTCGAGCATGATCTTGTCGAGTTCGGTCAGCGGGCGGCGCGAGTCCATCATCAGGATCATGCCGACCAGCTGCGCGCGGCTTTGCAGGTACGTGGACAGCAATTGCTGCCAGTGCAGCTTGGCATTGCCCGACACTTCCGCGTACCCGTAACCCGGCAAGTCGACCACATGCGCCTTGGGCTGGTCCGCCGGGCCTATGGCGAAGTAGTTGATGTGCTGCGTGCGCCCCGGCGTCTTGCTGGCGAATGCCAGCCGCTTCTGATTGCATAGCAGGTTGATGGCCGTCGACTTGCCCGCGTTCGAGCGTCCTGCGAATGCGATCTCCGGTTGTGGCGTCGGAGGCAGATCGCGCAGGTGATTGACCGTCGTAAAGAAACGGGCTTGATGGAGCAGAAATGACGACATGGGAAGACCGAAAGTGAAATTCTGTGGAAACTCGAGCTGTAAGGAGCCACTGAATACTGGGCTTGCCCCGACTGGCGTCTTTGCGTTTAGCGAGTTATTGTACAATACGACGGTTGTACGAAGACCAGCCAGGGCACGCAAGACCCAAGCGGGATAAGGAGTGAGACAGGTTTGAAGACAGATTTCGGGGCGCGCAACGGGTGACTTTTTAATCCGTATCGAGTCCTCTGTCGGGTGTCTTGCAGTGCATCGGTAACCGTCGTTTTGCAGAACCTCACAATTCTCACAAGACGAAAAACAGGGTACGCGAATGAACCGACTGTACAAGACTCTGATGGTCCTGGAATTAGCAGCAGCATTCGGAGCGGGGTTGGTAGGCTGGACAGTCACATCGCAAGCGGCAGAGACGGGCGCCCCCGGAGCCTCCGCCAAGCCTGACGTGACACGGGGCCAGGCAATTGCCACCCAGGTTTGCGCATCGTGTCACGGAGCGGACGGCAACAGTGCCGGCGGCGCGTTTCCGAAGCTCGCAGGCCAGCATGCCGAGTACATCGTCAAGCAGTTGAAGGATTACAAGACGCAGCCGGGCGCGAAAGAGCCGGCGCGCAAGAATCCGATCATGGCGGGCATTGCGGGCGCGTTGAACGATCAGGACATGGTCAACGTGGCGGCCTATTTTGAGACGCAGAAGGCCAAGCCGGGCTACGCGCGCGACAAGAACACCGTGGCGCTCGGGCAGAAGATTTATCGTGGCGGTATAGCCGATAGAGGCGTTCCGGCGTGTGCCGCGTGTCACGGGGCAACGGGCATGGGCGTGCCGGTGCAGTATCCGCGGTTGTCGGGCCAGTGGTCCGACTACACGGCGGCGCAACTCACCGCGTTCGCGCAGGGCACGCGCAACAACAGTGAGCCGATGCACACCATCGCCCTGCGCCTGAACGAAGCGGAAGTGAAAGCGGTCGCGGACTACATCGCCGGCCTGCATTAAAGGGCAGCGGTCTGCACTGAGCGCAGGTCTGCATTAAGATGCGCGCATCGTCGTCGTCCGGACGTCACATGCGTTCGTCATAGTGCGAGCACATTACGAAGCCGGTCCGACGAGGCCGGCACGCAAATAAGAAAAAAGGGTGGGACGCCGGTCATCGACCGCTTGCGTCTCCACCCTTTTTTGCTGTTCAGCCGGAGTTTGAATGAGCGTCACCACGTCGGGATTGCAGTCGAAGTCGAACCGTAGCAGCGTGCGTCAGGCCATCGAAACAATTAGTTCGATGCGCTTTGCTATCTCGCTGCTCGTCATTCTCGCGATAGCAAGCATCATCGGCACGGTTCTTACGCAGGAAGATCCGTACCCGAACTACGTCAACCAGTTTGGTCCGTTCTGGGCCGACATCTTCCGCGGCCTGAGCCTCTACAACGTGTACAGCGCGTGGTGGTTCATGCTGATCCTGATCTTCCTCGTGATCTCGGTGTCGCTGTGCGTGATCCGCAACGGCCCGAAGATGATCGCGGACATGAAGAGCTGGAAGGATCGGGTGCGTGAAGGCAGCCTGCGCGCGTTCCACCACAAGGGCGAGTTTCCGCTGGTGCCGTCAACACGCACCGATACCGCCGCCAAGCTGCAACGGCTCGCGGGCAAGATGGGCTACAAGTTCGTGACGCGCGAGACCGACAGCGGCGCGACGCTGATCGCGGCGAAGCGCGGCGCGCTGACGAAGCTCGGTTATATCTCGGCGCATCTGGCTATTGTGATCATCTGCATTGGCGGTTTGCTCGACAGCAACCTGCCTATCAAGCTGCAGATGTGGCTCTTCAACAAGACGCCGATCGCGTCGAACGAAGTCATCAACGACATTGCGCCGAATCACCGGCTGCCGACGTCGAACCTGACGTTCCGTGGATACGCGTGGGTGCCGGAAGGGCAGCACGTTGCAACAGCCATTCTGAACCAGCAGGACGGCTCGCTGATCCAGGACCTGCCGTTCTCCATTCAGCTCGATAAATTCATCGTCGATTATTACTCGACTGGCATGCCAAAGCTGTTCGCGAGCGATATTGTCGTGATCGATCACGCGACCGGCAAGCGCATCCCGGCGCGCGTGGAAGTGAACAAACCGTTCACCTACGACGGTATTTCGATCTATCAATCGAGCTTCCAGGACGGCGGGTCGAAACTCTCAATGACCGCCTGGCCCATGTCCGGCGGCAGCGCGAAAACCACGCCGTTCGACGGCGCGATCGGCGGTACGGCGCCGGTGAGTCCGCAGATCATCGGCGGCAAGGGTGAAAGTGTGGAATTCACCGATTTCCGCGCCATCAACGTGGAAAACGTCACCGATGGCAACGGTTCAATCGACGCCCGCGGTGTCGGTCAAACGCAGACGCTGAAGCAGGCTTTCGATGAGCGGCTCGGTTCCGGCGCGAAGACGTCGAAACCGACGGATTTGCGTAATGTGGGGCCATCGGTGCAATACAAGGTGCGTGGCACGGACGGCCAGGCGCGCGAGTTCAACAACTACATGCTGCCCGTCGATGTTCAAGGCCAGCAGATGTTCCTCGCTGGCATGCGTCTCAGCCCGAACGATCCGTTCCGCTACCTGCGCATTCCCGCCGACGAACAAAGCTCCGTCAAACAGTGGATGAACCTGCGCGCTGCGCTAGAAACGCCTGCGTTGCGCGACGAAGCGGCGCGTCGTTTCGCGCAACGCTCGGTGCCGGAAGCCAACGCGGAATTGCAGAAACATCTGGAAGAAAGTGCGTCACGCGTGCTGAACCTGTTCGCCGGCGCTGACGAAACCGGCGTGGCGGCTGTGCCGGGACAGCCGGGCGCCGTGCTGGGCGGTTTCCAGGCGATCGCGGGTTTTATCGATAAATCCGTGCCCAAGGGCGAACAGGAAAAGGCGGCAGGCTTATTGCTAAGAATGCTGGAAGGCGCGACGTGGGACCTGTGGCAGATTTCCCGCGCCCAAAACGGCCTGCCGGAAGCGCAACCGGACGCGAAAAATACGCAGTTCGTGCAATCGTCGATCAATGCGCTTTCGGACAGCTTTCTGTACGGATCGCCGGTCTTTCTGCAACTCGATTCGTTCAAGCAGATCCAGGCTTCGGTGTTCCAGTTGACACGCGCACCGGGTAAAAAAGTGGTGTATCTTGGCAGCCTTCTGCTGGTGCTCGGCATTTTCTCGATGTTCTACGTGCGTGAACGTCGTCTCTGGTTCTGGCTCAAAGACACAACAACGGGCGGCACGAGTGTGCTGATGGCCATGTCCACCGCGCGCCGTACGCTCGATTTCGAGAAGGAATTCGCGCAAACGCGCGACGCGATCGGCGCCATGCTCGGTGTCAAGCCACAGCCGGTATCGCCATCACCGGAAACGCCCGCGGACGCGAAGTCCACCGGCCCGCAGGATTCAACTCGGTAAGATCATGGACCTCACACAAGCCTCCTCGCATTCGACTTCGGCGCAACAGCGCGCGGGCAAAGTACCCGTCGATTCCGCCCTGTTCGACGAACGTCCGTTTCTCAAGCGTCTCGGTGTGACCGACTGGCTGTTCGCGCTAGCAATGGTCGCCGGCGCAGGCTTCGCGCTGTACCGGTATCACCCGTTCATGAACTACTACGACAAGCTGGTGCTTTGCTGCGCCGTGCCCACGTTCGTGGTGCTCGGATGGCGCTGGAAGCCGGTGCGGCTGCTGATTGCGTGCATCGCGTTGTTGTCGCTGTCGTCGTTGCAGCTTTATCACTCGGATCTTGCGCGCGCCGATACCAATTTCTTCCTCAAATACTTCCTGTCCAGCCAGTCGGCCATTTTGTGGATGAGCGCGCTGCTCGTGCTGGCCACGGTGTTCTACTGGATCGGCTTGATTTCGCGTTCGCCCACGGGCGGGGCGATTGGCTCGAAGATGACCTGGGCAGCAGTGTTGATGGGCTTCACCGGTCTGATGGTGCGCTGGTACGAGTCTTACCTGATCGGCTCGGACGTGGGCCATATCCCCATTTCGAACTTGTATGAAGTATTCGTGCTCTTCTGCCTCATCACGTCGCTGTTTTATCTGTACTACGAGCAGCACTACAGCACGCGTGCAATGGGCGCGTTCGTGCTGCTGGTGATCAGCGCCGCCGTCGGCTTCCTGATGTGGTATTCCATCTCCCGCGATGCCCAGCAAATCCAGCCGCTCGTGCCCGCGCTGCAAAGCTGGTGGATGAAGATCCACGTGCCGGCGAACTTCATCGGTTATGGCAGCTTTGCGCTGGCGGCCATGGTCGGCGTCACGTATCTGGTCAAGGAGCGCGGTATTCTGGCGGATCGCCTGCCGTCGCTCGAAGTGCTCGACGACGTGATGTACAAGTCGATCGCCGTCGGTTTTGCGTTCTTCACCATCGCGACCATTCTCGGCGCACTGTGGGCCGCCGAAGCGTGGGGCGGTTACTGGAGCTGGGACCCGAAGGAAACGTGGGCGCTGATCGTCTGGCTGAATTACGCCGCGTGGCTGCACATGCGTCTGATGAAAGGTCTGCGTGGCTCGGTCGCCGCGTGGTGGGCGCTGACGGGTTTGCTGGTCACCACGTTCGCTTTCCTCGGCGTCAACATGTTCCTCTCCGGCCTGCATAGCTACGGCAAACTGTAAGATCCGACGCTCACGCCGTCTCGAAAAACCGCCACGCAAGGCTTGCTGGCGGTTTTTTTATTGCCCGGGCGGAATAGGTGAAACCGATTCAGTGTTTGCCACGAATATAGCTATAGCGACGACGCGGACCGCAACACGAATTCCAGGAGCATTGAGATGGTTATCAAACATAAGCGCCAGCTTTTCGGCGACGACATCGCCCGCAGTGAAATCACGCCGCGAGCGTTCTTCGAGAACCGCCGACGCGTATTGCGGGCGGCTGGCGCGCTGGCCGCGACAGGTCTTGTCGGCGTGAACGGCGAAGCGCTCGCAACGATGACATCGCCCGATGCAAAGGGTCAGAAGCTCGCCGCGACCACGAACACGAAGTTCGTCGCCATGGACAAGCTCACCTCGTTCAAGGACATCACGAGCTACAACAACTTCTACGAGTTCGGCACCGACAAGGCCGATCCGGCGCAAAACGCGCACACGCTGCGGCCACGGCCGTGGAAGATATCGGTGGAAGGCGAGATCAAGAACGCGAAGGTGTATGACATCGACGAAATCGTGAAACTCGCGCCGCTCGAGGAGCGTATTTACCGGTTGCGGTGCGTGGAAGGGTGGTCGATGGTGATTCCATGGATCGGCATTCCGCTCTCCGAGATCATCAAGCGCGCGCAGCCGACGGGCAACGCGAAGTACGTGCAGTTCATCACGCTGGCCGATCCGTCGCAGATGCCGGGGCTGTCTGACCCCATTCTCGACTGGCCCTATTCCGAAGGTTTGCGCATGGACGAGGCGATGAATCCGCTGGCGCTGCTGACTGTCGGTTTGTACGGCGAGGTGCTGCCGAATCAGAACGGGGCGCCGGTGCGTATCGTGGTGCCCTGGAAATACGGCTTCAAGAGTGCGAAATCGCTGGTGAAGATCCGTTTTGTCGAGCAACAGCCGAAAACGAGCTGGAGCGAATATGCGCCGAAAGAGTATGGTTTTTACTCGAACGTGAATCCGAACGTCGATCATCCACGCTGGAGTCAGGCGACGGAACGGCGTATTGGCGAGGACGGGTTTTTCACGCCGAAGCGCAAGACACTGATGTTCAACGGCTACGGCGATCAGGTCGCGTCGTTGTATCGGGGCATGGATCTGAAGGCCAACTTCTAGGGAGACGGAATGGCTTCGGCTTCCGATGTAAAACCAAGGCCGGCGACGCGCAGCGCGACGAGCAGCACAAACTGGATCGTGCCGGCGAAAGTAGCAGTGTTTCTGGGCGGGTTGTATCCGCTCGCGCGCATCGTGCTGCTCGGCGTCACGGGCGGACTGGGCGCGAATCCGATCGAGTTCATCACCCGCTCGACCGGTCTCTGGACGCTCGTGTTCCTGTGCATCACGCTTGCTGTCACGCCGATTCGTCGGCTGACCGGCCTGAACGCGCTCCTGCGCTTTCGGCGCATGCTCGGGCTATTTGCGTTCTTCTATGTCGCGCTGCACTTCACGACGTACATCTGGTTCGACAAATGGTTCGATGTCTTGGCGATTCTCAAGGACATCGTCAAGCGGCCGTTTATCCTGGTCGGCTTCTCGGCCTTCGTGCTGCTGATTCCTTTGGCCGTGACGTCGCCGAAAGCGATGGTGAGAAAACTCGGGCGGCGCTGGCAAACGCTGCATAGCCTGATTTATCCGATCGTCGTGCTCGCGATCCTGCACTTCTGGTGGATGAAAGCGGGCAAGCACGATCTCATCTTGCCAAAGATCTATGGCTCGATCGTGGTGGTGTTGCTGGCGTGGCGGGTGATTGTCTGGCTGCGGTCGAGGATTGCGCAAGGGCGCGCGGTTTAGCCGGCCGGGTCACGCGAATAAAAAAGGGCGACACTTGAATGGCGTCGCCCTTTTTTGTTTGCCGCTTGGACTCGTGCTAGCAATCAGTCCGGGAAAATCGATTCCCCGGCGAACAACTGCTTCACTTCTTCGCGTTCGCGCACCAGCCGCGCACGTTCACGATCGACCATCACTTCGGCGGCACGCGGGCGTGTGTTGTAGTTCGAGCTCATCACGAAACCGTAGGCGCCCGCCGAGAAGATCGCGATCAGATCACCTTGTTCTATGGCGAGCGTCCGATCCTTGCCAAGCCAGTCACCGCTTTCGCAAACGGGGCCGACCACGTCGTAGACCTGCGCTTTCGTCGCACGCTTTTCCACGGCTTCCATGCGGTGAAACGCCTGATACATCGCAGGGCGCGCGAGGTCGTTCATCGCGGCATCGACGATGGCGAAATTCTTCTCCGCACCGGGCTTCAGATATTCCACGCGCGTGAGCAACACGCCCGCATTGCCGACCAGCGAGCGGCCCGGCTCGAAATACACTTCGCGATGACCGTGCCCGCGTTCTTCGATATGCGCGAGCACCGCGCGCACGAATTCCCCGATAGCCGGCGGCGTTTCGTCGTCGTACCTGATGCCGAGTCCACCGCCGACATCGACGTGATGGATGTTCGTGCCGTCCGCTTCGATCTGCTCGACGAGGTCGAGCAGTTTGTCGACGGCATCGAGATACGGGCTCACTTCTGTAATCTGCGAACCGATATGGCAGTCGATCCCGATCACGTCGAGATTCGACATGGCCGCTGCTTGCGCGTAAGTCGCGCGAGCGTCGCTGAAGGCCACGCCAAACTTGTTCGACTTGAGGCCCGTGGAAATGTACGGATGCGTCTTGGCATCGACGTCGGGGTTCACGCGCAGCGACACCGGCGCTTGTTTGCCCGCGGCCTTGGCCACTTCGTTCAGCGCGTGCAACTCGGGAATGGATTCGACGTTGAAGCACTTCACGCCGGCATCGAGTGCCTCGCGCATTTCCGCCGCCGACTTGCCCACGCCCGAGAACACTGTGTTTTCCGCCTTGCCGCCCGCGGCCAGCACGCGCGCCAGTTCCCCCGACGAGACAATATCGAAGCCCGCGCCCAGTCGTGCGAACACGTTCAGCACCGCGAGATTGCTGTTGGCTTTCACGGCCACGTGGATGGTGGCGCGACGGCCGTTGCAAGCATCGGCGTAAGCTTTATACGCGTCGGTCAGCGCGCTGCGCGAGTAAACGTACAGGGGCGTGCCGAACTGTTCGGCCAGCGATACGGCCGAGACGCCTTCGACTTGCAACACGCCTTCGGCGCGGGAGAATGCGGATTGAGTCATGAGTTTTCTGGTTCGGCTGACGCGCTCGCTGGGAGCGCGTGCGGTGTGGCAAAGATTATTCGCCGGAGGAAGCAGAAGCGGCTTTGGGTTCTGATGCTGACGCGGGCGATTTCATGTTGTCATCCGGGGAGAGCGAAAGCGCCGTGCCGGATGTGTCCGGAACGTCGCCGGTGTCGATTGCGGACGACGCTGCGGCCGGCGCATTTGCGTTTTTCGCACCGCTCGCCGGCAACGGCGGCAGACTGGCGGGACGAGCCGGGATCGGCGGGGCGACGGGCAAATAGAGCGGTCCACGCTGACCACAGGCGGCGAGCAGCGTGCCGGCGGAAATGGCCAAAGCCGCTACAATCGCGCTCATCCGGAAGACGACTTGCATTACTGTCCCTGACTAATTAATCGATGGAGTTTAGCATGACCGACAACGAATACCTGACCCTCGCCGAGGCTGCGCTGGCGGCCATCGAGCGGGACGTGGACGGCCTCGAAGCCGATGTGGAATTCGAGCGCAGCGGTAATGTTTTGACGCTTGAATTCGAGAACCGCACGAAGCTGATCGTCAACTTGCAGCCGCCGATGCACGAGGTCTGGCTCGCGGCAAAGGCGGGCGGCTTTCACTATAAATATGTGGACGGCGCGTGGCGCAACACGCGCGACGGCAGCGAGTTTTTCGAGGCGCTCAGCCGATACGCCAGCGAACAGGCCGGCGAACCGATTCGCTTTTCAGCTTAGTTTTCAGCAGAGCGTTCAACCCAAACCCCGGACCGGCCGGGGCTTAGGTTAATTGTGTTCAATGCCCCTTGAACAGATTCATGATGTCCTGCTTTTCCTGCTCGCCAACTGGCGGCGCGGGCGCAGCCGGCGACGTGCCGCTGACATCTTCCGGCACGGCCTGACTGACGCCGATAGTTGCCACAAAACCGTGCCCCGGCGTCAAGTCGTCGAAATACAGTTCGCCGCCTAGCGAGACCACGTCGGGTGGCATCGTCGACTTGTATTCCGGCACGCCGCGCAATGCCCGGCTCATGTACTCCATCCACACCGGCAACGCGAGTCCGCCGCCCGTTTCCTTGTCGCCGAGACTGCGCGGCGTGTCGTAGCCGATCCATGCAATTGCCACCAGAGAATGCTGGTAACCGGCGAACCACGCGTCGTGCGAATCGTTGGTCGTGCCCGTCTTGCCGGCGAGATCAGTGCGCTTCAACTGGTTCGTTCTTGCGCCCGTGCCTCGTTGGGCCACGCTTTGCAGCAGGCTGTTCATCACGTAGGCGTTGCGCGGCGTGATGGCAAGCGGCGCTGTGTCGCTGGCGATCAGCGGCTGCGGATGCGACACCACGGCGCCGCGCGGGTCGGTGATGTCGGCGATCAGGTACGGATTCACCCGGTATCCGCCGTTTGCAAACACCGAATACCCCGTCGCCATTTGCAGCGGCGTGACCTGACCTGCACCGAGCGCCATCGGCAGATAGGCCGGCTGACGTGATGCGTCGAAACCGAACTTCGTCACATACCCTTGCGCATACTTCGGGCCGATGTTGCTCAGGATGCGGATAGAGACCAGGTTTTTAGATTTCATCAATGCCGTGCGCATGGGCATCGGGCCGTCGAAACCGCCGCCGTAGTTCTTAGGCTCCCACGCCTGGCCGCCCGTTTCGGCGGCGCTGAAATAGAGCGGTGCGTCGTTGATGATGGTTGCCGGCGACAAACCCTTTTCCAGCGATGCCGAATAGATGAACGGCTTGAAGCTCGAACCCGGCTGGCGCCACGCCTGCGTGACGTGATTGAACTTATTCTTGTTGAAATCGAAGCCGCCCACCAGCGCGCGGATCGCGCCGTCCTGCGGGACGATGGAAACGAACGCGCCTTCCACTTGCGGCAGTTGCGTGATGACCCAGTTGTTGTCGTCGTTTTTCATCAGACGCACGATTGCGCCCAGACGGATGCGCTGGTTCGGCTGCGCCCGCGTGCTCAGCGCATTGGCGACAAAACGCAGGTCGTTGCCTTGAACCGTTGCCACGTTGCCATCGATAAAACTCGCCTTGACCTCCTTCGGGCTCGCTTCAGTGACGACGGCCGCGACGATCTCGCCGTTGTCGGGATGGTCGATGAGGGCGTCGTCGATAGCTTGTTCACGGTCGTCCGGGTCCGTGGGCAGATCGATATACCCCTCCGGTCCGCGATACCCATGCCGGTGCTCATAGTCCATCAAGCCTTTGCGCACGGCGCGGTAAGCCGCGTCCTGATCGGCGGAATCGATGGTTGTCACCACGTTCAGGCCCAGCGTATAAGCCTCCTCGCGATACTGCGTGTACATCATCTGGCGCACCATTTCCGCCACGTACTCGGCGTGCACGCTGAACTCGCGCCCTGCACCCTTCACTACGAGCGGTTGCTTGGCGGCGGCGTCGTATTGCTCTTGCGTGATGTAGCGCAGTTCGAGCATCCGTTCGAGGATGTATTGCTGGCGCACCTTCGCGCGCTTTGGATTGACCACCGGGTTATACGCCGACGGTGCTTTAGGCAAGCCGGCGAGCATGGCGGCTTCGGCGAGCGTAATGTCCTTCAGATCCTTGCCGAAATAAACCCGCGCGGCGCTCGCGAATCCGTAAGCGCGCTGTCCCAGATAGATCTGGTTCATATAGACCTCGAGAATCTGGTCTTTCGTCAGCGCGCGCTCGATCTTGTACGCGAGCAGCATCTCGTAGATCTTGCGGGTGTAGGTCTTTTCGCTCGACAGGAAGAAATTTCGCGCAACCTGCATCGTGATCGTGCTTGCGCCTTGGGACGCATGGCCGTTCGTTAGCGCCACCGTGCCGGCACGCAGGATGCCGGTCAGGTCGACACCGCCGTGATCGTAGAAACGCGCGTCTTCGATGGCGAGTACGGCCTTCTTCAGGTAATCCGGCACATCCTGAATCCGCACGACACTGCGCCGTTCCTCGCCGAATTCGCCAATCAGCACGTGATCCGCCGTGTAGACACGAAGCGGCACTTTCGGGCGGTAGTCGGTGAGCGCGTCGAGCGACGGCAGATTGGGCTGGGCAACCACTAGCGCATAACCGAGCACCAGCCCCGCGCTGATGATCAGCCCGACAATACAAACTAACAATCCGAGCAGAAGCCTGATCCAGAGCGGACGAACGCGCTTTGGAGAGTCAGGATGACGGGACGGCGGGGACGACGGAGACTGAGATTGCATGGCACCACCAAAAAACGGTCCCGCGATTATAGCTGCCCAACTTTACGGCTTTCGTCTGGCTTACTTGGGTGTTGCGCGCAGGTCGCGGGGACACCTGTTTGATCACGATAAGCGTTGACGGACTGACACGGCTAACGTTTGCATCGCGTCCTTTTGACGTTTCTCTACGCTTGTTTTGTGCCTGCCGGCAGCGGCGCTTTTAAGCCGCATTCTCCCTTTACGTTAGCCACTTGGGCGAATGGTGGCAACCACCGCCGCAGCCCACAATCGTTTCATTGCCAGCGCCCGAACGGTTCGACGCGCGGCCTGGAAAGAGCGGATGAGCATGGGTACGCAAGCAGCATTGCGCGGGTCGGTTTGGACCGTCACGCGCCGGTTCACGGCGGGTATCGACATTAGTGAAGAGGCTGTCAGGCTCGCCGTGCTCAGCAAGCGGCTGCAGGCGAACCGGCCGGTTTGCGTCGAGCGGCTGGAGGAGGTTCGGCTTGAGCCGGGCGCGGTCGTAGGGGGCGATTTCATCGACCGGGTCGCTATCTCGGCCGCGTTGCGCGAGGCCTTTTCACGACTGCCGGCGCGGGGTGTGCTGCGCTCGCTACGTTGTGCAATGGCGTTGCCGGCGTCGGCCACATTGACCAGCCGAGGCCGCAGGTGATGATCGAGGTGCGCATCGTGGAAGGTGACGCCGGTTTTTCACGCAATCTTGGCGTGAAGCTGTCGATGACGCCCACCGGCGACGCTACCGCGCGCGGTCTTGTAGCGGGCGCGGACGGCGCGGTCTTCGATTTATCGGCGCGGCCAATCGGCGGGTTCGACGCCG
This sequence comes from Caballeronia mineralivorans PML1(12), assembly GCF_001028175.1. Classification (GTDB taxonomy): domain Bacteria; phylum Pseudomonadota; class Gammaproteobacteria; order Burkholderiales; family Burkholderiaceae; genus Caballeronia; species Caballeronia mineralivorans. The sequence goes on from NZ_AEJF01000028.1 coordinate 32,323, forward strand.
CGACCGCCGGCCTGACGCTATTCGCCGCGCAGGCCACGCGGTTGCTCAACGTAGAGTTGCGCGCGCTGGCAAACGAAGGCCGTGGCAGATTGTGTCCAGGCCGCGTGTGATCACGGCGGATCGCGTGACGGCGGTGGTCGAGCAGGGCACCGAATTGCCGTATCAGGCGAAGGTCGGCAACGGTGTGTCTGGCGTACAGTTCCGCCGGGCCGCGCTGAAACTGGAGGTCGAGCCCCAAATTACGCCGCATGGTCACGTGATCCTCGACCTCGATGTATCGAAGGACAGCGTTGGCGAGCAGACCGCGGCCGGCCCGGCGATCAACACGAAGCATGTCCAGACACGCGTGGAGGTGGAGGACGGCGGCACGGTGGCAATCGGCGGGATATATTCCACCGACGAACGCGAAGATGTCACGAGGGTCCCGCTGCTCGGTAAAATCCTGGTATTGGGTTGGCTTTTTCGTCATACCGCGCGCCGTAATTCACGCAGCGAACTGGTCATTTTCATTACCCCGCATATCGTTCCGGCGCGTCTGTGAAGGCCGCCGGCAAGCCTTCCCGACTCGACAAAGCGGCCCTTTTGCCCTTAAGCTCCCGCACGAACGGGACCAGAATCGGGACCGGAATCAATGCACAAGGAAGCGAGTTGGAAGCCGGGCAAGCGAACGCGAACGTATTTTTTGTCGGACTCATGGGGGCTGGGAAGACCACCGTGGGGAGGGCGGTCGCGCGCCGGTTACAGCGTTCTTTCATCGATTCCGACCACGAAATCGAGGCCCGCACGGGCGCGCGCATTCCGGTGATCTGGGAGGTCGAAGGCGAGGAAGGCTTCCGGCAGCGCGAAGCGGATGTGATCGACGAACTGTCGCGGCGCGAGAATATCGTGCTGGCGACCGGCGGCGGCGCGATTCTCCGGCCGGAGAATCGCGAACATCTGAAGAATCGCGGGCTGGTGATCTATCTGCGCGCCACGCCGCACGAGTTGTGGCAACGCACGCGGCGCGATAAGAACCGGCCGCTGCTGCAGACCGACGACCCGCGTGGCAAGCTCGAAGCGCTCTATAAGGCGCGTGATCCGCTGTATCAGGAGTGCGCGCATTTCATCGTGGAAACCGGCCGCCCAACCGTGAACAACCTCGTCAACATGGTGTTGATGCAACTGGAGATGGCCGGCATCGTCAAGCCGGCTACGTCATAATGTCCGCCATGATTACCGTCAACGTCGAACTGGGCGATCGCGCCTACCCCATCCATATCGGCGCCGGGCTGATTGGCCGGACCGAACTGTACGCGCCGCATATTACGGGCTCGTCGGTCGCCATTGTTACCAACACGACCGTCGACCCGCTCTATGGCGACGCGCTGCGTGCCGCCCTCGCGCCGCTCGGCAAAAAAGTCACGACCGTCGTGCTGCCCGACGGCGAGGCGCACAAGAATCTCGAGACGCTCAACCAGATTTTCACCGCGTTGCTGACCGAGCGCGCCGATCGCAAGACCACGCTGATTGCGCTGGGCGGTGGGGTGATCGGCGACATGACGGGTTTTGCCGCCGCCAGCTACATGCGCGGCGTGCCGTTTATCCAGGTGCCGACCACGCTGCTTGCGCAGGTCGACTCGTCGGTGGGCGGCAAGACCGGCATCAATCATCCGCTTGGCAAGAACATGATCGGCGCGTTTTATCAGCCGCAAGCTGTTATCGCCGACATCGCGGTGCTGCGGACGCTGCCGCCGCGCGAACTCGCTGCGGGTATCGCGGAAGTGATCAAGACGGGCGCCATCGCCGAGAGCGAATTCTTCGACTGGATCGAGGCGAACATCCCGGCTTTGAACGATTGCGACGCCACCGCGCTTGCGCATGCGGTGAAGCGCTCGTGCGAGGTGAAAGCAGCGGTGGTTGCCGCCGACGAACGCGAAGGCGGCTTGCGCGCCATTCTCAACTTTGGCCACACGTTCGGTCACGCGATCGAAGCGGGCCTTGGTTACGGCGAATGGTTGCATGGCGAGGCGGTTGGATGCGGCATGGTGATGGCAGCGGATCTGTCGGTGCGGCTCGGCCGGCTCGATGAGAACTCGCGCGCGCGCCTCACGCGGTTGATCGCGGCGGCGAAGTTGCCGGTCAAGGCGCCGGCCCTTGGCGCGGATCGGTATATCGACTTGATGAAAGTCGACAAGAAAGCCGAAGCGGGTGAGATCAAATTCATCCTGCTCGAGCGTTTCGGCAAGACAAAGATCACGGGTGCACCGGACGAGGCAGTGCGCGCAACGCTCGCGGCCAGCGTCTGACCGGCTGCGTTCAACAGCGGTTTTGCGACGAAGCTCAATCGCAAGTCATTTGGGCTCAACAGTGCGCTGACTTTCTTGACGAAGGCTCAGGGGCGTTCGCCGCCACGAAGACCGACATGGTTCATAGCAACGGGTAAGCAGCGAGACAATCCAGGTTCTGGAGGTATTCGCGATGGTTTCCCTAATTGGTTTTCCTAATGCTGTTTTGAGGCGCGACCGCTGTCACGAACAAAGCGATGGTAATTCGCGGTAACCGCCAAGCCGCGAGACGTTCCAGATTGGGGCATCGCGCCGACTCTCCTTGACGCTGCGTCGAGGCACGGCCGTTTCCCCGAAAAACACGACGAAGCAAACGACGATGATTCGGAGCAGCCGGTGAGCGACAAGACATTCGAGGTTTCCAGCATCACGCCGACGTGCTTCGCGCTTGAAGCACATCTCGCACCGTATGCCGCGCATTCGGCTGAGTCGCGCGGTCGCCGCTTCGACGAAAAACCGCCGGTTGCGCGCACCGAGTTCCAGCGTGACCGCGATCGCATTGTCCACTCCACGGCATTCCGGCGGCTCGAATACAAGACGCAGGTTTTCGTGAATCACGAAGGCGACTTGTTCCGTACGCGGCTGACGCACAGTCTGGAAGTCGCGCAGATCGCGCGTTCCGTGGCGCGTAATCTTCGCGTGAACGAGGATCTGGTCGAAGCCATTTCGCTGGCGCACGATCTTGGCCATACGCCGTTCGGCCATGCCGGACAGGATGCACTAAACGAATGCATGCGCGATCACGGCGGCTTCGAACACAACCTGCAGAGCCTCGTGGTCGTCGATGAACTGGAAGAACACTACGGCGCGTTCAACGGCCTGAACCTCTGCTTCGAAACCCGCGAAGGAATCCTCAAACACTGCTCGCATGAAAACGCGCTGAAGCTCGGCGCGTTGGGCGAGCGGTTTTTGAATCGCAAGCAGCCGTCGATAGAAGCGCAGATCGCAAACGTTGCCGACGAAATCGCCTACAACAATCACGACGTCGACGACGGCCTGCGCTCCGGCCTGATCACGCTCGACCAACTCGCCGACGTCGCACTGTGGCAGACACATTACGAAGCGGCACGCGGCGAGTATCCGGATATCGAAGGGCGCCGGCTGATTCACGAGACCATTCGCCGGATCATCAACACGTTGATCGTGGACTTGATCGAAACGACCAGTGCGAATCTGGCGCGCTTGAATCCACAATCGGTCGACGACGTCCGCAATGCGCCGGCGATCGTCACGCACGGCGAGAACGTCGCCGCCCAGGCGACCGAACTCAAGCGCTTCCTCTACAAGAACCTGTACCGCCATTACCGGGTAATGCGGATGGCGAACAAAGCGGGGCGCGTGGTGGGCGGCCTGTTCAAGGCGTTCAACGACGACCCGCGCCTGCTGCCGCCGGCTTATCAGGCACGCGGCCCGGTTGCCGAAGAGTCCGCCAACGACCCCCACAGCAGCGAGACACCTGCAGGCCGCACGCAGGCGCGTCTTATCGCGCATTACATAGCAGGCATGACGGATCGTTACGCATTAAAAGAGTACGGTCGTCTATTCGTCATGGACGACAATTAGAATCGCGCGTTCCAGGCGCGTTCCGCGCTTGTTCCAACCAAAAAACTCCACCGGGGTTCAAGGAGAGGTTACTCATGAGTAGTCGTAAGTTGCTGGCGGGCGCCTTTTCCGTTGCCGCCATACTCGCCTTTGGCGCAAGTCAGGCACAGGCCGCCACCGAAATCCAGTTCTGGCATGCGATGGAATCCGCACTCGGCGAGCGCGTGAATGATATTGCGAACGACTTCAACGCGTCGCAAAGCGATTACAAGATCGTGCCGGTTTTCAAGGGCAGCTATGACCAGACGATGGCTGCGGGCATCGCGGCGTATCGCAGCGGCAACGCGCCGGCCATCCTGCAGGTTTATGAAGTCGGCACGGCCACGATGATCCAGGCCAAGAAAGCCGTGATTCCTGTCTCCGATGTATTCAAGCAGGCCGGCGTTCCGCTGGACGAGAAAGCATTCGTACCAACCATTGCAAGTTATTACAGCGACTCGAAAACGGGCCACCTGATTTCGATGCCGTTCAACAGTTCGACGCCCGTCCTCTATTACAACAAGGACGCGTTCAAGAAAGCCGGCATCGATCCGACCCATCCGCCGAAGACCTGGGGCGAACTCGAAGCCGATGCGACAAAGCTGAAGGCGGCGGGAATGTGCGGTTATTCGTCGGGCTGGCAGAGCTGGATTCAGTTGGAGAACTACAGCGCGTGGCACGGCGTGCCGTTCGCATCGAAGAATAATGGCTTCGACGGCACCGACGCCGTGCTCGAATTCAACAAGCCGCTGCAGGTCGCGCACATCCAGTTCCTGCAGAACATGGCGAAGGAAGGCACGTTCACGTATGTCGGCCGCAAGGACGAGGCGGTATCGAAGTTCTATAGCGGCGATTGCGGCATCCTGACCAACTCGTCGGGCTCGCTTGCCAACATCAAGAAGTACGCGAAGTTCAATTTCGGCACAGGCATGATGCCCTACGACGAGAGCGTGAAGGGCGCACCGCAGAACGCGATTATCGGCGGCGCGAGTCTTTGGGTGCTCTCCGGGAAAGATCCGGCAACGTATAAGGGTGTCGCCAAGTTCCTCGCTTACCTGAGCTCGCCGGCAGTGGCTGCCAAATGGCATCAGGACACGGGTTATCTGCCGGTCACCACGGCTGCCTATGAGTTGACGCAAAAGCAGGGCTTCTACGAGAAGAATCCCGGCGCCGATACCGCGATCAAACAGATGCTGAACAAACCGCCTCTGCCGTTCACGAAGGGCTTGCGCCTGGGCAACATGCCGCAGATCCGTACGATCGTCGACGAAGAGCTCGAGCAGGTCTGGGCGCAGAAGAAAACGCCGAAGGAAGCACTGGATTCAGCCGCTTCGCGTGGCGACGATCTGCTGCGCCGTTTCGAAAAGGCCGGAAGCTAAACGCGCCATGGAAAAACGATCGCGGTTCAATACGAGCCTGCTGCCTTACCTGCTGGTCGCGCCGCAACTCGCGATCACCGCGCTCTTTTTTCTGTGGCCGGCCGGCGAAGCACTGTGGCAGGCCACGCAGAGTCAGGACGCGTTCGGGACATCGAGCGAGTTTGTCGGGCTGGCGAATTTCAAGCAAATCTTCACCGATCCGCTCTATCTCTCGTCGTTCAACACAACGATTATTTTCTGCACGCTTGTCACCGTTTCGGGGCTCGTGATCTCGTTGCTGCTGGCCGCGTGCGCCGATCGGGTGACAAGAGGCAGGAAGCTTTATCAGACGCTGTTGATCTGGCCGTACGCGGTTGCGCCGGCTATTGCCGCTGTGCTTTGGTCGTTTTTGTTCAATCCGAGTATTGGTTTGGTGACCTATGCGCTCGCGAAATACGGCATTGTCTGGAACCACGCGCTGAATGGTTCCCAGGCGATGTTCCTGGTCGTGCTGGCGTCGGTGTGGAAACAGGTCAGCTATAACTTCCTGTTTTTCTACGCCGGTCTGCAGGCCATTCCGCGCTCGTTGATCGAGGCGGCGGCTATTGACGGTGCGGGTCCTGTACGGCGTTTCTTCGGGATCGCTTTGCCCTTGCTCTCGCCGACTAGCTTCTTCTTGCTGACTGTCAATGTGGTCTACGCCTTCTTCGATACCTTCCCAGTCATCGATGCCGCGACCGGTGGCGGCCCCGCCCAGTCCACAAAGACTTTGATCTACAAAATCTTCGCCGAAGGCTTCCAAGGGCTCGATATAGGCAGCTCCGGCGCTCAGTCGGTCGTGCTGATGCTGATTGTGGTGGCGCTGACGGTCGTGCAATTCCGCTTTATCGAACGTCGGGTGCAGTACTCATGATCGAAAATCGTCGCGGTTTTGACCTCTTTTGCCATGCGGTGCTGATCCTGGGCGTGCTGCTGGTGGTGTTTCCGGTGTACATCGCCTTCTGCGCGGCCACCATGAGCGAGGCGGAAGTATTCAGCGTGCCGCTATCGCTGGTTCCAAGCACGCACTTGTTCGAGAACATCGCGAACATCTGGACGCACGGCAGCGGCAACGCGGCGGCGCCGTTTGGCCACATGCTGCTGAACAGCCTTGTCATGGCGCTCGTGATTTCGATCGGCAAGATCTCGATCTCGATGCTGTCGGCCTACGCCATTGTGTTCTTCCGCTTCCCGTTTAAAAACCTGGCCTTCTGGCTAATCTTCATCACGCTGATGCTGCCGGTGGAAGTGCGGATTTTCCCGACGGTTCAGGTCGTTTCATCGATGCATCTCAGCAACACGTACGCCGGTCTGACGCTGCCGCTGATCGCATCGGCGACGGCTACGTTCCTGTTCCGCCAGTTCTTCATGACGCTGCCCGATGAACTGATGGAGGCGGCGCGTATCGACGGTGCGGGCGCGTTGCGATTCTTGTGGGACGTGGTGCTGCCGCTGTCGAAGACGAACATTGCCGCGCTGTTCGTGATCACGTTCATCTATGGCTGGAATCAGTATCTGTGGCCGATCCTGATCACCAGCGACCAGTCGCTGCAAACGGCGGTGGTCGGCATCAAGAGCATGATCGCTTCCGGCGACACGGCTACCGAGTGGCAGTTGGTCATGACCGCGACGCTGCTCGCCATGCTGCCGCCGCTCGCAGTCGTACTGACGATGCAGCGCTGGTTCGTGCGCGGTCTCGTCGATTCCGAAAAATAACGGAGGCTCATTCAATGATCCTGGAAATTGCTCAACTGCCGGTGAAAGCCGGCGAAGAAACCGCGTTCGAAGCGGCGTTCGCTGAAGCCGGGAAGATCATCTCGGCGCAACCGGGTTATCTCTCGCACGAACTGGTGCGCGGCGCCGACGCGAACAACGGCTCGCAGTACGTGCTGCTCGTGCGGTGGGAAACGGTCGCAGCGCATCAGGAAGGTTTCCGCAACTCCGCCGACTACCAGACGTGGCGTGAGTTGCTGCACAAATTCTATGAACCCGGCATCGCGGTCGCGCATTTTGCGACGGTCGCGGGCGCACTTAAATGAAGGCGGTCCGATGGCTGCACTGAGCCTTCAAGGCGTCAAGAAAACCTACGACAGCAAGCAGTTCGTTCTGCATGGCATCGACGTGGAAGTGACCGACGGCGAATTCGTCGTCATGGTCGGACCGTCGGGCTGCGGGAAGTCGACTTTGCTGCGGATGGTCGCGGGGCTGGAAAGCGTGTCCGAAGGGACGATTTCCATCGGCGAGAAAGTGGTGAATACGCTGGAGCCGAAAGATCGCGACATCGCGATGGTGTTCCAGAACTACGCACTTTATCCGCACATGAGCGTTGCGCAGAACATGGCGTACGCGTTGAAGATCGGCGGCGTGGATCGGGCAGCGATCGATAAGCGCGTGCAGAACGCGGCGAAGATCCTGGAGCTCGAGCCACTGCTGGCGCGTAAGCCGCGCGAGTTGTCCGGCGGCCAGCGGCAACGCGTGGCGATGGGCCGCGCGATCGTGCGCGAACCGGCGGTGTTTCTCTTCGACGAACCGCTGTCCAACCTCGACGCCAAGTTGCGCGTGCAAATGCGGCTGGAAATCCAGCGGCTGCATGCGCGTCTCGCGACCACGAGCCTCTACGTCACGCACGACCAGATCGAGGCCATGACGCTCGCTCAACGCGTGATTGTGATGAATCGCGGCCGCGCGGAGCAGATCGGACCGCCGACCGAGGTTTATGAGCGCCCGGCGACTGTGTTTGTCGCGAGTTTTATCGGATCTCCGGCAATGAATTTGCTGGAAGGGCGTGTATCGGACGACGGTTCGACCTTCGACGTCGCGGGCAATGGGCCGCGCCTGCCGCTCGCGGGCATGCAAACGCTGCAGCAGGAGCTGAAGGGCCGCGAGTGGGTGTTAGGCATCCGGCCGGAACACATGCTGCCGGGGCAGCAGAGCGCGCACGCGACCTTGACAGCCGATTCCTGCGAACTCCTCGGCGCCGATAATCTCGCGCATGGCCGTTGGGGCAAACACGATGTCGCGGCACGTTTGCCACATGAACATCGTCCGGCTCGAGGTGAGGCGCTGGAAGTGGCGCTACCGGCCCACCGGCTGCATTTCTTCGATCCGGCGACCGGTTTGCGCGTGAACTAAAAGGACATTAACGATGAAAATTTGGCCTTATCCGCGCATCGTCGCGCATCGTGGCGGCGGGAAAGTCGCGCCGGAAAACACGCTCGACGGTATCGATACCGGCGCCCGGCTCGGCCTGAAAATGATCGAGTTCGACGCGAAGTTATCGGCGGATAACGTCGTGTTTTTACTACACGATGACCTCGTCGAGCGCACATCGAACGGTCGGGGCGCGGCGAAAACCTTCCGCTACGAAGAACTTGAACGACTCGACGCCGGTAGCTGGTTCGACCCGCGTTTCGCCGGTGCACGCATGCCGACGCTCGCTCAGGTTGCCGAACGCTGTTTTACGCATGGATTGGCGGCGAATATCGAAATCAAGCCGTGCGAAGGGCGCGACGAGGAAACGGGTGTTTTAGTGGCGCGGGAGGCCGCGCGCCTGTGGTCGGGCGCGGAACCGGCGCCGTTGTTGTCGTCGTTTTCCTATGCTGCGCTTGCGGCGGCCGCCGAGGCTGCGCCCGATCTGCCGCGCGGCATGCTCTACGAAACCATTCCCGGCGACTGGCGGGCGCAAACCGCCGCGCTGTCGTGCGTATCGCTGCATGCTGACCACAAGACGCTGGACGAGCGGCTGGTTGCCGAGATCAAGGATTCCGGCTTGCGGATTCTCGCCTACACCGTCAATGACCCGGAGCGGGCGCGTGAGCTCGCGCAATGGGGTGTCGACGCGATCTGTACGGATCGTATCGATGTGATCGGCGCGGATTTTCTCGATTGAACTGAAAAAGCGAACGCATTAGAAAACGCGCGCCGGAAGCGATTCCGGCGCGCGTTTTTTTGTCTGCACAAGCAAAACGCTTATCGGACGCGGGCCAGCAACACGCCCGCCACCAGCGCCAGGCCGCCCACCAGGGCAATGGCTTGCCACGGTTTGTCGTGAATATAGGTGTCCGCATCGGCCAGGGCCGTATTCGCGCGAGCGCGTACCGCGTCGTGCGTGTCGTTCAAACGCGCGCGTGCCGAATCCACGCTCTTGCTCAACTGGGCCCGCAGCACAGCGACGTCGGCTGATGTCCCTTCCGACAACGTTTCTTCAATTTCCGAAATCAGCGTGCGCAATTCGCTGCCGATATCCTGTGCTGCTTCGCGGCTGTGACGCGAAATCCGGCGTGCACGGCGGCTGGTGGAGTTCCATGAATCTCCGATGGCATCTCGCGTATTGGGGAATGCGTTCATAGGATCGCTCCGTCGATGGATGAATCGTGGATGGGCCGCGAAATAGCGGAAAAACTGAAGGTGAGCAAGTTGGATGCCGATTGACCCGACGCGTTCAACATCGCACGGCCAAGGCTTGCCGCGCAAGGCGTCCGGTGAAAAATAGAAGTTCAGGGAAAAGTAGAAACTGCGCTGGCTTACCTGAAAAAGGTCGTCAGCGTGTCAATTTTACAAACGCTGAAAAATCAAACGCCGTCGCGAGGAACCCTCGGGACGGCGTTTGTTTCTCGCCTGGCGTAGGTGGAGCAGCAGGAACAGCGGGCCAGGCGGGTGCGTTTAAAACCGGTATCCGACGTTCAGATACGTCACGATCGGATTCAGTTTGAGTTTTGCTTCCGACGTCACGGTGAGCTGGCCTGTTGGCGTCTGCGCCTGGGTTGTCAGCTTAGCGGTGGCGTGAAGCGGCACGAAGGAGATGGAAAAACCGGCGAACCAGTGTTCGCTGAACGCGTATGTAAGGCCTGCATTAAACACGGGAGCCCACGAACTATCCGTCGATACATCGGTCGGACCATGCAGCACGTTAGTTTCGAAACCGGTATTCGTAATTTTTGCGTCGGTGAACCACACCCGTGTCACACCGATGCCAACGTACGGGCGGATCTTCGACTGCGGCTGCATGAAGTAGTACTTCAGCAGCAGCGTCGGGCTCCACTGCTTGGCCGAACCGAGCGTGCCATATTGCGAGTACGACTTTTCGCCCTTCAGGTCGAAGGTGGGCGGAATGCCTAAAACGAATTCGCCGGCTATATGGTCGGTGACAAAGTAGCCCGCGGTGAAACCTGCGGTATCGGCGTTGGACAGGCTAGCGCCGGTATTCGGCACTTCAATGCCGACTGGCGATCCGCCGACGCTCGTTTCCTTGAGCGGGCCGCTGCTGGAGATTGGAGCGAAATGGAACCAGCCGGTGGTGACGAAAAAAGTATTTGCCGACTGTGCATGCGCCGCGCCAGACATGCATGCGAACGCGGTGACCCCCGTAACAACCCGTTTTATTGTCATTGAGTGCTCCTCCGAAAAAGCACGCTAATTATGAACAGAACATTTGAAACAAACCATGCTTGGCCGCAGAGCGTTTTCCCTAAGAAGAATGCTGGCTCCAATTGGTTTAGCGCGGTGCCAAGCTCCTGATTTTCCCGGCTGATATGCGCCTCACAGCACTTGAACGAAAAATTTCAAGGTGGCCCAGAATGTGGCTTTGACGGACCGCCGGAATACCCCGAACCCGACCAACGCTCGACCAACGGAAAATCCAGCATGGCACGGCTTGCACGACTCTACGTTCCCGAACAGCCGCAGCACGTCATCTTGCGCGGTCTCGACCAGCAGCCCGCTTTCGTCGAAGCTCCGGACTACGAGCTTTTCGTCGAATGCCTCCGAACGGCCTCCCGCGACCACCATCTCGCCATTCACGCCTACGCGCTGATGCCCGGTGCGGTGCATCTGCTCGTCACCCCCCGCGACGAAGCCAGCCTGCCGAAAGCCATGCAGGCGGTCGGCCGGCGCTACGTCGCGCACTTCAATCGCCGTTATGCCCGTCGCGGCACCTTGTGGGAGGGCCGCTACCGGGCGACGGTGATCGAAGGCGAAACCTACTTCCTGCTGGCGAGCCGGGTGGTCGAGATGGCGCCGGTGCACGCCGAACTCGCGGCTCTCCCGCAAGACTACAAATGGTCGAGCTACCGCCATCACATCGGCTTGACGCTCGACAGCCTCATTACCGACCATCCGCTCTATTGGAAGCTCGGCAATACGCCGTTCGAACGCCAGCGCGCCTATACGGAGCTATGCGAGCAACCGCTCGACGAACGCGAAGCCAACCGGCTGCTTCAGGCAACGCTCAAGGGCTGGGTGCTCGGCAGCGACTCCTACAGGGAATGGGCCGGGCGAGCCGCCAACCGGCGCGTCTCACCGCTGCCCCGCGGCCGTCCGCGCAAGGTTCGCGAGACTCCTCAGACCCATTAACGGAGTTTTTGCGCCCGAACTGAAGAATGACCGAACGGCATGACGACAAAAATCGGGATGCCGTTTATTTTTTGGTCTTTATTGATATGGAACTAATTAAATGGGGCAATCGTGCACCAACTCGATAATAGGTGTCAGATCATCGTGTTTTGGTTGCCAACTTTTTGATTAATCGCGTATATTTCGTTTTCCGGCAGTTCGGGACGCATCGCGTCCGTTTGCACGACCGGCTTCGCGTTTTTCGCCCAGGTTCAGGGTCTTGGCCTGCCGGTGGCGCGAGCAATACAAAAAACATGTTCAACGGCCGCTCTCGGCCCCCCACAGAACACGGTGACCCATGAACGATCAACTGCCGCCGACTCTCGGTTCCGCTCCCGCCGCGCAGGGCATGTACGACCCGGCCAACGAACACGACGCCTGCGGCGTCGGCTTCGTCGCGCATATCAAGGGCAAGAAGCGCCACGAAATCATCCAGCAGGGTCTGAAGATCCTCGAGAACCTCGACCATCGCGGCGCAGTCGGCGCCGACAAGCTGATGGGCGACGGCGCGGGCATCCTGATTCAGATCCCCGACGGGTTTTATCGTGAGGAGATGGCTAAGCAGGGCGTGACGCTGCCGCCGGAAGGCGAGTACGGCGTCGGCATGATCTTCTTGCCGAAGGAGCACGCGTCGCGTCTCGCGTGCGAGCAGGAACTGGAACGCACCGTGAAGGCCGAAGGCCAGATCGTGCTCGGCTGGCGCGATGTCCCCGTCGACGCCACCATGCCGATTTCGCCGACCGTGAAGGCCAGCGAGCCGCTGATCCGGCAGATTTTTATCGGCCGCGGGAAAGATATTGTGGTGACGGATGCGCTCGAGCGGAAGCTGTACGTGATCCGCAAGACCGCCAGTCACCGCATCCAGGCCCTCAAGCTCAAGCACGGCAAGGAATACTTCGTGCCGTCCATGTCGGCGCGCACCATCGTTTATAAGGGCCTGCTGCTGGCCGGTCAGGTCGGCGTGTATTACCGCGACCTGCAAGACGAACGCACGGTGTCGGCACTCGCGCTCGTGCACCAGCGCTTCTCCACCAACACGTTCCCCGCGTGGGAATTGGCGCACCCGTACCGGATGATCGCGCACAACGGTGAAATCAACACCGTGAAGGGCAACGTCAACTGGCTGAACGCGCGTACCGGCGCAATCGCCAGCTACGTGCTCGGCGACGACCTGCCGAAACTCTGGCCGCTGATCTATCCGGGCCAGTCAGACACGGCATCGTTCGATAACTGCCTTGAACTCCTGGTCATGGCGGGTTATCCGCTCGTTCACGCCATGATGATGATGATTCCCGAAGCATGGGAACAGCACACGCTGATGGACGACAACCGCCGCGCGTTCTACGAATATCACGCCGCGATGATGGAGCCGTGGGATGGCCCCGCCGCGATCGCATTCACCGACGGCCGCCAGATCGGCGCCACGCTCGACCGCAACGGCCTGCGTCCGGCGCGTTATGTCATCACCGACGACGACCTCGTGATCCTCGCATCGGAATCGGGCGTGCTGCCGGTGCCGGAATCGAAGATCGTGAAAAAGTGGCGTCTGCAGCCGGGCAAGATGTTCCTGATCGACATGGAGCAAGGCCGGATCATCGACGACAAGGAGCTCAAGGACAACCTCGCGAACGGCAAGCCGTACAAGAGCTGGATCGACGCCGTGCGCATCAAGCTCGACGAGATCGAGCCGAAGGCCGAGGACGTCGAAACGCAGCGTCGTGAAGCGGCTGCATTGCTGGATCGTCAGCAGGCGTTCGGCTATACGCAGGAAGACGTCAAGTTCCTGATGGCCCCCATGGCGCAATTAGGCGAGGAAGCCGTCGGTTCGATGGGGAATGACTCGCCGCTGGCCGTCATGTCCAACAAGAACAAGACGCTGTATCACTACTTCAAGCAGTTGTTCGCGCAGGTCACGAACCCGCCGATCGACCCGATCCGCGAGAACATGGTGATGTCGCTGGTGTCGTTCGTCGGCCCGAAGCCGAACTTGCTCGACACGACCAACATCAACCCGACGATGCGTCTCGAAGTCTCGCAGCCTGTGCTCGACTTCAAGGACATCGCGAAGATTCGCGCGATCGATAAATACACCGGCGGCAAGTTCAGTTCGTACGAGCTGAGCATCTGCTATCCCGTGGCATGGGGCAACGAAGGCGTGGAAGCACGTCTGGCCTCGCTGTGCGCGGAAGCCGTGGATGCGGTGAAGTCCGGCTACAACATGCTGATCGTGTCGGATCGCAAGATGGATCGCGACAACCTGGCGATTCCGGCGCTGCTCGCTACGTCCGCTATCCATACGCATCTCGTGCAGCACGGTCTGCGCACGAGCACGGGTCTGGTCGTGGAAACGGGATCGGCGCGCGAGACGCATCACTTCGCGCTGCTCGCCGCGTACGGCGCGGAAGCTGTGCACCCGTACCTCGCGCTGGAAACGCTCGCTCAAATGGCCGAAGGCCTGAAGGGCGATCTTTCCGCCGATAAAGCCATCTACAACTACACGAAGGCCGTGGGCAAGGGCTTGTACAAGGTCATGTCGAAGATGGGCATTTCCACGTACATGTCGTACACCGGCGCGCAGATTTTCGAAGCGGTCGGGCTCTCCAGCGATCTCGTGGAGAAGTACTTCAAGGGCACGGCATCGAAGGTCGGCGGTATCGGCATTTTCGACGTGGCCGAGGAAGCCATTCGTTTGCATCGTGAGGCGTTTGGTGAGAACCCCGTGCTCGCAAACATGCTGGATGCGGGCGGTGAATACGCGTATCGCGTGCGCGGTGAAGAGCACATGTGGACACCGGATGCCATCGCCAAGCTGCAGCACTCCACGCGCAGCAACTCGTACCAGACGTACAAGGAATACGCGCACCTGATCAACGACCAGACCAAGCGTCACATGACGTTCCGTGGTTTGTTCGAGTTCAAGGTCGATCCGGCGAAGGCGATTCCGCTCGATGAAGTGGAACCGGCGAAGGAAATCGTCAAGCGTTTTGCGACCGGCGCGATGTCGCTGGGTTCGATCAGCACCGAAGCGCATGCCACGCTGGCTGTGGCCATGAACCGTATCGGCGGGAAGTCGAACACGGGTGAAGGTGGCGAAGACGCGAACCGGTATCGCAACGAACTGCGCGGCATTCCGATCAAGAACGGCGACACCATGCGCTCCGTGATCGGCGACGAAGTCGTCACCGATATCCCGTTGAAAGACGGCGATTCGCTGCGCTCGCGAATCAAGCAAGTTGCGTCCGGACGCTTCGGCGTCACGGCGGAGTACCTGTCGTCGGCGGATCAGATCCAGATCAAGATGGCGCAGGGTGCGAAGCCGGGCGAAGGCGGACAACTGCCGGGTCATAAGGTCAGCGATTACATCGGCAAGTTGCGGTATTCGGTGCCGGGTGTGGGCCTGATTTCGCCGCCGCCGCACCACGATATTTATTCGATTGAAGACCTGGCGCAGCTTATTCACGATCTGAAAAACGCGAACTCGAAGGCGAGTATTTCGGTGAAGCTGGTGTCGGAAGTGGGCGTGGGCACCGTTGCCGCAGGCGTTGCCAAGGCGAAGGCCGATCACGTCGTAATCGCCGGCCATGACGGCGGTACGGGCGCTTCGCCGTTGTCGTCGCTGAAGCATGCCGGCACGCCTTGGGAACTGGGTCTGGCCGAAACGCAGCAAACGCTGGTGCTCAACCGCCTGCGCGGTCGTATCCGCGTGCAGGCGGACGGTCAGATGAAGACTGGCCGCGACGTGGTGATCGGTGCGCTGCTCGGCGCCGATGAATTCGGTTTTGCGACCGCGCCGCTCGTCGTCCAGGGTTGCATCATGATGCGCAAGTGTCACCTGAACACCTGCCCGGTCGGCGTCGCGACGCAAGATCCGGTACTGCGCGCCAAGTTCACGGGACAGCCGGAACACGTGGTGAACTTCTTCTTCTTCATCGCTGAAGAAGTGCGGGAAATCATGGCGCAACTGGGCATTCGCAAATTCGACGACCTGATCGGTCACGCCGAACTGCTCGATACGAAGAAGGGTGTCGAGCATTGGAAGGCGAAGGGTCTGGATTTCTCGAAGGTGTTCTATCAAGTGCCGAACAACGGCGAGATCGCGACGCGTCATGTCGAGACCCAGGATCACGCGCTCGAGAAAGCGCTGGATCACGTTCTGATCGAGAAGTCGAAGGCGGCTATCGAGAAGGGCGAGCACGTGTCATTCATTCAACCGGTGCGCAACGTGAACCGCACGGTCGGCGCGATGTTGTCCGGTCTGATCGCAAGGAAGTATGGCCATGACGGCCTGCCCGACGACTCGATTCACATCCAGTTGAAGGGCACGGCAGGGCAGAGTTTCGGCGCGTTTTTGGCAAAGGGCATCACGCTGGATCTCGTCGGGGATGGCAACGACTACGTCGGCAAGGGTCTGTCGGGCGGGCGCATCATCATTCGCCCGACTAACGACTTCCGCGGCAAGTCGGAAGAAAACATCATCTGCGGCAATACGGTGCTGTATGGCGCGATTGAAGGCGAAGCGTATTTCCGCGGCGTCGCGGGCGAGCGTTTCGCCGTGCGTAACTCGGGTGCAACGGCGGTCGTGGAAGGCACCGGCGATCACGGTTGCGAGTACATGACCGGGGGCACGGTGGTTGTTCTCGGCGAAACCGGGCGCAACTTCGCGGCGGGCATGTCGGGCGGCGTAGCGTTTGTCTACGATGCAGACGGTACCTTCGGCAGCAAGTGCAACAAGGCGATGGTCGCGCTCGATCCGGTGCTGCAACAGGCCGAACAGGAACGCACCGTCGACCGCGCTTTGTGGCACACCGGTGAAACCGATGAAGTGTTGCTCCGAAACCTGATCGAGCAGCACTTCCAGTCCACCGGTTCGCCGCGCGCGAAAGCCTTGCTCGAGAACTGGGATGCGTCGCGCCGTCAGTTCGTGAAGGTCTTCCCGACGGAATACAAGCGGGCGCTCGGTGAGTTGGGCGCGAAGAAAGCGAAAGACGCGATCGCGGCCTGAGCTTTGGCTGTTTCTGATCTAGTACGGCCCTTCGGCGTTGGACGTCGAAGGGTGGATTAACCCCCCAATACAGAGAAAGAGAACCACATGGGCAAGGCAACCGGTTTTCTCGAGTTCGAGCGCCAGCATGAGACCTACGAAGCGCCGCTCGCTCGCGTCAAGCATTACAAGGAATTCGTTCACGCACTGTCGGACGAGAACGCGAAGATCCAGGGCGCACGCTGTATGGATTGCGGCATCCCGTTCTGCAATAACGGCTGTCCGGTGAACAACATCATTCCGGATTTCAACGACCTGGTGTTCCAGCAGAACTGGAAGACGGCCATTGAAGTGCTGCATTCCACGAATAACTTTCCGGAGTTCACGGGGCGTATTTGTCCGGCTCCGTGTGAAACGGCGTGCACGCTTGGTATCAACGACGATCCGGTCGGCATCAAGTCGATCGAACACGCGATCATCGATAAAGCCTGGGCCGAAGGCTGGGTCGCACCAATGCCGTCGAAGCACAAGACCGGCAAGAAGGTTGCCGTGGTCGGATCGGGGCCTGCGGGACTGGCCGCTGCGCAGCAGTTGGCACGCGCTGGGCATGACGTGACGGTGTTCGAGAAGAACGATCGCATCGGCGGATTGCTGCGTTATGGCATCCCCGATTTCAAGCTCGAAAAGTGGCTGATCGACCGGCGCATGCGGCAGATGGAGGCCGAAGGCGTGGCGTTCCGGACCAACGTGTTTATTGGTCGGGACCCGCTGCCGGGGCATATCGCGAATTCATCGCGTGAAACCATTTCGCCCGATGAGCTGCGCGAGCAATTCGATGCTGTCGTGATTGCCGGTGGCTCGGAAACGCCGCGTGATTTGCCGGTACCGGGGCGCGAAATGCAAGGCATCCATTACGCGATGGAATTCCTGCCGCTGCAGAACAAGGTCAATGCGGGCGATACGGTCGTTGATCAGCTGATTGCCAAGGGCAAGCATGTTGTCGTGATCGGTGGCGGCGATACGGGTTCCGATTGTGTCGGGACATCGAATCGGCATGGCGCTAAAAGCGTGACGCAGTTCGAGTTGCTTTCGCAGCCACCAGAGACGGAAAACAAGCCGCTGGTCTGGCCGTACTGGCCGATCAAGTTGCGTACGTCGTCGTCGCATGAGGAGGGCTGCGAGCGCGACTGGTCGGTTGCTACCAAGCGCTTTGAAGGCAAGAACGGCAAGGTCGAGAAGCTGATCGCTGTCCGCGTCGAATGGAAGGACGGGAAGATGCAGGAGGTGGCGGGTTCGGAGTTCGAAATGAAAGCCGATCTAGTGCTGCTGGCGATGGGCTTTACGCAGCCCGCATCGCCGGTGCTCGAGGCGTTTGGGGTGGATAAGGACGCGCGCGGCAATGTGCGTGCCGCGACTGAAGGCGATCGGGCGTACTTCACCTCTGTTGACAAGGTCTTCACCGCCGGCGATATGCGGCGCGGCCAGTCGCTCGTCGTGTGGGCTATCCGCGAAGGGCGGCAGTGTGCCCGTTCCGTCGATGCGTTTTTGATGGGGTCTAGTGAATTGCCACGGTAAGCGTTTGTTTCTTGCAGGACGTGGATTGGACCGGGCTGATTTTTGGCCCGGTTTTTTCGTTTGTGAACGCAGAGTCTCCTAATCCCTGCGGTCCCGAGCCGAGCCGTCCATCTCATCGTTTGCCTTTCCGTCACCCGCTATTGCGACTTCTCCGATAGCCTCGCGTTATCCGTCAGCGCATGCTCATGCCCTCACAATTTCAGGGGCATAATAATGAACAAGATCAAACGATTGTCCAGCGGCGCGTTCCTATTAACGGCCTTCGTTGCACTCGCCGCATCTGCCGAACCGAACCACGACTGGACCTACAACGGCGAACACGGACCCGAGCACTGGGGCGAAATCAGCAAAGACTTTCACGCTTGCGAAGGTGGCCGCGCCGAATCGCCGATCAATATCGAGGGCGCAAAGAAAGCCCCCACCGATATGCCCCGCCTGAAAATCAACTATCAGCCCCTTCCAATCGATATCACCAACTCCGGGCACTCCATCCAGTTCAACGCAGCACCCGGCACCGACAGCATCGCCCTTGGCGACCACGCCTATCAACTGGTCCAGTTCCACTTTCACGCACCCGGTGAAGAACGTTTCGCTGGCAAAGAGAGCGTGATGGACGTTCACCTCGTCCACCATTCCGACGACGACAAACTCCTCGTGCTTGCCGCTTTCAGGACGAAGAAAGAGGTCGTTTCAACGGTAGTTGAAACGACTTTCCAACGCAAAAAAACCAGCGTTATCGTGCAACGAAAAGCCCTTACCCGCTCACCGCACCTAGCGCCTTACCACGCGTTTCCGGCAGCAACAACGCAGCGACAATCACCAGCAGATACCCTGTCCCCGCGACGACGCCTATCGCTTTAACAAGCGACATGCCCTGCGAAAACACGCCGACGAGAATCGGAAAGAACGATCCCAGCCCACGCCCGAGGTTGTAGCAAAACCCCTGTCCCGAGCCGCGAATCGCGTTCGGATACAACTCCGATAAATAAGCGCCAACGCCTGCAAAAATCCCCTGCACGACAATGCCAAGCGGAAAACCGAGCAGCAGCATTGCGTGGTCGGTGATGGGGATCATCGTGTAGATCATGCCGAGCACAAACGAGCCGATGGCAAACAGCACGAACGACGCGCGCCGCCCGATCTTGTCGCAGAGAATGGCCCCGAACACATAACCAAGAAACGAGCCGACGATCAGCACCACGAGATAACCGCTCGTATTGAACACAGACAGATGTCGCTCGGTCTTGAGATAGGTCGGCAGCCACGTGGTGATCGCGTAATAGCCGCCGAGCATGCCGGTGCATAGCGCGCTGCCCAGTATCGTTGTCTTGAGGTGCGAACCCTTGAAGATATCGGAGAAAGTGGCGGTTTCAGTGCCGGCATCGCGAGCGCGGCGCGTAGCTACGTAGATGTCGGGATCGGAGACGTTGCGTCGAATGTAGAGAATCCATAGCGCCGGCAGGATACCGATCCAGAAGCACGCGCGCCAGGCGGTATCTTCCGGCAGCAGTGCGAAGAACGCCCAATATAGAATCGCCGCTGCGCCCCAGCCAAACGACCAGCTGCTCTGCACGGTACCCACGGCTTTCGCCCGATGCTGAGGCGCACGGATGGTCTCAGCCATCATCACGGTCACCACGGACCATTCGCCGCCGAAGCCCACGCCTTGCAGCGTGCGCGTGGCGAGCAACTGCCCGAATGAATGCGTGAAACCGGAAAGAAAGGTGAAGAACGCGAACGTGCCAATGGTCCACTGCAACACGCGCACGCGGCCGTATCGATCGGAGAGAATGCCCGCGAGCCAGCCGCCAATAGCCGATGAAATCAACGAACTCGTCGCAATCATTCCGGCTTCGCTCTTCGTCATGCCCCACGCGGCGATCAGCGTGGGAATGAGGAACGAGTAGATCATGAAGTCGAAGGCATCGACGGCGTAACCGCCGAAACCTGCGTAAAGCGTGCGGCGCTCGCGCGTCGTCAACTCGGTGAACCACTCGAACGCGCGCATCCCGTCTCCCGTTCAAAGCCTGCAAGGCGCAGGCGCGGGAACATTCTACGGTGCGTCATTAAACGCGAAAAGCAGGCCAAAAAGAACCTGCTTCCCGGATGCTCTCGAATTGAAAAGGCCCGTGAACGTGAGATGCAAACGCCTGCAACGTCAGCGTTCAGCGGACCTCAAATAAGCACGCCGACGTTAAACCGCCAGACTCTCAGCGCCCGCGCGCTCGATCTCGATCCGGTTCTCATGGAACCCCGACACCGACTCGCGATGCGCCACGCTGACGATCGCGGCGTTCGGCAAGGCATCGATGATCGCCGTGTAGATCAGCATCTCGTTCTCGGCGTCGAGCGCGCTGGTGGCTTCATCGAGGAACATGAAGTCCGGCTTGTGCAGCAGCACGCGGGCAGCCGCCAGCCGTTGCTGTTCGCCCGGCGACATCATCTTTGCCCAGTGCCCGGATTCCTCCAGACGCGTGCCGTACGCGTTCAGATTGCAGGCGCGCAAGGCTTCGCGGCAGTCTGCATCGGAGAACGCTTCTCCTGCCGACGGATAACTCAACGCTGCCTTCAGCGTGCCGATCGGCAAGTAGCTCTGCTGCGGGATAAACATCAGCTTGGCATCGACGGGGGCGTCGATCGTGCCATCGCCGAACGGCCACAAGCCGGCCAGCGCGCGCATCAACGTGCTTTTCCCCGAACCGGACGGCCCGTGCACAAGCCAGCGCGAACCCGGTTTCACCGCGATATCCGCTACCGTCGCGAGCGGCGTACCGTTCGGCAACGCGAGCTTCAGCCCGGTCGTGGTCAACGCGTCGGTGCTCGTGTAATGCAGGTTGATACCGCCGTGGGCAGTCGCCGGCGAGATCGCTTCCTTGATGTGCGTGGAGCGCATCACGCGCTTGAATTCGCGCAACCGGTTCACGGTGGCACGCCATTCGACCAAGGTCGAATAACTATTGATGAACCATGAAAACGAGTCGCTGACGGTGCCGAATGCCGAACTGATCTGCATCAGCACGCCGAACGAGAACGCGCCCGCGAAGTAGCGGGGCGCTGCGACCATGATCGGGAAAATCAGCGCGATCTGACCGTAGAAAGACAGCACGAAGGTCAGGCGTTTCGTGTATTTCATGATCTGCCAGTAGTTCTGGCGGATCGTCTGGAAGATGGTTTTCGCGTTATTGGTTTCCGTCGATACGCCGTCGTAGAACGCGATTTGCTCGGCGTTCTCGCGAATGCGGATCAGGCCGAAACGGAAGTTCGCTTCCACTTTCTGCGCCTGATAATTAATCGATACCAGCGGATGGCCGAAGCGCTGAATTACGAGCGAGCCGAGCACCGCGTACAGCGCGGCAGCCCAGACCATGTAGCCCGGAATGTTGAGCGGCGTACCGAACAACGAGAAGCTCAGCGCGCCCGCCAGCGTCCACAGGATCGTGATGAAGGTCACGAGCGTGACGAGCGTGGACAACAAATCCAGCGACAACGCCAGCGTGGTCGAGGCGAACGACTGCAGGTCATCGGCGATCCGCTGGTCGGGGTTATCGGCGAGACGATCGCGTTCTATGCGGTAGAAGGCTTTATCGCCAAGCCATTGTTCCAGGTAGCGGTGCGTGAGCCATTGGCGCCACCGGAAGCCGAGCATCTGGCGCAGATAGCGGCCGTACACGGCGAGCAGGATGTACGCAAACGCAAGGCCGGTGAAGATCATCAGCAGATGCGGGAAGTCGGTGACGTTCTTGGTCTGCAGCGCGTTGTAGAAGTCCGCGTTCCATTTGTTCAGGCGGACGTTGATGTACACGACCGTCATGTTGATCGCGATGATCGCGATCAACAAAAGCCATGCAATGCCGCGTTCTTCCGATACCCAGTAAGGCCTGATAAGACTCCACGCCGACACTTTGTCGGCGTTTTGTTCGGTGTTGCCGGGAGGTGTGGTGGTCATGAGCTTCCTGAAGACGTGCCGGCTCGGCGGCAGGTTGTAACTTGGCGGTATCGATGCGGATGGTTCAGCTCCGCCTTAACGATCGTGATCGTAAGAGACCATTAAAGACAGCGCGCCGGAGCATTGTTTCGGGCGTGACTTAACTGTTCCTTAATCCTCGCCGTGCTGATGCAACGCAACAGCCGGGCGCTTGCCCGACCATGCATGCGCCGCAGACGACCCCGGCGTTCGCGGCATTGTGCCAGAGTGCGCGCTGCACGAACGAAAGGGAAGGCTGTCCGGATTTGTCCCGGGCTGCCCCCGGCCCTTCCCCGTTTGCGGGCCGTTTCGCTTTTATGTTTTAATGATCGATGACGAAACAGGGGTGCTTCGGCACGCGTCTCCCGACTAACCAGAACGGAGAATGCGCGGCGAGGCTGAGAGAGTCCCTTTGCACCCGATCCGGGTAATACCGGCGAGGGAAGTTTCCGGAGACCGCCGCGTTTCCAGTTTCTTCCAGTACTTTGCAGGCCCAGGAAGCGCACGCAATGTGCTCCCGAGCCGCTCTCTCGCCGTGGTTTCGTCCCTGAAATATGTTTTGTGCGCCGAGCGCGCAACCAGGGCTCGAAACGGGCGTCCCTCCCGATCTCGACTTCCGTGCTTTGTGCTCCGTGCGTTCTGCAGCGCCTGCTGAGGAGACGTCGTCATCGTGAACACCGTTATGCATTCCACTGCCCATTCCACCAGGTCCCATGTGTCCGGGCGAGACGATTTCGCCGTCGTCGGCGGTGGATTGTGCGGGCGGCTGGTTGCGTGGCTGCTGGCGGGCGCTGGGCATCGCGTGGCGCTGTACGACCGTGGCGACGCTGCTGGCACGCAATCGGCGGCCTGGGTCGCGGCGGCAATGCTCGCACCGCTCGCCGAAGCCGCCAGCGCGGAATTGCTGATTACGGAACTCGGGGCGGCGTCGCTGGAGCGCTGGCCGGGTTTTATCGCCGAGTTGCCCGAACCGGTGTTTTTCCAGCGCAATGGCACGCTGGTCGTCTGGCACGCCGGCGATCGCGCCGAAGCGCCGTTGTTCGAGCGCCGTTTGCGTGCGAACGCGCCTGCGGCGCTCTTTCAGAGCGGTTTCGTCAAGCTTTCCGGCGCACAGGTCGCGGCGGCGGAACCGTCGCTCGGCACGCGCTTCGCGCAAGGCTGGCTGCTACCGAACGAAGGCCAGCTCGATAACCGGCAGGTGCTGACGGCTCTGGCGGCGGGGTTGGCCGAGCGTAATGTCGATATCCACTGGAATACGACAATCGATACCCCGCCGGACGCGCATTTCGTCATCGATTGCCGTGGTCTCGGCGGTAAACCGGCGTGGCCCGCGTTAAGGGGCATTCGCGGCGAAGTGGCGCGTGTGCATGCGCCGGGTATTGGCCTGAGGCGGCCCGTGCGGCTGCTGCATCCGCGATACCCGCTCTACATCGCGCCAAAACAGGACGACCTCTACGTGATCGGCGCGACTGAAGTAGAAGGCGAAGACATGTCGCCGATGACCGTGCGCTCAGCGCTCGAACTCCTGAGCGCGGCGTTCGCAGTGCACCCCGGTTTTGGCGAGGCGCGCATTCTCGAACTGAATTCGCAATGCCGGCCGACGTTGCCCGACCATCGACCGGCGATTGTCTGGGACGGCGCACGAACCTTGCGGGTGAACGGCTTGTATCGACACGGTTATATGATCGCGCCCGAAGTCGCCGACTCCGCCCGAGCGCTTGCCGAAGCGCTGCTCGGCGGCACGATCACCGACCCCGATTCCTTCGACGACTGGCGCCGCCAAGCCCGTTGGTCAGCCTTGCTGCGCTGCGAACACGCGGCGCCCGTGCTTTGAGATTCATCATGAACATTCACATCAATCAACAGCCGTTCTCCATGCCCGACGCGGCCACCGTCACCGACGCCCTCGCGGCCTTCGGCGCAAAACCGCCGTTTGCCGTGGCGCTGAACGGGCAATTCGTCGCGCGTGCCGAACATGCATCGAAGGCGCTCAACGCCGGCGACAAACTCGACATCGTCTCGCCAGTCGCCGGCGGCTGAGCGTAACTAAAGGAATCGAATCATGACTTCCACGATCACCACCGCCGATACCCTCACGCTCTACGGCACGTCATTCCCGAGCCGGGTGCTGCTGGGGACATCGCGCTATCCGTCGCTGCAATCGCTGTCGGATTCCATCGATGCCGCCCGTCCCGGCATGGTCACCGTCGCGTTGCGGCGCCAGTCGAACACGGGCGAGGCCGGTTTCTTCGATGTCCTCAAGCGTCACGGCGTCGCGTTGCTGCCGAACACCGCGGGCTGCCAGACAGTGGACGAAGTGCTGACCACGGCCCACATGGCGCGCGAACTCTTCGATACCCCGTGGCTGAAGCTCGAACTTATCGGCGACGACTACACGCTGCAACCCGATCCGATCGGCCTCGTGGAAGCTGCCGAGAAGCTGATCCGCGACGGTTTCAAGGTGCTGCCGTACTGCACAGAGGATCTCGTGATTGGCCGGCGCCTGCTCGATGTCGGCTGCGAGGCGTTGATGCCGTGGGGCGCGCCTATCGGCACGGGTAAAGGGGTAACGAACCCATACGGATTGCGCACCTTGCGTGAGCGGCTGCCGGATGTGCCGCTTATCGTCGATGCCGGTCTTGGCGTGCCGTCGCACGCGTGCCAGGTGATGGAGTGGGGTTTCGACGGCGTGTTGCTGAACACAGCCGTCTCACAGGCGACGTTCCCGCCGCAGATGGCGCGTGCGTTTGCGCTGGGCGTCGAGGCGGGGCGAATGGCCTATCTCGCCGGGCCAATGGCCGAGCGTGATAGCGCACAAGCGAGCACGCCGGTGGTCGGCATGCCGTTCTGGCATCAAGACGGGAGCGCTGCATGAGCATGTTGTCGCAAGAGAAAGAAGTGTTTTGGCCGCCCGCCGATGAACTGCTGGAAGCCGCCGAGCAGATCCGGCGGCGGCTGGGCGACTGGCCGGCGGGATCGAAACAATGGCGAATTTGCCTGAGCACGCCGGATCATCCGTCGGAAGGGGATTTGATCGTGGGCGGTGGCCTTGAAAAACCGCTGCCGGAGGGCGTCGGTCTGCTGAACCTGGAAGCGGGCCTGGCCACGCTGAAGCTGAACAGCGCCGATTACACGCTGAAAGGTGAATGGTCCGATGATTGGCCGGCCGCGCTGGCTGCGTTCCTCGATTGCGGTTTCGAGCCGCACGACGCGCTTGTGCTGGCGCTCGCGTGGCGTCCGGCCAACCTGGATGAACTCGATGCGTGGCCCGTCGAATTTTCCGTCTTCCCGACGGTGGCGAATTTGCCCGCGCCGCCTTCGAAACCGTTCCCCCATTGCCCGGACAGGCTGGGCTTATATCCCGTCCTGCCGAGCGCGGACTGGGTCGAGCGGGTTCTCGATCACGGCGTTAAAACGACGCAATTACGCCGTAAAACCACCGATTCCGGCGATCTCAAGCAGCAAATCGAGCGATCCGTGGCCGCGGGCGCCCGGCATTACGCGCAAGTTTTTATCAACGATCATTGGCGCGAAGCTATCAAAGCCGGTGCATACGGCGTGCATCTGGGGCAGGAGGACGTGGAAACGGCCGACCTGAACGCGATTGCCGAAGCGGGCTTGCGGCTCGGCCTGTCCACGCACGGCTACTACGAAATGCTGAAGGCATTGCATTTCAAACCGAGCTACCTCGCACTCGGGGCGGTGTTCCCGACTACGACGAAAGTCATGCCAACGGCGCCGCAAGGTTTGTCCCGTCTGACACGCTATGTACGCCTGCTCGACGGCGTTGTGCCGCTGGTCGCAATCGGCGGCATTGACGGTTCCGTTCTGCGACAAATTTTGTCAACCGGTGTCGGCAGTGCAGCAGTCGTGCGGGCTGTTACAGAAGCGGCAGACGTGCCGGCGGCCATTTCTGCGCTGCAACACGAATTCGCGCGATAATGCGCCGGAATCGGAAAAAAGTTCGGATCGTTAAACCAGTCGAAAGGGACCGCCACGACACCTGTCACGCAGAGGCCCTATAATTCGGCCTCTTGCGTAAAAGGATTGCCAGCCCCCGTGTCAGCTTCTCCCGAGACCTTGCTAGAGCTTCGCGACGTCGATTTTGGCTACGGCGACCGGCTCGTTTTATCGAACCTGAACATGCGTTTCAAGCGCGGTCAGGTCGTGGCTGTCATGGGCGGCTCCGGCTGTGGCAAGACGACCGTGCTGCGTTTGATCGGCGGCCTGGTCAAGGCCAAGCGCGGCCAGGTGTTGTTCGGCGGCAAGGACGTCGGCACGCAAACCCGCGAAGGCCTCTACGAACTTCGCCGCAAAATGGGCATGCTGTTCCAGTTCGGTGCGCTTTTCACCGACCAGACCGTGTTCGACAACGTCGCATTCCCGCTGCGAGAACACACCGACCTCCCCGACGAACTCCTGCGCGACCTCGTGCTGATGAAGCTCAACGCGGTCGGCCTGCGCGGCGCGCGTGATCTGGCGCCATCGGAGATATCGGGCGGCATGGCCCGCCGCGTGGCGCTTGCCCGCGCCATCGCGCTCGATCCCGAACTGATGATGTACGACGAGCCGTTCGCCGGCCTCGATCCCATTTCGCTCGGCATTACGGCTAATTTGATCCGCACGCTGAATAGCGCACTCGGCGCCACGTCGATTCTTGTGACGCATGATGTGCCGGAATCGTTCGCCATTGCGGACTACGTGTATTTCATCGCGAACGGCGGGATCCTGGCCGAAGGTACGCCGGCGCAATTGCGGGCGTCGCAGGAACCGTCGGTGCGGCAATTCATCGACGGTACGCCAGACGGTCCGTTCAAATTTCACTATTCCAGTACGACGCCGCTGGCGGCGGACTTTGGACTCGGAGCGAAGGCATGATCAGCGCCCTCGGACGCACGGTGCTCGGCGGCTTCGGCACAATCGGTTATGCCACGCGCATGTTTCTGCGCCTGGTCGTCGAATTCTTTCCATTACTGCGCCGGCCGCGCCTTGTCACGAAACAGATCCACTTTGTCGGTAACTATTCGCTGCTGATCATCGCGGTTTCCGGCTTGTTCGTCGGTTTTGTGCTCGGTTTGCAGGGTTATCTCACCCTTAACCGGTACGGCTCCGAGCAAGCGCTTGGCCTCTTGGTCGCGCTGTCGCTGGTGCGCGAACTCGGGCCGGTCGTGACCGCGTTGCTGTTCGCGGGCCGCGCGGGCACGTCGCTGACGGCCGAGATCGGCTTGATGAAAGCCTGCGAGCAACTCACGGCCATGGAAATGATGGCTGTCGATCCGCTCAAGGTGGTTGTCGCGCCGCGCTTCTGGGCGGGCATCATCGCCATGCCGGCGCTGGCCGCCATTTTCAGCGCGGTCGGCATTTTCGGCGGTTACGTGGTCGGCGTGCTGATGATCGGCGTGGATGAGGGCGCGTTCTGGTCGCAGATGCAAGGCGGCATTGATGTATGGAGTGACGTAGGCAATGGCGTGATCAAGAGCGTGGTGTTCGGCTTCGCCGTCACGTTCATCGCGCTGTTCCAGGGTTATGAAGCCCAGCCGACGCCGGAAGGCGTGTCGCGCGCGACCACGAAAACGGTGGTGTACGGGTCGCTGGCCGTGCTCGGGCTGGATTTCCTGCTGACCGCGCTGATGTTCAATTAACGACTCCGGTCGAGACCGCTGCGCCCCTGCGTGGCGATTCGGCTCACCGGTTCGTGGACGTTGTGGAGGGCACTGTCCTTCACGCAAAAAACTGCGACAAGATTCTTTGGGAAGACGATGAAAAAGACTGCTGCTCTCGACTTTTGGGTCGGCCTCTTCGTGGTGCTGGGTTTTGTGGCGCTGTTATTCCTCGCGCTGAAGGCGGGCAACATGAGTTCGCTGTCGTTTCAGCCGACCTACGAGGTCAAGCTGAAATTCGACAACATCGGCGGCCTAAAGCCGCGCGCGCCGGTGAAGAGCGCGGGCGTGACGGTTGGCCGCGTCAATTCGATCGGCTTCGACCAGAACACGTATCAGGCGTTGGTCACGATCGATCTCGACAAGCAATATCAGTTTCCGAAAGATTCGTCGGCGAAAATCCTGACGTCGGGCTTGCTCGGCGAGCAGTACATTGGCCTGGAGCCGGGTGGCGACGACCAGATGCTCAAGGCCGGTGACACCATTTCGATGACGCAATCGGCGGTCGTTCTCGAGAATCTGATCGGGCAATTTCTGTACAACAAGGCAGCGGATTCGGGTGCATCGAAAAGCCCGGCAACGCCCGCTGCACCTGCAACGCCTGCTGCGCCCGCATTTCCCGGCGCAGCGAGCGCGATGGGTGCGAGCGCGACGGCTAAGTAAGTGAGTCGTGCAAATCCAGGCAGTCGAAACTTGGCCGATCTCGCGAAACGGGCCAGCCTTCGGCTCAGCATCAATAAGGAGAAGAAGAAATGCAGGCGATGCGCGTAAATAGCGCGGCTGTGATGGTCGCGGTGGCGATGCTTGCCGGGTGCGCTACCGTAACGACGCCGACCAAGGGCGATCCGTTCGAGAGTTACAACCGGACGATGTTCACGATCAACGACAAGATCGATCAGGTCGCGCTCAAGCCGCTTGCGAAGGGTTACGTATATGTAACGCCGCAGCCGGTGCGCGACAGCGTGACGAACTTCTTCGGCAATATCGGCGATATTTATACGGCCGCAAACAACCTGGTGCAGTTGAAGATTGCGGATGGCGTGTCGGACATCATGCGTGTTGTGATGAACTCGATCTTCGGCGTGGCTGGCCTCTTCGACGTGGCGAGCGTTGCCGGGCTGCCGAAGCACACCCAGGACTTCGGCTTGACGCTCGGCCATTACGGCGTGCCGGCGGGGCCGTACGTGGTGCTGCCGCTGCTGGGACCGAGTACGGTTCGCGATACGGCGGGCACGGTTGTCGACTATTTCGGCAGTGTGACGAGCTATGTGGACCCAGCCTGGTTCCGCACCACGCTCTTTGGCGTGCAACTGATCAACACGCGGGCCAACCTGCTTGGCGCCGGCGATGTGCTTTCGGGCGCCGCGCTCGACAAGTATTCGTTCGTGCGCAACGCGTATCTGCAGCGCCGCCAGTATTTGATCGGCGGCGACAACAGCGCGAGCGACAGCACCGAGTCTTTGCCGAAGTACGAAGATGTGGGCGCGGCGCCTGCTCCAAGTGCTACAGCGGCGCCGGCTGTGGCGGCGTCGGGATCGGAAGCGGCTTCCGGTGCGGCTGCGGCGAGCGAGCCCGGCGCGACTTCTGTGCGGCCGGATCAAATGGTGCCCCCGCGGATCCCGTCGTTCCCGTCGTTCAAGCTGCGGTGAGCGTGGATCATGGCTGACCAGTAATATAACGAAAGTGTTATGACGGCTGAATAGAGCGCGGAAGATGAACTCATGGTGAACACCGCGCTCAAACCCAGGCCACTTTTTTTGCAGAGTCCGTAATGAAAAAACTATTTTTACTTCCCCTGTTTGCTGTGCTGATGGCGTTTTGTAGTGGTGCGTTCGCGCAGGCTGGCGACATGTCCACCCCCGACGGGCTGGTGAAGACGGTCACGTCGCAGGTGCTCGACCAGATCAAGGCCGACAAGCAGATCCAGTCGGGCAACATCACGCGCATTACGGAACTGGTGAACGAGAAGATCCTGCCGTACACGGACTTCACGCGCACCACGCGTCTCGTCATGGGCCGCAACTGGAATACGGCTACGCCGGAGCAGCAGAAGCAGATCGTCGAGCAGTTCAAGCTGTTGCTGATTCGCACGTATTCCGGTGCGCTGGCGCAGGTTCGCAACCAGCAGGTCGAGTACAAGCCGTTCCGCGCAGATCCTAGCGATACGGACGTGGTGGTGCGCTCGGTGGTGGTCAACAACGGTTCGCCGATCCAGCTCGACTATCGTTTGTACAAGACGCCGCAGGGCTGGAAAGTCTATGACATCAACGTACTCGGCGCGTGGCTGATTCAGGCTTACCAGCAGCAGTTCAGCGAACAGATCCAGCAACACGGCGTGGACGGGCTGCTGCAGTTCCTCACCCAGCGTAATCAGCAACTTGCGAGCGGCAAAGCATCGTGAGTCGCTTCGAAACCGCCGCGACGCTCACGCACGACAGCGCCAGGAGCGCACTCGACGCGGGTTTGTCGCGGATCGCTGCGGGCGCAACCGAAGTGGATTGCGCGCCGCTCAAACAGTTCGATTCGTCGGCGCTCGCCGTGCTGCTCGCGTGGGAACGCGCGGCTGCGGCGCGCGGCGCGGCGTTGGTTGTCATCAACCTTCCCTCCGGGCTTGCCAGTCTTGCGCAAGCCTATGGCGTAGACACGCTCCTCACCTTCCGACATTGACCCTGTCCTGTTGAGTCATCGGCGTGTTCGTTACTGATCGAACGCGCCTGACAGGGTTGTTACGGACTCGCTTGCGGCGAACCTCTGCCGCGTTTGGCCTATAATCAACCGTTTTTTCGGTCTGCTATTCGCCTTTCATTTTTGTAAAGGCCGGTTCCGGTTCCGATCCGCACACATTGAGGCGCCGCCCCCACTGGCGCGCGCACTGTCATGTCAGCCATAGAAATACGTAACGTCAAAAAGCGCTACAAAGAGCTGCAAGCGCTCAAAGGCGTGAACCTGGTCGTAGAAGAAGGCGAGTTTTTCGGGCTGCTCGGCCCTAACGGCGCCGGTAAAACTACCCTCATCAGCATCCTCGCCGGTCTCGCGCGCGCCGATAGCGGAGCCATCTCCGTGCTCGGCCACGATGTGGTCACGGATTTCCGCCAAGCGCGCCGCTCGCTGGGCGTGGTGCCGCAGGAACTCGTCTTCGATCCGTTTTTCACCGTCCGCGAATCGTTGCGCATTCAGTCCGGCTATTTCGGCCTGCGCAAGAACGACGACTGGATCGATGAAATCATGGCCAATCTCGATCTCACCGAGAAAGCCGACGTCAACACGCGCGCGCTGTCAGGTGGCATGAAACGTCGTGTGCTGGTGGCGCAGGCGTTGGTGCACAAGCCGCCGGTGATCGTGCTCGACGAGCCGACCGCAGGTGTCGATGTCGAATTGCGCCAGACGCTCTGGAAGTTCATCTCGCGGCTGAATCGCGAAGGTCACACCATCGTGCTGACGACGCACTATCTTGAAGAAGCCGAGGCGCTGTGCGACCGGCTTGCCATGCTGCGTCGCGGTGAAGTGGTCGCGCTGGAACGAACCAGCACGCTGTTGCAGCGCTTTGCCGGGATGCAGCTTGCGTTGCGTTTTTCGCAGGGCGTATTGCCCGCCGAGTTGCGTTCGCTGGAGGTCGATCCACGCGCCGCGTCCGGGACGAATCATTTGTTACGGCTGGCAAGCTACGACGACGTCGAGCCGATTCTCGCGAAATGTCGCGCGGCTGGCTGCACGTTCGATGAAATCGATGTGCGCAAAGCCGATCTGGAGGACGTGTTCGTGCAGGTGATGAACGAGCCGGAAGTCATCGAGGGCCTTTCATGAGCGGCTTTCGTACTCTCTTCTACAAAGAAATCCTGCGCTTCTACAAGGTTGCCTTTCAAACGGTGCTCGCGCCGGTCATCACGGCGCTCCTGTACCTGATGATCTTCGGACACGCGCTGACGAGTCACGTCGAGGTGTATCCCGGCGTGGCTTACACGAGTTTCCTCGTGCCGGGCCTCGTCATGATGAGCGTGTTGCAGAACGCGTTCGCGAACAGTTCGTCGTCGCTGATCCAGTCGAAGATCACGGGCAATCTCGTGTTCGTCCTGCTGCCGCCACTGTCGCACTGGGAGATGTATTTTGCCTATGTGCTGGCGTCGGTGGTGCGTGGGATAGCGGTGGGTTTCGGCGTGTTTATCGTCACGGTATGGTTCATTCCCATGAGCTTCGCCGCGCCGCTCTACATTCTGGCTTTCGCGATTCTCGGCTCGGCAATTCTAGGAACACTCGGATTGATCGCCGGTGTCTGGGCCGATAAATTCGACCAGCTCGCCGCGTTCCAAAACTTTTTGATCATGCCGCTGACTTTCCTGTCGGGCGTGTTTTACTCCACGCATACGCTGCCGCCAATCTGGCGCGAAGTGTCGCGGCTGAATCCGTTTTTCTACATGATCGACGGTTTCCGATACGGCTTCTTCGGCATGTCCGACGTGAGTCCGCTCGCGAGCCTGGGCATAGTCGGTGGGTTTTTCGTCGTACTGGCGGGAATCGCGATGCGCCTGCTGGCAAGCGGTTACAAACTGCGTCACTAATCAGTTCGCTTAATTTTCAGGAGACTTCCATGTTGCCGACTCCGGAACAAGTGAAGGAATACATTGCCGGCGGCCTTGCATGCCAGCATGTCGAAGTAGAAGGCGACGGCCAGCATTTCTTCGCGACCATCGTGAGCGACGCGTTCGAAGGCAAGCGGCCGATCGCGCGTCATCAACTCGTGTATGCGGCGCTTGGCGATCGCATGCGCGCGGAAATCCACGCGCTGAGCATGAAAACGCTGACGCCGGCCGAGTGGAAACCCGCCTGAGCGTTCTTCATATTTGAAGTTAAAGCACCACCCGTAACCGACTGGCTGACAATTTAGTGCGATTCACTCAAGACAACCGCGACGCCGATAACGGCGCCGCAGCAGGAAGCTCCGTAGAAGGAACGCCAAGCATGGACAAACTCGTGATTGTCGGGGGCGCGAAGCTCTCGGGCGAAATCGTCGTATCGGGTGCGAAGAACGCGGCATTGCCCATTCTTTGCGCCAGTCTGCTCACGGCAGACGACGTGCATCTGGAGAACGTGCCCAACCTGCAAGACGTGCGCACGATGCTCAAATTGCTCAACCAGATGGGCCTGCGCTCGGAATCGGCGGACGGTAAGGTCTGGCTGAACGCATCGAAGGTCGACAATCTGGTTGCGCCGTACGAAATGGTCAAGACCATGCGCGCATCGATTCTCGTGCTCGGACCGCTGCTCGCACGTTTCGGCGAAGCGAAGGTGTCGTTGCCGGGCGGCTGCGCGATCGGTGCGCGTCCGGTCGATCAGCACATCAAGGGCTTGCAGGCGATGGGCGCCGAGATCGTGATCGAGCATGGGTTTATCGAAGCGCGGGCGAAGCGGTTGAAGGGCACGCGCATTGTCACCGACATGATCACCGTCACAGGCACGGAAAACCTGCTGATGGCGGCGGTGCTGGCGGAAGGCGAAACGGTCATCGAGAACGCGGCGCGCGAGCCGGAAGTCAGCGATCTCGCGAATCTGCTTGTCGCGATGGGTGCGAAAATTGATGGGATCGGGTCGGACCGGCTGGTGATCCAGGGCGTCGAGAAGCTGCACGGCGCGCGTCATTCGGTCGTGCCGGATCGCATTGAAGCGGGCACATTCCTGTGCGCCGTTGCAGCAACCGGCGGCGATGTGACGTTGCATAACGTGAATCCTTCGCTGCTCGAAGCGGTGATCGAAAAGCTGCACGAAGCGGGTGTATCGGTTGAAGAAGGTGAGAACTGGATTCGCGTGCGGATGAATAAACGGCCGACCGCCGTCAGCTTCCGCACCTCGGAATATCCGGCGTTCCCCACTGACATGCAGGCGCAGTTCATGGCGCTCAACACGCTCGCGACCGGCACGTCGCAAGCTGTCGAAACGATCTTCGAAAACCGTTTCATGCACGTGCAGGAACTGAACCGGCTGGGCGCGAGCATTACCATCGACGGCAATACGGCGCTGGTGAACGGCGTGCAGAAACTATCGGGCGCGAAGGTGATGGCGACCGATCTGCGGGCATCGGCGAGTCTGGTGATTGCGGCCATGTGCGCGGAAGGCGAGACGCTCATCGATCGTATCTATCACCTCGATCGCGGTTACGACCGGATGGAAAGCAAGCTGACGGCCGTTGGCGCGAATGTGCGGCGCATCAAGGGCAGCGGGAGCGAGCAATGAGTTCGCTGCAAACCTCTGCGTCAGTGCCGGCTGGCGCCATGTTGACGCTGGCGTTGTCGAAGGGACGCATCTTCGATGAAACCCTGCCGCTGCTCGCCGCAGCCGGCGTGGAAGTAACCGAAGATCCCGAAACGTCGCGCAAGCTGATCCTGCCGACCACGAACCCGAACCTGCGCGTGATCATCGTGCGTGCAACCGATGTCCCGACCTACGTCGAATACGGCGCTGCCGATTTCGGCGTTGCGGGGAAAGACGTGTTGATCGAGCACGGCGGCGGTGGTTTGTATCAACCGATCGATCTGAATATTGCGCGCTGCCGCATGTCGGTGGCGGTGAAGAATGGCTTCGATTACGAAACTGCGGTGCGACAAGGTGCGCGGCTGCGGGTCGCGACAAAATATGTTGAAGTGGCACGTGAGCATTTCGCGGCGAAGGGCGTGCACGTCGATCTGATCAAGTTGTATGGATCGATGGAACTGGCGCCGCTGGTCGGTCTGGCCGATGCCATTGTCGACCTGGTCAGTTCCGGTAATACCTTGCGTGCGAACGATTTGGTCGAAGTTGAAGAAATCATGGAAATATCGTCGCGTCTGGTCGTCAATCAGGCCGCGCTGAAGTTGAAGCGCGCTGCGTTGAAGCCGTATCTCGATGCGTTCGAACGCGCATCGGTCGGCGCGTAAAAGCAGGGCAAACAAACGGATACCAGCATGTCTATCAAGATTCGCAAACTCGATTCCAGCGCCAACGGTTTTCACACGGCGCTGCACGCGGTGCTCGCGTTCGAGGCGAGCGAGGACGAAGCCATCGAGCGCTCGGTGGCGCACATCCTCGCCGATGTCAAAACGCGTGGCGACGACGCCGTCCTGGACTACACGAACAAGTTCGACCGGCTGAAAGCGGAGAGCGTCGCGTCGCTGGAATTGCCGCTGGCCGAACTGGAAGCTGCGCTCGAAGGGCTTGAGCCGAAACGGCGTGCGGCGTTGGAAGCGGCGGCGGCGCGCGTGCGCGGTTATCACGAGAAGCAGCGGATCGAATGCGGTAGCCATAGCTGGCAATACACGGAAGCCGACGGCACCGTGCTCGGCCAGAAAGTTACACCGCTGGATCGTGCCGGTATCTACGTGCCGGGCGGCAAGGCGGCCTATCCGTCGTCAGTGCTGATGAACGCGATTCCCGCGCGTGTGGCCGGCGTGAAGGAAATCGTGATGGTCGTGCCCACGCCGGACGGCGTGAAGAATCCGCTCGTGCTCGCGGCGGCGTTGCTGGGCGGCGTGGATCGTGTATTCACCATCGGTGGCGCGCAGGCGATTGGCGCGCTGGCATACGGCACGCAATCCATTCCTGCTGTCGATAAAATCTGCGGTCCCGGCAACGCGTACGTGGCGTCGGCGAAACGCCGCGTGTTCGGCACGGTGGGTATCGACATGATCGCGGGACCGTCAGAGATCCTGATCATCTGCGACGCGACCACGGACCCGCGCTGGGTCGCGATGGACCTGTTCTCGCAAGCCGAACACGACGAACTCGCGCAATCCATCCTGCTGTGTCCGGACGCTGCGTTCATCCAGCGCGTGGAAGACGCGATCAACGAATTGCTGCCCACGTTGCCCCGTCGCGATGTGATCCAGCGCTCGCTCGAAGACCGCGGCGCGCTGATCAAGGTCGCGCACATGAACGAAGCCTGCACGATCGCTAACGACATCGCGCCGGAACACCTCGAGATTTCCGCGCTCGATCCGCATCACTGGGCCGCGCAGATCCGTCACGCGGGCGCGATCTTCCTCGGGCGCTATACGAGCGAAAGCCTTGGCGATTACTGCGCGGGACCGAACCACGTGTTGCCGACGTCGCGCACCGCGCGGTTTTCATCTCCACTGGGCGTGTACGACTTCATAAAGCGCTCGAGCGTGATTGAAGTCAGCGCGGAAGGCGCGCAGACGCTCGGCGAGATTGCCGCGGAACTGGCGTATGGCGAAGGCTTGCAGGCGCATGCGCGCAGCGCCGAATATCGGATGAAAAATACGTCGCAGTAAATCCAACATTGAGGCGGCCTTAGAGCCGCTCGACGTCCGGCGCTGGAGTCCGGCAATATCATGACACGACCACAAGACATTCTCCGCCCCGACGTCCTCGCGATGACGTGCTATCCCGTGCCGAACTCAACCGGCCTCGTGAAGCTCGACGCGATGGAAAATCCGTATCGGCTGCCGGCGAAACTGGCCGCCGAGTTGGGCGAACGGCTCGCGGACGTTGCGTTGAATCGATATCCGGAACCGCGGCCCACCGCGTTGCTCGAGAAAATCAAGTTCGCGATGCAGGTGCCCGCCGCATGCGAAGTGCTGCTCGGCAATGGTTCGGACGAACTGATCAGCATGATGTCGACGGCGTGTGCGAAACCCGGGGCCAAAGTGGTCGCGCCGGTTCCCGGCTTCGTGATGTACGCCATGTCGGCGAAATTCGCTCAACTCGAGTTTATCGGTGTGCCGTTGAACGCCGACTTCACGCTCGACGCCGACGCGCTGATCGCCGCCATCGAAACACACGCGCCCGCGCTCGTGTATCTCGCGTATCCGAATAATCCGACCGGCACGCTTTACGACGACGCGGATATTGAACGCGTGATCGCGGCGGCATCGAAGAGCCTGGTCGTGATCGACGAGGCGTATCAGCCGTTCGCCCAGCAAAGCTGGCTGCCGCGCGCCGCTGATTTCGACAACGTGGTCGTGATGCGGACGATGTCCAAACTCGGCCTCGCCGGTATCCGTCTCGGTTACCTGGCGGGCAAGGCGTCATGGACCACGGAATTCGACAAAGTGCGCCCCCCGTACAACGTCAACGTGCTGACGCAGGCGGCGGCGGACTTCATGCTCGATCACCTCGACGTCCTCGATGCCCAGGCCGCCGAACTTCGTACTGAGCGCACGCATCTGGAAGACGCGATCAAGGCGCTGCCCGGCGCGACAGTTTTTCCGAGCGCGGGCAACTTCCTGCTCGTTCGCGTTCCCGATGCCGCCGTCGTCTTCGAAACCCTGCTGACATCGCGGGTTTTAGTCAAAAACGTGAGTAAAATGCATCCGTTATTGGCAAATTGCGTGCGTTTGACGGTGGGATCGGCGGAAGAGAACGCGCAAATGATCGCCGCACTGAAACTCGCGCTGCACTGAAATCTCTTAAAAGTCTCCAAGGAAACACCATGCGTATTGCGGAAGTCGTTCGCAACACCAGCGAAACGCAGATCCGTGTGAAGCTCGATCTGGATGGCACGGGCAAGCAAAAGCTTGCTACCGGCGTGCCGTTTCTCGACCACATGCTCGACCAGATCGCGCGTCACGGCCTCTTCGACCTTGAAGTCGAAGCGCATGGCGACCTTCATATCGACGACCATCACACGGTGGAAGACACCGGCATCACGCTGGGCCAGGCGGTGGCGAAGGCTATTGGCGACCGCAAGGGCATTCGCCGGTACGGCCATTCCTACGTGCCGCTCGACGAAGCGCTGTCGCGCGTCGTGATCGATTTTTCGGGCCGTCCGGGCCTGGAATTCCACGTGCCGTTCACGCGTGCGCGCATCGGCACGTTCGACGTCGATCTCACCATCGAGTTCTTCCGCGGCTTTGTGAATCATGCGGGCGTGACGCTGCACATCGACAATTTGCGCGGTATCAACGCGCATCATCAGGTGGAAACCGTCTTCAAGGCTTTCGGACGCGCGCTGCGCATGGCTGTCGAACTGGACGAGCGCGCGGCAGGGCAGATTCCATCGACCAAGGGCAGCCTTTAAGCGCCTTCTAAATAACGCGGAAAGCCGGCACACACCGGGCGTGTTCTCAAGCGTGATTGAGCACGTCAGGGCCGTCCGCGTCGATACGAGCCATGACAGGCTGCGATGAATCTACTCAAATCGTTTATTTCGTTGCTCGCGCTGATCAATCCGGTCGGCGCGATCCCGTTTTTCCTGAGCCTGACGACCGATATGTCCAGCTCGGAAAAGGCTGGCACGATCCGGATCGCGTCCATTTCGGTCTTCTGCGTGATTGCCGTGACGGCGCTGCTCGGACAGCAGATCATCGCGTTCTTCGGGATTTCGGTCGGCTCTCTTGAAGTGGGCGGCGGCATCATCATGTTGCTGATGGCGATCAACATGTTGAACGCGCAGGTCGGCAACACGCGGTCCACGCCGGAAGAGCGCCACGAAGCCGAGATGAAAAACAGCATCGCGGTCGTGCCGCTTGCCATTCCGCTGCTGACGGGACCGGGCTCTATCAGCACGGTGATCGTCTATTCTGCAAGTGTGGCGCACTGGTATGACCGTATCGGGCTGGTCATGATCGGCGCGGTGCTGGCGGTGCTGTGTTTCGGTGCGCTGCGCCTCGCCGAACCGATTGCACGGTGGGTCGGCCGCACCGGCATTAACATCGGTACGCGGCTGATGGGTTTGATGCTGTCGGCGCTGGCGGTGGAATTTATCGTCAACGGATTGAAGGCGTTGCTGCCCTCTTTGAAATAGCGTTCTAGAACGTGCTGAACTGAATACTTCGATGAAAACTTCGATAGCAATCGTGGATTACGGCATGGGCAACCTGCGCTCCGTGTATCAGGCGCTCCGCAAGGCGGCGCCGGAAGCGGACGTGGCGATCGTCGAGCAGCCGGAAGCCATCCGCGCAGCCGACCGTGTCGTATTGCCGGGGCAGGGCGCCATGCGCGACTGCATGGCGCATCTCGCCGCGTCCGGTCTGCAGCAAGCGGTGATCGAAGCCGCCCGCGACAAACCCATGCTGGGCGTGTGCGTCGGCGAGCAGATGCTGTTCGACTGGAGTCAGGAAGGGGACTCGAAGGGAACGAACGGCCTTGGTCTGGTACCCGGCAAGGTCGTGCGCTTCGAACTGGAAGGCAGGCTGCAGGACGACGGTTCGCGTTTCAAAGTCCCGCAGATGGGCTGGAATCGCGTGCGCCAGACGCAGCGGCATGCGCTTTGGGACGGCGTGCCCGACGAATCGTTTTTCTATTTCGTGCACAGTTATTACGGCGTCCCGGACAATCCGGCGCATACATCCGGCGAAACGACGTACGGCGCGCCGTTCACCTCGGCCATCGCGCGGGACAATCTGTTCGCGACCCAGTTTCACCCTGAGAAGAGCGCTGACGCGGGCTTGCGGCTGTATCGAAACTTCGTACACTGGAAACCGTAAAGTTCGCGGTTTTGATGGTGTTTTAGCGCGCGTTTAACGTTTTGGCTTATGCCGTTTGCAGCCGCGAGCCTTGCATTACTTGTACTACACTAGCGAAACGGTAGGCAAAACAGGCGCTGTGCCAAAGTTTGTAACCGTTCGATTAACCCTTATCCGATAACGCTATTTCTATGTTGCTCATTCCGGCCATCGATCTAAAAGACGGTCACTGCGTACGCCTTAAACAAGGCGATATGGACCAGGCGACCATTTTTTCCGAAGATCCGGCGGCAATGGCCCGGCTATGGGTCGATCGGGGCGCACGTCGGCTGCATCTCGTCGACCTGAACGGCGCATTTGCCGGCAAGCCGAAAAACGAAGACGCCATTCGCGCGATCATCCAGGAAGTCGGCAACGACATCCCGGTGCAGCTCGGCGGCGGCATTCGCGACCTGAACACCATCGAGCGGTATCTCGACGACGGTCTGGAGTATGTGATCATCGGCACGGCCGCGGTGAAAAATCCGGGCTTCCTGCAGGATGCGTGCACCGCGTTCGCGGGTCATATCATCGTTGGGCTGGACGCGAAGGACGGCAAGGTCGCAACAGACGGCTGGAGCAAGCTGACCGGTCACGAAGTCATCGACCTCGGCCGCAAGTTCGAGGACTACGGCTGCGAGGCGATCATCTACACGGATATCGGCCGCGACGGGATGTTGCAAGGCATCAACATTGAAGCCACTGTGCGGCTGGCGCAAGCGGTCAAGATCCCGGTGATCGCGAGCGGCGGATTGTCTAATCTCGGCGACATCGACTCCTTGTGCGAAGTGGAAGACGAAGGCATTGAAGGCGTGATCTGCGGACGTGCGATTTATTCGGGCGATCTGGATTTCGCTGCAGCACAAGCACGCGCCGACAAACTGCGCGAAGCCGACGACGCCTGATCGACGTGCGTTGCGAAGCGCGCCGTGTAGTCGTGGGTAAATTTGACGACCACCCGGTGAGCTTTTCAGCACGCCTGATTTAAGCGTTTTATGCGCTTCCTGCCGGTGGCCAATCCATGCAGGACGGCTTGCTGCTCAGCGTGTCGACGCTGCGCGCCGCAAGTCGGTTCAGACGGTGCGGCGTGCTTTCCGCGCCGGGGCACAATGGCAACCAAACCGCCTCGCTTTCGTAAGCACTCACTCGCAGAAAAACGGCACTCGCAAGAACATGGCTCTCGCTAAACGTATCATCCCGTGTCTCGACGTCACCGCTGGCCGCGTGGTCAAGGGTGTCAACTTCCTCGAATTGCGCGACGCGGGCGATCCCGTGGAAATCGCACGCCGATACGACGACCAGGGCGCCGACGAACTCACGTTTCTCGACATCACGGCGACCTCGGACCAGCGTGACCTGATTCTGCCGATCATCGAACAGGTGGCATCGCAAGTATTCATTCCGCTGACCGTTGGC
Organism: Caballeronia mineralivorans PML1(12); assembly: GCF_001028175.1. Classification (GTDB taxonomy): domain Bacteria; phylum Pseudomonadota; class Gammaproteobacteria; order Burkholderiales; family Burkholderiaceae; genus Caballeronia; species Caballeronia mineralivorans. The sequence goes on from NZ_AEJF01000028.1 coordinate 73,043, forward strand.
GGCGGCGTGCGCGCGGTGGAAGACGTGCGCCGGCTGCTGAACGCGGGCGCCGACAAGATCAGCATGAATTCGTCGGCGGTGTCGAATCCGCAACTCGTGCGCGATGCGTCGGATAAACATGGTTCGCAGTGCATCGTGGTTGCCATCGACGCGAAACGTGTCAGCGCCGCGGGCGAAACCCCGCGCTGGGAAGTATTCACGCATGGCGGCCGCAAGAACACCGGGCTCGACGTGATCGAATGGGCGCGCAAGATGGCGGAATTCGGCGCCGGTGAAATCCTGCTGACCAGCATGGATCGCGACGGCACGAAAAGCGGCTTCGATCTTGCGCTAACTCGTGCGGTCTCGGACGCCATTTCTATTCCGGTGATCGCATCGGGCGGCGTGGGTTCGCTCGCGCATCTCGCCGACGGCATCACCGAAGGTCACGCCGATGCGGTGCTTGCCGCCAGCATCTTCCACTATGGCGAACACACGGTCGGCGAGGCAAAACGCTTCATGGCCGATCAGGGCATCTCGGTGAGGATTTAAGCTGTGACTGCACAAACTGAAGAAGCGGGCTGGATCGAGAAAGTCAGATGGGACGCGAACGGCCTCGTGCCGGTGATCGCGCAGGAATCGACGACTGGCGACGTGCTGATGTTCGCGTGGATGAACCGTGAAGCATTGGCGAAAACCATCGAATTGAAGCGCGCGGTGTATTACTCGCGTTCACGCCAACGCTTATGGTTCAAGGGCGAGGAATCGGGGCACGTCCAGCACGTGCATGAGGTCCGGCTTGATTGCGACGAAGACGTCGTTTTGTTGAAAGTGGAGCAGGTGTCGGGCATTGCATGCCACACCGGACGCCATTCGTGCTTTTTCCAGAAATTCGAGGGATCGGTGGAAACGGGCGACTGGGTCGCGGTCGATCCGGTCTTGATAGACCCCGAACATATCTATAAGTAATGACTCAAGCCACGCTTTCCACGCAAGACACGCTGCTGCGCCTCGCCGCAATTATCGATAGCCGCAAGGGTGGAGATCCGGAACAATCCTACGTTTCCCGACTCTTTCATAAAGGTGACGACGCTATCCTTAAAAAGATCGGCGAGGAAGCCACCGAAGTCGTGCTGGCCGCGAAGGACACGCGGCACGGCGGCGCACCCAAGGCGCTTGTCGGCGAAGTGGCCGACTTGTGGTTCCATTGTCTCGTGATGTTGTCCCATTTCGACCTCGGTCCGGCAGACGTCATTGCCGAACTTGAACGGCGGGAAGGGATGTCGGGGATCGAAGAGAAGGCGTTGCGCAAATCCCGCGATCGCGAGCAGAACGAAAACGGCGGCTAAGCCACACGGTCGGGTCAAGTTCGACCGGTCGCCGAGGAGGATGAAATGAATCAGTCTTACGAGCCTTATCCGCCGCCTGTTTATGAGAACTCGCCCGAATCGGAACGCCTGCGCAGCTTGCGTACGTTGACGCATGTGCTATACGCGCTCTACGCCGCGTATTGGCTGACCGGTGGACTGACTGTGCTGATCGCGATCATCATCAATTATCTGAAACGCGATGACGTCGCCGGTACGCCCTATGAGGCACATTTCCGATGGCAGATCCGCACCTTCTGGCTGGCGCTGCTCGGTCATGTGATCGGTGTAGCGTTGCTCTGGGTGTTCATCGGCTTCCCCATTTTGTTCGTTGTCGGAATCTGGACGCTTTATCGCGTTATAAAGGGCTGGCTGTTTTTGTACGAAAACAAGCCGTTGCAACCGCGCGCCTGGGTTTGATGTTGAACGTTTAATCCTCATTCATATCGGGATATCCCGCGAGACACATGAGCCAAGAGAACTGCATTTTCTGCAAGATCGCCGCGGGAGAAATTCCGAGCAAGAAAGTCCATGAGGACGATGAATTTGTTGCTTTTCACGACATCAATCCGGCCGCGCCCGTCCATGTGCTGGTGATCCCGCGTAAACACATCGAGACGCTCTCGAGCTGCACCGAAGCCGATGCGCCGCTGCTTGGTAGAATGCTGAGCCTGACAGCACGGCTTGCCGGCGAGTTAGGTGTGGCGTACACCGGCGGCGATACCGGTTTTCGGACCGTCATCAATACAGGACCGGGCGGCGGGCAAGAGGTGTATCACATCCACGCCCACATCCTCGCTGGGGAGCGTCCGTGGCGCCGGATGGGCTGAACGGATTTTTCGATGGATACGCCTGATCGCGCAATTGGGCTGTAATGAAAACGAAAGCGTCTTTCCATCGCAATATTGCGCGCGCAAAATATCGGTTTAAACATCGGGGCGTCGATGCTCCGACTCGGGCCGCAAGGTCCACATTCTTCGTCGCGAGCAACATGCGCGGCGAGGCCAAGGAGAGTTTTCAGTCATGGGTTCGTTGAGTATTTGGCATTGGTTGATCGTTCTGTTGATCGTGGCACTGGTTTTTGGCACGAAGAAGCTGCGTAACATCGGCGGCGATCTGGGCGGTGCGGTGAAGGGATTCAAGGAAGGCATGAAGGAAGGCGAAACCACGCCGGCTGAGCAGCGTGAACTGCCGCGCAACGGTGCGGTCGACGTCGAAGCGAAGGACAAGACCCGTTCGAGCGACTACCGCTAATCAAGCTGCTTAAATACGGTAAGCACGGCACCGGCCACATCCACTCGCCACCTTCAGGATCTTCGATTCCATGCTCGACCTTGGTCTGACCAAAATGGCGCTGATAGGCGTCGTCGCGCTGGTAGTGCTTGGGCCGGAACGTTTGCCCGGCGTGGCACGAACGGCCGGGGCGCTGTTCGGCCGCGCGCAGCGGTATATCAACGACGTCAAGGCCGAAGTCTCGCGCGAGATGGAACTCGACGAGTTGAAGAAGATGCGGACCGAGTTCGAAACGGCGGCATCGAATGTCGAGAACAAGATTCACGACAATCTGCGCCAGCATGAAAACGAACTCAACGACGCCTGGAACCAGGGCACATCGGTGTCGGACAGTGTGGCGGGCGGTGGCGATCCGAATCTGACTCACGTTTCGGGCGACACCTGGAGTTCTTCCACGAATAGCAGCAACGCGTCGCCCACGAAACGCAAGAACTGGCGCGTCAAGCAGACCGCCATTCCGAACTGGTACAAGCGCACCACGTTGCGCAAGACGCGTGTCCAATCAGGCGCGGCGCGCGTGGCGCGGCATACCCCTGAGACGCTGCGCCGTCCCACGCGGTTTTTCTGATGTTTTCCACGCTTTCATTGCGCGTCTACCACTTTCCCTTCCATCGATGAATCCCAGCAGAGGGCCGGCGTGAGCGACCCGCAACAGATTAAAGACGAGCCCGTCGAAGAGACGTTTATCTCGCACCTGGTCGAACTGCGCGACCGTATCATCCGCGCAGGCGCTTCAGTCATCGTCGTGTTCATCGGCCTGGTTTATTGGGCACCCGACATCTTCCGGTTGCTCGCCCGTCCGCTGATGCAAAACTTGCCGAAGGACGGCAAGATGATTGTCACCGACGTCACCGGCTCGTTCTTCGTGCCGATGAAAGTGACCATGATGGTCGCGCTGGTTATTGCGCTGCCCATCGTGCTGTACCAGATCTGGGCGTTTATCGCGCCAGGGCTGTATCAGCATGAAAAGAAGCTGGTCGTGCCGCTGGTCGGGAGCAGCTACTTCCTCTTTCTGTGCGGCATGGCGTTCGCGTATTTCGTCGTGTTCCCCACCATTTTCCGCGTGATGGCGCATTACAACGCGCCGCTCGGTGCGGAAATGACGACGGATATCGATAATTACCTGAGCTTTGTCCTCACCATGTTTCTAGCGTTCGGCGTGACCTTCGAGGTGCCGATCATCGTGGTGATTCTGGCGCGAATGGGGTTCGTGACGATCAAGAAGTTGCGGCAGATCCGGCCGTATGTGATTGTCGGCGCGTTTGTGGTGTCTGCGGTGGTGACGCCGCCGGACGTGTTCTCGCAACTGATCCTGGCTGTGCCGCTGATTATTCTTTACGAGGTCGGCATCATTGCGGCGCGAATTATCGTGGGCAAGGACAAGATCAAGGAGCAGGAAACGGAAGCCGCGGAGGACGCTAAGCGGGATGGGGATTGAGGGTTTCAGGTGGCGGGTGATTGATGCCCCGATATGAAAGAGAAAAGGCCGTTTCCAACGTGAGTTAGAAACGGCCTTTTTCTTATTGCGCGCGACACGTAGAGTCGCAGATCAACGAGCGGACAACACCGCCATTACCTCACTCGTCACTCTGATCCCCGCCCTGATCGCCACCACCTTGGTCGTCGGGCGCCTGGGGTTGCTTGGGCTGCATCGGCCGTTTGCCGATCACCACGGCCAGGTCCAGTTCTTTGCTTTTGCGCATGAGATGCACCTTCACCGACGTTCCCGGCTTGATCTGCGCGACAACGTTCAGCAAGCGCGTGGTGTCGGTGATCGTGTCGTCGTTGATGCTGATCAGGATATCGCCCGGCTTGATGCCGGCCTTGTCGGCCGGTCCGCCTTGCAGCACGCCTGCCACGATCGCGCCGGACTTTTGCTCGAGTCCGAACGATTCCGCGATCTCCGGCGTGACGTCCTGCGGTTCCACGCCGATCCAGCCGCGCGTGACCGTGCCTGTGGTGATGATGCTTTCCAGCACGCTGCGCGCTGTCGACACGGGAATCGCAAAGCCGATCCCGAGCGAGCCGCCGCTGCGCGAATAGATTGCCGTATTGATGCCGAGCAGATTGCCGTTCACATCGACAAGCGCACCGCCTGAATTACCCGGGTTGATCGCGGCGTCGGTCTGGATAAAATTCTCGAACGTATTGATGCCGAGGTGATTGCGTCCAAGCGCGCTGACAATCCCCATGGTCACCGTTTGCCCGACACCGAACGGATTGCCGATCGCCAGCACCACGTCGCCCACACGCGTCTGGTCCATGCGGCCGAGCGTGATGATGGGCAGGTTCGTCATGTTGATCTTCAGCACGGCGAGGTCGGTTTCCGGATCCACGCCGATCACTTTCGCCGTCGACGTCCGTCCGTCAGCCAAGGCAACTTCAATCTGATCAGCCCCATCCACGACATGTTGGTTCGTTAGAATGTAACCTTCGGAGCTGACGATCACGCCTGAGCCGAGATTCGACGCCGGTGTTTCTTCGCCCTTGCGCTTGTTCTTGTCGCCGAAGAAATAGCGAAACAGCGGGTCTTTCGCGCGCGGATCAGGCGGTAGTGAGCCGTCCTTGCTCGAAAACACGTTAACCACGGCGGGCATCGCTTTCTGCGCGCCATCCGCATAGGACGACTGGGCGGGCCGGGAACCGATGCTCGGCGCAACTTCCTGCAACGCAACGATCGGCTCGGCGAGCTGCTTGCCGAACGTTCCCTGGCGTTGAAGCCACTGCGGTTTCAAGGTCGCGACGATGAACATCAGCGCCAAAAGCACGGTCACCGCTTGGGCAAAAAACAGCCAGAAGCGTCTAAGCATTTGATGGAATAGAGGAATTCATGGATCGGATCGAACTAGAATTGTATCTGAACAATCTGCTTGAAATCGGGCGCTTCAAGGACTATTGCCCGAATGGTCTGCAGGTTGAAGGCTCGCGCCGCGTTGGGAAACTGGCAACGGGCGTAACGGCTTCACGGGCGTTTCTGGAGGCCGCGATCGAGTGGGGCGCCGACGCCGTGCTCGTGCATCACGGCTACTTCTGGAAGAACGAAGCGCCGCAGATCACGGGGCGCAAATATCAGCGCCTGAAAACGCTGCTCGCTCACGACATCAATCTGTTCGCCTATCACCTGCCGCTCGACTCGCATCCCGAGTTCGGCAACAACGCCCAGCTCGGCGCGCGTCTGGGCTTGATCGCGGACAACCGTTTCGGCGACCAGGATCTTGGCTGGATCGCGTCGTTGCCCGTGCCGTTGTCGCTCGAACATTTCACCGCGACGGTCGAAAACGAAGTCGGACGCAAGCCGCTCGTGTTCGGCAATCCGGACTGGGAACTGCGTCGCGTTGCATGGTGCACGGGCGGCGCGCAGGGCTTCTTTGACGAAGCCATTGCCGCCGGCGCCGACGTCTACGTGAGCGGTGAAGTGTCGGAGCAGACCATGCATATCGCGGCGGAAAGCGGCGTGGCCTACATTGCGGCGGGGCATCATGCCACCGAGCGATACGGCGTTCAGGCGCTCGGCGCCCATGTGGCGGAGCATTTCGATATCGAGCATGTCTTTATCGATATCGATAATCCTGTCTGATTATCTTGCGCTGCAATAAATAATCGAGATGGGTTAAATAACCCCTTCATTCGATAGTCGCGATAAGTGCGGGGAAACCCTTAAGAATGAAGGACTTCGAGCGTTTTTTGCTATTCAACTCTTGTAAATGACGACTCCATTCGCGCACACTAGCGTCGGTAGAACGAACTGACGGTATAAATCCAACTTAGAAGTGGGGCGTGTGATGCGAGACAACGAAGATCAACGCGTCGACGGCAGCCGCCGAACCTGGCTGATCACGACGACCGTAGCGGGCGGACTGGGCGGCGTAGCCGCTTGTGTCCCGTTCGTCGGGTCGTTTGCACCGTCGGAAAAAGCCAAGGCAGCGGGCGCGCCGGTCGAAGTGGATATATCAGGTCTCAAGCCTGGCGACCTGATGACGGTTGCCTGGCGCGGTAAGCCGGTGTGGATTCTGAACCGCACCGACGAAATGCTCGCCGATGTCAAGAAAGCCGATCCGGAACTCGCCGACCCGCAGTCGAAGAAAGAATTCACGATGCCGCTGCCGGAGTACTGCAACAACGAGTACCGTTCGCGCGCGGATCACAAGAACGTGCTGGTTGCCGTAGCAGTCTGCACGCACCTTGGCTGTACTCCTACCCCGCGCTTCCAGGAAGGCGCCCAACCCAATCTCCCCGACGACTGGCCAGGCGGCTTTCTCTGCCCATGCCATGGTTCGACCTACGATCTGTCTGGCCGTGTCTTCAAGAACAAGCCGGCACCGCAAAACCTGGACATCCCGCCCTATATGTTCACTTCGGCGACGTCACTCGTGATTGGCAAGGACGAAAAGGGAGAAGCGTAATGGCGGCGACCGACAAAGAAGTGGAAACAACGGGTTTCCTGGGCTGGATCGACCGGCGTTTTCCGCTGACATCGACCTGGAAGACGCACGTTTCCGAGTACTACGCGCCGAAGAATTTCAACTTCTGGTACTTCTTCGGCTCACTGGCGCTGCTTGTGCTGGTGAACCAGATCGTCACTGGCATCTTCCTGACGATGAACTACAAGCCCGACGCAACGCTCGCATTTGCATCGGTCGAATACATCATGCGCGAAGTGCCGTGGGGCTGGCTCATCCGCTACATGCACTCCACGGGCGCGTCGATGTTCTTCGTCGTCGTCTACCTGCACATGTTCCGCGGGCTGATGTACGGCTCGTACCGCAAGCCGCGTGAACTCGTGTGGATCTTCGGCTGCGCGATCTTCCTGTGCCTCATGGCCGAAGCATTCTTCGGTTATCTCTTGCCGTGGGGTCAGATGTCGTTCTGGGGCGCGCAGGTGATCGTGAATCTGTTCTCGGCGATTCCGTTTATCGGGCCGGATCTGTCGCTGTGGATTCGTGGTGACTACGTCGTGTCGGACGTGACGCTCAACCGCTTTTTCGCGTTCCACGTGGTCGCCATTCCGCTGGTGCTGATCGGCCTGGTCGTCGCGCACCTGGTGGCGCTGCACGAAGTGGGATCGAATAATCCGGACGGCATCGAGATCAAGGCGAAGAAGGATGAAAAGGGCATTCCGCTCGACGGCATCCCGTTCCATCCGTACTACTCCGTTCACGATTTCATGGGCGTCTGCGTGTTCCTGTTCATCTTCGCTGCGATCATTTTCTTTGCGCCGGAAATGGGCGGTTATTTCCTCGAAGCCAACAATTTCGTACCTGCAAATTCGCTGCAGACACCGCCTGAAATCGCGCCGGTCTGGTACTTCACGGCTTTCTACGCCATGCTGCGTGCCACCACGGATCCGTTCAAGATCGTGCTGATGATCGTAATTGCGGCGCTGGGCGTGCTGGCGCTGCTGCGAGCGCGCGGCAAATGGCGGCTGGGATTGCCGGTGCTGGCGTTATTGGTCGTAGTGTTCATGGCGCTGACGGAATCGAAGTTCTGGGGCGTGGTGGTGATGGGGACTGCGGTAGTGTCGCTGTTCTTCCTGCCGTGGCTTGACCGTAGTCCCGTTAAATCCATCCGATACCGTCCGCTCTTCCACAAGATCTTCTATGGCGTCTTCGTGTTTGCGTTCCTGGTACTCGGCTATCTCGGCACGAAACCGCCGTCGCCGGCCAGCACGCTGATCGCGCAGATCTGTGCGTTGATTTATTTCGGGTTTTTCCTCGGCATGCCCTTCTGGACGACGCGTGGCCGCTTCAAGCAGCCGCCGGATCGCGTGCGGTTCAAGCCGCACTGACCCCGCGCCCCCAGACAGCAACCACGTTGCAGCGACCAGAGGTTAACTCTGGTCGACCGCGAGCAAACTTGCATGGGACCAGAGTAAGGCGCTAAAGCGCCAACTCTGGTCGACAGGAGACACGCGATGAAAAAATGGTTTTCTACCCTCGCGGTGATTGGCGCGGCGCTGATTGCGCTCGGCTTGACCCCGGCGCATGCGCAAGAAGTGCCGCTCGATGCCGCACCCGATAGCGCCGATAATTTTGCTTCGCTTCAACACGGCGCTAAATTGTTTGTAAACTATTGTCTGAATTGCCACAGTGCGAATTTGATGCGTTACAACCGGCTAACGGACATCGGCATCGATCCGAAGGAGATCCAGGCGAATTTGTTGTTCACCACGGACAAGATCGGCAACACGATGACGATCGCCATGCGCCCCGACGATGCAAAAACGTGGTTTGGGGCGTCGCCGCCGGATTTGTCGGTGGAGGCGAGGGCACGCGGCAAGGATTGGATCTACACGTACTTACGGAGTTTTTATCGCGACGATACCCGGCCGACCGGCTGGAACAATCTTGTGTATGAAAACGTCGCAATGCCGCATGTGCTGTGGGAATTGCAGGGCGTGCGGACGGCGAAATTCGATACCGAAGTCGATGAGAAAACCGGCGAAAAGGTCAAACATTTCGCGGGTTATACCCAAGTGACTCCGGGGACGATGTCGCCAGTAGATTATGATTCGGCTATGGCCGATCTGGTTTCGTACCTGTCGTGGATGTCGGAACCGGCCCAGCAGACGCGAAAACAGCTAGGCGTCTGGGTCCTGATGTTCTTGGGTATTTTGAGTTTTCTGGCGTGGCGCCTCAACGCGGCATACTGGAAGCAGATTAAATAACACGCCGCGATCGGTGTGGGTCAGCGTCGTCAAAGCGCCTCCTAGCAGGCGCTTTTCGCACGCTGGCCCTTATGTTTTTCTGAAGGGACTTTTAATCATGATGGTTTTGTACTCCGGCACTACTTGCCCGTTCTCCCAGCGCTGCCGGCTGGTGTTGTTCGAAAAGGGCATGGACTTCGAAATCCGCGACGTTGACCTGTTCAACAAGCCGGAAGACATCGCGGTGATGAATCCGTACGGACAGGTGCCGATCCTGGTCGAGCGCGACCTGATCCTGTACGAATCGAACATCATCAACGAATACATCGACGAGCGTTTTCCGCATCCGCAACTCATGCCCGCCGATCCGGTGCAGCGCGCCCGCGCCCGCCTGTTCCTGCTGAACTTCGAGAAAGAGCTGTTCGTGCACGTTGGCACGCTGGAAAACGAGAAGGGCAAGGCAGCGGAAAAGAATCACGAGAAGGCGCGCAATGCCATCCGCGATCGCCTGACGCAACTCGCCCCCATTTTCCTGAAGAACAAGTACATGCTCGGCGAAGAGTTTTCCATGCTCGACGTCGCCATTGCGCCGTTGTTGTGGCGTCTGGATCACTATGGCATTGAGCTGTCGAAGAACGCTGCGCCGTTGATGAAGTACGCCGAGCGGATTTTCAGCCGGCCGGCTTATATCGAAGCGCTGACGCCTTCGGAAAAAGTGATGCGTCGCTAACGTATTCGACTGCGGGGCTTGCCGGCTCGACCGGTGGTGCTCCGCATCGATAGAGGGCAAGTCGATGCAAGAAATATCCACCAAGCCTTATCTACTGCGCGCGCTCTACGAGTGGTGCACGGATAACGGCTTTACGCCGCATATCGCGGTGCGGGTCGACAACGGCACGCGCGTGCCGCGCCAGTTCGTGCGCAACGACGAGATCGTGCTGAACATCAGCTTCGAGGCCACAAGCCAACTGCAGATGGGCAATGAGTGGATCGAGTTCAGCGCGCGCTTTTCGGGCAAGTCGCACAAGATCGAGGTGCAGGTCACCAACGTGCTCGCTATTTATGCACGAGAGAATGGCCAGGGCATGGCGTTTCCCGTCGATTCCGCTGCGATCGGCGCGGCACCGGATGTGTCGGGCGAGGACGGACCGCGTTCGTCGGAGCTGGGTCCGGAGGAAAGTGGGGCTGAGCGGATCGAGCATCGTGAGACGACGGCGTCCACGCGAGGCGATGACGAGCCTCCTCCCGACGACGATGGATCTAAATCGCCTGGTCGAGGTCACCTCAAGGTCGTTAAATGAAGTAAAATCGCTGACTTCGCCGGCTTAGCTCATCAGGTAGAGCAGTTGATTTGTAATCAGAAGGTGGCGGGTTCGAGTCCTGCAGCCGGCACCAGTTTAGCTTTTCATGAAGTACCAAGACGTTGTTCAACCCCGCGCCCGGTAACGGTCTGCGGGGTTTTTTCTTTTCCAGCTTGTGCGAGGCGTTGAACCCAGAGTGAGCGTCGAATGCTTTTGTGAATTGCTCGTTGGCGGTTTGCCGCGCGCTGGATGGTAGTCGGAAGACTGATAGCTTCCGTAGACGAGATCTCTGGGACAGCGCATGCGCGACGTGATCATCGTGTGAGGCGCACTACGGTTATTCGGTACGAATCCAGTCCTCGGTATCTCATGACGGCAGACGCTTTCTGCGCGCCTTTAATATTCTTTTCACAAACCCCTTGCGCAACCCCGAAGCACCCACTAGAATTCGGCCTCTTCGCTTCTGGATGAGGCGAAGAGAAGCGGGAAGTAAGGGGTTAGCGGTTCGTTTCGGTAGCTGGAGAGCCAGGCAGGACGGCCCTCGCAGGGAATCGAAGGTCCAGGTGGTTGTGATATGAAGTTTGTCACGATGC
>NZ_AEJF01000029.1 GCF_001028175.1 Caballeronia mineralivorans PML1(12)
CCGAGCGCGAAGTGCGGCATCAACTTCTGCGTAGCGGACACGGGTGCGTCCGATGCCCTGTGGGATGGCATGCAGCCGGACGGCTCGGGCGGCCACCCGGTCGTGCGCTGGGACATCACGACTTGGCACAACTACGAGGTGTACGGCGACATCTTCAACATCGGCCAAGACGGCGCAAGCCCGGGCTTCGATCTTCCTACTTACTGCAAGGCCCGCTACGGCGTTCCGTTCATCATCTCCGAATGGAACGCAAACCCGGAAGATTCGCAGGCTTTCCGTGGCACATACATTACGTCCCACCTCGGCGAGTTCTACCAGGCACGCAAGACGCACAACATTCAGTCCGTGATTTACTTCGAACTCGATAGCGGGAACAACACGTGGGGTGTTGTGAACAATGGCGTCGCGCTCAATCCTCCTTTTAGCGCCTTTGCCAGTTTCACCGCCGCCAATCCGGACAACTGAG
>NZ_AEJF01000030.1 GCF_001028175.1 Caballeronia mineralivorans PML1(12)
GAAGGCATTTTCCCGGCGATTCTCGGGCATGAAGGCGCGGGCATTGTGGTGGATGTCGGTCCAGGCGTGGGCACGTTGAGGAAAGGCGATCACGTCATTCCGCTCTATACGCCCGAGTGCCGGCAGTGCAAGTTCTGCCTGTCGCGAAAGACCAATCTGTGCCAGGCGATTCGTTCGACGCAAGGCCGCGGCTTGATGCCCGATGCCACGTCGCGCTTTTCCATCGATGGCAAACCGCTGTTCCATTACATGGGGACATCGACGTTTTCTAACTACATCGTGGTGCCGGAAATCGCGGTCGCGAAGGTGCGCGAAGATGCGCCCTTCGACAAGATCTGCTACATCGGCTGCGGCGTGACGACAGGCGTGGGCGCAGTCGTGTATTCGGCGAAGGTCGAGGCAGGGGGCGAACGTGGTCGTGTTCGGGCTGGGCGGCATCGGCTTGAACGTGATCCAGGGCGCGAAGATGGTCGGGGCCGACAAGATCATCGGCGTCGATCTGAATCCGGGCCGCGTGGAACTCGCGAGGAAGTTCGGCATGACGCACTTCATCAACCCGAACGAAGTGCCGAATGTGGTCGATCACATCGTGCAACTCACCGATGGCGGCGCGGACTACTCGTTCGAATGTATCGGCAATACGAAGGTGATGCGTCAGGCGCTGGAATGCACGCATAAGGGCTGGGGCCAGTCGTTCATCATCGGCGTGGCGGCGGCGGGCGAAGAGATCAGCACGCGGCCGTTCCAACTGGTCACAGGCCGCGAATGGAAGGGCTCGGCGTTCGGTGGCGCGCGCGGTCGTACCGATGTGCCGAAGATCGTGGACTGGTACATGGAAGGCAAGATCAATATCGACGACCTGATCACGCACACGCTGCCGCTCGAGCGCATTAATGAAGGCTTCGACCTGATGAAGAAGGG
>NZ_AEJF01000031.1 GCF_001028175.1 Caballeronia mineralivorans PML1(12)
CCGATTCTGTTGAAAAAGTCGCCTTTATGTTTATTGTTAGGTATCCTATAGATATTGATCGACGAGGAGAAGATCGTCATGATGGGTCAACTGGATAGCGGGCAGAACAAGCTTTTCTACTCGTTCAACCTCGACAATCACGTGCCTCAAACTCACCTGCTGCGAGGCATCGACCGGGCGCTCGATCTCGGCGACTTGCGTCAGCACCTCGCGCCTTTCTACAGTCCGATCGGTCGACCTTCGATTGATCCGGAATTCATGATCCGCATGCTGATCGTGGGCTACTGCTTCGGCATTCGCTCCGAGCGCAGGCTATGCGAAGAGGTCCATCTGAATCTGGCATATCGTTGGTTTTGCCGCCTGGGTTTGGATGACGCAGTACCTGAACATTCGACGTTCTCTAAGAATCGCCACGGACGCTTTCGCGATAGCGACGTCTTACGCCATGTGTTCGAATCCGTCTTGGGCCGTTGCATGGCTGAGGGGCTTGTGAGGGGTGAGGGATTCGCTATCGATGCAAGTATTATCAAGGCGGATGCAAGTCGTTCAAGCGCGGTGCCGGGAACAGATCCCATCGACTGGGGACCTACCGCAAAACAGAGTCGCGCTGTGCGGGAGTATCTCCAGGCCCTTGAAGAGAGCAATCCAGTAGGTTCCGACGCAGACGAATCCGCAGAGTCGTCTATGCCGCCGAAGATGATCTCCCTGAGCGATCCTGCCTCGAGTTGGACCGCTGCACCTGGTGGTCCCGCGTTCTTCGCCTACTCGACCAACTATCTGATCGACCTGGAAGCGGGGATCATCATGGACGTTGAGGCGACGCCCGCAAACCGATCCCACGAGGTCGAATCAACGAGAACTATGATTGAGAGAGTTGAACAAGGGCTTAGTCTCAAGCCCGCTCGCCTTGTAGGCGACACCGCCTACGGCACGGCAGCGATGCTTGGTTGGATGGTCGATCAGAAAGAGATCGCACCACACGTCCCGGTTTGGGAAAGGTACGCGCCCAAGGACAATACATTCTCCAGCAGCGAGTTTAAGTGGAATGAGACGGACAACGAGTATCGTTGTCCTGCTGGGAAAGCACTGCGCAGTGACCGCCGCCAATTCAAGAACTCGCGTACGCACGTCACCAAGGCCGATACGATTATCTATCGATCAAGCCAACTCGACTGCGCTGGCTGTCCAATAAAGCAACGCTGCTGTCCGAAGACCCCGTTTCGCAAGGTCACGCGAAGCATCCACGAAGCTGCACGTGACGAGGCAAGACGCATCGCGACAACACCTGCCTACAAACAATCTCGACGTGAGCGAAAGAAGGTGGAAATGCTGTTCGCGCACCTCAAACGGATTTTGAAGCTTGACCGTTTGCGGCTGCGCGGGCCAAGCGGTGCGCATGATGAGTTCTTGCTGGCAGCAACGGCGCAAAACCTACGGCGAATGGCGATTCGACTCATGGCCAAAGGTGACAAGATGGAGATTGCGACTGCGTGATGAGCGACGCAGTCGCAACTGCTATCAAATTCCCAGGTTTGCTGACGACGTAAAGCCAAAGTTGCAGCACATGACTTTTTCGTCGCGCCTAAAAACAACTGTTTTTCAACAGAATCGA
>NZ_AEJF01000032.1 GCF_001028175.1 Caballeronia mineralivorans PML1(12)
AGAAGCTGTTGCGAAATTAGTTGATTAGGGATTTCAGACGCGTCCAACAAATCAGTGCACAAGCTAAAGATAGGAATGCCTCGTGGACATGAGCATAGCGTTCGTAGCGAAACTTCAAGCGTCGAAACGAGTGGAGCCAGGCAATGGAGCGCTCCACCGGCCAACGCGTTTTGCCCAGTCCACTTCCATGCGGCGAGCCGATTTTTGCAAGGACAGGTTTGATGCCACGTTTGCGCAGGCGTTTGCGATGCGGCTCAGAACTATAGCCACGATCACCCTGAACGATCTCGGGCTTGCGCAAGGGTCGACCGCGCCGGCCTCGTATCGCGGGAATAGCCGCAACCAAGGGCTCAAGCTGCGTGATGTCGTTGCAATTGGCCCCTGTCAGGATGACCGCAAGCGGGATGCCTTGCGCGTCGACGATGAGGTGGTGCTTGCTGCCGAGCTTGCGCCGGTCCGTGGGATTGGGCCCGGTTTTTTTCCCGCCAGCATGGCGCGCACTGATGAACTGTCGACAAGCGCTCGCGTCAAATCGAGTTCGCCGCGACGACGTAGTTCGGCCAGCATGGTCTCGTGGATACGCTCCCAGACACCGGCTTCTTGCCACGCGACGAGTCGCCGCCAGCAGGCCGTGCCTGAGCCGCAGCCCATTTCCTGCGGTAGCAAGTTCCACGCGATACCCGAGCGCAAAACGAACACGATGCCCGTTAGCACGGCTCGATCGGCAATGGGTTTGCGACCGGCATATTGGCGATTGCGCGGCAAACGCTTGGGTAAAAGCGGTTCGATCAGTGACCACAATTCATCGTCTATCAATTCTTTAGGCATCGCTTCCTGTCAGGCAAAACAAGACATGAAGTTAACACCAACTAGAAAAAGTTAACAGCACCTTTGATTAATTTCGCAACAGCTTCTTAG
>NZ_AEJF01000033.1 GCF_001028175.1 Caballeronia mineralivorans PML1(12)
TGCATACGGCTCCTACCAAAGGTGTTGACGTAAAACCGTTCCGACGGATGCGGGTGAAGTACTTTGCAAGGGGGCAGGTATTTGCTGATCACACGGCTGAACCGTGACCAAGGCAGCCGATGCCGCTGACTTCTTCGCAGCAGTGCGTGACGCCAAGAGCGGCGCACTGCGTAAAGGAAGCCCGACAAGCGGCGAAGGTTGCCCGGCACCGCATGATAGTTAAAATACCCCTGGATCACCCGCCTCAGCCATCGACCTACTACGGGTACTGGTTCATGGCGACGCCGCATCAGCGTTTGCCGGATGCTCGCCAGCGATGCACGCATCCGCTTCTTGCTCGTCAACCGAATGATCTTGAATTGGCCATTCGACCTAGCCGTGCCACAGCAGTGCGTGAAGCCCAGAAAATCAAATGTCTCCGGCTTTCCAGCCCCACGCTCTTGACGTTGTTGCGCGGCGAATCGCCCGAAGCGAATCAGCCGCGTTTTGTCCGGGTGAAGTTTCAGTTTGAATTTGGCAAGACGTTCCCGCAGTGCCGCCAAGAATCGTTTTGCATCGCCTTCGTATTGGAAGCCCACCACACTGTCGTCGGCGTAGCGTACGAGGATGACATCGCCAGTAGCATGTCGTTGGCGCCATTGCTGCGCCCATAAATCCAGCACATAGTGCAAGTAGATATTTGAAAGCAAGGGCGAAATCACAGAGCCCTGAGGTGTCCCCCGCACAGAGGCGATGCGGCGTCCATCCTCAATAGTGCCTGCCCTGAGCCACTTTCGGACTATGCGAATTACTCGTCTGTCAGCAATCCGATGTTCTAGAAAGCGGAGCATCCATTCGTGATCAATTTCATCAAAGAACGAACGAATATCCGCATCTAAAATCCAGTTTACTTTCCGATCCGAAATCCCTACCGATAAGGCATCAAGCGCGTCGTGCTGACCGCGTCCCTGTCGAAACCCGTACGAGAACCCGAGGAAGTCTTGCTCGTAGATTGCACTCAGTACCGTTGCTACGGCCTGTTGCACAATCTTATCTTCCAGCGCTGCAATCCCCAACGCACGCAACTTGCCGTCCGCTTTCGGAATGCAAACCCTTCTGGACGCTTGTGCACGGTAGGCACCCGAATGAATCTCCCGGTGCAGTTCATGTACGCGCCCATAAAGCTGGCTCTCGTAGTCGTGCCACGTTACGCCGTCCACGCCTGCCGCTGCCTGCTTGCGAAGAGCATAAAAACTCTCCACCAACAGTGACGGCGTAACGTGGTGCAGCAGTGCCGTGAAGCGCAACTTCCGATTCCGTCGAGCTGCTTCACGTACGCCTTCGAGTCCCGTCGACGCGCTTATATCCCGGCTCTGAGTCCGGGGCGCGGGGTCCTCGTCGGCGTTCCCTTTGGTTACGCCCCTTCCCTCCATCACCTCCGCCGGGTCATCCCCTTTGTTCGGCAACTTCTTCGGTACTATGGGCGTATCCGACTTCTCACCGGCGTCAATGGCTGGATTACGGTCATTGACCTTCCCAGCCCTGTCCGGCCATGTGGCGCCGGACACCAATGAGATCTCGCTGCTTCCGTATGAAAGACTTCCCGACATGCACAGGGTCTCCGACCGCGCAGGATCAGCGCACGACTTGCGATTATCGTCGTGCTCCGTGTTGCCTTCCGCTTCGCTTAACAGCGTCGGCATCCCAGAGGAACTATTTCGCGGCTCAATGGCTGGCCTGTCGGTTTCCCCTGTCAACGCTTCGACATGTACCTCGCGATGCATGCCGCATGACTCGGGGCCAGAGCGATTCGCCAATTCTTCTCCGTATTGAACTTTCATCAACTATCTTTCATCGGCTTTGCAGCCGCACTAAGCG
>NZ_AEJF01000034.1 GCF_001028175.1 Caballeronia mineralivorans PML1(12)
TGTTAGCGCCGATGTAAAAATGACCCTATCGCCGAAGTAAACCTGACCCACCTGGGAGACGATGGCGGCTTTTGCCGCCGATGCTGACTCAGGAGCAAGCAGTGGAAATCAAGGTATTGGCCCGACGCGGGACGGCGGTGCGTGAGATAGCGAGGCAAACGGGTTTATCGCGTAACACCGTGCGCCGCTATCTGAGAGACGAACAGGCGAACCGTTACAGCCAGCGTGAGCCTCGAGCAACGAAGCTCGACCCGTTCAAGGACTATCTGGTGGAGCGTGTCGCCGCCGCGCGACCGCACTGGATTCCGGCGACGGTTCTGCTACGCGAATTGCAGGACGCTGGATACGAAGGTGGCATCAGTCAGCTGAAGG
>NZ_AEJF01000035.1 GCF_001028175.1 Caballeronia mineralivorans PML1(12)
GTAAGCACCCGGTAAAGTCATCGGCGGCTTCGATCAGGCGATAGCTGGTACCCAGTGATGCGGCAACAACTCCCCAATCTGGTCGGCTCGCTGGGTGGGCAGCCGCGTGAGGACGTCTTTTAGGTAGGCGTACGGGTCGTGCCCGTTGAGTTGTGCGGAACGCACCAGACTCATGATGGCAGCGGCTCGTTGACCAGCGCGTAGAGAACCCGCGAACAACCAGTTCGCCCGTCCGATGGCCCAAGGTCTAATCAGATTCTCGATTCGATTGTTATCGATGGGCACGTGAGGATCGTCGAGATAGCGCGTGAGCGCCTGCCAACGCTTGAGGTTGTAGTCCAGTGCTTTGGCGATCGGCGAGCCCTCGGAGACAAGTTTGCGCTGTGCGAGCATCCAGACGTGCAACGCCTGTGCAATTGGCCGGCCTCGCTCCTCACGAATCGCTCGTCGTTGCTCAGGGTCTAAGTCGGCGGCTTCGCGCTCGACGTCGTAGAGCGCCACGAAGAATTTCAATGCCTGCTCGGCGATCTGGCTCTTCTTGCTCGCATGCAGATCGAAGAACTTTCTCCGTGCGTGGGCCATGCAGCCAATTTCCGTGATGCCCAGCTTAAATCCTGCTTTATAACCGCTGTAATCGTCAACGACCAGCTTGCCACGCCAATTGCCCAAGAAGGCGCGCGCATGTTCGCCAGATCTGCCGTCAGCGAACTCGTACACGACCGCTCGCACCTCTGCGAACTGGGTCGAGGTGTACGCCCATAAATAGGCGCGATGCGTCTTCCCTTTGCCGGGGCTCAACATCTGCACCGGCGTTTCGTCTGCATGCAAGACGCCGTGGCGCAGTAGTTCCTCGCGAAGCGCGTCGACTAAGGGCTGCAAACGCACACCGCATACGCCCACCCAGCCGCCGAGCGTCGATTGTGGAATAGCTAGGCCTGCCCGGCCGAAGATGTGTTCCTGTCGGTACAGTGGAAGGTGGTCGCCATACTTGGCGACCAACACCTGAGCGAGCAAGCCATTAGTCGGAATTCCTTTGTCGATCACATGCGGCGGCACCGGCGCCTGGATCAACGTCTCGCACGCTTTACATGCCCACTTCCCACGGATGTGGCGCTCAACGGTGAACACGCCCGGAGTGTAGTCGAGCTTCTCGCTGATATCCTCGCCAATACGCACGCGCTGGCAGCCACAGGGGCAGCTCAACTCCGTCGGTTCGTGATGGATGTCGGTGCGGGGCAACTGGGGCGGCAACGGCAAGCGTTTGGCCCGCTTGCGAGGTTTCTCCTGCGGCGCGTCCGAGCGCAGTTCATCCAGCTCGGCCTCAAGCGCTGCCAAATCCTCATCAATGGCCTCGTCCAGCAAGCTTAACTGCTCGGCAGTGAACTGTTCGCTACGTCTGCCGAATTGCAGGCGTTTGATGACCGAGAGCTCGTGGGTGAGCTGGTCAATGCGCGTTTGGCGGTAGTGTGATTCACGCGTCTTCTCGTCGACCTGGGTCATCAACTGCCGCGCGAGTGCGCGCAGTTGATCGGGGTTCAGGGCATCGAGATCAGTGGGTGAATTCATGCATCAAGTTTGCCAGCACCTACAGGCTGGGGGAATCAAAACTGTTTACGTCATTTGCTATACCACCGCGATTACGTGGTCGTGCGCCAACGTCTGCCAGGGCAGCCCGATCACGAGTGCACGCAATTGCTCGGGATTCAATGTCTCAGCGATCTCACTATGGCCATTGGCCCAAATGAAATGACCCTTGTTCAAGCGTCGTGCAGCAAGCCAGACGCCAAATCCGTCGTACACCAGGACCTTCATGCGTGTCGAACGCCGGTTAGCAAACAGATACGCATGGTGAGGTCGTGCGGATCCAAATACCTTCACCACACGCGTAAGGATGGTATCGGCGCCGGCACGCATATCGAGAGGTTCGGTCGCCAGCCAAATGGCGTCGATGCGGATCATCGCAGCACCTCCCGAACCCAAGCTGCGCTGTCGCTCAAACAAAAGTGCGGCCACAGCACCGACACGGTTGTGCCATTGCGCTGAATGTCGATTCGCACGTTCACTTGCGCCGCATCGGGCGCTTGTGGTGTCGGCACGGTCATTGGCAGCGCGACGAAGGCTGGCTTGAGCTCGACATCAACCGGTGTGGGCGCCGTCGCCGCAGCGTCGCTGGGATGAGCGGCTTCTTTAATCCAACGCCGCAGCACATTGGGATTCATGCCATGCGAGATCGCCACGGCTGAACATGAGACGCCGACCCGGCGACATTGCTCGATAAGCTCTGACTTAAACGAGGTGCTATAGGTCCGCCGTGTGCGCCCGGTCGAAATGTCTTGGGAAATAGTGTGCACGTGTCCGCTTCCTGATCGTGGAAACGTATGCTCTTACGCCCAGGAACAGAAAACCAGATGAGATCGCCGGATGCTTA
>NZ_AEJF01000036.1 GCF_001028175.1 Caballeronia mineralivorans PML1(12)
AAATCACATACAAATCAACATATTCATTGACCGGCATTGCTTCGAGCGTTGCCTGATCCATCGATGCCGCAAGGATTGCCTCTTGCTGCTTGGCTGGGAAACGCCGTGCGAGATTGGTCTTGAACTTCTCGACCAGAAGGGGGATGCCGTCTTCGCGGCGACGTTTGTGCCCGATCGGGTATTCGACGACGACCTCGCCGAATTGGCTGCCGTCATTAAACTCAACGGTCAGCGCATTGGCGATCGAACGCTTCTCCGGATCGTGATAATCCTTCGTGAATTGCGGGTCTTCCACGCATTCCATCTTGGCACGCAAGGTGTCGATGCGTGGGTCTTTGGCCACTGAGTCCTCGTAATCCGAGGCGGTCAAGCGACCATAGATCATCGGCACGGCGACCATGTATTGAATGCAGTGATCGCGGTCGGCGGGGTTATCGAGCGGACCTTTTTTATCGATGATACGAATCGCCGCTTCATGTGTGCGGATCGTGATCTTCTTGATGTCCTCAACCTTCTTACCCGTTTCTGCGAGCTTGGCGTGCAGCGTCATCGCCGCTTCCACCGCGGTTTGCGAGTGGAACTCAGCCGGGAACGAGATCTTGAAGAGCACGTTTTCCATCACGTACGAACCGTACGGACGCTGGAACTTGAACGCGTTGCCCTTGAAGAGCACATCGTAAAAGCCCCATGTTTTAGCGCTCAGAACCGACGGATAGCCCATTTCACCGGTCTTCGCGATCAACGCGAGACGCACGGCGCGCGAGGTCGCATCTCCTGCTGCCCACGACTTGCGCGAACCCGTATTTGGCGCATGCCGATACGTGCGCAGCGAATGGCCATCGACGAAGGCCAAAGAAACAGCGTTGATCAACTCATCACGCGTGAGGCCGATCATCTGACCGACGACCGCCGTGGATGCCAGTTTCACCAATAAAACGTGATCGAGCCCAACCTTGTTGAACGAGTTTTCCAGCGCGATACAGCCTTGAATTTCGTGCGCCTTGATCATGCCGATCAGGACGTCTTTCATCGTCAGCGGCTTCTTGCCGGTGGCCACTGCATTGCGCGAGAGCCAGTCGGCGGTGGCGAGAATCCCGCCGAGGTTATCGGACGGATGGCCCCATTCGGCGGCGAGCCACGTGTCGTTGAAATCGAGCCAGCGGATCATTGCGCCGATGTTGAACGCTGCCTGAACCGGGTCCAGCTGGAAAGAAGTGCCGGGCACCTTGGCGCCGTTGGGGACTATCGTGCCGGGCACGATGGGTCCCATCAGCTTGGTGCATGCTGGGTAAGTCAGGGCTTCGAGTCCGCAGCCGAGCGTATCGATCAGACAATTACGCGCCGTATCCAGCGCAAGCGTGCTGTCGATCTTGTAGTTGAGAACGTAGTCGACGATATCGACTAATACGCGATC
>NZ_AEJF01000037.1 GCF_001028175.1 Caballeronia mineralivorans PML1(12)
GGCTCGGGCCGGACGTTGGAAATCGGTGCGGACATCGAAAAACCTCTGGTAAAGACTTACTGGGCGTTCTTGATCAGTGCGTTGGATTGCGTGGGTGCCGGCGTGCCTGCTGCAGCCATTTCATCCGTCTTGCATTCGTCGGCGAGACGCGACGAGTCCTTGTCCGAGAACAACATGGCTTTGGTCGGGATCACGACCAGGTCCATGCCGGTTGCTGCGTCGTGGAAGCGGTCCGCGCCGGTCGTGGTGGCTTCACGCGGCAATTGATAGTCCTTCTTCGCCCAGTTCACAGTGACGACCTGGTCACGCTTCATGTCGCCCTTCAGGTAGAAAGCCAAGCCTTCGTTACAGGACCACTTTGTCGAGCCTTCCGGGATCGGATCGGTTTTTGCTGCGGCTTTGGCTTCCGCGGCAGGTTTGCGCTTGATCAGGCGGCGTGCCGGCGCGGGGCGTTTTGCTACTGCCTTCTTGGCGGTTGCTTTGGCCGGGGCGGCCGTGGTGGTGGTTGCATCTGCGGCCAGTGCGCTCGTGCTGGCGAGCATGCCCGAGAGGGACAGGGCGCCGACAACGCTAGCGATCAGGAGTTTATTCATCAGTGACAGCCTTTCTAGATTTCGTTTAAATGTTCAATCGGGGCTTTTGCAGCGCCACTTCGTGGGGTGAAACGACTGGCTGCATTGGCCCGTTTTGCGAAAGCACGCGCGCCGATTTGGGCTATCCGGCACACGCAGCGCGCTATTTTCGCTTATTTAGCGGCAGGAACTTCAGA
>NZ_AEJF01000038.1 GCF_001028175.1 Caballeronia mineralivorans PML1(12)
TTTTCAGGACCGGTGTAGTTCGCACTCGGCCGGATGATCTTGTTATCGATGCGTTGTTCAATGATGTGAGCGCTCCAGCCTGAGGTCCGCGAGATCACGAACAGCGGCGTGAACATGGCCGTGGGCACGCCCATCGCGTGGTACGACACCGCGCTGAACCAGTCCAGGTTCGGGAACATCTTCTTCGCGTCCCACATCGTTGTTTCGAGGCGTTCGGCGATGTCGTAAAGCTGGGTGTCGCCCGCTTCCTTCGACAGCTTCTTCGCGATTTCCTTGATCACCTTGTTGCGCGGATCGGAGATCGTGTACACCGGATGACCGAAGCCGATCACCACTTCCTTCGCTTCCACGCGTCGACGGATATCGGCTTCCGCTTCGTCGGGCGTCTGGTAGCGCGACTGGATGTCGGACGCGGCTTCGTTCGCGCCGCCATGCTTCGGACCCCGCAATGCACCGATACCGCCGGTGATCGCCGAGTACATGTCCGAGCCCGTGCCGGCGATCACGCGGCAGGTGAACGTCGATGCGTTGAATTCGTGTTCGGCATACAGAATCAGCGATGCATGCATGGCATCGACCCACGACTTCGACGGCTCTTTACCGTGCAGCAAATGCAGGAAGTGCCCGCCGATGGAATCGTCATCGGTCTCGGTTTCAATGCGCCGGCCGTTATGCGAATAGTGATACCAGTACAGCAGAATCGAGCCGAGCGAGGCCATCAGGCGATCGGCAATATCCTTCGCGCCGGAGATGTTGTGATCCTCTTTCTCGGGCAGCAACGTGCCGAGCACGGAGACGCCGGTGCGCATCACGTCCATCGGATGCGCGGATGCGGGAATCCATTCCAGCGCGGCCTTCAGGTTCGCAGGCAAGCCACGCAAACTCTTGAGCTTGATCTTGTACGTCTTGAGTTCAGCGACCGTGGGCAGCTTGCCATGCACCAGCAGATATGCGATCTCCTCGAACTCGGACGACCCGGCGATATCGAGGATGTCATAGCCACGATAGTGCAAGTCATTGCCCGTCTTGCCGACGGTGCACAGCGCGGTGTTACCCGCCGTCACACCCGATAGCGCGACGGATTTCTTCGGTTTGAAGCCACCGGTGGCGGGTGCTTCTTTCTCTAACGTATCGCTCATT
>NZ_AEJF01000039.1 GCF_001028175.1 Caballeronia mineralivorans PML1(12)
CGGTTGTGCGTCCAGCTAAGGCTGGCGTGTTCAGCAGGGGATAGACCTGCCGGGGTAGAAGTCAGAAGCCCCGTAGCTTGGATAGCAGGGTGGCGGGAAACCAAGACTCTGAAGCCTATCGACGGCCGTCTCCTTGGGGGACGTGCGAGTCATCGGGCCGTAATGAAGATGAACGTGAATGTGGCCTCGAAAGTGAAGAGACCCGAAGGCCGAGCCCGCAACCGTGAGGGCGAAGGCAGCATGGGTAGCCGAAATCTGACCGATACGGCTACTCCACTTCGGCGGGGTGGAAGCGACGGCACGATGACAAGGACATGCTGAGCAACTGGAGAAGCCCTCCTCGCCCCGGCGCGAAATCGCCGGAGCAAGGTAGGTCCTATAACCGGCGAACCCGGGAAGTGGATCGAAGGCGAGAGGGTGGCGGATGGGTCCGTACTAGCGATGAGGCCGGGTAACGCCGGAAGAGCGAAGGGGCCCTGCTGTTTGTAACGTCCTCGACAACATGGGAGGCAAGGACGAGATGACAAAGACGTCCAGCAGTTTGCAGGACCTGAGGCGAGGAATATACGTCAAGGCGAAGGCTGAACCGTCCTGGCGTTTCTGGGGGTTATACGTCCATGTCTGCAAGATGGAGACGCTGCGCGAAGCGTACGCGCTGGCCAGAAAGAACAACGGTGCTCCGGGTATCGACGGAGTAACGTTCGAGGCCATCGAGGCGCAAGGCGTAGAGGCATTCCTCGAGCAGATACAGGGCGAACGGACGGGGCACACCTACAAGCCACTGCGGTCACGGCGGCAGGAGATACCGAAGGACGGGGGCAAGGTCCGCGTCCTGTCGATTCCC
>NZ_AEJF01000040.1 GCF_001028175.1 Caballeronia mineralivorans PML1(12)
AAATGTGCTCGATCACATTTGATGCGGTAGTTCTGCACGTACGGATCTGTGCGGGGGGCGGTGGGTAACCACCGTCCCTACCGCGACCGCAGAGCCTGTGGCTCATTTTGATTTCATCACTCACGCGCCGGACTCGGATGCGTGGTGGAACACGGTCAAGAACGGCATCAAGCAGGCTGACGCGGATTTCAATGTCACGACCGACTACCGCAATCCGCCCAACGGCGATATTGTCGACATGGTCCGGTTGGTGGATCAGGCGGCAGCGCGTAACTATGACGGTGTCGTCACAACCATCGCAGACTTCGACCTGCTCAAGGGCTCGGTCTCACGGCTGAAATCGAAGAACATCCCGTTCATCACCGCCAATACCGGTACGGAAAAACAAAGCGCGGAGCTCGGTGCATTGCTGCACGTGGGGCAGCCCGAGTACCTGGCAGGCAAGGAAGCCGGACTGCGCGCCAAGGCCGACGGCATCAAGACGTTTGTCTGCGTGAACCACTACGCGACCAATCCACTATCGTTTGAGCGTTGCCGCGGATTCGCCGAGGCTATCGGTGCGGATACGAAGGCATCCGTGCTCGATGCAGGCACGGATCCTACCGACATCGAAGCGAAGGTCAGCGCCTTTCTGCGTACTCACCCGAACACTCAGGCCGTCCTGACGCTCGGGCCGACTTCCGCCGATCCCACCATTCGCGCGGTCACGAAGATGGGACTCGCCGGCAAGATCTGGTTCGCGACCTTTGACATCGATGCCGACGTTGCCAAGGCGATCAAGGATGGCACCATCAAGTTTTGCACTGATCAACAGCCCTACCTGCAAGGTTATATCCCCGTCGCCATGCTGGCGATCATGCACAAGAATCGCAATACGGACGTCGTACAGGCCCGCTCCGAGCTGGAGAAGGACCCCAAGTTCGCCAAGCGTCTGCAGGACTATGGGCTGAAACCGGTCTACGAGGCGCGCAACATCAGTTCCGGACCGGGTTTCATCACGCCGCAGAACATTGGGCAGGTATCGGCGCTCGCAGGCCAGTACCGGTAATCTCGAAGGGGAGCTTGTGGAGCCGGGGTTGCTCGCCGATCTCGATACGAAGCTGCGGTCGCTGCTGGTCGCCGAGGCGCAAGGAGTCAACGACGTGGAGCCTGATGTGCGAACGCCGGCCAGCACAGTATCCGAATAACAAACGCTCTAGCAGAGGGCAAGCACGATGAAAACAAAGGCAGCAATCGCATGGAAAGCCGGGGCACCGTTGACGATCGAGGAAGTCGACCTCGAAGGGCCGCGCGCCGGTGAAGTGCTGATCGAAGTGAAGGCGACTGGCATTTGCCACACCGACTACTACACGCTGTCGGGCGCGGACCCA
>NZ_AEJF01000041.1 GCF_001028175.1 Caballeronia mineralivorans PML1(12)
TGAGTCGATCCGCTCGGTAGTGTTGTACTGAGAAGCACGCGCCGCTCCAACTGATCGAATCGCACGCGTCGTTCGGCGGCACGCAGCGCATTCATCTTGCGTCAAAGACTACCAATTTGCTTGCGTCTCCACCCGCCGGCGATTTTTCCCACGAAGGACTGAGTGGGCGATATGGGCCGAGTGCTCATATCGTTTTTCTTTGGGTATCTGTCCTGCAGCAGAAGAGCTTCCCGCAAGGGGCGAGCGAAACGAATGGCCAAAAAAACCGGCCTTCCCTTACCCGGTAAGAACCGTGCAGGGAAGGCCGGAGTGCCTTAACGCTTCAAGAAACGCTGCCGGGCGTGCCGGCCAAAGCGTCAGGCCATCGCTTAGAACTTGTGGGTCATGCCGATGATGGCCGCCAACTGATGGTTGTTGGACGAGTAGGACGAGCCGCTAAAGTCCGCAACAGCCGCTTTGCCCGTCGAATCAACACCCGAAGCGGTCTCGAAGAAGCCGATCGCGTAGAACGACGTACGCTTGGACAACGAATAGATGGTGCCAAGGTTGAACTGGTTGTACTTGGCGCTGCCAACGCCGTCGGCGCCGCTGTTATGCGTATAGATGTAGGCGCCGGCCAGCGTCAGGGCAGGGGTCAGCGCGTACTTCACGTTCAGTTCGCCCGAATTGAACGTAGCGGTTCCGCCGTTGTACTTGGTGCCGTAGCTGCCCACAGCGCTGACCGAACCGAGGTTCTGGAACTGCGTGTTGGAGTACAGCACGGCGATCGTCGCCGCTCCCAGCACGTACGAACCGCCGGCCGTGATGATCTGCTGCGATCCCGCCGATGCGTAGCCACCGTAAATGCGGCTCGGCATGTTGTTGTTCGCGCCCGTGGCCGACGACGACGGCGTCGACGAGTTGCCCTGATTACCGAACGTCGCGTAATACGGGTCCTTGGTGAACATGTAGCTCGCGCCGAGCTTGATCGGGCCGTTTGCGTACGAAACCCCTGCGTCGGTGACTTCGTTCCTCGAGAACTGGCCGGCCTGGCCGCCCAGGCTGTACAGGACGCCGACCGTCAGACCACGGTAGTTGGGGCTCGTATACTTGAGGGCGTTCTGAACGCGGTTCGACGTATCCACGTTATCGACGTCGCCTGCGCGCGTACCGTAACCGAGGCCGGATGCAGCCCAGTCGGCGCCGGACGCGAACGAGGCGGTGGCGTCGTTGCTCGCCGAATACTGGCGGCCCAACGTGACCGTACCGTACGTATCGCTCTTCAAGCCGACAAAGGCCTTCCGTCCGAACTCCAGCCCACCCTGGCTCAAGGTGCCGGTGCCGAGGGTATAGCCGTTTTCCAGGGTGAAGATCGCCTTGAGACCACCGCCCAGGTCTTCAGCGCCCTGCAAGCCCCAACGCGACGAGTTGGCGCTGGAGAACGAGTACAGCTTCGCACCCTTGACGTTGTTGTTGAAGAGAAGCCCGCCGTCGGCAATGCCGTACAAGGTCACGCTGCTTTGTGCGTGTGCGGCGCCCGCAAATGCTGCCATCGTCAGGATGGCAGCCGTGGTCTTTTGAATTTTCATCTGTTCTTTTCAGTTCTAAAAGAGGAATGATCCTCGTTAATGATGTCGGAAAGTCCAGAAGCGTTTTGATCGCATGGTTATTCCATTGCTTTAAACAGCAATATTCCAAGAAATTACTGGAGGAAATAATTGGCAGACCAAATCTTCTGGTTCGCAGGCCGTCCGACCACAAGCAGGAAATCGCCCGGCATCCCCTGTGTGTAAGGCTATAGAAGGCTGCTGAGCGTCCGGCTGCACGAACCTTAGAGCGGCTCGGTTTCATTTATATGAAAAAGAACTCGCATTCGTTTGCGCGTGGGACATTGCGCCGCCCGCGTATTATTTGGACAACAATTTATTGAAACGCTGGCAAATTCTGGAAAATTCAGAGCCAATTTGAAGAGTATTCGCCCCTAAAGGCGTTCGTCGTTCGCCAGGGGTGCTTACGCTAGCTAAGTCAAGGAAATCCGCGGCGCGTGAAGCCGGTCAGGCCGGCGTGTTCGCTTCAGTCGCTGCGGGACAAGCTGCTCACAAACCTGGCCCGAGCGTAGGAGCATTCTCCATTCACTCATCAAAAGTTTTCATATAACATGCAAACCGGATAACCTGAAAATGGACGGCGGAAACGCCTGCACCCCTCGTGACGAAAGCGCTAACCCTGACCCAGCAGGTCGCCGAGCAAATGACCGGCGACATCCGCGACGGGGTCTACCCGGTCGGTACCAAACTCCCGTCCGGCAAGGATCTCGCCATCCGCTTCGGCGTAAGCCAGTCGGTTATTCGCGAAGTGACGGAGCGTTTGCGCTCGAACGGCCTGATCGACAGCCGGCAGGGCGCGGGCTGCACCGTGAAGGCGCGCACGGAAACGGGAGGTTTCCGCGTCTCCCACGCGGTCGGCGCGGACCGGGCGGATCTCGCCGATGTATACGAACTTCGGCTCGACCTGGAAGGCGCGGCAGCGGCGCTGGCAGCCGTGCGCCGGACCGACGCCGACATCGACGCGCTGGCGGCCATTCTCAGATCGCTCTCCGATAACCTCTACACCCCGGATCAGGCTGTTGAGCTGGACATCGCTTTTCACGTAGCGATCGCTGAAGCCACCCACAACCGCTACTACGTCGACCTGCTCCAGTACCTTAACCTCCAGATCCGCCAGGCTGTGCAGACGGCCCGCACACATTCGCTCGCCCGTCAGCGCTTGCCCGATGAAGTGCATCGCGAACACGTCCGCGTATTCGAAGCAATCCGCGCCGGCGATTCGCGGGCGGCCCGCATTGCCGCGACCTCGCACCTGCGGCGCGCCGCTGCCCGTCTCAACCTGCCGATTCCCGGCGGCGACGCGCTCGTCGGCGCCGCCACCCTGAACTCATCGACCAACAAATCGACCGCCAACAAATGACCGATTCCACTTTCTCCCAACGTCTGATCGACAAGCTCGGCCGCGACGCCGTTGTCACGGCACCGGACGCAATCGCCCCGTGGCTGTCGGACTGGCGCGGTCTATATACAGGCCACGCACAGGCGGTCGTGCGCCCCTCGAGTACGGCCGACGTTGCCGCATGCCTCGCGTTGTGCTCGGAAGCCCGCGTGCCGGTCGTGCCGCGTGGCGGCAACACGGGCCTGTGCGGTGGCGCGACACCCGACGCCAGTCCGGCCAACGTGATCGTGAGCTTGGACCGGATGCACGCGATTCGCAGCATCGATACGATCGGCAATACGCTGGTCGCCGAAGCCGGCTGCATTCTCGGCAACCTGCGGCGCGCAGCCGCCGATGAACATCGCCTGCTGCCACTCAGTCTCGCCGCCGAAGATTCGTGTCAG
This sequence comes from Caballeronia mineralivorans PML1(12), assembly GCF_001028175.1. GTDB lineage: Bacteria > Pseudomonadota > Gammaproteobacteria > Burkholderiales > Burkholderiaceae > Caballeronia > Caballeronia mineralivorans. Next base: position 3,369 of record NZ_AEJF01000041.1, read on the forward strand.
TTGGGCGGCAATCTGTCGACGAATGCGGGCGGCGTGAATGTCGTGCGCTACGGCATGACGCGGGAACTGGTGCTGGGTCTTGAAGCCGCGCTACCAAACGGCGAAATCTTTCACGGCTTGCGCACGCTGCGCAAGGACAACACGGGTTACGACCTGAAGCAATTGCTGATCGGCGCGGAGGGGACGCTGGGCATCATCACCGCTGCGGCGCTGCGGCTCTATCCGCGCAACGATGTGCGCGTGGTCGTGCTGGCGGCCGTGAATTCGTCGCAGCAGGCGCTCGACCTGTTCGAACTCCTGTTCGAACGCGGCGGCCCGCGCATGCAGGCGTTCGAGTTCTTCACAGCCGAATGCCTGGACATGGTGCTCGAACAGGTCGAGGGCATGCGCGCTCCGTTCGCCGAACGTCATCCGGGATACGTGCTGATCGAACTCGCCGATACCGTCGATGAAGCAGCCTTGCGCGAACTCGTGGAGACGGTCATTGGCGAAGCACTGGAACGAGAGCTGTGCGTGGATGCTGCGGTATCCGAATCAATTGCGCAGGTGAACAGCATGTGGCGGCTTCGCGAGGAAATCTCCGAAGCGCAGCGCGCGGATGGTCCGCACGTGAAGCATGACGTCTCGCTGCCGATCGCGTCTATTCCGGCGTTCCTTGCGTCTGCGGGAGAACGTGTCAACAAGCATCACGCCGGCGTGCGCTTGATCGTGTTCGGTCATTTCGGCGATGGCAATCTTCACTACAATCTCTCGCGTCCGGCCGGCGCACCGCGCGATTTCTTCAAACAACATGGCGAGGGATTGACCGCCGAAGTGCTGGACGAAGTGGCGCGTTACGGCGGCAGCATCAGCGCCGAACATGGCATTGGGCAACTGAAGCGCGAATATTTCAGCCGCTATAAAGACCCGCTGGAAATTCGCCTCATGCGCGAGGTTCGAAAGGTTTTCGATCCCCACGGCATCATGAATCCGGGCAAGATTTTCTGATAAAACACGGGCGCGGGGGGCAAGCGCGAAGACGGCGGGCGCTTGAGCGCTTGAGCGCTTAACGCGTCGGCGCATTAGCATTGGCGCCTAAATTGGCATTCAACTGGCCCGCGAGTCCATACAACATGCTAAGAAACGGCGCCGGAACCCCGGCTTTTGCTGCAAGTTCGTGAGGCGCGCCCAGGATCGCTTCGATCTCCATCTGACGGCCCGCCTCCACGTCCTGAAGCATCGATGTCTTGAACGCACCGAGCTTGCGCGTTTGCGCGTTGCGCGCCTGAGCGGTCATGTTCAGTTCAATCCCGATTTGCTCACCGATCCGCCGCGCCTCTTCCATGATCGAAACAACCAGCTGCTCCGTCAACGGGTCGTCGAGAATGACATCGCCAGTTGAACGCGTGATCGCGCTGATGGGGTTCATGGTCATGTTGCCCCACAGCTTGACCCAGATATCGCTGCGAATCTGGTTCGATACCGTTACGTCGAATTGAGCGAGCCGCAACAGGTTGATCGCGCGGGCGGCCTGATCGGCGACGCCGGCAGAGGCAGGCCCGACGATGAGTTGATTGCCATAGCCCTTTTTAATGACGCCCGGTCCGGCGATCGACGAGGAAATATGCACGACGCAACCCGAGACCTGCGACGGCGGCAGTACAGACGACACAATGCCTCCCGGATCGACTGATTCGAGCCGTTGCCCTGCAAGACGCCCGCCGAACGCGTTGAGAAACCACCACGGCACGCCGTTCATGACGGAGACAATGTGCGTGTTGCCGTCCACCAGCGGCGCCAGCGATCTCGCCGCCTGTATCAGTGCCGGTCCCTTCAGGCAGATAAACAGCAGGTCTTGAACACCGAGCGTGCCGGGTTGATCGGTCGCGTTGACGTCGACGACATAACGCTGGTCGCCTTCAATGACGGTCAGGCCATTGCGTTGTATCGCGTCAAGATGCGGGCCACGCGCCAAGAGATTCACGGCGATGCCTGCACGCGCGAGACGGGCAGCAACGATCCCGCCGATGGCACCCCCGCCGACCACGGTGATTTTGATGGCTTGCTGGTTCAAATCTATCTCCTGTACGAAGCATCGATGCGATCGACGCGTCGAATAAGTGCGGCCAGAACATTCTCGCCGGCGCCGTGTGCGGGTGAGAACTGTAGTGAATCCCGCGTGGTGCCTTTCACGATTTCATCGCTGATGGGCAGCGTGTTGCCACGCATGGAGTGCGTGACGACCTGAATCTCGCACGCGCGGTTCAGGGTCCACAGCAAGGCGAACGCGTGAGCGATCGTGGCTCCATGCGAGAGCAGTCCGTGGCTTCGAAGAATCAGCAGGCGCTTGTTGCCCATTGAGCTTAGCAGCCTCGACTTCTCGTCGTCGTGAACGGTGATGCCCTCGAACGGATGATAGGCAACCATGTTGTGCAACTGAGCGGAGTAGAAGTTCGTGTACGACAAACCTTCCTCCATGCATGCAACCGAGAGCCCCGCGGTCGTATGAGTATGCATGACGCAATGTGCGTCCTCCACATGCTCGTGAATCGCACTATGGATGACGAAGCCTGCTGGATTGATAGGGTAATCCGATGGGCTCAGGATTTTTCCGCTCAAGTCGATCTTGACCAGATTGGACGCGGTGACTTCGTCGAACGTCAGCCCGAAAGGGTTGATCAGGAAGTGCTTGCCCGGCCCGGGCACACGCAACGTAATGTGGTTGAAAATCAACTCGGTCCAGCCGAGCACATGAAACACACGGTACGTTGCGGCAAGCTTGAGGCGGGTCTCCCATTCTTCAGGTGAACACCAGGCGGGCGAGGGCGGAGTGCTACGGTCGGAATGGGTCATGATGTGTCTCCCTATTCTGCTCCGCCGCATTGACTGAAATTCGCAGGCGGTTGCCAGGCTCATAGTATGACGTCGTTGAAAAAGCTAACCCGATGCTAGCGATTAATTGATGCGTGCGCAAGCATATAATACTTAAGAAAATGCTTACAGCAAGCACTATCCAGGGTGATATGCTGCTTGCGCACAGATGAAGGGCAACAAATAGTCGAGGGAGTGAATGAAGAATCGAAACGTGATCGAGGGCTTGTTTACCTATCGGTTGCACGTGCTTAAGAAGCAGACCGACCGGACGATGAACGAAGCATTTACCGATGGAATCGCCCTGACGCTAACGGAAGCTCGTGTCCTGCTAAGCGTGGGTTCGTTCGGCACGCTTTCGGTATCGGATCTTGGCAAAGCATCCAATCTCGATCGCAGTCAGGCAAGCCGCGCCACAGACATACTCGAACGAAAGGGCCTGGTCGAGAAGACGTCGAGCGCGACGGACGGACGGGGCGTGGTCGTTACATTGACTGCCAAGGGCAAGAAGACATACACACGCGCCGCGGCGATCGCGAAGGCGCGCAATGACGATATCCTCGCGACGCTGGGTCAGGCAGAGCGGGAGGCGCTCGGGAAGATACTGGCTAAATTGATCGCGGCGCAGGGGGGTGACGAGACGGCCGGGTGATAGTTACTGACAGTTACTCGCAGACTGTCCGAGCAGCGCCGCCGCTCTCGGCGGGACCAAAATGCCGTGCAATCGACGACCTGCTGGCCGCTCTCGAATAATCGGCGGGTTTGCGCATTGCAGTTTGTTCGACTACGCTTCCAACCCCGTTTCCATTTTCAAAACTGCCGGCCTCGCAGGGCTTCCGCATTCCATTCGCTCTTTGAATTCTTCATGGCGAGCGTCACCGCGATTACGAAGATAAATTGATGTTTACGGTATCCGTGTCGACGCTGAATATCCGACCTTGGCCTCAGCCGGGAAATACGCCAAACCATTTGTGGGGAGGAGCGACATTTTACAGATCAGATTAAGCGATTAACCTCCCGGGTGGACAATTTTGAGGCGGACCGCGAAGTTGCGGAAAACAAATCCACGACGCTATGTCTTCCGTTTAAATAAAGTACCTATGGAACTCGCGCTGTGCGGCGACTGTCGAAGGATCTTCCAATAATATTCAAACCCGGCACATCAAATAACCCGTGGCAAAGAGGGCTGCTTGACGTCGCGATAAATACTGGATCGGGAGATGACTTCCATGCAAGCGGCGATACGATTATTTATTAGATGCCTAAGCTTCCCGAGGTTATGACGGAATAGATCGCGAAGCCGTAAGCCGGCAATTAAACCGCACTCCAATCTGCGCCGCTATAAGGTTAAATACTGTTAAAGATTATTTCGTTTGGAGAAGATTCGTTCAAAAGGTAATATGATTCTGAAACTTGAGATCGGCTCTGCCGCGTAATTATAATCGGCGCATATAGAGGGTTAACGTGATGAAGCCAAAGGTCATTTTGTCCGCACTCACCGGCGTCCTGCTTTCTGCACAGGTCATGCCCGTTGCCAACGCCGCCATCTATTCAAACGGCACGGCCACGGCCACGTTCAATGTCACGCTGACACTGCAAGCCAATTGCACGATTACGGCCACACCGCTGAGCTTCGGCACGAATGGCGTGCTGGCTACCGCGCTCAATCAGCAAACCACCCTCGCGGTCACCTGCACGAACACCACGCCCTACAACGTCGGACTGGACGGCGGCACGGTGGCGGGTTCGACCGTCACAAGCCGTTTGCTAGCCGGTACGGCCACGGGGAACACCGGCACGACCGTAGGCTTCCAGCTCTATCAGGACGCCGGCCGCACGACCGTATGGGGCACCACCCAGGGCACGAATACCGTGGCCGGGACGGGCACCGGGTCAGCACAGTCACTCACTGTTTATGGCCAGGTACCCCCGCAAGCCACGCCGAAGCCTGATCTCTATCAGACCACTGTCACTGCAACGGTCTATTTTTGATCCGCCGAGGGGCGGTCTCATGGTGAGGATCTCGAACGTCTTTGCGCTTTTGCTGTTCACGGCAGTGCTGACCGCGCAGGCGGCTACGTTGCAGATTTCGCCGGTGATGGTGGATCTCCAGTCGAACGAGAGTGCAACGGGCATTACGCTTCGCAACCCCGGTGACCGGCCGCTGTATGGCCAGGTTCGCGTGTTTCGCTGGGACCAGTCCGGTCGCGAAGACACGCTGACACCAACGCAGGAGCTGGTAGCGAGTCCACCGTTGATCCAGATCGGCGCACAGGCCGACCAGCTTGTCCGGCTGGTGCGGACTTCACCCGCTCCGGTCACGGCCGAGCAGAGCTATCGGATCCTGATCGACGAACTGCCGTCACCGGACGCAGCGCCTACGGGCGGCGTGATGATCCGCCTGCGTTATTCCGTACCCGTATTCGTGGAACCGGCCGGCAAGGCGCCTCAGCCCGTGCTTTCCTGGCACCTCGTTCGTACCGACAACGGCTGGGTGCTGCGCGTCGATAACGGCGGTCAGAAGCGTGCGCAGATCGCCGCCGTTCAACTGGTGGACAGCGCGGGCAAGGTCTATGAGATCAACAAGGGATTGCTCGGCTACGCGCTGGCTGGAAGTGCACGCCAGTGGCCGGTGCCGCTGCCGGCTGAGGCCGACATGCGCGGCACGGTGAAGGTGCGGGCCGCGGTCAACTCGCTGCCGTCCGAAGCCGCCGTCACGGTTGGGCAGCCGGGTTAGCAACAGCATGACCTCATCGCTGCATGCTTGTGTAGTGCCGGGCGTTGACATGATGCACCCCAATTCAATCGATGAGAATCCGACGACGGCCAACGCGTCATCTGCACCGCCTCCGCATAGCGCTAGTCGCAACGGGGATGAACGTTGTCCTCGCCTGCTTGCCCGTTTACGGGCAAGCACCGCAGCTTGCCTTGCCCGTGAGCGCGAACCTCCCGCATGACGTGTATCTGGAAGTGGAACTCAATGGCCAGCGCACCTCGGTGATCGCCCAGTTTCGTGAGTTGGACGGGCATCTCGCCGTGACGGCCAGGGACCTGGACAACATGGGACTCGCGCTCGACCGGCTCGGTATCGCGGAGACTGCCGAGGTGCAACTGGACTCCATCCCCGGGCTCCATTACACCTACGACGCCGCGCGCCAGGTTGTGTCCCTGCAAGTCCCGGACAACCTGCGCAAGCCCTATAGCTTCGATACTCGCGCACAGATCAAGACGCCCCCGGCTACCTCGTCGCGTGGGTTGCTCATCAACTACGACGCCTACGCGCAAAGCAACACGGACGCGCAACTAGCGATCTGGAGCGAGGAGCGTTACTTCGATCCCACCGGCGTATTCAGCAATACCGGCATCATGTACCTGTATCGCAACGAGCGCCGCTATACGCGCTACGACACGTCGTGGAGCATGTCGGACCCCGTCAAGCTGAGTACGACGCAGTTCGGCGACACCATCTCGTCGTCGCTCGCGTGGTCGCGCTCAGTGCGCATCGGCGGATTCCAGTGGCGCAGCAATTTCGCGTTGCGCCCGGACCTCGTGACGTTTCCCGTGCCCGCGTTCGCGGGGTCGGCGGTGGTGCCGTCCTCGGTGGACCTGTATATCAACAGCATCCGGCAATTCAGCGGCAATGTGCCAAGCGGGCCGTTCATCGTCAACAACGTGCCCGGCATCACAGGGGGCGGCCAGGCGACCGTGATCACGCGCGACGCGCTGGGCCGCACGGTCGCGACGTCCGTGCCGCTTTATGTCGACACACGTCTGCTCGCCACCGGACTGTCCAGCTATTCGTTCGAGGCGGGTTTCCTGCGCCGTGCGTACGGCCTGAATTCGTTCGACTACGATCCGCGGCCCGCGGTCAGCGGTTCGGCCCGCTATGGCGTCAATGATCTCCTGACGGTCGAAGCGCACACGGAGGCCACCAGTGGGGTCTACAACGCCGGTGGCGGGGCGCTCGTGCGGCTTGGCATGGCGGGCGTTGTCAACGGCTCGCTGTCGGCGAGTGCGGGGCGTCTGGCAGGCACCCAGGCAAGCTTCGGTTATGAACTGATCGAGCCGCATTTTTCCATCGATGCACAGACCATTCGCGCGTTCGGCAACTATGGCGATCTCGCTGCCCGGGATGGCACGCCTGTGCCGACCACGACCGACCGCGTGACGCTTGCCCTGCCGATCTTCAACAGCCAGACTTTTTCGCTCAGCTATATCGGCTTCAAGTTTCCGCAGGCGCAGCCTTCGCAGATTGGATCCGCGTCGTACACGCTGAACATCGGCAACCTGGCCTCGCTCAATCTCAGCGCCTACAAGGATTTCAAGCAGCACGACTCGCGCGGCGTGTTCCTGAGCGTGAGCTTCGGACTGGGCAACAACACCTCTGTCAACGCGAACGTCGGCAGACAGAACGGGCAGTCGAACTACAACGTCAACGCAACGCGACCACCCGATTACGACGGCGGCTGGGGCTGGGGCGTGCAGGCCGGCGACGCGGGCGCCGCGCCTTATCGGCAGGCTCAGGTGCAATACCTCGGCAAGGGCGGACAGGTGACGGCCGTCGCGCAAGACATCGCGGGACACGGTACCGCGTCGCTCGATGTCACCGGCACCGTGGTGCTGATGGACGGCAGCGTGCAGCCGTCGCGCCGCATTTATGACGGCTTCGCGCTGGTCTCGACCGATGGTGTCGCCGGCATTCCCGTGCTGCATGAAAACCGCGTGATCGGTGTCACCGATAGCGGCGGCCATTTCCTGGTTCCCGATCTCAACTCGTATCAGGATAATCAGGTGGCCATCGACAGCATGAAGCTGCCCGCCGATGCGCGCATCGACACCACCTCGATGAATCTCGTGCCGCAGGCGCAGTCGGGCGTGCTCGCCCGTTTCGGGGTGACGCATTACAGCGCTGCCTCGGTGATCCTGCAGGGTCCCGATGGCCGCGTGCTGCCGCCTGGAGCAGCTGTGCATCACGAGGAAAGCGGCAACGATACGATCGTAGGCTACGACGGGCTGGCCTTCATCGAGGGCTTGCAGCACGACAATCACCTGGTCATCGAGAGCGGTCTGTTGCATTGCGCGGTGGAATTTGCTTACGTGCATCCGGGCGATGGCTCGCTGCCGACGATAGGCCCGTTGACGTGCCGTCCACAAGCAGGGGCTGCGCGATGAGGCGGATCCTGTTCCCTTGTGTGCCTTGTGTTCGCAGTGGCGCTGGGCATGCCGAACCGCGCGAGCGCGCAGAGCTGCTCGGCGGTTGCATCGGCAATCAGTTTCGGTTCGGTGAGTCCGATCAGCCACGCGGCCGTCGCCACGACGGGTAGCGTGAGCGTGACGTGTACGTGGCCCGCAATCACACTGGTGCCGAACGCCCAGGTGTGCCTGAACCTGGGGGGCACCAGTCCTCGCTCGATGACTAACGGTGCCAACCAGTTGCAGTACGACCTGTATCAGGACGCGGCTCACTCGCTGGTGTGGGGGTCGATCACTTCCGGCACCACGCCGATCTCGCTCACGCTGGTCAAACCCGCGCTCGGCACAAGCGCGACCCAGTCCGTGACGATCTACGGGCAGATCGCGGCCAATCAACCCACGGTGCCGAGTGTCGGCAACGCCAGTACGATATACACCCAAGCGTTTGGCGGCAGCCAGACATCGATTAATACCGGCTTCTATTTACTCGGGGCCCCGACTTGCGCGTCGCTCACTGCGTCCTCCGGCACGTTTGCGTTCAACGCTACCGCGACGGTCGTGAACAACTGCAACATCAGTGCAACTAACCTTAATTTTGCGGCCACCGGCGTGCTGAGCAGCGCGTTGAACGCCACTGCTTCGATTACGGCGCAATGCACCAACGGCGACGCGTATCGGATCGCATTGAACGGCGGCACGAATGGCACGGTAGCGGCGCGGCAGATGACACGCACGGGAGGAGGGGGCACGGTGAACTATCAGCTCTACCTCGATGCGGGCTTGACCACCGCGTGGGGCGACGGCACTGCCGGCACCACTCAGGCGACCAGCACCGGCACGGGAAATTCGCAGGCACTCACCGTGTATGGCGTGGTGCCCGCGCAAAACACGCCCGCGCCGGGCGCGTATACGGACACGATTACCGCCACGATCAGCTTTTGAGACCGCATTGCGGCAGCGCGGCGCGTGCGTTTCAGAATTCAGAAGCCCACCATCCACACCGTGGACTGCGCGGCGCCGCGATTGGCGTACTGCACGGTAGAAGGGGTTTGGGTTGGATCCACCGCCACGAGTGCGATGTCGTAGGGCTGGCCGTGCAGGCAGGACACGTTGGGCTTCGCGATGGCCGAGGGCTCGGCGGCCGACTGGATCACGCAGCTTTCCTGCACGACGAGGCTGACCGACAGCGTTGCCAGTTCCGTGGGCGACACGTCCGATGCAAACGCGCCCAGCAGGATCGCCGCGAGCGTGAGTGGTTTATTTTTTTGCAACATATGAGGTCTAATGGTGACGCCGCCGGCGTGTAAGTGCTTTTTTTGAACTCCGAAAGCCGGTCCGAAGCTGCTCCCTAAGGTATCGGCAGATCGACGGAAGACTTTAGCGATATTCCGCACAATAAGCCTTTCTGGCAGGCAGTGCGACGGCTGGATTAATTCGTGTCAGGCTTTGCAACGTCGAGCTTTTTCGTATCGGCGGCGGGACATTCCTCCAGACGCTTGATGCTCTCGAACACACGCCATAACGATACGAGATCATGTATTCGGCGGAACCGGCGAAAACTTCCACTACGCGACACGCCAGGGTTCATGTTTTTATCGGCTCGGCTATAGTCGCGGCTTAACCGTTTCGACGCCGGATTCCCATGAGCCTGTCACTCAGAAGCGTGCGCTATTTCATCGCCGTCGCCGAAGCTGAATCGGTGACGGGCGCGACCCAGTCGCTGAACATTTCGCAGTCGGTCATCACCGACGCCATCAAGGGACTCGAGACCGAAGTCGGCGCGCAGCTCTTCGTGCGCCACGCGCGTGGCATGGTCCTCACGCACGCAGGGCATCAGTTCCTGCGCCATGCGCACCAGATCCTCGCTGCGGTGCGCAACGCACAGCAGGCGATGTCGTCGCGGCCCGACACCATGACCGGGCGGCTGAATATCGGCGTCACGACCATGATGACGGGCTACTTCCTGCCCTATCTGCTCGACCACTACCGCCGCGTGTTTCCGAAAGTGGAGGTCAACGTGATCGAGGACCAGCGCGATTACATCGAGCATTTGCTGGTGAATGGCGAGCTCGATGTGGCCGTGCTGATCGTGTCGAACATCGAGAACGCACAGGCTATAGAAACCGAATCGCTCATCACGGCCGCATGGCGGTTATGGCTGCCCGCGAACCATGCATTGCGCGGGCTCGGCAGCATCTCTCTGCGTGAGATCGCTGACGAGGCGATGATCATGCTCAAGGTCGATGAGCTGGAAGACAACACCAATACTTACTGGCGTGCATCCGGCCTCAAGCCGAACGTGGTGATGCGCACGGCGTCGGTAGAGGCGGTGCGCAGTCTTGTTGCGACGGGCGCGGGTTTGTCGATCCTGCCCGATGTGCTGTATCGCCCATGGTCGCTCGATGGCGATCGGCTCGAAGTACGTAACATCCTGGAAGAAATGCCGAAGATCGATATTGGCATTGCATGGCGTCGCGGGCTCACGCAGTCCGAGACGGCTCAAAATTTCCTCGTGGTCGCGCGCGAACATACACGTGGGCACGCCAAAATTTCGATCTGATTTTCCGATATAACCTTGCATGCGTTCTGTTTTACGGAATTCTGGACGGTGTTGGGAGAGGGTTATCCCGTAACGCCCGTGCATGGACCCCAAGACCCGCAATGCGGCGTCCTGCGCCGCGACTGAGGCTGGTAATGGCGAAAGGCCGTTGCAACCTGCTTGTCATCCTCCGGTCGCTTAACAACCGTGCACTCCAAAAATGCCTAAATGCGCGCTAGACATGCGTTCCGTTCGGAATTATCGATAGCTCCTATCTGCGATGCTGGCTGGCGGTCAAAAAAAACGCGACTCTAAAATCCCTGCATTCCTCGCGATTCCTGCATTACCCGATGTAAATGCAGTTCGAGCTCATTACCGAGAATGCGCCCGCATAACGCAGCAACCGGGCGCCGCATTGCTTCTTCCAACAAGAGAGACCGACATATGGAACAGACCGTGCAAACCAGCCTTCTGATCGGCGGCGAATTCGTGCCCGGCGCGGGGGATGTGGAGGACGTCCTGAACCCGGCGACGGGCGACACCATCGCGCGTATTGCCGAGGCATCGCTCGATCAGGTGCAAGCAGCGGTGGCTGCCGCGAGCCGCGCGTTTCCCGCGTGGGCGAAGACCGTGCCGAAGGATCGCGCGAACCTGCTGCTCAAACTCGCCGATGCCATCGAAGCACGTGCGACTGAATTTGCGCGGCTGGAGTCGCTCAATTGCGGCAAGCCTTATCTCGGCGCGCTCAACGACGAGATCCCGGCGGTGGCCGATGTATTCCGCTTTTTCGCAGGCGCATGCCGCACCCAGCACGGACAGCTTGCAGGCGAATATTTGCCGGGATACACGAGCATGGTGCGACGCGATCCGCTCGGCGTGGTGGCATCGATCGCGCCCTGGAACTATCCGTTGATGATGGCCGCCTGGAAGATCGCGCCGGCCGTGGCGGCGGGCAACACGGTCGTGCTCAAGCCGTCCGAGCAGACGCCCCTCACCACGCTGAAGCTCGCTGAACTCGTGGCCGCTATCTTCCCGCCTGGCGTGATCAACGTGGTGATCGGACGTGGCGACACCGTCGGTGCGCCGCTGATCGCGCAGCCGGACGTGCGCATGATTTCGATCACCGGCGATGTATCGACGGGACAGAAGATTCTTGAAGCGGCGTCGCGCACCGTCAAGCGCACGCATCTGGAGCTGGGCGGCAAGGCACCGGTGATCGTATTCGACGACGCCGATCTGGAGCAGGTAGTAGCCGGCCTGCGCACGTTCGGCTACTACAACGCGGGGCAGGACTGCACGGCGGCATGCCGCGTGTATGCAGGGCCGAAGATCTACGAGAAGCTCGTGGCGGACCTCTCCAGCGCGGTGAGCACGATCCGTGTTGGCGAGCAGCATATGGACGGCGTCGAGATGGGGCCGCTGATATCGGAGCGCCAGAGAAGCCGCGTGGCGAGCTTCGTCGAGCGGGCCGCGAGCCAGCGCCATATTGAAGTTACCGCAGGCGGCAAGGCGGGTGCATCGCGTGGGTTTTTCTACGAGCCGACGGTGATCGCCGGCGCGTTGCAGACCGACGAGATCGTGCGGCGTGAGGTGTTCGGACCCGTGGTCTCGGTGACCCGTTTCGACGACCCCGCCCAGGCGATCACGTGGGCCAACGACTCCGACTTCGGACTCGCGAGTTCCGTGTGGACCGCGGACGTGAGCCGCGCATTCAAGGTAGCGGCCGAGCTGCACTATGGCTGCACCTGGATCAACACCCACTTCATGCTCGTGAGCGAGATGCCCCATGGCGGCATGAAGCGCTCCGGTTATGGCAAGGACATGTCGGTCTACGCGCTCGAGGATTACACCTGCGCACGCCATGTGATGGCGAAGTTCGAGTAAGACGCAAACCCCGCGGCCTCCAGGCTCGTTCTTAAGCCGGCCTTACCCGTCCTTCAACCTTTGAAGTCAAACCGAGCAAGAGGAAAATCATGGAACCAGTCAATCAGGCCGACGCTTCAACCGCGCTGGACCACGACGCCCGGCAACTAAAAAGCATGGGTTATACCCAGGAGCTCGCGCGCCGCATGAGCGGCTTTTCGAACTTCGCGATATCGTTTTCAATCATTTGTATTTTGGCGGGGGGCATTACCGCGTTTCCGCAGGCATTGAGCGCGGCGGGCGGGGCTTCCATCGGTATCGGCTGGCCGGTCGGTGCGCTCTTCGCGTTGGTCGTCGCGGCTTCCATGGCGCAGATCGCGTCGTCTTATCCGACCGCAGGCGGCCTGTATCACTGGAGTTCGATTCTCGGCAACAAGGGCTGGGGCTGGGCGACCGCATGGTTCAACCTGCTTGGGTTGATCTTCGTGGTGGCGTCGGTGAATTTCGGCGTCTACGATCCGTTCTTCAAGACGCTGATCGCGCCGCTGTTCGGCATCAATCCCGACTCGCTCACGTTCTGGCACCAGACCGCGTTCATCGCGGCGGTGACGCTGAGCCAGGCGTGGCTCAACCATAGCGGCATCAGGATCACAACGATCCTCACCGATCTCTCGGGCTACCTGATCTTTGCGATCGCCGTGCTGCTGACACTGGCGCTGCTCGGCTTTTCGAAGACGCCGCTCGACTTCGGACGGCTGATCGACTTCAGCAACTTTACCGGTTTCGACGGTGGCGCGTGGCCCAAGCAAGGCATGCTGGCCGCGTTCCTGTCGGGGCTGCTGCTGACCATCTACACCATCACCGGCTTCGACGCCTCCGCACACACCTCGGAGGAAACGCACGACGCCGCGCGCAATGTACCGAAGGGCATGCTGCGCTCCGTGGCCTGGTCGGCGCTGTTCGGCTACATCATGGTCTGCGCATTCCTGCTCGTCATGCCGGACATCAAGGAGGGCGTAAAGCAGGGCGGCGGGTTCTTCAATGCGCTGCTCGGCACCTTGCCGGCATGGCTGCGCGTGGCGCTTGGCATTGGCATCTTCCTGTCGAACTACTTGTGCGGCCTTGCGTGCCTGACATCGTGCTCGCGGATGATGTATGCGTTTGCGCGTGATGGCGGGCTGCCTGCATCGAACTGGCTGAAGAAGGTCAACGATATCCACTGCACGCCCGGTGCCGCAATCTGGGTTTCCGCAATCCTCGCTATTGCCGCGACGTTGTATGGCGACGCGTTCGCGGTGCTCTCGACGGGCAGTGCGGTGTTCCTGTACGTATCGTACGTGATGCCGGTCGCAGCGGGCTTAGGCGCCGAAGGCAAGACGTGGGTGCGCAAAGGGCCGTTCAACCTTGGCCTGTGGTCGAAGCCCATTGCGTTGCTGGCGGTGCTCGGTGGGGCCGTGCTTGTTTATGTCGGAATTCAGCCGCCTAACGAGAAGGTGCTTTACATCAGCCTGTTGCTCATCCTCGTGATGGCGGTCTTTTGGTATGGGCTTGGCGTGAGGACGCGGTTCGTAGGACCGCCGGAAATCAAGAGCGAGGTGACGGGAGAAGCGGATGTCGTCAATACTTGATAGGGAACCCTATTGATCGGTCCGGTCGAGATGCGGGAGATGATTCGCGCTAGGTTCGCTTACAAAACCGGACATCCATCCGATGCAACCGGCGGTTCGTCCGCGTGTCTTTGCAGCGTACGCAGCCAGTCGGCGATAGCCTTGCTGGTCCAGACCGGATCGTCGTGAGGCAGATCGTGGCCGGCCCACGGATGCACAGCGTGAGCCGCGCCCCATCGGGTTGCTATGCGAGCGGAGCAGACGGGATCGACCAGCCGGTCCGCCTTCGATGAAAGCAGCAGCGTAGGGCAGGCCGGAGCGTGACTTTCGGCCCGAAAACGCGCCGCCGCCCACAGTTGGCGCAGACCGTTCGCCGCGCTCACCCCGGCAGTCCTGCGAATCCCGGCCCATGCGGCGATGTCGCCGGCCTGGGTGTCCACGCGATTGCACGTGAGGTCGTGGATGATCTCTTCGCATCGCAATGGATCGGACCACGAAGCGGCGGCACGCATCAGCGCGGGCCAAACCGCGGGTCGAAGGCGCTCGCTCATGGCGCAGAACGGGCGCATGCTGGTGTTGATGAGCACCAGCCGCTCGATCTCTTCCGGATGGCGTTGCGCCCAGCCGGTCGCCACCATGCCGCCGAGCGACATCGCGACCAGCCGGTACGGCGGCGGCAGTCCCGCATCGGCCGCTCGTGACCGGACGAACTTCACCATGTCTTCTACATTGAGTGGCGCCGGCAGCGCGTTCTCGCGGCCATTCCCCGGGAGGTCGAGCAACGTGAGTCCGCTCGCGTCCCGATTGAAGCCCGCTTCAACGCCCAGTTGTTCCGGAAACGATCCCCAGTGACGACCCTCGCGCGTGAGTCCGCGCAGCAAGATCCACGTGCTCATCGCGAGGATTTTCGCTGCCAGTGTTCCATGGCGCGCTCGAGGATCTGCTTTCGCGTATCGCCCTTGGGGAGCCATCTATTCGATGCGAACGCCGCGCGTGTCAGGAAGTCCAGGAAGTTGGCGTGACGGCGCAAGACCCGTTCAACTCTGTGCGCCTTGACCGGATTGAACATGCCGAAGCGGGAAAAGATCTGGCTGGGGTTCTTCCTGATCCAGCGCCAGGAGCCGAGTTCCAGCGTCATGGGCAGGAACACGTTGGGCGCGGGCGTCTGATCGTACGCGCAGTCCCACAGGTCTCCGTGAAGAAGGTATTGGTGGCTTTGCGGCTCGAACGTGTAGCCGTGATGCGGGTACGCCTGTTCGAACATGGTCTTGAGCTGGTACATCTCGGGGAGATGAGGCATTTGCCGTCTGGTTCGCGCGTAGGGGAACCAGATGCTGTCGCCCCAGCCGTAACCTGAATGACAGTCGAGAGCAAGGCTGAGCGGGCGTGTCATCAGCTCCTGCTTCACGACGTCGAGCAAGGCGGCGCTCTCGACTTCCAGCGAACCCCTGGCCGGACCGCGATACCACGGCAGCCATGAACCGATACGCTGGCCGCCCGCGAGGAAGGGGACACGTCCTTCGGCGTTTTGGGGGGCATTGCGCATCAGGTCGACGCCGTTCGGATTCGAGCGGGTATTGGCCCACATGCCGCCGGGGTTCACGATGGGCATGAAAATGAGCCGCACCGAGCACAACTGTTCGTGCAGCAGTTCGTCCCATTCGAGGCGCCGCAGCAGCGCGCGCATGTAGTCGAGGATCAACTGCGTACCGATGCGTTCCAGGCCGTGCACGCCGCCAAAAAAGCCGATTGCGGGCGCTTGAGGATCATTCGATCCAATCGCCGCGGTCAATATGGGGAAGCAGTTTGTACCGACGCGCACTTCACCGACCGTACGCAGGTCGAAGTGCGAGGCGCCGGCCGCGAGGATGGCATTGAGGTCATCGAACTCCGCAAAGCTTGCGGATGCGGAGGCTAAACGTAATGTACTCATGCCCGCGGCCTGTTTTTTCGATGCGTCCTGGGGTGGCCGGAAACAAGAATGGCCGCATCAGGACGCTTGGTACGCTCAGGACTTGCCTGGCCTTCCCGTTTTGACTGTTTCGACGGCGGCGACAGCCGCAGTAAGTTGCTCGATGTTAGCTTTTTCAAGTATGAGCAAACCGGCTCGCAAGAGCTCGCCTTTTTTGACGTGCACGCCGTTGGCGAGGCATTTTTGCTTCAGAAGGCTGATTTTTTCGTAATCGGACTTCGGCATGGTAAAGCTGTCACGGACCACCTTTTCTTTTTTCGGCCGTTTGACTTTGTCTTCGGGGGCGGCGGATTCTGCCGGCGCCGCTTTCGTCTTCGATTTGACGGGCGCTTGCGTGGCCTTGACCTTGGTTTCCGGCGCCGCCTCAGCCGCTGCCTTGGTCGTTTTACGCTTGCTTACTGCCGGTTCGGCAGCAGCCGTTTCCGCCGTCTTGGGGAAATGAAAAGCCTTCTTGCTGGGGGCCTTCGTTGTGGGTCCGGACATGGAGTCTCCAGGTAGGGTAATAGTGCAAACAGTATATACTCTTTTTGAGATGGCTTGCGCTAGGGTTTTCGAGGTGCGGTACTACTAAGGTCTCGGGTTTCTTTCGCGCCGGCAGAGGCCCCCGTCCACCGGTGCGAGCAGACCTCAGCCCTAGCGGCTGGCGACGATGAACAATCTTGGAAACGGCAGCAAAACCATACCGTCCGGCAACGCTGGGTAAGCCTGCCCCACCGCGGTCTTATAGCGATCCAGAAACGCCAAGCGCTCATCTTCAGTAAGCGGTTCCAGAAACGGCCGCAGACCGCTTCCCTTGAACCACTCGACGACCGCACTCGCTCCGCCCGCCAGCGCATGATGGTAAGTAGTCCGCCAGACATCCGCTTTTGCGCCACACGAACGAAGCAGTTCGTAGTACCAACTCGCACTTGCCCTCGGCGTCCTGAGCTTCGTCGCCCCGGACAGCTTGCTGGCCCAAGGCCCGTTCGCAGCAATCTCGCGCATCAATCTATGGGCCGGCTCATCGAGATTGTCCGGCATCTGAATAGCCAGACTGCCCCCGGGCGAAAGTTTCGCAACGAGCGCGGGTAACAAGCTGGCGTGATCGGGCAACCACTGAAGAACGGCGTTGGCCAGGATCACATCGAAGGGGCCGGGGGCGTTCCATGCCTGGATATCTGCCGTCTCGAAGTGAACCTGCGGCAGGCGCTTGCGCGCAGCCTCGATCATGTCCGGTGAACTGTCGAACCCGCTGATTGCCGCGTCGGGAAAACGCGCCATCAGGACCTCGGTCGAATTGCCGGGACCGCATCCTATGTCCACGACCGAGCGTGCGTCGATGTCCGGAACGGCCGCGAGCAGATCGCGTATCGGGCGCGTACGCTCGCTTTCAAAGACGACATATTGCTTGGCAGACCAGCTCATTGTGTAATTCCTTAATAGATTAATCACGGTGCGCAACGCGGTTCGACTGGCTTGGCTAAGCCGGAACGATACGCCGGCGCACGATCTCGAGCTTGCGGACCATCTCGGGGTAAAGGCGCGCGGCTATCGCAATGAGGGATTCGTCTTGAGCAGACATGGTGGTTTCCTCTGTGGGAAGGGGTGTGGGGTGTCGCCAGTTTGCGCATAGCCGATGTCTGCGTAAAATGAATTTATTATTCTGATTGGTTCATATTTCTTATGAAAATCGACATCCTCGGGGTCCAGGCATTTGTTGCCATCGCCGATAAAGGCGGCTTTCAGAACGCTGCCGATTCATTGCATGTCACGCAGACGGCGATCACCCAGCGCTTGCGCAAGCTCGAGGACTTTCTCGGTGTGATGCTGGTCGAGCGCACTACGCGTTCTATCGCACTCAGCCTGATCGGCCGCGATTTCCTGCCGCAAGCGCGGCGTTTGCTGGAGGAACTGGGGGACGCGCTGCTTGAGATCCGCGAGACGGGCAAGGCCGAGCGCGGGGATGTATCCATTGCCTGCGTGCCCACGGTCGGCGTTCAGTATTTACCGCGCATCATGCAGGAATATTCGGCGCGGTATCCGAATAACCGGATCAAGATTCTCGATCACGCGTCGTCGGCCGTGGCCGATGCGGTGCTGCGCCGCGAGGCGGAGTTCGGTATCAATATCGCGGGCGCGCATCATCCTGAACTTATGACGGTGCCGCTGCTCGAAGACCAGTACGTGCTGATCTGTCACGAGGACCATCCGCTCGCCAAACGCAGGCGAGTGGCGTGGAAGCAATTGCAGCCGTATCCGCTGATATTCGCGGGGCAGGTCAGCGGCAATCGCGCGTTGCTTGATACAGCACTGGGGGCGAATGGGTTGGGGTTGCAGTCTTTCTATGAAGTCCAGCGCAGTTCGACGGCGGTCGGGCTGGTTGCCGAGCGCATTGCCGCGGCTGTGGTGCCGCGGCTTGCCGTGCAGAAGGGCGCATATCCGAATATCCGCACGATAGAACTGGTTGATCCGGTGGTCTCGCGGGCACTGGTACTGGCGGTCCGCAAGACCGCGCGGCTATCGCCGGCCGCGCAAGCCCTTTACGACATGATCAAGGCGCGGGCGGTGCGGCCTAAGAATTGAAGAAGCACGGCGAAACCGCCACTGCCCTCAAGCCGCTTCCAGTTGTTTCTCCGAAGCGCGCAACAACACCGGAATGGACTTCGACGTAGGCGTCCCCGCGCCATCGGCAACACTCGACAATGGCACGAGCGGATTCGTTTCCGGGTAATACGCACCGAGGCAACCACGCGGAATGTCATAAGCAACCAGCAGGAAACCGTTCGCGCGCCGCTCGACGCCATCGTCCCATACGCTCGTGATATCCACGCGTTGTCCCGCTTCGAAGCCCAGCATCTCGATGTCCAGCTGATTGGCGAACAACACACGCCGTTGGCCGTACACCCCGCGATAACGGTCGTCCAGACCATAGATCGTCGTGTTGTACTGATCGTGGGAGCGGGTAGTCATGAGCGTCAGCAAACGCTCGCCATGAACGGTCCGGGCACGATGAATCGGGGTATCGAATTCGATCCTGTTCACCAGGAACTGCGCCTTGCCACTAGGCGTATTCCACACGCGGTCACGGGACGCCACGCCCAGATGAAACCCGCCCGGACGCTTGAGCCGTTCGTTGTAATCCTCGAAGCCGGGGATCACTTTCTCGATACCATCGCGGATCAACGCATAGTCGTTCGCATGCGCAAGCCAGTCTACCTTCGCGCTGCCAAGCGTGGCCTGCGCCATGCGCGCGACGATCGCGATCTCCGACAACAAGTTCGGTGAAGCAGGGCGGTTCATGCCATACGAAATGTGCACCATGCTCATGGAATCTTCCACGCTCACGCCTTGTGCCACGCCGTTCTGCATGTCGATTTCAGTGCGCCCGAGCGTGGGCAGAATCAGTGCGTCGCGACCATGAATCAGGTGGCTGCGGTTCAGCTTGGTCGTGATATGCACGGTCAGGTCGCACGAGCGCATGGCTTCCCACACACGCGGTGTATCGGGTGTCGCAATCGAAAAATTGCCGCCGAGTCCAATGAAGACTTTCAACTCGCCGGAGATCATCGCCTCGATTGAACGCACGACGTCATACCCGTGTTCGCGCGGCGGCTCGAAGTTGTAGGCGGCGCCGAGCTGGTCGAGGAACGCCTGCGTCGGCCGCTCTTCTATGCCCACCGTACGGTCGCCCTGCACGTTCGAATGCCCGCGCACCGGGCACAGTCCCGCGCCAAGCCGGCCGATGTTCCCGCGCATCATCATCAGGTTCGACAGAAGCTGCACCGTCGGCACCGAGTTCTTGTGCTGAGTGAGGCCCATGCCCCACGTCGAGATCACGGCACGGCCTCGTGCGTAGATATCGGCGAGTTGCAGCACTTCGTCTTTCGGCACACCCGATTCCGCGACAATCGCGTCCCAGCTTTCGGCGCGCAGGTCCTCGGCGAAGGCATCGAAACCCACCGTATGCTCAGCGATGAACGCCACATCGAGCACGCGCGGCGCACCTTGTTCCAAAGCCGCATCGTCCAGTTCGATCACGCGTTTCGCCACGCCTTTGATCAACGCAAAATCCCCGCCAATCTTTGGCCGGATAAACACCGAACTGATTTTCGTGCTGCCGCCCGTGAGCATTTCGAGCGGATGCTGCGGGCTCGCGAATCGTTCCAGACCGCGTTCACGCAGTGGGTTGATCGAGACGATCGTCGCGCCCCGTTTCGCACACTCGCGCAGTTCTCCCAGCATCCGCGGATGGTTTGTCGCGGGATTCTGGCCAAAGAGCAGCAGGGTGTCTGCGTGTTCGAAATCCTCGAGCGTCACGGTTCCCTTGCCCACGCCCACGGTCACCGGCAAACCCCGGCTTGTGGCTTCGTGGCACATGTTCGAGCAGTCGGGGAAGTTGTTGGTGCCGTACATGCGCACGAACAACTGGTACAGGAACGCGGCTTCGTTGCTAGCGCGGCCCGAGGTGTAGAACGCGGCGCGATCGGGGTTGTCGAGCCGGTTCAGGTGATCTGCAATCAGGGCGAACGCGTCATCCCACGAAATGGGCTCGTAGCGGTCACGGGCGGCGTCGTAGACAAGCGGATCGGTCAGGCGTCCGTGCTGTTCAAGCTCGAAGTCCGACTCTTCCATCAATTGCGCGACGGTATGTTCTTCGAAAAACGCCGGCGTGACGCGCTTGCTGGTGGACTCGGCGAAAACGGCCTTGACGCCGTTTTCGCAGAACTCGAAGGTGGATGCATGCTCGCGATCCGGCCACGCGCAGCCGGGGCAATCGAAGCCGTCCGGCTGGTTCTGGCCGAACAGCGTGCGGTAGTTCCCGCCCGACACCTTCTCCTTGATCAGATTGATGGCGACATACTTCAGCGCGCCCCAGCCTGCGGCTGGGTGCGTGTACGGTTCAATGCGAGGTTCGGTTTTTTTCACAATGCCAGCCGCAGATTCGTAAGGGTTTTCACCAATGATCGTAGGCTACTGTGTTCCGAAAACTGCGCGGTATACAGAAAAATAGATACACGAGGAGTACAGTTGTCGGCTCGCCGGAATCGAACCCGCTGTTTCGCCCCTTTTTAGTCTTCGACCCATCGTGACGCTTTACGAAAAATTAACCGCCGAGATCGAGGAAGCCGTGCGCCGCGGTGTGTTTGCCGTGGGTGAACGCGTGCCGTCGGTGCGTCAGGCAAGCGCCCAGCACGGGGTCAGCATCAAGACGGTCCTGCATGCGTATGCGTTGCTGGAAAGCCGGGGTGTGCTGGAAACCCGGCCGCAGTCGGGCTACTTCGTGCGCGAATTGCCTTCTGCACACGCGATCAGTCCGGCGGCCTCGCAACTGCCTCCGGTCGCATCGACAGTCGATGTCAGCCGCCTCGTCCTGTCCACGCTCCGCTCGATCCGCTCTCAGGACGCCACGCCTTTGGGTTCCCCTTATCCCGATCCATCGCTGTTCCCGTGGCGTCAAATCAATCAACTGGCGAACGCCACCGCGCGCCGGCATTCGAGCTGGAACCTGATGGACGACCTGCCGCCCGGCAACCCCGAGCTGATCCGCCAGATCGCGCGGCGTTACGCGGAGAACGGCGTGCCCGTCGATCCCGATGAGATCGTTATTACTGTCGGTGCCACCGAGGCCATCAACCTGAGCCTGCAGGCCGTGGCGAAACCGGGCGATACGGTTGCGGTCGAATCGCCGACCTATTACGCGATGCTCCATGCCATCGAGCGGCTTGGCATGCGGGCGATCGAAGTACCGACACATCCGGCCGAAGGTATCGACATCGACGCGCTCGCGACGATCATTCGCGAACACGGGATCGCGGCGTGCATGGTTATGCCGAACTTCCAGAATCCCCTGGGTTTCGTGATGTCCGACGCGAACAAGGAACGGCTTGTCGGTCTGCTCGCCGCGCATGAAATCCCGGTCATCGAAAACGATGTGTACCAGGAGTTGTACTACGGTGAGGCACGGCCGTCCGCGCTGAAGAACTTCGATAAAAAGGGGCTGGTGCTGCACTGCGCGTCGTTTTCGAAGAGCCTGACGGCGTCCTACCGGATCGGCTGGGCGATGCCCGGGCGCTACCGGCGCGAGGTGGAAAAACTCAAGTTCCTGAACACGCTGACCACGCCGTCGGTGCCGCAAGTCGCGGTGGCCGACTATCTTCGGCGGGGCGGTTATGACCGGCATCTGCGGCATGTGCGCAAGATGTACCGGCAGCAGGCGCGGCTCATGATCGCGATGGTCAAGCGCTTTTTCCCCGCCGGCACGCAAACGTCCACGCCGATGGGCGGTTACGTGCTGTGGGTCCAGTTGCCCGATAACGTCGATTCGATGTTGCTCTACCAGGTCGCGCTCGCACGCGGGATTACGATCGGGCCGGGCACCATGTTTTCATCGCGCGATGCCTTCCGCCATTTCATCCGGCTCAACTACAGTTATCCGTGGAGCGCGCAGACGGAAGCGGCGTTGAAGACGCTCGGCGAACTGGTCGCGGGCATGGAGCGTGGAAAAAACAGGGACTACGAGCATGGACGATAAAATCGACCCGGCGCTGATCGCGATCCTCAGCCAGCTATGGCGAGCCGCGCAGGAGAACCCCGGACGGGCATGGTCGCTCGCGAAGCTGTCGAAGCAATCGGGCGTGCCGATGAGCAGCCTGAGACGTCACCTCACCGCACTGTCCGACGCGGCGTTGCTCGACCGCACCGCCATCGACGAAAGCGCGACGGGCACGCCCACAGCCTCGCTGAACGATGCCGGGCGGGAGCTGTGCGCGCAATTGTTTGCGCAATCGGCACCCGACATCGACTAATCAAATGCTTGACGAGCGATATGGGTGCTATTGGCCATAAATTGCCGATCGGTCACAACAACGCGCGAGTTATCGGCCTGTGAGCGATGCAAATGCCTCGCCAATGTAAGGAATATCGAATTATTTTGTGTGGTGAGAGATTAGGGAAAAAGTACTCAGAAACCCTTGCCCACAGGCGGGAATGTTCCATCTTTTACCGAATTCTCACATAAAACACGTTATTTCTACCGAAGCCTCAAGAATCCGGTGGATGCACTACAACTGCCAATTGGAAAATTACATATTAAATTCAATGGCTTATAAAACAAATTTCAATCTTCATACTATTTATGATATCACGCGAAATTGAAAGGTTGTTTCAGTAAGTCGTGAATGCTCCGTAATCGTGTTCATCGTTGATCACATTGGAGAGCATGAGATGAATTTGAGCAATTTCAAAATAGGCACCCGGCTCGGCGCGGGTTTTGCAGCGATTCTGCTGTTGTTGTGCACGGTCGGCGTGCTAACGCTCTGGCAAACGTCACGCATCTACGCGGGCACGCGCGAGCTGGGTAACGACTGGCTCCCTAGCGTGCAGGCTGCCGGCAGCATGCAGGCGTATGCCAACAATGTGCGCCGCACGTCATTGCGCTCAATCCTAGCTGTCGACGCGAAGGACAAGCAGGAACAACGGGCGCAGCACGACGCGTTCGTCGTCAAGCTCGATGCGGTTTTTGCCCGCTACGAGAAGCTTGTGTCTTCGCCGGATGAGCAGCAAATCTTCGACAACATCAAGCGCGCGTGGGCGCGCTACGCGGCCATCGACGCCAAGGTTCTCGAGCTGTCCGACAAAGGCGATGCCGGATTCAACGACGCCCGTGCACTCTCGAGCGGCGACGCCGCGTCCGCGTTTGGCGACGTGCTCAAGCTGATCGAAGCGGATATCGAACTCAACAGCACCGGTGCGGTCAAGGAAGTCGCGAGCGCCGCGTCGACTTATGACAGCGCCATACTCAGCACGGGTGTGCTGATCGCCATCGCGATGCTCGCGGGCGTAGCGATCGGCTGGCTGATCACGCGCTCCATTACCGCTCCGCTCCGGCGCGCTGTTGTGATTGCCGAGACCGTCGCTCGCGGTGACCTGACCGCGAAGATCGAAGTCTCGGGCAAGGACGAAGCCAGTCAGCTGCTGGCCGCCATGCGTCATATGAACGAACGGCTGGTCGACGTGGTGGGCCGGGTCCGCAACAGCAGCGACAGCATCGCCACCGGTTCAGCGCAGATTGCAGCAGGCAATACCGATCTCAGCCAGCGTACCGAAGAGCAGGCCGCGTCGCTGGAAGAAACCGCCGCGAGCATGGAGCAACTTACCGCGACGGTGAAGCAGAACGCGGAGAATGCGCTGCAAGGAAATTCGCTTGCCGCCAACGCGTCCGAGACGGCCGTGCGCGGAGGCGAGGTCGTCAATCGCGTCGTCCAGACCATGAGCGAAATTTCCAGCAGCTCGGAACAAGTGGCGCAGATCATCACGGTGATCGAAGGCATTGCATTCCAGACGAATATCCTTGCGCTGAATGCGGCAGTTGAAGCAGCGCGGGCCGGCGAGCAGGGCCGCGGCTTCGCGGTGGTGGCGGGCGAGGTGCGTACGCTGGCTCAGCGCAGCGCGTCGGCGGCCAAGGAGATCAAGGACTTGATCAGCGCGTCGGTGCAGCGCGTGAAAACCGGCTCGCAGCTCGTTGACGAGGCGGGGCGTACGATGGGCGAGGTGGTTCAGTCAGTCAAGCGCGTGACGGACCTAATGGGCGAGATCAGCGCGGCATCGGGTGAACAGCACACCGGCATCGAGCAAGTCAATCAGGCAGTCATGCAGATGGACGAGGCGACGCAGCAGAACGCGGCGCTGGTTGAAGAGGCGTCCGCCGCGGCGCAGTCGATGGCGGCTCAATCGAGCACGTTGCGCGAGCTCGTGTCGGTCTTCAGGATCAGTGCTTCCGATCCGGTTGGACAGACCGTCACGAGCTTCGATGCGGCACCGGCGACAAGGCGGCCAACGAGCAAGACCAAGGCAGCAAAACGGCCGGCTGCGGCTGGCAGGATTGCGCCGGTCTCGGGCAAGGATCCGGAATGGCAGACCTTCTGACCGCTTGATTGGGCGCTGAGCGGCTGTTAATGCGCTGCCTGCGACGGAGGTGGTCAAGTCCGTTGCAGGCAGCTACGAGTGCCGTCGATCAGTAAGAGCCCATGTAGTCGCGCTTGCCGATCTCGACGCCGTTGTGGCGCAAGATCGCATACGCGGTCGTGACGTGGAAGAAGAATTGCGGCAGGCCGTAGTGCTGCAGATACGCGCTTCCAATCAGCTTCTTCTCTTTCGGCGTGCCCGGACGCAGCACGATTTCCTTGTATTCTCCGCCTTCGAATTGCGCGGCGTCGAACGTGCCGATGTAAGCCAGCGCACGGGCGACAAGCGCTTGCAGGTCGGCGAACGTGATTTCAGTATCGGGCCACGACGGCACTTCCACGCCGGCGAGGCGCGAGGTCACGCCTTTGCTGAAATCGGCGGCAATCTGCACCTGGCGCACGAGCGGGAACATGTCCGGGAACAGGCGTGCCTGCAGCAGCGCGTTCGGGTCGATATTCTTCTCGGCGGCGTGCGTTTCCGCCTTCCTGAGCACCTCGGACAAGGCGGTCAGCATTTGCTTGAAAACCGGGACGGATGCGCTGTAGATGGAGATGGTCATGATCACTCTTTCGGTCTTTCAGTTGATGTAAGGTGCCGTCGCGAACAAAACCGCGCCGGCCTGTTTAATCCTGTTTGACGCCTGGACGGATTGAGTTCACTGAACCGATGGTCACATGCCTGCAATATTGCTCGCGCCCGGGAATGCCTGAGCGTCGTATTCGGTTCAGAAGGGGTTAGCTTCAGGCGTAAAACTCGTCGTTGTCATAGCGCTTCACTCCGCCCGGTATCGCTGTAACGCCGCGATACCATCGGCCGGATCTCTTTCCTTTATCCGGCTCGCCCGGTGTCGCGCCAGATTATAAGCGTGCTGCGGCGAAACCCTGCGCGCCAGGTTTCACTCCGAGTAGGTAAGCCTTCAGGCGATGTGTTGGGATTTCTCGTCGAAACTGTTGCGGGCCTTCTCGACCTGCCTGAGGTTTTCTGCTGCCCACACCCACACGCCGCAAAAGGCCGCGCCAAGACTCATGCCGAGCTGCGTCAGTTCGTATTCGACTTTTGGCGGTACGACAGGATGCACGGTCCGTGTAATGAGGCCATCGCGTTCCATGTGGCGCAGCGTCTGCGTGAGCATTTTCTGGCTGATGCCGTCGACCCGTTCGCTGATTCGAGTAAAGCGCATTACACCTTTTTCGGCGAGGACTTCGATGATCAACATTGTCCACTTGTCGGCAACGCGGCCGATGAGGTCGTTCACTAAAGCCTGGATTCGAGGGTCGAGGTCGTCGGGTGGCGTGCTGGCTGCATACATCTTTGCCCGCGCAATTTGCTCGTCCGTGAACTGAGGGATTTTCTGCATCTTTTACACTCTCCTTGCGGTGAGTATGGCACTTTTCGGTGCCTTCTTTCTAATTGAAAGTGACGCTCCTATACTCGCAGCCATCGACGCCGCCCTTGGCTTACCGGTGCCGCGGTGCGGTCCAGCAAACAACCACGCAAGACAAGGAGTCTCCGATGAAGCTTGAACGAAGGACCATTTTGATCACGGGCGGGACTAGTGGTATCGGGCTTGAACTGGCGAAGCAACTGCTTCAGCGGAACAACACCGTGATCGTCACCGGTCGCGATCAAGACAAGCTCGACGCAGCCAGGCAGGCGCTGCCTGATGTCCACGCGTTCCAGAGCGATGTCAGCAGTCCGGAAGCCATCGATGCACTGCATGACCGTGTGCTCGAGCAATTTCCTGCGCTCGATACGCTCGTCAACAATGCGGGGATCATGCGAAATCTCAACCTCAATCGGGACCGCGATCTGAACGACGTGACCCGCGAGATCGAGATCAACCTGAGCGGGCCGGTGCGGATGATCCAGCGGTTTTTGCCTTACCTCAAAACGCGCAAAGGCGCGCTCATCGTCAATGTATCGTCCGGCCTCGCCTTCATCCCTTATCCTGCGTCGCCGGTCTATTGCGCCACTAAGGCTGCCATTCACTCGTTCACCCAGTCCCTGCGCGTGCAACTCCGCGGCACGGGTGTTACCGTGATCGAGCTGGCTCCGCCGGCAGTCGAGACGCCGCTGCTTCGAGGCGAATTCGAGGTGGAGATGAAAGGGCAGAAGGGCATGGATGTATGGGTTCTCGCGCAACGGGCGATAGCGGGGATTGAAGCGGGCAAGCCGGAGATTCGCCCCGGCCTTAGCAACGTGCTGAAGGCCATGAGCCGGATCGCACCGCAGCTGATGTTCAGTCAGATGGTGAAGATGACGAAGATCGAGGCGTGAGCTGGCTGTCTGAAGACAGGCTCGCATGAATATTCGAGCGAGCATCCAGTCGCCATACAATGCGGCTTTTCAGTCATCAGGAGGAGAGGCATGTCTATTCGCCGACATCTCGTATGCACGATCCTGCCGTTGTTGATAGCCAGCAGTACCGCCTATGCCGGCAAGCTCGACTGTAAGAACGCCTCCGATCAGTTGACGCTCGACGAATGCGCCGACAAGGATTTCAAGGCATCCGACGCGAAGCTCAACGAGGTCTATCGTGCGCTGTCAGCGAGAACCAGCCAGAAGGGAAAGGCCAGCCTGCAAAGCGCGCAACGCGCCTGGCTGGCCTATCGCGACGCACAGTGTCAGTTCGAAACCATGGGCACCATAGACGGCAGCATTCATCCGATGGTCTATGCCTCATGCATGGACAAGCTTACGCAGGCGCAGACGAAGTTGCTCAGCGCACAGTTGCATTGCGAAGAAGGGGATTTGTCATGCGGCGGCCAATAGCGAATGGTACAGACCTTGCTTGGCCACAGTCTGTGATTAGGAGTCGCATTTAATTGGTCTTGATGCCGCGAAGAACGGGCGCAACGCTATCAAGATAAACCCTGCCTTCTAAAAGAAAACGAGGCAGAGAAAACGAGGCAAAGAAAACAGGGCAGCACCGCGCCCTTGCAGGAGGCGCAGTGCAGCGAGAAAGGTTGACCGATAAGGCGCGGCCAACATCGATCATTTGAAGCGGTGTCCGGCTTCAATAACCTTAAGACCCGGTCAGCTAAAGATGAGTGCAAGCTATTACACCGTCTTACGCCGGCGCATCGGCCGCGACTTTTGAGTAGTCGCAGAACCCCCGGAAATCGTTCGCCAATATCTGCAATAGCGCGGTGCCTTTACGTCCGGTCGTGCGATACAGTTCGCCGTCGCGACGGCCCGCATCCACGCCGATCCTGAAAGCCTCGGAGCCCGCGATCAAACCATCGATCGACGCGCTGAAAGAGGCCGGACTGTCGGGAAACATCAATGTGATGACAAGGCCGGTGGCAGCGGTGGGCACATCCGCGTCATCAACTTGCCACGCGGCGCAGATCGGCAAGCAAAATCCCTTGAGATAACCGACCAGCTTCGCTTCCAGCGCATCGGGCAGAGCGCTGTAAGCGAGTTCAGAACGTGCAATGGTGGGAAGAACGAGCGACGCGACAATTGCAGCTATCTTGCGCGCGGTCGCGAGTGCTTTAGTTTCCTGCGTCACTTCATGGACTTCATATAGTCGCTGGAACATCGACGCCTCCTTATGAACATGGTTTTCCAGAAAACACCTGGCATGGGGTTGATGGAATATGATGCGTATCGCGGGAGACAGCGGTTGGGGCCGCACATTTTCCATTGAAAACCCGCCCGCCAATAATGGCGTGTGCATGACTGCATGGCAAATGAACCCCAGGCGGGTGGCGGCTAGGGACGCCGGCGATGCAACCGGCAGCGAAGCGTTTTTAATGGAGGCAGGTGGGACGTCGGTTAGACGTGAGTTGGAGGTGAGACCCGCGGGGATGCACTGATGCCGATCCGGCGGGACCAAGGACGAAAACGATGCCCCCTCTCAGGCACGAAAGACCGCAATTACAATGAGAAAAGCAGAGCAATCCAGCTGCGTCAGCATCGCGAGTCGCATCAAGCGTGGGCTGTCGACGTCCGTTGCAGTCGCTTCGTGCGGTGTGCTCGTCGCCGGAATCATGATGGGTTTATGCTGCGTAGTCCTGTATCAGAGCCGCCAGGATGCGCTGGATCATACCCGCGACACCTTGCGCGATATCGCCGTCATTGCCCAGCGTGATATTGAGCGCAATCTCGAACTGTATGAACTGTCGCTGCAAGCCGTGGTAGATGGGCTTCAACAACCGGACGTGATGATCTTGCCGCCGCATTTGCGCCGGGAGGTACTCTTCGACCGCGCGGCCAGCGCGAAATATCTCGGGTCGATGCTGGTCATGGACGAGCTCGGAAACGTCGTCATCGATTCCAGCAGCGACACGCCGAGAGCCGGGAATTTCAGCGACCGCGAGTATTTCAAAGTCCAACGCGACAACCCCAATGCGGGTCTCTATATAAGCGATCCTTACCTGTCCCGCCTGCGAAACAGCGCACCGAGCATCGGCCTGAGCAGACGGCTTTCTCACCGGGACGGATCGTTTGCGGGGATCGTGTTATTGGCGGTGAATATTGCCTACTTCCATGACTTGTTTGCGGGCTTGACGCTGGGGCCGCATGGATCGCTGTCGCTGATCGGAAAAGATGGCGCCATGCTGATGCGGCAGCCTTACGATCCCAGCGTGATCGGACGAAACATCAAGAACGCCGCCACCTTCCGGCGGTTTATGTCAGCACCAGAGGGGAGCTTTAGCGAAACGGCGTCAATCGATGGCGTGCGCCGGCTGTATTGGTTCGCCAACTTCCCGCGCGCTCCGCTGATCATCATGGCCGCAGCGTCCGAGGAAGATATCTACGCGCCATGGCGGCGCCGCGCCTTGACGATCGGGTCGCTGATGGCCATGTTCGGCGCGGCGTTCATCGCGCTGTCCGTCATGCTCGGCATGCAACTGCGGCGGCGCATGCGGGCGGAGTCGGAGCTGCAGATGCTGGCGAGAACCGACGGCCTTACCGGGTTGAATAATCGTCGCAGTCTGGGCGAGATTCTTGATCAGGAGTGGCGTCGCGCCAAACGCTCGCAAAGTGTCCTGTCGCTGTTGTTCGTCGATATCGATCGATTCAAGGGCTACAACGACACCTACGGTCACCAGGCCGGTGACGACACCCTGGCAGCCGTCGCACGATGCATCGCCGACAACATCCGGCGGCCGGCCGACAGTGCCGCCCGATATGGCGGGGAGGAGTTCATTGTGGTCCTGCCGGATACGTCGGCGGCGGGCGCCTCGCTGATCGCCGAAAAGATCCGGTCCGCCATCTGCGCATGCCGGATCGAGCACGCGGGCAGCGAATTTGGATGCGTGACCGCAAGTATTGGCGCGGTGAGCCGTGAGCCGCAAATCGACGACGATGTGACGACGGTGATCAAAGCTGCCGACGAAGCCTTGTACAACGCGAAGGCGACTGGACGGAACAAGGTATCGACTGCTTAAGAGGCGGTGCGCCCGATCAGGGCCTCAGTCTCGTCCCTTCGCCCGCGCATCGGGGCGCAGCAAACACTGAAGCCAAGCGCCAGACTTCCCTCGCTTGCGCGCCTCCGTAGCACGCGCCACATCAAACCAGCAAAGGGTGGTGGCCGCAAACCAACTGATCGAACCAAACCGTTGCGGGCGCGCCGACACTTCCGGCCCGCTGCGCGTGCGCGTGCGCGCCAACTCCTTATCCGACGGGCTTCAGCGTGCGCTGGCATGGACGATGCCTTAGAAAGGTCTCCCACACCGCAACAACCGCCCGACCGCGGCAGTCTTCGGTTCGATACCGCGCTTGAGGAGACCACCATGAACCCGTTCGAACGTCCGCCCATGTGCTGGCTTCTGTCGGCGCTCAAGTTTATCTGCCGACGCCTGCTATATGTCGGCATTGTCATTCCCGTGATCGCCGTCGGCGCTTTCTTCCTGATTCCGCGTGTGATGCAGTGGTGTGGCCCATTGTTCGATCCAATGACGATTGTCGAACCGATCCAGATCCCGGATTCGTTCAAGGACCGTGGGTACACCGAAGCGATGCTGCAGCACGTGCTGGTGGACACGCTCAGCGAGCTTCGAGAAAAAGCGCAAGGCGTCACACCCGCGACGGATACGGAGCGAGTACTGACGGAATTCAAGCTGCCCGATTTTTCCGTGCCGGGCACCGGTCTTTCCGTGCGCCCGCTGATCGAATTCACGCGGACGCTTCTGAAACGTGATTCGTCTGTCTACGGCAGCGTGATTGGATCGCCGGATCGCTTTACCGTCGTTTTATCGCTGCGCGATCCGGACGGTCATATCGTTTCCCTGAACGAAGATGGCGCATCCGAAAGGGCGTCGCGAAGCAAGGCGCGTATCAAGGAGGAGCCAAGCGCGGCCAACGAAGCGGCAACGCTCAGGAACGCGCTGAAACAGGCGGCGATCGCGATCCTTAAGCATCAAAGTCCTTTGCTCCACGCGGAATACGTCACCGCCGCAGAACAGGATCGCTGCCTCGACCGCAAGGCAACGTGCGACTTCCATATTGCGCGTGAACTTTTCGAGGCCCTGGCCGCGGGTGCTGGCGCCAAGAATGATCACGAGCACGAGAAGAATGCCCCTTGGGCGTTGCTCGCGCTATCGAAGCTCGATACTTATGCAGGCAAATTCGATGACACCGTCAGGCACGCGCGCCGCATCGTCGAAGAAGGTGACAGCAAGCGAGAATGGCGTGGTGCACAGAAGTGGGCGTACTACAACTGGGGTGTCGCGCTGAACGACATGGGTTGCTATCAGCGAGCTTCCGAAGTGCTGGATAAAGCGGCCCGCGAGATGGGTGACTATGCGCCTGCCCACAATGCCCTTGCACGCGCCTATCTGGCGTTGGCGCAGGCCGGCAACACGGTCAGCAAAGAAACGATGCCGCCAAACGGCTACAGGACGGCAGCACTGGAGCATCTCAAGACGGCGATTGATTTGAACCCGGGCTACCCGGAGGCCTACGTGAACCGCGGCGATGCTCTACGCCTGCCCGTTTCGGCGTCGGAGGTGTACCTGATGGAGTTGCATCCGGGGTCGATCGAACAGATGGAGGCCGGCGCGCGCGAGGCGTACCGGACCGCTGTCGCGCTAGACGTCGAGTCAGCGAGCCGCGCATACCAGCGACTGGCCGCGTTGCAAGACGAAAAGTATGTCAGCGACAGGATGACGAAAGCACGTCCCCAATGCCGGCCAGGCATGGCGCGATCGCTGCTCGAATCGTGGGGCTGCAGCGACGCTCCCGCACCGCCTGTGACTACCCGCAAGGGCGCAATCCGGCAGGCGGCTCTGTCGGTCGGAGACGAACAGGCGCGCATGTGCAGCAGACCGGAACTCGCTCTTCCTGGTAGCGCAACGGGCAACCTCCCTAACAGCGACGGCGCGAGGATCGTGGCAACGAAGTCGGGCGCTGCACTGCTGCCCAGATCCACTGAAAGGCCTTCGCCCGGCGCTATCCGCAAGATTGCCTCGGGGCAGGGAATAGGCTGAACACCAGCGATCGGATTCACGCGGACCGACGCGCTATCGGTCATCCAGCAAACAACTGAACCCGTGTTCGAGTCGCGGTGGCCTATGGCGTCGAGCAGGCAGATAGACGATGCAACCCGTCAGCGTATTTTCGCCGCTGGCGCTATGCTACCGGTTCTGCCTAATCGAGGACCATCTCATGACACAGTCGCAAGGATCCATGATCACCTTTCGCCGCCCTGACGGGCAGGATATCCAGGGTTACTTGGCCAAGCCGCAGAAACTCGAGGGCGCGCCCGCCATCGTCGTGATTCAGGAGTGGTGGGGTTTGAACGACCAGATTCGCGGCGTGGCGGACCGGCTCGCGCAATCCGGTTATCTGGCGTTGGTGCCCGATCTTTTTCGCGGGAAATCGACCGTGGAAGAGGCAGAGGCAAACCACCTGCTGAGCGCGCTCGACTTCGGCGACGCCGCAGGCCAGGATGTTCGTGGCGCCGTACTGTATTTGAAAGAGCATTCAGAACGGGTCGCTGTGACCGGCTTTTGCATGGGCGGCGCGCTCACGCTGCTGGCGCTGTCTAATATCCCGGAGGTGTCGGCCGGTGTGGTGTGGTACGGCTTCCCGCCGCTCGAATACATCGATGCATCGAAGATCAAGGCTCCCGTACTGGGACACTGGGCCACGCAAGACGCTTTCTTTCCCACCGAAACGGTCGAAGCATTGGAAACCAAGTTGACCGATGCCAAAGTGGACGTGGAGTTTCATCACTACCTGGCGCACCATGCGTTCGCCAACGAGACCGCAGTCGGGCCGGGCCGTATCTCCAGGACCCAGTTCGATCCGGCCTGGTCACAGTTGGCCTGGGACCGCACGCTGACCTTTCTCGGCCGCACGATGTGGCCGCAGAAGTAGCCTCGTGGTGAAGACGCCAGCGGTGCGTGCGCCGCGCTGGCGTGTTCTGTTCACAAGACTTCAAACACGCTGTAGACCGGCCCATACGAGAACCGATGGCCGGTACCCACAGCGATGATCCGGTTCAGCCACTCATACTTTCCGGCAGGCGCTTCGAAGATCGGGGTGATGCGGAAGTAGTAGCTTGCCGGGTCGACTTCCTCGCCTTTTTCCAGTCGCTGTATGACATCGGCAGGACCGTGACGCACGCCCCGATAAGCCATCGTGATGTTCACGCCGTCGCCGGTTTGCAGGATCAGGCGCACGTCAAGCGTGGTGCTGGCGTCGCTGCGCACGGTTTGCCAGTCGCTGCCGCCGTCCAGCACCTTGCCTGACAGGCGCTCGCCGGCGAACGTTCCTGACGGCACGATTCCTATCCGGCGAAATGGCCCAGGCGTCTCTCCGACAATGACAATCGGCTTGACGTCGAGGCGCATGACGAACAGGGGTTGTGTTTGCACGCTCTTGAGCGGTGCGGGGAGGTCATCGAAGAGTGGAGTAGACATTACGTTCACCATCGCGGTTAATCGCATGGGCGTCAGTTCCATGCGGTGATTCAGGGCTCACCCGGACCAAGCAACGTGCCCGGCCGAGTGAGATGAAATGGCCGTTGTGACGAAGCGCTTGCCGTTGTACGTTCGCGTCACTGCAGCGGCGAGAAGTCCATCGGCCGCATGATTCGCGACTCCATGCGGACGAAAATGTCCAACGCTTTCACCTTGCTGCCGAACGCCTGCCAGCGAGGATCGGCAGCCATCCTGTCGCGGCGCTCAAGGCGATCGTCAAGGCTCTTGTAAGCCCAGATATGAACGATCTGACTGATATCCCCAATTTCAGTCGTGAAGAAGCCGATCAGTTCGCCCAGATATTCCTGCTGAATCGGCAGGGCCTCGGTCTTGTATAACGCGAGCCATTCGGCGGCGCGCAGCGGCTTGAAGGTATAAGTTCGGATTTCGTAGAGCATCGGGTGTCTCCAAGGTTCTATGAAAGGGGTTACGAAGCGGTTCTTCCGCCATTGACCCTGAGGACCTCGCCGGTCATGAAGCTCGACTTGTCGGACGAAACGAACAGGATCGCGTCGGCCATTTCCTCCGGCGTTCCGGCTCGTTTAAGCGGGACGCCCGCAAGAAAGGCCGCCTTGCGTTCGGCGTTTACCGTCAGCCGGTCGAGCATAGGGGTTTGCACAGGACCGGGCGCAACGGCGTTGACGCGCACGCCGAACGCTGCCGCTTCGAGCGCTGCGGACTTGGTCAGTCCCTCTACCGCGTGCTTGCTGGCGACGTAGATCGACGCGCCTGCTGCGCCGCGCGCGCCCATTGTCGACGAGATGTTGACGATGCTGCCGCTGCCTTGCGCCGACATCACGCGCAGTTCGTGTTTCATGCCGAGCAGCGTGCCGAGCACGTTGGTGTCGAAGACGGCGGCGTACCGTTCGGGAGTCTGTTCCATGACGGGTACCGATTCACCTTCTGCGCCGGCGGAATTGACCGCCACGTCCAGTCGCCCGAAGCGGGCCACGGTGCCATCGACGAGATTGCGAACGTCGTCTTCGAAGCGGACATCTGCCTGAATGAATTCAGCTTCCGCGCCGAGCGCGGTGAGCTCCGCGGCGAGTTTCCGACCCTCTTCAGCCCGGCGCCCCGACACGACAATACGTGCGTTCTCGCGGGCGAATGCAAGGGCAGCCGCGCGGCCAATGCCGGTCAGTGCGCCGGTGATGAGTACAACAGGTTTGCTGATCATTTCGATTCCTTGATTGAACAGTGCAGCGGCGAAGCAAATCTCCGCAGTTGATGAAATCCGGGTAAGTTTTTCGTTGCGGCTACGTCATCAATACGTCATGCAGCGGCGCTCGGCCGGACCGATACTTCGTCATACCATCGCTGAAATGCGGTGTGTTCCGCTGGAATGGGCATCTTCAGCGCGTTGGCCGCGAAGTCGACCGTGACGAGCGTCGTGATATCCGCTGCGGAGAATTCATCGCCCGCGACGTACCGCACCGTCTCCAATCGCTCGTTGAAGTCCGCGAAAAAGTTGGCGACGCGTTGTTTGCTTCGCTCGACCAGTTCGACAATCTGGTCATAAGCGTGCGGACCAGACAGCGCACGGCCTTTCAGTCCGGGGACCGCGTTGCGCACGCCTTCCATTACCGGTGCGAAGCCGTCCAGTTCTGCGCGGCGTTCCCACATCGCGACGAGCGCCTTCGACGTCGCCGTCGTGCCCAACAAGGGTGTCTGCGGATACGCTTCTTCCAGATAACGCCAGATCGCAAGCACTTCTGTGATGACGGGGCCGTCGGCCAATGCCAAAGCCGGCACCTGGCTACGCGGATTGACGGCGCGGTAGGCGTCGGAGAACTGTTCTTTGGCGCCCAGGTCGACAGGCTTCATCGGGATATCGATTCCCTTCTCCGCGATGAAGAAACGCACGCGCCGCGAGTTGGGGGAGCCTTTGGATTCGTACAGTACGGGTGTGTCGGTTGCCATTTCGAATCTTCCTTTGGATGCTGTATTTAAATGTGGATACCTAATCAATAGGGTCTATCACGGATACTTAAAATACTTGAATTCGTCCGGCTTAGAGTTTCGAGCCGCCGTCTACATGCAGCGTTTCCCCGGTGATCCAGCGCGCTGCATCCGATGCGAGAAACGCGACCGCACCGCCGATGTCATCGGGTTGTGCAACGCGTTTCAACGCCTGCATGCCGAGCGTGGCCTCGCGTCCCGCGTCGGTCTTCGCGAAGCTCGCCATGCCGGTTTCAACGACACCGGGCGCGACCGCATTCACCCGGATGCCGCGTTCGCCGAGCGCGGAAGCGAAATGCTTGACGAGCGTATCGACCGCGCCCTTGGTAGCCGCGTATGCCGGTAGCGTGCCCACCGCGGCACGTGCCGCGAGAGAAGATAGTAGAACAACGCTGCTTCCTTTGCACATCACAGGCAGCAACTGCTGCACGAGGAAATAGGGCGCGCGTACGTTCACGGCGAACATGGCGTCGAAATCTTCAATGGTCGTTTCCTCGATGCTCGCCGACTTTGAAATGCCGGCGTTCGCCACCAGAATGTCCAGTCGATGGCCCACTACAGCGCGCACGCGCTTGGCAAGCATATGCGGACCGTCTGCATCGCGTAGATTCGCAGCGACTTTCTGGGCGTTGCCGCCGGCCGCGCGAATCTCGGCAACGACAGCGTCCGCTTCCTTTTCGCCCCTGCTGTAGTGCACCAGCACCTGCGCGCCTTGCTTCGCGAGTGCGAGCGCGCTGGCGCGGCCGATGCCCCGTGAAGCCCCTGTGACGAGAGCGGTCTTTCCGGAGAGGCTGGTCATGACGAGACTCCAGTAAGTTCAATGAAAACGAATCGACGATTCAGAGCGTGAGCATTCGCTCAGGCGCGTTCGCCACTTTCGGACAGGAACTGCGCGACGTGCGTCACGAAGCGCTCGGGATACTGGTACAACGAGCCGTGGTTCGCATCGGGGTAAATGATCAACTGCGCGTTTGGAATGTTCTGCTGCAGGATCCACGAGTTGATCGAGTAGATGATCACGTCGTTATCGCCGTTGATCACGAGCGTGGGCTGAGCGAGCGCCTTCAGGTAATCGAAAGGGCTCTCGCGCGGCGCGCCCCATTTGGCGAGCGCGGCGAGTTGCGCCGGTGCGACCTTGTCGTTGGCTTCGGGATCCCGGTCTTCAGTGCGTAAGCGGAAGCGCTGCAGAAATTTGCGGCCTGCCGTCTGGCTCGCCTCCGACGGCGAGAAATGCACGCGCAGCCACAGATGATCCGGCTCTTCGTAAGCCGCGCCGAAAATATCCTGTGCCTCGGGCGTCAGCGATTGCATGCCTTCGCCGCTGCGCGGGCCGGTGCCGACCAGGATCAGGCGGCGCACGAGTTGCGGTTCCGCGAGCGCCAGTTGCTGCGCGATCAGGCCACCCATCGAAAAACCGAGCACGTCGACTTGCGTGAGACCCAGCGCCTTGATGAAAGCCGCGGCGTTGGCGGCCATCTCTTCAATCGATTGCGGTACTTCGCCGGAGGTGCCGGAGATGCCGGCGTTGTTGAACAGGATCACTTCGCGATCCTGGGCAAGGCCATCGGTGACGGCCGGGTCCCAGTGATCCATCGTGCCGGTGAAGTGGATGTTGAACACGAGCGGCACGCCGCCCGCCGTGCCGAAGCGCCGGTAGGCGAAGCGGATGCCGTTTGCATCGACGAATCGGGTTGGGGCGGTCTGATGTGTATGGCCAGTCATGGCGGTTCTCCGATATAGATGAAAGGCATGGAGCGAGACAAATTCCACGCCGTTACGATGGACGGGTCATCGCCGTTTCGTCGCTGCCTGATGCGTAATCTAGTGATATCTTGTGGAAAGTAAAAAGACTTTGTAGGCTGGCGGGCATGCCTGTCAGGCATGGGCAAACCAAAGAGGGTCTATGGAGCTTCGACATCTGCGGTATTTCCTGGCCGTCGCGGAGACCGGCAGCCTGACCGTTGCAGCCGAACGTCGCTTGCATACGTCGCAACCATCGCTTAGCCGGCAGATCCGCGATCTGGAAGACGAGGTGGGTGTGGAGCTGTTCAGCCGTAGTGCGCGCGGGGTCGAACTGACCGCGGCGGGCAAGGCTTTTCTCGACCATGCGCGGCTCGCGCTGACGCAAGTCGACGCCGCCGTCGAAGCAGCGCGCCGAGCCGCGCAACCCACGAAACAAGTCTTCGCGCTCGGCTTCCTGACCGGCCAGGAAATGACCTGGCTGCCGCGCGCCATGCAGGTGCTTCGCGAAGAACTGCCGAACATCGACGTGACGGTTTCGAGCCACTATTCACCGGATCTCGCTGATGCACTCGCGCGTGGCAAGCTCGACCTCGCGTTTCTGCGTGCCGAACCGGGGTTCGATCTCGAGTACCGCGTGGTCAGCCGCGAAAAGTTTATTGCGCTCATGCCGAGCGATCATCGGTTGACCGGGCGAGCGGCGATCCGCCCGGAGGATTTCGTGGGCGAGCCATTCATCATGGCGTCGAACAAGGCGAGGGTGGCGCACGCGGTGATCGTGCAGTATCTGCAGCAGAGCGGGGTCAATATCACGCCCGAACACGGGGTCGACAATCTGGCAATGGCGATGTCGCTGGTGGCGTCCACGCGCGGGCTCGCGCTGATGCCGGAGTACGCGAACAACCTGATGCCGTGGTCGGTAGTCAGCCGGCCTCTTGAAGGCGATGTACCGACGATCGATCTGGTTATCGGCTATAGCAAGTCGAACACCTCTCCTGTTCTGAAGTTGTTTCTTTCACGAGCGGACGAGTTGACGGTGCATGCTGCGACTTGATCATCGGGGGCCGGCTGCCGCTACTGCCTGGCCGCAGGCAGTCCGACTTTGCGACGCACCTAAATCTTTTTGCCTACCATGTATAAATCCCGCTAAGCCGCGCGACATTGTCAAGGCTAGGCAATGGTGTCTTGCCGTCAGAGACGAGGAGTTATCGTGGAATACATACTGCTGATTTTTCGGAGCGAGGCCGAGCTGAAAGAGATGAGCCCGGCGCAGGGTGTAGAAATGACTGCTGCCTTCGGTGCCTATACCGAAGCGCTGCAAAAGGCCGGGATCATGCGCGGAGGAGCGCGGCTAAGGCCGGTGGAGACGGCTACGACTGTACGTGTCCGGTCGGGCGAGACCAAGGTGCTTAACGGTCCCTACGCAGAGACGCGGGAAGAGCTGGGCGGCTACTACATCATCGACGTGCCTGACCTGGATACCGCGTTGTCATGGACCGCCCGATGTCCTGCTGCCAGCTACGGCACGATGGAAGTACGGCCGATCTGGCCGCTCGGACAGGACTGAGCCCGTGTTGCCGGCCAAGGGTGAGGCGAATCACGCGGCAGGGGCGGCAGAGGCGGCAGCGCGGCGCAGCTATGGCAAGCTGATCGCGTTTCTTGCCGCCCGCACTCGCGACGTGGCGGGGGCGGAAGACGCGTTGTCCGAAGCCTTCGCCGCCGCCCTCACTGACTGGCCGGTCCACGGCGTGCCGCAGAATCCGGACGCGTGGCTATTCACGGTTGCGCGCCGAAAGATGGTCGATGCGGCACGCCGACGGCGTCTTGGAGAGGACGCGGCAGGATACCTGCAGTGGCTCGCCGAACTGGCGAGCGACGAGGATGGCGAGCCGGTCATACCCGACGAGCGCCTGGGCCTCATGTTCGCCTGTGCTCATCCCGCGATCGAGCGCAGCGTGCGTGCGCCGCTGATGCTGCAGGCGGTACTCGGCTTCGACGCCGCGACGATCGCTTCTGCGTTCCTGACGGCTCCCGGCACGATGGGCCAGCGCCTCGTGCGCGCGAAGAGCAAGATCCGCGATGCGAACATCCGCCTTGGGCTGCCTGACCAGACGATGCTCGCCGAGCGTCTGGACACCGTGCTCGAAGCCATCTATGCAGCGTACTCGGAAGGGTGGGCTGATCCTGAGGGGAGCGACGCCCGCCGTCGCAATCTTGCGGACGAGGCGATCTGGCTGGGCCGGCTTGTCGCTTCGTTGCTGCCGGATGACGCCGAGGCGCTCGGACTGCTGGCGTTGATGCTGCACACGCATGCCCGGCGGGCGGCAAGACGAGGTGACGATGGCGCGTACGTCGCGCTGAGCGACCAGGATGTGCGGTTGTGGGACCTGGTCATGATCGACGAGGCGGAGGAACTGCTGTCGCACGCAAGCCGGGGGGGCAAGCTCGGACGGTACCAGTTGGAAGCGGCCGTGCAATCCGCTCATGCAGTGCGGCGGCGCGGTGGCCAGTCTGACTGGGCGGCTATCGTGCAACTGTATGACGCCCTATGCCAATTGACCGACTCCCCGGTGGCGATGCTCAACCGGGCCGTCGCAATCGCCGAGACACAGGGCGCGGCCATAGGGCTCGCGGCGCTCGATGCTTTGGCGGGCGACGCGCGGCTGTCAGAATACCAGCCCTACTGGGCAGCGCGCGCGGAATTGTTGACACGAAACGGTAGCGCAGAGGCGGCGGCGGAAGCGTACCGGCGCGCCATCGGCCTCGAGCGCGATCCCGCGGTGCGCCACTTCCTGCAGCAGCGCGCCGGGACTGTCGGCGGCTAGATCAGGGAAAACCAGACGCTGCGCCAGAAAGCAAATATGGCGGCCTCGACGTTCTCGCTCACAATGGCGTCTCCCGCTTCTGGATCAACCCGGAGACGCCATGACTGCCGTTCACAAGATCTGGAGCCTGCTGGTCGGCAAGCCGCTCGATCCTCTCGACCCGCGCACGCGGCATGCCATTGCCGTCACGCCGCTACTCGCATGGGTCGGGCTCGGTGCGGACGGACTGTCTTCCTCCTGCTACGGTCCTGAAGAAGCGTTCCTGGCGCTCGGTCAGCACACACCGCTCGCCCTGATTCTCGCGTTCGCTACCGCGGCGACTGTTTTTATCATCGCGCTTGGCTACAACCAGGTGATCTCGTTGTTTCCCACCGGCGGTGGTGGCTATCGCGTCGCCACCGCCTTGCTGGGGTCGAGCCCGGGGCTCGTCTCAGGCGCAGCGCTATTGGTCGACTATGTGCTGACAATCGCGACGTCGCTTGCGAGCGGTGTCGATGCGTTTTTCAGCCTGTTGCCTGTCGGCGCGCAGGCATTCAAACTCGCCACCGAACTGACGCTGATCGTCCTGATGACCGGGCTGAATTTCCGTGGCATGAAGGAGTCGATCCTGGTGCTGCTGCCGATTTTTCTCGGTTTTGTCGTGCTCCATCTTGGACTGATCATCTATGGCGTAGCCGTCCACGGCGATCAGCTGGTGGCCGTTGTGCCAGGCGCCGTGGTGGAAGCGCACACCATGTCGCACACGCTCGGACCGCTCGTGGTCGTAGCCTTGCTGATGCGTGCGTTTTCGCTGGGCGGCGGCACTTACACAGGCCTCGAAGCCGTGTCGAACAACGTCAACATGCTGG
Source organism: Caballeronia mineralivorans PML1(12) (assembly GCF_001028175.1). Classification (GTDB taxonomy): domain Bacteria; phylum Pseudomonadota; class Gammaproteobacteria; order Burkholderiales; family Burkholderiaceae; genus Caballeronia; species Caballeronia mineralivorans. Next base: position 44,644 of record NZ_AEJF01000041.1, read on the forward strand.
CCGAGCCGCGCGTGCCGAACGGCAAGGTGACCATGTTCTACATGGCAACGTCGTTGGCGTTCACGGCGGGCGGCATCATCCTGCTTTACATGTTGTGGCAGGCCCGGCCGGTGGAGGGCCAAACGCTTAACGCGGTGGTCTTCGGCAGCGTGATCGACCATCTGGGACTCGGCTCGGCGTTCGCGCGTCATGCGCTGCTGGCAGCGGTGCTGGCCCTCGAAGCGGGACTGTTGCTGGTGGGTGCGCAAACGGGTTTTCTCGACGGTCCGGCGGTGTTGTCGAACATGGCCTCCGATTCCTGGGTGCCGCGCCATTTCCGCGACCTGTCGACGCGCCTCGTCAGGCAGAACGGCATTGTCGTCATGGGGATCGCGAGTCTGGCGATCCTCTTCTGGACGCACGGCAATGTGGACATCCTCGTCGTGCTTTACAGCATTAATGTGTTCCTCACGTTCAGCCTGTCGCTGCTTGGCTTGTGCACGTACTGGTGGCGTCATCGCCGTGACGGTAAAGGCTGGGTGAGACCGTTTGTGCTGTCGGCGCTTGGTCTCTCGGTGACCAGCACCGTGCTGGTCATTACGCTGGTCGAGAAATTCACGGCTGGCGGCTGGCTGACGGTGCTGGTCACGAGCGCGGTGGTCGCCGCGTGCTTCCTGATCAAACGTCACTACAACGATACACGTGCGCAACTCGCCAGGGAGGACGCAATCTTTAGCGACATGCCGCCCGCGACCGATGAATCCGCGTTGGCTAAACCGGACCCCTCTCAGCCGACAGCAATCCTTCTGGTCGGCAAGCATCGCGGTGCAAGCATGCACGCGCTTCTGTGGGTCAACCGGCTCTTCCCGGACCACTTCAAGAGCTTTATATTTCTCGCGGTGGGCGAAGTCGATGCGCAAAGTTACGAGGGGGCGGAACAGCTGGACCGTCTGCAGAAAACGATCAAGTCATCACTCGAGTACTACGTCGCGCACTGCCGCCGGCATGGCATTCCGGCCGATTACCGGATTGGCTTCGGCACGCACCCGATTGGCGAATTCATGAAACTCGCCGAGACCACGATGGATGAGTTTCCAAACAGCGTGTGTTTTGCCAGCAAACTGATTTTCAAGCGGGTCAATTTCCTGACGGCGTGGTTGCATAACCAGACGCCCGTCGAGATCCAGACGCGCCTGCACCAGCAGGGCAGGCAGATGGTGCTATTGCCGATGAACGTAGGATGACGTTGCTGGCGCCGTGGCGATATACGCCAAGCGCCAGCGTTTCCTTCATGCGGGTGCGCCATACAGTCTGCGCAGCTCAAGATTCACCTTGATCACTGCCTGTGCAACAACATAACTACCCGTGCCTTTTAAAACTGATGGCGGATACCCACGGTCACAGCGAGCTGGCTTCCCGTCGACGAGGGCGACAGCGTGTTGATGGTGGCCTCGCTCAATACGGTCCCCGCTTGAGCGCCGGAGACATGTTGATAGACGCCTTCAACATAGAAGTCCGTGCGTTTGCTTAGAGCGTAGTCGGTTTGCAAGGTGCCTTCGTGCCACCTTGGTGACGATCTGGACGCTCCGTTGTTGTACGACCCATCGGTGAACGTATAGGCCGCCGCGAGGCTGAGCGCGGGTGTCAACGCATAGCGGGCATTGACTTCATAGTTGTCGAGCCGCAACTGGCCGGCCAACGGGACATTTCCTGCGCCTCCTGCAAACACGCTGGCCATGTTGTCGATCTGCGAATGCGTCCACAACAAGCCAACCGTGGCCGGGCCAAAGACGTAATTGCCGCCGACACCCCAGGTACGTTGGCGCGTGGCGACGAAGTCGGCGCTGCCGTCGCCGAGTGCCACTGCGCCGTTTGGATTGGTTGCCTGGATGCCGCCTCCAGCGTTGTTCAACTGAAGATACGCCGCCGCAACGTTCAGCGGACCCGCCGAATACGAGGTGCCGAACCCGTACGCCCGGTTGTCTGCGAATCCATTGGCTTTGTTGCTGAACGCGTATGCGCCTCCGAAGGTAAAGCCGGCATACGACACACTCGTGTACTTGACCGCATTGTTAAGACTCATGGAGTCAGCGGCGAGGTTATCGTTGTTGAACGGATGCGCGGACAGGTTGCCGCCGTAGCCGCTGCCTGTAGCCGACAAAGGCCCAAGGTAGTCATTGACCGGATCGAATTGACGGCCCAGCAGCAGCGTGCCGAACTTGTCGCTTTGTATGCCGACGTACGCCTGCTCTCCGAATGCATCGCCGGAATTGAACGACGTGCCGTTATTCAGGTTGAACCCATTTTCGAGTTTGAAAATGGCATGCAGACCTCCGCCCAGGTCTTCCGAGCCCTTCAACCCGTACACGGTATTCTCGGTTGCGGCACTGGTTTCCTGCCAGGCGCTATGACCGCCCTGATTATTGCTATAAATGAGGCCGGTATCGATAACGCCATAGAGCGTAACGCTGCTTTGGGCGTGGGCGGAAACAATGGACACGCACGACAAGGCAGCGACCACGAGGGACTTTTTCATTTCTAAAACTCCGGGATAGTGCAAGGGCCAAAAAACATCGCATCAGTTTCAGGCGTCGCGATCTGCCTGAGCATTCGATGCCGACGGCCTGAACCGCGACTCGGGCAAATGCTATTTGAGCGCGCGTAAATTAGGTGTTAAAAGAACCGTCGGCGGCGTCAGTAAAATCTATAGTCGCGCGTGCTTGACGTTTAACAATAGCTCTTTGCAGGATTGAAAATGGGTGTAGAGATTCGAGAAATGGTGCTGGCTGACTATGAAGCTGTAGTCGCACTCTGGCGGAGTACGCCAGGTGTCGATATTCGCCCGGTCACCGACAGCCAGGACGGGATCGAACGGTTACTTGCCAGAAATCCGGGCCTGAGCGTTGTCGCTTTTGATGACGGCAACCTCGCAGGCTGCGCGCTGGCTAGCCACGATGGACGCCGTGGATTCCTCCAGCATGTCGTGGTTGCGCCGGCTTTGCGCGGTCAAGGGCTCGCCCGGGCGATGATCGACAGGTGTCTCGAGGGTCTGCGGGAACACCAGCTGGGATGGGTACATCTTGATGTTGTCGTCGATAACGAGGCCGGTATGGCCTTTTGGCAAAAGGCCGGCTGGCAGCCCGTCGATACGCTGACCCGACTCTCGCGCGCGCTTTAGGTCGCGCTTAAGTATTCCGCCGGCCGGCCTCAAGAAACCTCCGACCGTTCCTTGCGCAAGAAAACAATGACCGAAACGAGAGTCAGGACCGCCAGCACCAGCGGCCCGATCGTCTTGCCGGCATCGTGCAACATCCATCCGACAATCGCGTCGCATGCCTGCACCGAAGCCAGCAGCAAGCCTAGCACCACGATACCGCCATAGGAGCGCGTAGCCGTCGCGGTCAGCGCTGCCAGGGCGAGCGGCACGCTGCGCGCAACGCCGTACATGGCGGCGGTCTTCATTAGCGGTTCGCCGATGAGCATTGCCACCGAAAAGGCCGCGCTGGTCAGTGCGTTCAAGCAGGTAATCGACGCGCATACGTAGAAGAGGGATTTCGTTCTCATGGGGAATAGTTCATATAGTGAATGATTTAATCAATGTACTATTCGGCCATGAAACAAGCAAGTCACCTGAGTAATACCGCCGGTTACATGCTCAGCAAGCTGGGGCAGGCTGCGACTGAGGAGTTCGCCGAGCGTTTGCGCCCGCTTGGGCTTCGACCGAGGCATTGTGGTCTGCTGGCGGCTATCCGCGGCATGCCGATGGCCTCTCAACTCGCGCTCGGCCAGGCGTTGAACGTGGTGCCTAGCGCGATCGTGCCGGTGATTGACGACCTGGAGGCGCTCGGCGCGATCAATCGCGTGCCGGATGAAGCCGACCGTCGCCGTTATGCGATCCAGCTCACGCCGAAGGGCGCGGCGTTGCTGCAGCAGGCCATGGCGATCGCACTGAAACTCGACGATGCAATTCTCGCTTCGCTGGAAAAGGACGAGCGGGATACGCTGCGCAGGCTACTGGACAAGTTGTCAGCGCGTCCACCGCAAGGGTGAGCGCGAGCGTTCAGACGCACTTGATTCCCGGGCATGTTCCCGGAACAGACCGAGCGTCGTTCCGGGATCGCGGGCAAGCGAAGCACGGTGCCATCAATCGCTCTGCGCACGTCGCTCAATCTTCACGTCAGCCGCAAGCCGGCTTCGCTTTTTTGCATGCGTCCGCAAGCTGAGCCGGAGGATCTTTCTTGAAGACGGTCTTATACGCTTCGAGCACAGTCGACTGGACGACGGGCAAGGACTGCACGCCGATCCAGGCCGGCGGCGTCTGTCCGATGAGCGCCTTCATCATGGCCATCGCCTCGGCAACGCCCTGATCGTAGGGACGCTGCGAACCGGTCGCCTTGAGCGGTCCTCCCTTGGCTATCTCGATCGCGGATTCGAGGCCAAGATCCACTGTCGTGACGGGGATGTTCACCCCCTGCGCCCGCATCGATGTCAGCGTGTCCAACGCCGGTTGATCCCAAACCGCGAACAAGCCCTTGACGTCCGGATTGCCCGTCAGGAAGTCGCCCGCGATTTGTCCCACTTTCGAGGGATCCGTGAAGTCGACCTGCTTGATCTTGATATCGGGCCGGTTCTTTTTCATCCAGTCATTGACCGCCTTGGTGCGCTCCTTCGTGCTGAAGTAATCCACACCGAAATTGACCAATCCAATCGTGGCACCCTGGGGGACGCATGACGCAAGGACCTTGGCCGCGATCTGGCCATTGCCCTCGCTGTCGGCGGAGATCATCGACGCGTATTGCTCCGGATGTTTGAGGCCGGTAGGCACGTTGTCCATGAACACCAGCTTGATGCCGGCCTGCGACACTTTCTTGTACGTCGCAGCGGTCGCGGTGCCGTCGACCGGAATGGAGATGATGCCGTCCGGATGGCGCTGAATGGTGTTCTCGATATCCGCGATCTGCTTGTCGACCTGATACTCGGCCGACGCCGTGCCGATGACCTCCACGCCGTATTTTTTCAGGGTATCGGTAATACCTTGCACCTGCAGCTGGGACCAGTCGAGGTTCATGGTCTGCATGGAAATGCCGACCTTGAATTTACCGGCTTTCACCTTGGCCATGTCAGCGGTGCTAAGTTGCACGGTGTCCACCGAAGCCGCTTTTTCGCCGTTGGGTCCTTGCCCGACAATCGACTTGGGTCCTATCGAGCCTGCCGGCAGCCCGGTCACGCATTGCGCGCGGGCGTCGTAAGAAGACATGATGGCCGCGACGCTTGCCGCTGCCATCACACTGGCTACAACCATTCTCGAGCCACGACGATGTTTCATGATTCTCCTCCGTTGGTTTTGATGTACCGCGTCTCCTGCCCATCGCGGAACCTTGGCCGGCGCGTGGCCGTGGTTCCGTCACTTCTTCGTAAAAGCGACCGCCGCGACAATGATCGCTCCCTTGATGACAAGCTGGAGCGAAGAACTGACGCCCAGCAAAACCAGGCCGTTATTGAGTGTTCCGATAATGAGGCTGCCAAGCAGCGTGCCGAGAACGAACCCCCGGCCACCGAACAAACTGCACCCGCCAAGCGTCACGGAGGCGATCACATCGAGCTCGAGACCCTGCACGACATCGGGGCGTGCTGCATGCGAACGCGCGGAGAGGACGAGTGCGGCGAGCCCTGCGAGCATGCCGGTGAGAACGAAGGCAAGCGTGGTCACGCGCCTGATGTTGATGCCCGAATAAAGCGCTGCGGTCGGATTGCCTCCGGCTGCATAGATCTGCCGACCGAAGACGCTGTAGTGAAGCAGCAAGATGCCGGCGATCACGGCGAGCACCGTCCATATGATCGGCACCGGTACGCCGAGAATATCGCCCTCGCCGAAGATCGCGACGAACGAGTCGTTGGTGATGATGACCGGCTTGGTCGTCGTGACCAGCAATGCCAGTCCGCGCGCAGCACTCAGGGATCCTAACGTCACCAGGAACGAGGGAATGCTCAGCCTCGTGATAATGAATCCGTTGATCGCGCCCACGAGTGCGCCCGTGCCGATGCCCGCAATGGCTCCGATGATCCAGTTGTCGCCGATATGCGCCATCGCCAGCGCGGCGGACATGCCGGACAACGCCAGCGTCGACCCCACCGACAAGTCGATCTGCCGGGCGATGATGACAAACGTCATGCCGATAGCGATGATGGAAACGAGCGCGGTCTGGCGGCCGATGTTCAGGAAGTTGTCGATGGAGAGGAACCACGGCGACGCCAGGCTGAAGACCACCAGCAGGATCGCGAACGCGAAATACAGTGCATACGGCCTGTCTCCCTGCAACAGGAGTTGCACCAGTTGCCACTTACGGCTGCGCCGCTGTTGGGCAACCTGCCCGTCAGTCGCCTGTGTCGAGACAGAGTCGTTCATGTTGCGTGCGCCCCGAAGGAAGTCCCCTTGGGGGACTCGTTGGAAGAACGGGAAAGTTGAATCAGGTGATGAAGCTCTTCGGCGTTGCCGAGATTGGCGCGATCAATGGTATTGACGACGCAGCCATCGACCACGATCGAGACCCGGTCGCATAAGCGCAGCAGTTCATCCAGATCCGAGGAAACGATGAGGACACCTGTGCCGTCCCGGGCGGCGTCCTGGACCACACCGTAGATTTCCTCGCGCGCGCCCACGTCGACACCGACCGTGGGTTCATCAAGGAGAAGGAGTTTTGGCCGCGGTCGATCCCACTTGGCAAAGACTACTTTCTGTTGATTTCCTCCTGACAGGAACTTGACGTAGGTGGAAGAATCCGGCGCTTTCACGGCCAGCTTTTTCATCGCGCTTCGCGCCTGTTGCACGGCTGCCTGGCTGCGCAGCCAACCCCACCGGGAAAAATGCGGCAACCGCGGCAAGGTCAGGTTTCGCTCGATGGAGTGATCGAGGACCAGTCCCTGCAGGTGGCGGTCCTCAGGCACGAGCGCGACGCCCAGTTTGATGGCCTTGGCAGGCGTAATACGGGAGAGCGGCCGGTCGTCGATAACAATAGCGCCAGTTTCAACCGGTCTGAGTCCGAAGATGGTTTGCAGGATCTCGGTGCGGCCGCTGCCGATCAATCCCGCGAGTCCATGGATCTCGCCCTTGCGGACCGTGAGGTCGACATCATGAAGCCGGTCGTTGCCTGCTTTGGATAACGTAAGGATGGGCGCTACGGTCACGGATGCCAGCTCACATCCTGCTGCAGGAAAATCGCTCGCCGAGCCCACAGGGGTTCTTTCCCGGGCATGCAAGGCGGCGTGGCCGGGGCCAATAATTGCTGCGACCAGTTGCTTCATGTCGGTTTCCGCCGTTGGAAACAAGCCGACGTTCATGCCGTCACGGAACACCGTGACGCGCTGGGAAATACGAAACACCTCGTTTAACCGGTGGGTCACATAGATCACACCCACGCCGCGATCCGTCACGGTGCGGATGGCTTCGAAGAGGATCTGTTCCTCGCCCCCGGTCAGCGCCGAGGTGGGTTCGTCGAGAATCAGGATTCGCACGTCTCCCATCAACGCCTTGCAGATCTCCGTCATCTGCCGATACGCGAAGGGGAGGGAACCCACGGGTGTGCGTGCATCGAGCGGGATGCCATGTGCTTTAAGAAAGTCGCTGACCATGGTCATGAGCTCGCGTTTTTTCACGAAACCCAAACGCGTGCGCGGCTCTCGTCCCAGCATCAGGTTGGCGCCGACGGACAAGGATTCGACCAGGCTCAGGTCCTGATAGACGACGGCAATACCCGCATCGCGGGATTTTGCCGGGGAATCGAACGCCACTCTCTGGCCGGCGATCTCGATGGACCCCTCATCGTAAGCATGAACACCGCTCAGGATCTTGATCAGCGTTGACTTCCCGGCACCGTTCTCGCCCAGCAACGCGTGGACTTCTCCGGGAAGTACTTCGAGGTTGACGCCGCGAAGCGCTTGCACGCCGCCAAATCGCTTGGTGACGCCCGCAACACGGATCAATGGCACCTGAGGCGATGAAGCGGCCGCGACCGCAACCGGTTCACTCATCTCGCTTGTCTCCTTCGTCTGCATGACGAAATTCTTTTATGCATTTTGCGAATTTTTTGCTATTGATCGCAAAACGCTGTTGTGATCTTCTCATCGGTTAAATGATGAGTCAATAACATTTTCGGGCATTACAGCGTTATTAATGGCGTCTAGATGTGATGATCGTATCTTCTTATGTAACTATCATTTCGTTTTCGCGTTTCTGGTAAACCCGGCTTAATGGTGCTTCTGAACTAACTCGAGACTCGACTTGCGATAGTCTCTGAGACATGAAGGCAACTCCAAGTCACTACTGTCGAGTGTTCGGCTCGCCCTGGGCGGATGTCTATTGCACGGACATCGACAGTGCTCGTCACTACGGCAAGCACTGGCATGCAACCTTCGGCCTCGGCCTTCTGGAAAACGGCGCGCAAAGCTCCGCTAGCGGTCAGGGGCAGGTGGAGGCCTATGCGGGCAACCTGATCACGACCAATCCCGGTGAGGTGCATGACGGCCGCCCGATTGGCGGCGCTTCGCGTCGCTGGCGCATGGTGTATCTGGAACCCGGGGTGATTGCTTCCATGCTGGGCGATCCTCGGTCTCGCACCGCTTCCGATGTGGCGCTCACGCGTCCTGTTATAGAAGACCCGCGACTCAGTGCTGCGCTGCGGCAACTGTTTCGGCGCGTTGAGAACTGCGGCGCTGAGCGGCAGTCGACCAGCGCCAATGTCCTCGCGTGCGAAGAGTCCCTGGTCCAGACCTGCGCGCTTCTGCTGAATGTCCATTCCACTGTTCCACCCGCTCGCGAGATTGGCGGGGACCTGAGGCAGGTTCGCGAACGGCTTGGCGATGACTTGCTGAATCCGCCGACGCTAAGCGAACTGGCCACGATGGCGGGCTTAAGCAAATATCAAGTCCTGCGCCGCTTTGAAAAGATCTATGGTGTGCCGCCGCATTCCTGGCTGTTGCACCAACGCGCCGAGCGAGCTCGAAGCCTCATTCGCGAAGGGTTAAGCCTGGCGCAGGCGGCGGCGTCGTGTGGTTTCGCTGATCAAAGCCACATGACGCGCCTTTTCGTTCGTCAGTTCGGATTCACGCCCGGTGCCTGGCAGAAAGCTGCCGTGCGCGCGCTGCAATAACGTTCAAGACGAGCGCCGGAGTGGACAGCGACACTGGGCCACCTACTTGAAGGAGGTCTGGATTCATGGACGCTTATGTACACGGTTATCAATCGCATGAGAACGATCGCTTGCAAAACCAGGCGCGAACGCTGACTGACCTGCTGCACTTCGACACGCTTTATCCTGCCGGCCACACCGTGCTGGAGGCGGGATGCGGCGTCGGCGCGCAGACGGTTACGCTGGCTCAGCGCAGCCCGGATGCACGATTCACCTCGATCGATATTCGCCCGGAATCAATCGACGCAGCCCGGCAAAAAATCAATGCAGCGGGACTCACGAACGTTACGTTCCAGCACGCCGATATATTTTCGCTACCGTTCAACGCAAGTTCTTTCGATCACGTTTTTGTTTGCTTCGTGCTGGAGCATCTCGCGCGGCCCATCGAGGTGCTTACGTTGCTCAAGCGTCTGCTCAAGCCGGGTGGAACGATCACGGTCATTGAAGGGGATCATGGCTCGGCGTATTTTCATCCGGACAGTCATGCTGCGCGGGCGGCCATTCAATGCCAAATCACGTTGCAGCAGCAGGCAGGAGGCAATGCGCTTATCGGCAGGCAGTTATATCCGCTGATGACCGCGACGGGTTTCGATAAGGTTCGCGTGTCGCCTCGCATGGTCTACGTGGACTCGAGCCGGCCTGATCTGGTCGATGGATTCACGAGGAAGACGTTTACCGCGATGATCGAGGGCGTTCGCGCGCCAGCGATATCGGCCGGCCTGATCAAACCGGAAGATTTCGATGACGGCATCAGAGACCTTTATCGAACCACGCAGGCAGATGGGGTGTTCTGCTATACGTTCTTTAAGGGCGTGGGGCAGAGGTAAGCGGGGCGGCGGATCGATTGGGCTCCATGTAATGGCACGCAGAGCCGCGGAACGAAGATCTTCCGCGGTTAGCGCCGCCCAGGCGTCGACGCGGACCATTCCTAAGCTTTTGCAAGCAACTGATCACGCAGCTTGTGCCGCTGCTTCCGCTTCAAGCGCTGCTTGTACGGTCGCACGCCTGCCGACCCGGCCCATATAACTCACGATCGACGGCCACCGGCCGAGATCGATTGAGAAAAAACGAGTCCAGCGAAGTACCGTAAAAAGGTAAGCGTCGGCCACGCTGAATTGCGCACCCAACAAATAGTCATGCTGATTCAGGACCGATGCGACCTGGTCTAGTCGCTTGAACAGCTTGTCCTTGAAAATCGCCTTGACCGTGTCTGGAATTTCCGCGTTGAAGAGTGGGCTCAACCCTGCGTGAATTTCACTGGTGATGAAATTCAACCATTCCTGCAAACGCGTTCGCTCCCACGTGCCGTTCGCGGGCGCAAGCCTTGCCTCGGGCTTCAGGTCTGCGAGATATTGAACGATCGCCGCGCCTTCCGTCAGCACTTCGCCGTTATCGATTTCCAGTGCAGCCACGTAGCCTTTCGGATTGATCGAAAGAAAGTCGCGGCCGTCAGCCGTCTTTTTGGTTTTGTTGTTCACCCTGACTAACTCAAACGGAAGATTCAATTCGCGCAGGACGATATGCGGCGACAACGAGCAGGTCTCGGCAGCGAAATATAACTTCATGCACACCTCGTTCAAGATTCGGAGCGCAGAGTGTGGCTAGGTCGAATGGCACTTACTTAAGCCCGTGGCACGTGCCCATATTTTCGGACGCGCTCGCGTGCGATGTGACGAGGCTCTTTCAGCCATGGGTAAGACTTCGGTCTTCGTTTGCGCATTCGTGGTTCGATGCGACCGGGACGATTCCCAACGCAAGGCTGCGCGATCAGGTTGAACAGGAGACTCTGGTCGTGGGTTGCTGCCAGACCTCGGGCCAGCCATTCAGTCCATAACTGCACGGTGTGTTTGAAACTCAGTGTTCTCGGATCGGTGGCATAGTGGCTCGCGGCCTGAGCCATCAGCAACCGAATCACGTTATAGGCCAGCAGATGGACCCAAATCTCCTTCTCGTTCATGTGGGCAGTCTGGCAATGCAGTACGTCCATACCCATCGTCGTCTTGATGTTACGTAGATCCAGTTCCACGTTCCAACGCCTGGCGTACAACTGCGAGAGCTCCTGTTTGCTGGTCTTGCGTGCATCAAGCATCGTGGTGACCAGCACCCGGTGATGCAGCCTGGACTCGCGCACCATCAGTTCATCGGGGAAGGCCTGGTACTGCTCACGCGTCATCCAGTCGGGACGCTGCCGGGGTTTGGGCCACGTCACAATGTGATCGCGCATGCCCAGCGACTTGCCTCGCCGAAAGTCGGTGCGGCGCGCCCCATGCTGTTCCATCACGACATCCACTCCGGCGGCGATCATTGAGGCCATCAGAAAGTAGTGGCAATACAAGGCATCGGCGACGATCACATCACCTTTGCGAAACGTATCTTGCAGCATGCGAAACGCCGTCAGCTCCCCGCTGCCTTTGCCCGCGTACGTTCCGACACTCGCCTCCAGCACTGCGCCGCTTGCCAGACAGATCACCGCAACCAGATAGGCTAACGGAAATCCCACTCCTTCAGCCTGAGAACTGGACTGCGGGAAGCGGGCCTGGTTCGACGGCGTATCGGGCATCGAGATCCCTGTCCCGTCAACCAGCTTGACCGGGCGCCCGCGCCACGTCCAGGCCGCTCTGGCCTGCTCGTGCAGTTGACGTCCTGTCTCGCGCGTCAACTCCCGCACCATCGTCAGAGGCAGTCTCTGGCGAGCGCGGCAGTAGCCTCCCGTACGCACACTCATGGGTCGCAGCCCGTCGGCAGCTCGCTGCGCAGCCCACCCGTTGACCGCCTTCTGACAGGAGGCGTCCTCTTCCAGCGCCTGGCGCATGAACATCGACAGTGTCACCGTCGGCGGATACAGCCGTTCCCGATGTTCTGGCAAATGCGCTTCCGTTATGTCCAACAGCTCCGGGCTCGTCAATATGTTGAAGTAGTCAACCGCCTGGGCCCTGCGTGCCCGGCTTTGAACGCCGCCTAGTGTTTGCCTGTGATGACTTCGTGCATTACGATCCATGGGGGCTGGTCCTTGGAATGAGACGGGTGTTTGCCTGGTAACAACCATCCTATCAATCCCTGGATCAGCCTCCTCCGTTTCTCTTCAAGTACTTACCCGCGTCTTCTCCTCCATGCTGGCTTAAGTAAGTGCCATTCTGGCTAGGTCGGTTCTTCTTGTAAAGAAGGCAGACTTTTGTTATCTAGGTACAAAAACTATACCGGGTGATGCGGTGAAAGAGAATGTATCGGGTTGTTCGGTCGAAGAGGCCATGAGACTGCTTGGCGGACGTTGGCGATTGCTTCTCGCCTCGTTTCTTCTCGATGGGCCAAAGAGATTTAACGAACTGCGCCGCCATGTTCCGAACATTTCGCAGCGAATGCTGACGCTCGACTTGCGCGCTTTAGAGGAGGCTGGCCTGGTCAAACGCACGGTCTATCCCGAGGTTCCGGTCAAGGTGGAATACAGCCTGACTGTAGAGGGCGAGCGCTTACGAAAAATCGTCTCGGTGCTGCAGGAATTTGGGTTATGGCTGAAGGATAGGAAGACTGCGACCTAGGCTCCGGACAGCCCAAACCAGGCACTAGTTAACGTTAAGCGCTCGGAAGACCAGGAATATCGACACCGAACGTCTGGAGCAACAGGACCGCGTTAAGCGACAGCACCGCAACGGCAGCGAAAATGGCTGCGAATTTGATCAGCGTCCGGTTTTTGTACGAACCCATGACGTCCGTCCTGCACGTGAACCAGACGAGTGCTGCCATGGGAAACGGCAGCGCAAGACTCAGCACGACCTGGCTCATGATCAGCGCTTGCGTTGCATTCACGCCGAGCCAGACCACGACGAAGCTAGGGACCATCGTGATCGCGCGACGCAGCCATAGCGGAATGCGGAATCCGACGAACCCTTGCATGATCATTTGACCGGCCATGGTTCCCACGACCGAACTTGAAATGCCCGATGCGATCAACGACAAGAGAAAAATGCCCGCAGCGGCAATACCAAGCAGCGGCGCAAGCGTGTGATAGGCGGTTTCGATCTCGGCCACTTCCGGATGACCTGAGTGAAAAGCGCCGGATGCCATGATCACCATTGCCATGTTGATCATGCCTGCAATAGTCAGTGCAATGATCACTTCCACGTTTGAGAACGTGAGCAGCCTTTTGCGTTCGGCTTCGGTCTGGGGAGGCAGGCGGCCCTGGGTGAGCCCGGAATGAAGAAACAGCGCGTGCGGCATGACCGTCGCGCCGATGATGCCCACGGCGATGGTCACGGCTTGCGCGTCGGGCAATTCGGGTTTGAACAGATGCAGCCCGACCTGAAACCACGCGACAGGCGCGATAAAAAGCTCCGCCAGATACGACAACCCGATAATGCCGACCAGCGCGCCGATGATCAGCTCCAGCGGCCGGTATCCCGCTTTCTCGAAGAACAATAAGCCATAGGTTATGACGGCCGTGACGATCATGCCGATCAACAACGGCATGTGAAAAAGCAGGCTAAGCCCGATCGCGCCACCCAGGAATTCGGCCAGATCGGTGGCCATGGCCGCGACTTCGCTTACGCCCCACATCACATAAACGAGCGGTTTCGGTAAGTAATCCCGGCATAGCTCGGCCAGATTTCGACCGGTGACGATTCCCAGTTTTGCGGAAAGTGCCTGGAATAGCATGGCAATGACGTTCGCCAGCAGCACAACCCACAATAATCCATACCCGTATCGCGCGCCGGCCTGGATATTGGTCGCGAAATTGCCCGGATCCATATAAGCGACGGAGACCACTACCGCCGGCCCGGCAAAGGGCAGGAGCACGGACCAGCCCGTGCGGCGGCCTTCCAGCACATCGCGCATGGCCAGGGTCGTACTGTCGCTCATTGATCGACTAGTTTCAACGCGGACTCGGTCATCCATTGCTTGATTCGATACGTTAGAGATAAGGTTCGTTTCGTGGCGACGGGCTTGGCGCTCGCCACGGCGGCATTACATGCAGTGTTTCGATAGCTTTCTGTCGGTTTCACCAGCGCGTTAAGCTATCAAAGCACAGTTTTGGCCTTTTCGGGCTCCCTCGTTGTTATTCCTTTCAATATGCTTAGCACTGCAATCAGAAGCCTTTCAGTGGCGGCGGTCGTCGGCCTGCTTTTCCAACACCTCGCTTTAGCAGATACTCCGGCCGCGCCGAAGGTTATCGTGCTGGATTCCGGCGAGGCGCAACTGACGTTAATTGATGAAGCAAAACGACAGGTCCTGGCTACCGAACCAACAGGTAAAGAACCCCATCACCTGATGATTACGCCGGACAGCAGTTCGCTTATTGTCGCCGACTCTGTGTCGAATGATCTGATCTTTGTCGATCCGCGCAGCGGCAAGGTACAAAAACGGGTTGAAAACATAGAAGATCCGTACCAGCTCGGTTTTTCTCCCGACCACAAATGGTTCGTCACCGCTGGTTTGCGGCTGGACCGGGTCGATATCTATAAATACGACGGCCACGACCTCACGCTTGCAAAGCGTGTCCCACTCGGGAAAACGCCTAGCCACATGACGTTTTCTTCTGACGCGAGCACGGTATTCGTCACGTTGCAGGATTCAGGCGAACTCGCTGCAATCGATCTGGCCACTCAAACGGTGAAGTGGAAGATGCCGGTCGGGAACACGCCGGCCGGTCTCTGGATGACGCCGGGCGATCGGAACCTGCTGGTCGGCATGACGGGCGAAGACGACGTTGCCGTTGTTGACTGGCATAAGCAGCAAGTCATAAAACGCATTCAGACTGGCAAAGGCGCGCACAACTTTCGCAATCTGGACGACGGCAAACACATTGCCGTGACCAATCGCGTGGCCAGCACAATCAGCATCCTGGACTACACAACGTTGGAGAAGGTTGGCGATATCACGGGCTTATTGCCCGGACCCGACGACATGGAACTGTCTGCCGATCGTAAAACTCTTTGGGTGACATTCCGGTTTGCGCGTCATGTCGGCGTGATCGATCTCGCCAGCCGCAAACTAATCGACACCATCGCGGTCGGACGTTCTCCGCATGGGCTTTATTTTGCGGACCGGGCGCCTGTGTACGCACCGAATCCGGATTGACATGCGCGGCGCTTTAATTCCCCTCGGTTCATTTTCAGGTAGTGCAAGAGGACCTCTATGATTACTGAAATCGTCGCGCAACTCGACAATGTGGTCTCTACGCTGCAGACCCTGTTATACGTCGACGTCGTCCAGCCGATCTTCTTCAAGGTCGGTTTGATGGGGTACGACGAAGATACCTACGATGCGCTCTACTGGGTGATCATCGGGGTGCTGGAGATACTGGCTACCTTCGCGATCTTGCGTCCGCTGGAGGCGTTGCGGCCGATCGAAACATGGCAAGACAGGAAGGCGGTTCGTTCTGACGTCTTCTATACCTGGATTGCCAAGCTAGGCCTCATTAACCTGACGTTCTTCTTTCTCCTGCAGCCCTTGTTCAATCATTGGCAGAGCCTGATTGCGATCTACGACATACCGAACATCGACATCGACAGCGTTTGGCCCGGCGTGACGGATCAACCGGTCGTGTCGTTCCTGATCTATCTGGTGATCCTGGATTTCGCGGGTTACTGGTATCACCGCTGGCAACATCGCTTTGGCGTCTGGTGGGAGCTTCACGCCGTTCACCATAGCCAGCAGCAGATGTCGCTCTGGGCAGACGACCGCAATCACTTTCTCGACGACATCATCCAGGCGGCATTCTTCGCGGCGCTTTCGCTTTTTATCGGCGTCCAGCCATCGCAGTTCGTGGTGCTGGTCGCGGTCAGCAACGTGCTGCAAAGCATCCAGCACGTGAACGCGCACTTGCCGGTTGTTCCGTTCCTTGATCGCCTGCTGGTGAGCCCGACGTTTCATCGGCGTCATCACGCGATTGGTTATGGTCATGAAGGCACGCGTTATGGCTGCAACTTCGGCGTCCTGTTTCCGTGGTGGGATATGTTGTTCAAGACCGCGGCGTGGAATCGCGCGACCGAGCCGACCGGCATTCGGGACCAGTTGCCTGTGCCGGAAGGTTTTGCGCGCAACTATGGACACGGAGTGTGGGCGCAGCAGTTTTACGCGTTCGGACGGATTGCACAGCGCCTTCGCCGTGCGGCTTCTGCATGATTGGAGACTGAGGGCAGGTGGTTTAAGCGGGCTGCGCACGCCGGGTCGGGTAGGGCGCGGGAAGCAGCCCCGACCGGGTGCGGCCCGTGAACGAAAATAGACTTGCTTAACCACTCCGCGGTAATGGCGATCGCCTGATTGCCATTACCGCATGTTGACACGCCTGATTTCTCTTATACCGGGCGCCTTCACCTCCAATGCCTTGGCTCACAAGGCGGCCGCCCCATCCCTTCTTCAGCGTTGCTCGGCGCCATTTCACGTCACCCCCGACGCCAAACTCACCCGCGTTTTTACACTTTCTTTATACCCCCGCTCGTTCTCTTTTCCGGCCGTTTACGCGCGATCAACTAACCTTCAGCACGTCCAAATCCGCTACGGGAGATCAAAACAATGGACCTGCTATATATCGCCGGCATCATCGCCTTCTGGGTAGTGACTGCGGCCCTTGCCATCGGTTGCGACAAGTTGCGTCGCGCTCCGGGAGGTCGTCCATGACCACCTGGATGATGATCCTGGCAGGTGCTTCGACACTGCTGTTATTCGTGTACCTCGTGTACGCACTATTGCGTGCGGAGGATCTGGAATGAACGCCAATACGCTGTTTCAAACGGGCTTGTATATCGTCGTGCTGATCGCGCTTGCGATTCCGCTCGGCCGGTATATGACCTCCGTGCTCGACGGCTCGTCAGTAGTCGTCCGACGCATCGGCCGCCCGGTCGAAGCGCTGTTGTACAAGCTTGCCGGCGTCGACGACAAGGCGGAAATGTCGTGGAAGCACTACGCATTTGCCGTGCTTGCCTTCAATGCGCTCGGCGCCTTGGTCGTGTTCGGGTTCCTGCGCTTGCAGCAGTGGCTGCCGTCCAACCCGCAATCGTTCGGTCCGATGACCCCGGACGCCGCGTTCAACACGGCAGTCAGCTTCGTGACCAACACGAACTGGCAAGACTACACGCCTGAGTCGACCGCGAGCTACCTGTCGCAGATGGTTGGCCTGACCGTGCAGAACTTTTTCTCTGCCGCGACTGGTATTGCCGTTGTCGTTGCGCTGATTCGCGGTTTCGCGCGTCACACCGCTACGACCATCGGTAACTTCTGGGTCGACCTGACGCGCATCACGCTGTACATCCTTGCGCCGATCGCCACGGTTATCGCGCTGGTGTTCGTGAGCCAGGGCGTGATCCAGAACTTCGAGGCTTACCAGGATGTCTCCACGGTCCAGACGACGACCTACCAGACGCCGAAGACGGATGCGCAGGGCAATCCGGTCAAGGACGCCAAGGGCAATCCGGTGATGGTGGACAACAAGGCCGACAAGCAGACGATCGCGATGGGTCCGGTTGCTTCGCAAGAAGCGATCAAGATGCTCGGCACCAACGGCGGTGGTTTCTTCAACGCCAACTCCGCGCATCCGTACGAAAACCCGACGCCGTTCTCCAACTTCGTCCAGATGATTGCAATGCTCGTCATTCCAGCGGCGTTGTGTGTCGTGTTCGGGCGCATGGTGGGCGACAAACGGCAGGGCTACGCGATCCTCGCGGCGATGACCATCGCCTTTACCATTGCATGCTGGGGCGAGATTTCGTTCGAGCAGGCCGGCAATCCGCTGTTCACCTCGCTGCACGTTGACCAGAGCGCGTCGGCCATGCAGGCAGGCGGTAACGCCGAGGGCAAGGAAGTTCGCTTCGGTATTGCGCAGTCCGGCATCTTTACGGTTGCTACCACGGCTGCATCGTGTGGTGCGGTGAACAACGCGCACGACTCGCTGACGCCAATGGGCGGCTTCGTACCGCTCTTGTTGATCCAGCTCGGCGAAGTGATTTTCGGCGGCGTGGGTTCGGGCTTATACGGGATGCTGGTCTTCGCCATGCTCGCGGTGTTCGTCGCCGGCCTGATGATCGGTCGTACGCCTGAATACATCGGCAAGAAGATCGAATCGTACGAGATGAAGATGGTGGCTATCGTGGTGTTGCTGACGCCGTTCCTGGTGCTGCTCGGTGCGTCGATTGGCGTGCTGACGACAGCGGGTCAAGCGGGCATAGCGAACCCCGGGCCGCATGGATTCTCCGAGATTCTCTACGCCTATAGCTCCGCTGCGAACAACAACGGCAGCGCCTTCGCTGGCCTTACGGTAAGCACGCCGTTCTACAACATCTCGACCGGCATTGCCATGTGGTTCGGCCGCTTTGGCTCGATCATCCCGGTGCTGGCGATCGCGGGTGCGCTCGCCGCCAAGAAGCGTATTGCCACTACGGCCGGCAGCTTGCCGACCCATGGTCCGCTGTTCGTCGTGTTGTTGCTCGGCACAGTCGTGCTCGTCGGTGCATTGACCTACGTTCCCGCGCTCGCGCTGGGTCCCGTGGTCGAGCATCTGATGATGCTCTCGGGCAAATAAGCGGTCACTGATACAGAGGAAAGTATGAACACAATTGTCAAACCGCCAGTGAAAACGCCGAACAAGGCACCGGAGAAAAATCCGGAGTCGAGTGGCCATTCACGCTCGGCAGCTCGTTCGATGTTCGACCCGGTGATCGTGATGCCGGCGATTGCGGACTCGTTCAGGAAACTGGACCCGCGTACGCAGTTGCGCAACCCGGTGATGTTCTGCGTCTACATCGGCAGCATCCTGACCACAGTGTTGTGGATCGCGGCGCTCTCGGGGCAGGCTGAGGCACCGGCAGGCTTTATTCTCGCGGTCTCGCTATGGCTGTGGTTCACGGTGCTGTTTGCGAACTTCGCCGAAGCACTGGCCGAAGGACGCTCCAAAGCCCAGGCCGCGTCATTGCGCAGCGCCAAGCGCGATGTGATGGCGAAGAAGCTCGAGACGCCGAATCCGAAGGGGTCCATCCGCATCACGACCGCAACGGAACTGCGCAAGGGCGATATCGTCCTCGTGGAAACGGGCGACGTGATTCCGGCCGACGGTGAAGTGATCGATGGTGTTGCTTCGGTCGACGAGTCGGCGATCACGGGTGAATCAGCGCCGGTGATTCGCGAATCGGGCGGCGACTTTACGGCGGTGACGGGTGGTACCCGTGTGCTGTCGGACTGGATCGTCGTGCGCGTGACGGTCAATCCGGGCGAGGCGTTTCTCGACCGCATGATCGCGATGGTCGAAGGCGCCAAGCGTCAAAAGACGCCTAACGAAATCGCCCTGACGATCTTGCTGGTTGCACTCAGCCTGGTGCTGTTGTTTGCTACCGCAACGCTGCTGCCGTTCTCGATCTTCTCGGTCGGCGCGATGAAGGCCGGTCACGTGGTGACAATCACCGCGCTGGCTGCCTTGCTGGTCTGCCTGATCCCGACCACGATTGGCGGTCTGCTGTCTGCCATCGGTGTGGCCGGCATGAGCCGCATGATGCAGGCGAACGTGATCGCGACCTCAGGCCGCGCAGTTGAAGCGGCGGGTGACGTCGACGTGCTGTTGCTCGACAAGACCGGCACGATCACGCTGGGTAACCGTCAGGCATCGAGCTTCGTGCCGGCTCCGGGTCTCTCGGAGCAGGACCTGGCCGACGCGGCGCAGCTTGCATCGCTTGCCGACGAAACGCCTGAAGGCCGCAGTATTGTTGTGCTCGCCAAGCAGCGTTTCAACATTCGCCAACGCGAGATGGCTACGCTTCACGCGACGTTCCTGAACTTCACCGCACAGACGCGCATGAGCGGCGTCGACTTGCCGGATCGCGAGATTCGCAAGGGCGCAGCGGATGCTGTCAAGATGTACGTTGAACGCAATGGCGGCCGTTATCCGCAGGAAGTATCGAATGCGGTCGATGAAATCGCGCGTCGTGGCAGCACGCCGCTCGTGGTGGCCGACAGGCGCGAGGAAGGTGCGCGTGTCCTGGGTGTGATCGAGCTGAAGGACATCGTCAAGGGCGGCATCAAGGAGCGTTTTGCCGAGTTGCGCAAGATGGGTATCAAGACCGTGATGGTGACGGGCGATAACCGCTTGACCGCCGCGGCGATTGCAGCCGAAGCGGGCGTCGACGACTTCCTCGCGGAAGCGACACCGGAAGCGAAGCTCGCTACCATCCGCGGCTATCAGGCTGAAGGGCGGCTGGTTGCGATGACCGGCGACGGCACCAACGACGCACCGGCGCTTGCGCAGGCCGACGTTGCCGTGGCAATGAACACCGGCACGCAGGCTGCGAAGGAAGCCGGCAACATGGTCGACCTCGATTCGAATCCGACCAAGCTGATCGAGATTGTGGAGATCGGCAAGCAGATGCTGATGACGCGCGGCTCGCTGACGACGTTCTCGATCGCAAACGACGTGGCCAAGTACTTCGCCATTATCCCGGCCGCGTTTGCGTCTACTTATCCGCAGTTGCGCGTGCTCGACATCATG
Source organism: Caballeronia mineralivorans PML1(12) (assembly GCF_001028175.1). Lineage (GTDB taxonomy): Bacteria > Pseudomonadota > Gammaproteobacteria > Burkholderiales > Burkholderiaceae > Caballeronia > Caballeronia mineralivorans. Next base: position 65,272 of record NZ_AEJF01000041.1, read on the forward strand.
CATCTGACGTCGCCGTCGTCTGCCATCTTGTCCGCCGTGATCTTTAACGCGCTGATCATCGTGGTGCTGATTCCGCTGGCGCTGAAGGGCGTGAAATACCGGCCGCTGGGCGCGGCTTCGCTCCTGCGCCGCAATCTGCTGGTGTATGGCCTCGGCGGTATCTTGTTGCCGTTCCCGTTCATCAAGCTCATTGACATGATTCTGACTGCGTTTGGCTGGGCCTGATCCGAGCAGGGCTTTGGCCGGGTAGTACGCAAGCTTTATATACCCGGCCTCTTTTCTGCACGATGGTCCTCGTTTCAATTTACCAGGGTTAATAGTCATGACAAAAATCTTTCGTCCTGTGATCGTGTTGTTCGCGGCATTGACCGTGATGACCGGGGTTGTGTATCCGGTCGTGGTCACGGCGGTCGCGCATGCTGCTTTCGCCAGCCAGGCAAACGGCAGCCTGATCGAGAAAAACGGCAAGCCAGTTGGCTCCGAATTGCTGGGTCAGCAATTCGATGCACCGGGCTATTTCTGGGGCCGCATATCTGCCACGTCACCGAACCCGTATAACCCGCAAAGCTCGGGCGCTTCGAACCTCGGCCCGACGAATCCGGCGCTTGCGGATGAAGTGAAAGGACGCATCAGTGCGCTGCACGACGCGGACCCGACGAATACAGCGCCGATCCCGGTCGACCTCGTGACATCGTCAGGCAGCGGTCTCGATCCCGAGATCAGCCCTGCTGCGGCCGCCTATCAGATCGACCGCGTCGCGAAGGCACGCAAGCTGTCGCACAACGACGTCGATGCGCTGGTTCAACGCGCAACGAGCGGCCGCCAGTTCGGTATCCTTGGCGAAGCGCGTGTGAACGTGCTGAAGCTGAACCTCGCGCTTGACGAACTGAAGCCCGCCAGCTGATGGACCGTCCCGATCCCGACGAACTGCTCGACAAGATCCAGCGCGACGAAGAGAAAAAGCAGCGTGGCAAGTTGAAGATTTTCTTCGGTGCATCGGCTGGTGTCGGGAAGACCTATGCCATGCTGCAAGCCGGGCATCGACGCCGGGACGACGGTTTCGACACTGTCGTCGGTATTGTCGAGACGCATGGCCGCAAGGAGACGCTGGCACTGGTCGAAGGGCTGGACGCGATACCGCTGACGCACTACGAGTACCGTGGTCGCCAGCTGCCCGAATTCGACCTCGACGCTGCCCTCGTGCGCAAGCCGCAACTGATTCTTGTCGATGAACTGGCGCATTCGAACGTGCAAGGCGCTCGTCACCTGAAAAGGTGGCAGGACGTGTACGAATTGCTCGACGCGGGCATCGACGTGTACACCACGGTCAACGTCCAGCATCTGGAGAGCCTCAACGATATCGTCGGGCAGATCACGGGTATCCGCGTATGGGAAACCGTGCCGGACCGCGTGTTCGATCTCGCCGATGAAGTCACGCTCGTCGACCTGCCGGCAGAAGAGTTGCTTGACCGGTTGAGGGATGGAAAGGTTTACATGCCGCAGCAGGCGGCAAACGCGGTAAAGAATTTTTTTCGCAAAGGCAACCTGATTGCCTTGCGCGAACTCGCGCTGCGTCGAACGGCTGACCGCGTGGACGCGCAGATGCGCGAGTATCGCGCTGATCAGTCGATCAGCCGGATCTGGCAGGCACGTGAGCGGCTTATTGCATGCATTGGTCCGGGTCCTGAAAGTGCCACACTGGTTCGCTCGGCCGCGCGCCTGGCTGCGAGCCTCAAGGCGGACTGGCTGGCGGTATATGTTGAAACACCCAAGCTGCAGCGGTTGCCTGACGTATGGCGCAAACGTACGCTGGACGCACTCAAGCTGGCGTCCGAGCTGGGCGCGGAAACCGTGACCCTCGATGGCGCCGACGCGGCTGCCACGCTGGTCGCGTACGCGCGCATGCGCAATGTATCGAAGATTGTTGCGGGAGCGTCGGACGCGCCCGGCTGGCGCCGGTTGCTTGACTTGCCTGTTGCCGAAGCGCTGGTGCAGTATGCGCACGATATCGACGTGACGCTCGTGGGTGTGAAAGCGGTGAAGGAAGCACGCGAGCGCCACGCAAGCATTCCGATGTTCTCCGGGGTCCGCAATGAAACGCGATCCTCGCCCAACACATACATTTATGCAGCCGCTATTGGCGTTGCGATTACCGCACTAGCAAGTCTGCTGTCCCGCCACATCGACCTCACGAACCTCGTGATGTTGTATTTGCTGGGCGTCGTCTTCGCCGCGGTTCGACTTGGACGGGGCCCCGGTGTACTACTGTCATTCCTGAGCGTCGCGGCATTTGATTTCTTCTTCGTTCCACCGCAACTCTCGTTTTCTGTCTCGGACACGCAGTATCTTCTGACCTTCTTTGTCATGCTGTTGACGTCTCTGACGATCAGTCATCTGACTTCGAATCTTCGGCGTCAGGCGCGGGTAGCCTCGTTGCGCGAGCGGCGCACGGGCGCCATGTACGCCATGACCCGCGAACTGGGCGGCGCGTTGATGACCGAGCAGATCATTGAAATAGGAACGCGGCACGTGGGGGAAATCTTCCAGGCCAAGGTTGCCATCCTGCTTCCCGACAGCTCGGAAAAGGTCCGGCAGAAAGTCGACGATCCGAATCCGCAGGTCACGCTCGACGCGGCCGATCTCGACATCGACATCGCGCAATGGGTGTACGACCAGCAGAAGCCTGCAGGGCGCGGAACGGACACCCTGCCGGCCAGCAATGCGCTGTATCTGCCGCTCAAGGCGCCGATGCGTACACGAGGTGTCCTCGCGCTCATCACCGGTAACGCCGCCGAGCTTGCGGTACCGGAACAGCAACGCATGATCGATACGTTTGCTTCGCAGATTGCGCTTGCGCTTGAACGTGTCCACTACGTTGAAATCGCGCAGGACGCGTTGGTCAACATGGAGTCGGAGCGCATGCGCAACTCGCTGCTCTCGGCGATCTCGCACGACTTGCGCACGCCGCTGACCTCGATCGTCGGATTCGCGTCGGTGCTGGAGGAGCAGCAGCGTCTTCCCAACGGGTCTGCCGACAGCGCGCGCGAGCTGGTTCACGCGATCCACGAGGAAGCGCTGCGCATGAGCGGGCTTGTGACGAATCTGCTCGACATGGCCCGGCTTCAGGCGGGGAGCATTCGTCTGAATCGGCAGTGGCTGATGCTGGAGGAAGTGGTCGGCGCGGCTCTGGCGGTGTGTCGCCGTACGCTCGCCGGGCGCCCGGTGCAGGTTCGTGTTCCGCCTGACCTTCCGCTGATTCAACTCGATGCCGTATTGATGGAGCGGCTTCTCGCCAACCTGTTCGAGAACGCAGCGAAATACACGCCGCGGGACTCGGCGCTGTCAATCCATGCAGCCGTCGAACAGCAAGCCGGCGAGCGTTATGTCCGGGTCTGCGTGGACGACAACGGGCCGGGTCTGGCTCCGGGAATTCAACAAACGCTCTTCGATAAATTCACGCGTGGCGAGAAGGAATCCGCGAAACCCGGGATCGGACTGGGCCTTGCAATCTGCCGGGCGATCGTAGAGGCACATGGTGGGAAGATTGGCGCCGAGAATAGGGAGGATAGCGAAGGAAAAATTCTAGGCGCGAGGTTCTGGTTCACGCTGCCGGCCAATCAGACGCCGCCTTTCGAGGTGCTTCCTGAGGAGAGCGGCGAGGGGCCTGAAGCTGCCGCGGACTCGGATACTCCATGAGCGAACCTACTTTGACCGTTGTTGTCATTGAAGACGACAAGCAGATCCGCCGTTTCGTACGAAGCACGCTGGAAGCGCAGGGCATGACCGTGTTCGAGGCGGAAGCCGGACAACAGGGCTTGCGTGAAGCCGCTTTTCGTTTGCCCGATCTCATTGTCATCGACCTTGGCTTGCCGGACACCGACGGTATCGACGTCATTCGTGAACTGCGTACCTGGACCGAGCAGCCGGTGATCGTGCTCTCCGCGCGCACCCACGAAGATGCCAAGGTTGCGGCGCTGGATGCGGGCGCGGACGACTATCTCACCAAGCCTTTCGGTGTGTCGGAGCTGCTCGCGCGAATTCGTGCGCAGCTAAGACGGCGTAATCGTGGCGGGCAACAGGGGACGCCGTTGGTACGGTTCGGCCCTGTCTCGGTCGATCTGTCGGAGAGGCGTGTGACGCGCGACGGGACGGCGATTCATCTCACGCCGATCGAGTATCGGCTGCTAACTGCGCTGGTGCGCCATGCCGGACGAGTCATTACGCATCAGCAATTGCTGCGCGAAGTGTGGGGGCCGGCTTACGTCGAGAACCAGCATTATTTGCGCGTTTATATGGGGCATCTGCGCCACAAGCTTGAGCTGGATCCGACGCAGCCGGTTCATATCGTTACGGAGACTGGGGTGGGTTACAGGCTCGTGGGCGCGCAGTAGGCGATCCCGGCCTTGGACGTTCTTCAGCAGCATCTCCCCGCGCATCCGACAGCACGCGGGGAACGTCCCTTATGGAAAAAGCGCAAACGGCAGCGTAGCGGCAATATAAACAGCAAGGCCTGTCGCAGGTAACCCCAATGTTATTGCGATCGCGGCAGCAACAGTACCGCCCAGCGACACCGCAAGCAGCGTTCGCCGGCGCGCTTGCCATCCAGCGACGCTCGATCGGGTCGCCTCATGTTCCTGCTGGTTATGTTTGACCGCGCGTTTCCAGAACGTCAGGGCGTGCATGTTTTTGTCTCTGTTGATAGAGACATCGAGTGTCGCTCTTCTCGCGTTTTGCCCACATTTAAATGGCGTCAGCGAGCGTATACGTTTCGTCAATTCGACGATGGATTCAAGCCTTCTTAACGCGTTGTTGATACCGCACGGTCAGCTTTTATCCCGATCGATACGCCGGGCAGCGTAGCCTTCTCGGACGCTAATGACAAGAGACCGTAATGCATGAAAACCAGGTACTGGCGGTACGCGTACTCAGTGGATCAAAGCGATGGTTGCGCGCGATATTTGCCCTCTGCGCGCTTTCGATCATGGCCGCAAACGCGGCCTATGCAAGCGACGAGCAGCTTGTACCCACCGGGCGGATAACAACAAGTATCGAATCCGCGCCCAGCGAATCGCCGCAGGTCGCGAACGTTGCCGCGGTGTTATGGCAGCAGTTTCGAGTAGCGCGCCGTGAGGCGACGCTGATTGCGCAAGCGGTGCTCAGCGCGGCAAACGAATATGCGGTGTCTCCGGTGCTTTTGCTCGCGGTGATTGCGACCGAGTCGGGGTTCGACCGGCAAGCAGTCAGCGTCGCCGGTGCTGAAGGGCTCATGCAGATTCTGCCGACGGCCCATCCGCAGGTGCTGGCATCGGGCAAGGATCTGACAGAGCCCGCCGAGAACGTGCGGATAGGATCTTCAATCCTGCGTGAGTATCTTGACGCGTCAGGCGGCGACCTCGGCGCGGCGCTCAAACGATACAGCGGCGGCGGAAAAGGTTATGCGCAACGCGTGGCTTTTCACATGCGGCAGTTCTCGGCCAGCCTGCACACGCCCCCGGAAGATGCCGTCAAGGTCGCGCTGGTCAGGTCGCCTTGACACAATTTTTACGCAATACGCCCAAAACTCTGCTCACGTTTAACGCCGCGTCTGCTGTAATCAAGTTGTAGTCATTGATGAATCGGGGAAGCTTATGTTACGGGTGCTCATACCGGTGATAAACAAGGATGGCGCGCTTCAGGCTGCGCGGCATGCTGCATTTCTTTTTGCCGAGCACTGCGTGTCCGAGGTCGAGTTGATGGAGGTGCTCGAACCTCCGGACCAGGGGCGGGCGAGTGCGTTTCATTCCCGCGGCACGCTGCGCTTGCAGGAAAAGCGCGCGATGTTAAGTGCGCTGGTTCAGACCCGCGCCATTCTGGAAGACGCCGGGGTTCCATATCATTGGTCGCGTGTATTTGGGCCGGTGGCCGGAACCATCGCTGCGCGTGCGGCTGAAAAACGCTCGGATATTGTCCTGGTCGACGGCAGCCACCTGGGTTTCATGAGGCGATGGTGGGTGATGACCAGGTTATGGCGGAGCATGCAAACGCCGGTGACAATGATTCACTAGGATGCGGTTTACCCTGGCGATTAAAGATCTGTCGTTCACCAGCTTTTAGTCAAGAGTACAAAATTGTGTTGAAGCTTCATACGGCTATGCGGATCAGGGGCATGGCGAAGGTGATCTGTGTCGCGATCGTGGCGAACCAGGTGCTGACTACCGCATTCGCTTATGTGGTTCAGCAGTTGGACCCGAGCGCTCCGACTCTTATAACAACGGTATTCAGTTTCCTGACGTGCGGTCTGGTTAGCATGTGGCTGCAGGCAGATGCACGGCGGGCATATTTGTTGGCACGCGAGAAGGGATGCATTACGCCCGTGGACAAGACCAACCCGGCGCTTAAAATCGCTCCGGACTGTCCGAAGTTATGGCTTGTGGTTTTGCACATAGAGATGAATCCGGCTGCTGTCGGACTATAAGGGGACGTGCTCAACCGGCCCCAATGCGCCAAGCAGGCCAATCCCCAATCGGCAACGCCATTCCGCTTTCACCCGCGACATCACGACCATGGTTTCGACGTGGCGGATGTATGACGCTGCCGCTCCACGCATGCGACGCGAGCAAGCCGCGGACGTCCCCCACGCGTCCTCACACGCTTCGCGTTTTCCCCTAGTACGTCGAGGTTGACTAAGACCCGCAGGCGCACCAAACTTCTTCTTGCAGTGTGATCACAGGTCACACATATCGTAAGGAGTGGTTTAATTGACACCACGTGAAACGACCGCGGATGCGCTGCCGCTCGAACTGGTGGGGCGCGAGACCATGGCGGGCCGCGTCTACGCCCAGTTACGCGAGGCGATCATGACCGGGCGCTTTGCCCCGGGTCAGGCGCTGAGCTTGCGCGGGGTGGCCGAAGCAGTCGGTTCCTCGACCATGCCGGTACGCGCCGCGCTCACGCGGCTGCAAGCCGAGGGCGCGTTGATCGACGGTCCGGGCCGCGCGCTGATGGTGCCGCCCATGACGCTCGACCTGCTCGAAGAACTGCGCGACGTGCGGATCGCCCTCGAAGGTTGCGTGGCAAAACGAGCGGCATCGCGGATGACCAAGGACCATCTGAACGCGCTGCAAGCCGTCTTCGACGCAATGGACGCCCACGTGGAAGCCGGCGATGTCCCCGCGTACCTGCGCAGCAATTTCGAATTCCATATAGCAATCTATACGCATGGCGCAAGCGATCTGACGCTCGCCACGATCCAGAATCTCTGGATGCGAATTGGCCCATTCCTGAACCTCGTGGCACCGGATATCCCGCATATGCGCTTGTCGATGGCGGCGCACCGCAAGATCGTCGAGGCACTCTGGAAGGGTGACGGAGAAGGCGCTCGGGCGGGCATTGAAGAAGACATCGGCGGGGCTGCGGCGGACTTGCGGGAGCGCTTGCAGAGCAGGGAAGCGGCACGAGCCTGAACCTCAACTGGCCCCCACAAAAAATAGACGGAGACGAGCATGACGGTTCTACAGATGTTGAAACCGCACGCGGGGTTGCGCGTGCTGGTTACGGGTGGTGCGTCGGGGATCGGTCTTGTGATCGCGCGTGCTTTCGTCGATGCCGGTTCGCGCGTGCATGTCTGCGATGTGAGCCAGCAAGCCATCGATGCGCTCAACCAAGCCGAACAAAGCACTGAGGTGAATGCGATCACCACGTCGCTTGCAGATGTGTCGGACCGCGCGGCGGTCGACCGCGTGTTCGACGACGTCAACGCGCAGTTAGGTGGCCTCGACGTGCTGATCAACAACGCGGGGATAGCGGGACCGACGGGCGGTATCGACGAGATTGAGACCGGTGACTGGGAACAGACCATCGACGTGAATCTCAATGCTCAGTTCTACTTCACACGTCGCGCGGTGCCGCTGTTGCGAAAGGCCCGCGATGGCGGCTCGATTATTGCGTTGTCGTCGGTGGCGGGACGGCTTGGGTACGCGTACCGCACGCCGTATTCTGCCACCAAGTGGGCCGTGGTCGGCCTCATCAAGAGCTTGGCGATCGAGCTGGGGCCGGACAACATTCGCGTCAACGCGATTCAGCCGGGCATTGTGAAGGGGCCGCGTATCGAACGCGTGATCGCCGCGCGCGCCGAGCAGCTGGGCCTCTCCTATGAACAGATGGAGAAGGACTATCTCGCGAAAATTTCGCTGCGCCGCATGACTACGCCGGAAGAAGTCGCGGCGACCGCGCTGTTCCTGTGCTCGCCGGGAGGCAGCGGCATTTCGGGGCAGGCTATCTCGGTGTGCGGCAACGTCGAAGTGCTCTGAACGTTTTTCTTATCCGACGAGGGCTTACAGCATGGCAACGAAGCGCAAAGTCATCATTACCTGCGCGCCCACGGGCGCTATCCATACACCGTCGATGTCGCCGTATCTGCCGGTCACGCCGCAGGAGATCGGCGATGCAGCGCTGGCCGCGGCCACGGCAGGTGCAGCAATCCTTCACCTGCATGCACGCGATCCCAGCAACGGCCGGCCCACGCAGGACCCCGCCGTGTTCCAGCAGTTCCTGCCGCGCATCAAGGCTGAGACCGATGCAGTGATCAACATCACGAGCGGCGGCAGTCCGCACATGACGGTAGAGGAGCGTTTGAAACCGGCTCATTTCTTCAAGCCGGAGGTGGCGTCGCTGAACATGGGGTCGATGAACTTCGGCCTCTATCCCATGCTCGAGCGCTTCAAGGAATTCAAGCACGACTGGGAGCGCCAGCACTTGGCCAACAGCCGCGACCTGATCTTCAAGAACACGTTCAAGGACATCGAATACATCCTCACATCATGTGGCGCGAACGGTACGCGTTTTGAGTACGAGTGTTACGACATCTCGCACTTGTACAACCTGGCGCATTTTGTGGACCGCGGACTCGCGAAACCCCCGTTCTTCGTGCAGAGCGTCTTCGGCTTGCTGGGTGGTATCGGACCGCATCCTGAAGACCTGATGCACATGCACCGCACCGCCGATCGCCTATTCGGAAGCGACTACGTCTGGTCGATCCTCGGCGCCGGGCGCAACCAGATTCCGCTCGCGACGCTAGGCGTGGCGCAGGGTTCGAACGTGCGGGTCGGGCTGGAGGATTCGCTCTGGATCGAAGCGGGCAAGCTCGCCGAATCGAGCGCCGCGCAGGTCGTGAAGATCCGGCAGGTGATAGAGGGTCTTTCGCTCGATATCGCCACTCCGGACGAAGCGCGCGCCATGCTCGGGCTCAAGGGCGCGGACAACACGAATTTCTAAACAACCTTTGACGATGGAGACCATCGTGACTGTGTCGAAACTCAAAGTCGTCGCGATGCCTACGGGCTGGCTGAGCGTGGACCGTTCATCGCAGGTGTATGGTCGTTATTACGGCCAGCAGATCAAGGTGCCGGTGTGGTCGACGGCAATTGTAGGCGGCGACAAAAAGATTGTTGTCGATACCGGGATTCACGATCCGGGCTGGGTGTCGAGCTTCGTCTGCCCATGCGAGCAGGCACCGGAGGAGCGGCTTGAACGCGCGCTCAAAGAGTACGTAGGCTGGAATGCTGACGACGTCGATATTGTCATCAACACGCATTTGCACTACGACCATTCCGGCGGCAATACGCTCTTTAAGAATGCCCGTTTCGTGGTGCAGGCAAGCGAATGGGAATACGCCGGCCGGCCCTTGCCGACGCAGTCCGCGTTCTATCAGGAGTTCCTTATTGGTCGCGAACCGCTGGCCTATTTCCGTTGGCAATTTGTGCACGGCGTAGCCGATATCGCGCCCGGCGTGCGTGTTGTGCCGACGCCGGGACATACGCCGGGCCATCAATCGGTTGCAGTCGATACAGCCGATGGCGTGGTCCTGATTGCCGGTGACTGTGCAAGCTGCATGGAGAACATTGTCGATCTCGTGCCGGTGGGCATTGTGCATGAAACGGTGGCCGAACTGGCTTCGCTCAAACGGATCCGGCAGCTCGCGGACTTCGTCATTCCGGGCCACGACCCCAACGTCGTGGCTGGATCGGCAGGCATTCAGCTGCCGGCAAGTGCACGGCTCAAGCACGTAGAAAGTTAGTACTACAAGCATTGAACGTACCGACTCATATAACCATACGCAGGATCGGAGGAAGACATGAATGCACTGGCGAACACCATCCGTCGGGGGGCTCGGCTCGCGCTCGGCGCCGCACTTCTCGCGACGCTGGCCGTCTCAGGCCCGGCCTCGGCGGCCGGCAAATACAAGATTTTTCTATCGATGAGTTATGTCGGCAACGACTGGCAAACGGAAGCCGCCAACATGGTCAAGGCCATGGCTGCGACCCCGGGACTTAAGGACAAGGTCGATCTGGAAGTGCAGGTCGCCGGCACCGACGCGCAGAAACAGATCCAGCAGATCAACTCGATGGTCCAGGCCGGCGCGAAAGCCATTGTGATCTATCCGATCTCGCCGACCGCGTTGAATCGCGCCATCAAGAACGCCTGTTCGAAGGGTGTGGTGGTTGCAGCGTATGACGGTGAAGTCACCGAGCCGTGCGCCCACAACGTGACGATCGACCAGAAGCAAGCCGGCACCGTCACCGCCGAATGGCTCGCGAAAACCATCAACGGCAAGGGCAACATTGTGCTGATCAACGGCGTGCCGGGCACTTCCGTGGATCGCGCGCGCACCGAGGCGGCGAAGGCCGTGTTCGCGAAGTATCCGGGCATCAAGATCGTGGCGGAAGGTACGGGCATGTGGAGCCAGGCAACGGCCAAGACGGAGTTGTCGAAGATCCTTGCCACCAATAGCTGGGACAAGATCGACGGCCTGTGGATGCAAGTGGGCTGCTTCACGGCGGCATCTATGCAGCTCGACGCCGGTATTGCCGACGACAAGATCAAGCCGTGCGCAGGTGAATCGTCGAATGGTCACCGCGTGCAGATGTTGCCGCCGGGCACGGTGAAGGGCGACGGCGCCTATCGCTCGATCGGCTACCGTTCGATCTCGTATGGTTCGCCGCCGTACTCGGGTGCGCTGGCGCTGAAGCTGGCCGTGGACAAGCTCGACGGCAAGGATTTCCCGGCGCACGTGACGCTCAAGCTGCCGCTGGTGGAGACGTCACAGTCGAAGTTGTGCAAGACAGGTTCCATCGACGAACTGAAGGACGGTTGCACCGCTTTTATGCCGGACAAGGTGCCGCCGGGCTGGTTCGCGGACATCTATTCGGCAGAGACCACCGAGGTTGGCTTTAATGCGGCGCTGACCGGCAAGCCGGACTAGAGCTAAGGGAGCACACCATGTCGAGCGCAGGGACAGAGACGATGACCAGCAGCACGAACGAATGGGCTCTCGATCTCTCGAAGGTCACCAAGCGGTTCGGCGCCACTGTCGCGCTCGACAACGCGTCGTTCCGCGTCAGGCGCGGCGCCGTTCACGCGCTGCTCGGCGAGAACGGCGCGGGCAAGTCGACGACTGTCAAGCTGTTGTCCGGCCTCATGCAGCCGGATGCGGGCAGCATCTCGATCATGGGCCGCAACGTGAGCATGCGCGGTCCGAAGGACGCGCATCGCGCGGGGGTGCAGACGGCGTTCCAGGAGATGACGCTCGTTCGCGACCTGACCGTCGCGCAGAACCTGCTGATGGCCTACGAGCCGACCGGCTGGTTCGGCCGCATCAAGAAGCGGGAATCGCAACGGCAGGCGGCGGAGTGGCTCGACCGGCTTGAACTCGGCGATATCCGCCCCGGCGCGTACATCCGCGATCTCGCCTTGCCCGTGCGCCAGAAGATCGAAATTGCGAAGGCGCTGGTTCGCCAGCCCGAAGTGCTGCTGCTCGATGAACCCACGTCCGCGCTATCCGGGCGCGACGTTGCATGGCTCGCGCGACGGATTGAAGAGATGAAGGCGCGCGGTGTGACCTTTGTTTTCATCACACACCGGATGCAGGAAGTGCGCGAGTTCTGCGACAGCCTCACGGTGTATAGAAACGGCCGTGACGTAGGCGCTTTCGATACCGCTGCGATCTCGGACGATGAAGTCATCCGTCTTGTGATCGGCCGCTCGATGGACGCGAAATATCCGCCGAAGGTCGCTACACCGGCGGCACTTCAAACGCCCGCGATGGAAGCGCGCGGCATCAAGGTGGACGGCGTGGTGAATGACTTCGACCTCACGCTCAAGGCGGGCGAAGTGCATGGTATTGCGGCCTTGCAAGGCATGGGGCAACGCGAGATTTTTGAGGCGCTGTTCGGCGCTGAGTTCATCGATGAAGGGCAGATCCTCATCGATGGAAAACCGGTGACGCTGACTTCGACCGCCGATTCGCTCAAGGCCGGGGTATCGACGAGCTTCCTGCCGGAAGACCGCAAGACGGAGGGCTTGTTCCTGCGTTTGCCCGGCGGAGAAAACGTCTCGCTGCCGGTCATCAAGCGCTTCTCGCGCTTCGGCCTGATCGACAGGAAACGCGAGCAGGCGGCCATCAAGCGTGCATTGGCACAGATGGAGGTCAACCCGCGTGCGGTCTACAAACCGTGCCTGTCGTTTTCGGGCGGCAACCAGCAGAAGATAGCGATGGCGAAATGGCTGCTGACGCAAAGCCGCGTGTGGCTGATGTTCGACCCGACGCGCGGTATCGACGTAGGCACCAAGCACCAGATCTTCGTGCTGATGCGCGCGTTCGCGGCGGCCGGCGGTTCCGTGCTGTTCTATTCCACCGACGTGCCGGAACTGGTCAACGTATGCGATCGCGTTTCGGTGGTGTATCGCGGACGCAATGTCGCAGAGCTGGCCGGCGAGGCGCTCACTGAAGAGAACGTGATGCGCAAGATGCTTTCAAGCTAAGGCACTGAAGCATTCAAGAAATCAGAGGGTTCGATCATGAAAATTGCAATTGCGTCGCCTGACAGCGAGATCGTGCGGCCCGGTGCGCACGTCGGTTTGCGGGCGCGCATGGATCATTACCGCGGGCTGATCATCGCGATCGGCGCACTGCTCGCGATGATGATCGCGTGGGTGTCGCTGTCCGCCACGCCGGTCGGACTGTATGACGTCGGCTCCGTGATCTCCAGCAGCGCGACGCTCGCGCTCGCGGCGATCGGGCAGACCATCGTGGTGCTGAGCGGCGGTTTCGACTTGTCGGCGTCTGCGGTGGTGTCGTTGTCCAACGTGCTCGCGGTGCGTTTCGTGCAAGGCACGCCACTTGAACAATGGGGTGGCGTTGCGCTGATTATTGCCATAGGAGGCGGTATCGGGCTGATCAATGGTGCGTTGATCGCGTGGTTCCGGCTGCAGTCGATCGTGGTCACGCTCGCCACCATGTTCATGGTGCAGGGCTTGACGCTGCTGATCCAGAACAAGCCGGGCGGCAGCATCGGCGATCAGTTCGGCGGTTTCATCACCTCCGATCTCGTGCCCGATAAAGTCCCCATGTCAGCCGCCGTACTCGTCGTCGCGCTGCTTGTGTGGACCTTCGTCAAACGCACGCGCTTCGGCGTGGGCCTCTATGCGCTCGGCAGCGATCCCGACGGCGCCTACGCGAACGGCATGCCCGTGAGAGGCTACCGGATCGCGACCTATGCGCTCGCGGGCATGTTCTACGCGGCAGCGGGTTTGTATGTATCGGCGCAGACCGGTTCCGCCGATCCGCTCGTGGGCCGGCCGCTGCTGCTCTCCATGTTCACAGCCGTCGTGCTGGGCGGCACCTGGCTCGGTGGCGGACGAGGCGGCTGCGTGGGCACGGTATTCGCTGCGATGACCCTGATGATCACGGTGAACATCCTGCTCGTGCTGAACGTGTCCGCGTTCTTTACGACCATCGCTGAAGCGGTGATCCTGATCCTGGCCGTGCTCGGGTCGTCGATAGGAAAGCAGTCGGCGGCACATCACTGCGCGCGATACGCCGGGCGATGGCTCACCGCGTGGCGAACCGGAACCCGCGCACGCAATGATCAGGCAGCGCGGCGCGTGAAGTTCGAAGTAGAAGACTTCCGGCCGATAGAAAACACCGAGCTCAAGGGGCGCTTGATTGGCGACTGGATCGAACGCAATCGCGAATGGGTCAAGTATGTGGTGCCGGCGTACGTGCTGTTCTTCGCGGTGATCGCGATCACGGGCGTGGTCTATGGTCCGGGTGTCCTCGCAAGCGCCAACTTCTATACCAGCTTGCTGACGCTGACCTTGTTCCTGGCCATATTAGGACTCGGGCAAGGCGCAGTGATCCTGACGGGCGGGCTCGATCTTTCGGTGCCGTGGCTCATTACGCTATCGGGCGTGTTGCTGACCGGGTTGACGCATGGCGTCAACGAAGCCGCGGCGTGGGCCGTGCCGCTGGTGCTTTGCGCAGGCTTGGCTGTAGGCGTGTTCAACGGCGTCGGAGTCGTGGTGCTGGGCCTGCCGCCCATAGTCGTCACGCTGGCGGCCAACGGCTTGTTGCAGGGCATCACGCTTATCTATTGCAACGGTTCGCCGCAGGGCTGGGCGCCTTCGGCCATCAGCAGTTTCACGAACGAGCGTTTCGGTCCGTTGTCGCTTGCCGCGTGGTGCGTGCCGCTATTCCTCGCGCTCGCGTTGCTGTTGCTGCATCGTACGACCTTCGGACGACGCATCTATGCCGTCGGCAATTCGCAGGTTGCGGCGAAGCTCTCGGGCGTGCGCGTGGGCGCAACTTTGATCGCTGTGTATTGCCTCTCAGGTTTGTGTTCGGCCGTGGTGGGGCTGTTACTTGCCGGCTTCAGCAGCCAGGCGTTTCTCGGCATGGGCGATCCTTATCTGCTGCCTTCTATCGCGGTCGTGGTTGTCGGTGGTGCATTGATCACCGGTGGCCGCGGTCATTATCTTGGTGTGTTCGGCGGTGCGTTGCTGTTGACCGCGCTGGGTACGCTACTCGCCGGCACCACCGTGCCGCCAGCCGTGCGTGACATCATCAACGGCCTGGTCGTACTGGCTGCGGTGATTACGTTGCGCGATAAAAAAGCTTGATCGTCGATGGAGCCGCACCATGAACAGACGCATTGCAGTGATCGGATCGGGGCGTATCGGCCGCGCGTGGGCGATCGTGTTTGCGCGCGCCGGTTTCGAGGTCAGGCTTCATGACGCCGAGCGCGCGATGCTCGACGGCGCGATTCCTTCTATCCGCCGCAGTGTCCTGGATCTCGGCAAATACGGGCTGATCGACGAGCCTGAAGAGCGAATCGTGTCGCGCGTGACGGCATGCGAAAAGCTGGCGGACGCGGTGCACGACGTCGATCTGGTGCAGGAGAACATTGCGGAGATCGTGGAGGTCAAGCGCACGCTATTCGTCGAACTGGACGAGCTGACGCGCCCCGATACGCTGCTGGCCAGTTCGACCTCGGGCTTGCCTGCTTCCACGTTCACCGAAACCCTTGGAGGCCGCGCGCGTTGCCTCGTGGCGCACCCGGTGAATCCGCCTTCGCTCGTGCCGCTGGTCGAGTTATGCGGTGCCCCGTGGACGACGCAGGAGACGCTGGCCCGTGCGCGTGCGCTATACGAAGAGGCGGGTCAGGAGCCGGTGACTGTTGCGCGCGAAATACCGGGTTTCCTGCTGAACCGCCTGCAAGGCGTACTGCTTGACGAAGCACTGAGCCTCTACGCACGAGGCTACGCGAGCGCCGCCGATCTCGACACCGTGATGCGCGACGGCCTCGGCCTGCGGTGGTCGTTCATGGGGCCGTTTGAAACCATCGACCTGAATGCGCCTGGTGGCGTGGCGGATTACGCGGCGCGTTACGGCGCGATGTACCGCTCCTTTGCGAAAGACAGCGTGCCGTTCGACTGGTCGCCTGACAGCATTGCGAGACTCGACGCCGAACGCCGCGCCGTGTTGCCACTCGACGAGATAGAAAGCCGTAGCCGCTGGCGTGACCGACGGCTGATGGCATTGCTCGCGCATCGCCGCGCGACCTCGGAGTCCGACGATGACGAGCGTTGATAACCGGAGACAGCCATGATCGAAACCCGCTTGATTGTCGATGCCAACAATCATCTTGGCGAAGGGCCGCTGTGGGATGTGAAGGAGCAGCGTCTCTACTGGATTGACAGCACCGCTGCCGAGATCAGCAGTTGCCGTGCCGACGGCAGCGACGTGAGACGTTATTTCGTGCCCCGTCACATCGGTTCGATGGCGTTGCGCGAGCGCGGCGGCGCGGTGGTTGCGCTCGCGAACGGCCTGCATTTCTACGACTTCGAGACGCAGACGGTCAAGCTCATTGCAGACCCGGAAAGCGACGACCCCGAGACGCGTTTCAACGACGGCAAGGTGGACCGCCGAGGGCGGTTTATCGCGGGCACGATGGCGTATGATTTCGACCGTTACGACGCCGATCGGGGACAGCGTTCGAGCCGAAGCGGCGCTCTATACCGGCTTGATACGGACGGCTCGGTGACGCGTCTGGATGGCGGTATCAGTTGTTCGAACGGTCCATGCTGGAGCCCGGACAATCGCACGTTCTATTTCACAGACACGTACGACAGGCAGATGTACGCATACGACTACGACATCGAGACGGGGGCGGTGGCGAACCGGCGCGTGTTTGCATCGGCGCGGGATAGGGCGGGCACCTTCGACGGCGCGACCGTCGATGCCGAAGGATATGTCTGGTCGGCGCTTGTTTTCGGCGGACGGATCTTGCGATTCGCACCGGACGGTACGCTTGATCGCGTGGTGGAGTTTCCCGTGCGGAACCTGACGAGCGTGATGTTCGGCGGTCCGAACCTGGACATCTTGTATGTCACGACCATGGGGCGGCCGATGTGGGGCATTCCGCAGAAGGAGCGCGATAAGGGCGGTTTGTTTGCGATAACCGGGCTGGGAGTAAAGGGTTTGCCGGAGCCGCGATTTGCGGGCTAAGCAACACGCGTGCAATGCCGGCAAACCACTAGGCCAACAACTTCATGGCGGCATCGACGAGGTCGCCCCTCAGATCAGCCGGTTCCGCCATGAGGCCGGTGACGTACGCGCCATTGATGAGCAGCGTCATCTGAAATGCAGTTCGGTCGGGGTCCCTGGCGCCAAGCCTGGCCACTAGGGTCGCGAGTCTCGCACGCATTTCCTCCTTGTTTCCCCGGGCGATGACGCGG
Organism: Caballeronia mineralivorans PML1(12); assembly: GCF_001028175.1. Classification (GTDB taxonomy): domain Bacteria; phylum Pseudomonadota; class Gammaproteobacteria; order Burkholderiales; family Burkholderiaceae; genus Caballeronia; species Caballeronia mineralivorans. The sequence continues at coordinate 82,324 of NZ_AEJF01000041.1, forward strand.
CCGGGATGGTCGTCGTCGGGAAACTCCGCCGCCAGGTTGAGGAACGGACAGCCGCGAAAGGCGGGGTGTCCGATTCGCTGCGCGATTCCAGATAGCAGTGCCTCCAGCAAAGCGCGCGGATCACTAGCGTGCTGCGCTTCCATGTGATCCCACCACACCCAGAACAACCGGTCTTTTTCGGTGGCGAAAGCGGCGATCAAGGCGTCCTTGGATTCAAACAGACGATAGAGGCTCGTCTTCGACACGCCGGATTGCTCGACGACCGTGTCGACACCGATGGCGCGGATGCCCTCGCGGTAGAACAACTCGCTTGCCGTCGCGAGGATGCGCTCGCGTGCGCTCACTTCGCCCTTTGGCGGGGCTCCCCGCCGGGGTTGGGCTCCTGCCTTCATATCCGCAAACTCCTTTCATTCTGAGATTCTGGTTGACAAAGTAACAGACCTGTCCGTAATCTTCAAGATACTTACAGGTTAGTCACTTTATGGAGAAGAGCCATGCGGGTGATGAGCGAGCGCTATCTGGAAGATTTTGCAGTGGGGCAGACGTTCGGTTCAGGGCGGCTGCGCATCGACCGGGAGCGCGTCCTCGCGTTCGCTGCCGAATTCGATCCACAGCCCTTCCACCTCGATGAGGCGGCCGCGAGCCGCTCGATTTTCGGTGGACTGGCCGCCAGTGGCTGGCACACCGCTGCCGTGACGATGCGGCTGATGATTGAGACCGAACTCAAGCCGGCTGGCGGCTTCATCGGCGCTGGCCTCGACGAGTGCCGCTGGCCCCGGCCAGTGCGCCCTGGTGACGAGTTGCGCGTCGAGTGCGAGGTGATGGAGGTGCGCCCATCAAAGTCCCGTCCGGAGCAGGGCCTGATCAAACTCCGAACGACCACCCTGAACCAGGACGACGAGGCCGTGCTGGTGCACGTCGTAAACATGGTCGTGCCGCGCCGGAAACAACATTCGTGTTGATACCGCAAAGCGGGTTCAAGCGACAACCGCCTTGGGATAGAGGTGAATATGGACATCGGTTTCATCGGCTTAGGTGTCATGGGACAGCCAATGGCGCTCAATCTGGCCCGCGCAGGCACGCAACTCATTGTCTGGAATCGCTCCGCTGACAAGAGCGAGCCTTTGCGAGCGGCGGGCGCAACCGTCGCGACGAACCCGGCCGAGATATTTAAACGCACCCGCGTGGTACTCCTGATGCTGACCGACGCCGACGCAATCGACGTCGTCCTCGCCCGCGGCACGCCGCAGTTCAGCGCGAACGTTGCGCACCACACGATCGTCCACATGGGGACGACCTCGCCCGACTACTCGCGCGGACTCGAAGCCGACATTCGCAACGCCGGCGGCAGCTACGTGGAAGCGCCCGTCTCGGGCTCGCGCAAGCCCGCCGAGGCGGGCCAGCTCGTGGCGATGCTAGCGGGTGAAGACGCGGCCGTCGAAAGCGTCCGCCCTCTGCTCGAGCCAATGTGCTCTCAGACGATGGTGTGCGGCCCGGTTCCGAGCGGGCTTCTCATGAAGCTTGCGGTGAACCTGTTTCTGATGACCACGGTCACCGGCCTTGCGGAAGCGGCTCATTTTGCCGAACGGCATGGTCTGGACATGCAGCAGTTCCGCGCCATCGTGGACGCCGGTCAGATGGCGAGCGACATCTCACGCGTGAAAATTCTCAAGCTGGTGATGCGTGACTTCGATGTCCAGGGGTCGATCACCAATGTGCTGAAGGTCAATCAATTGATTGCGGAAGCGGCCAGAGAGGTCGGGGTCGCGTCGCCGCTATTGGATGTCTGCCATGCGCTATTCGCTGAGACGCTGGCGCTGGGGCACGGCCAGTCCGACATGACGGCCGTCGTCCACGCACTCGAGGCAAGAACCGAATCCGGCAAATGATCGCGTTCGCTGCGCGATTCGAGATAGCAGTGCCTCCCTATCCGCTTGCTCCTCTCGTTCCGATTCCTCGCTTGACAAAGTGACAGACCTGTAACTAGTATTGAAGTTACGTACAGGTCAGTAACTTTATAGGATGATAGCGATGTGTGCGATCGAGGCGGAGAGTTTCTCGGGTTACGGCGGGCTGCGGCAGATCGACTCGCCCAGGCCGCAACCGGCAAAGGACAGGGTACTGGTCCGCGTCACGGCCGCCGGCGTCACGCCGCTCGATCACACGATCCTGTCGGGTGGCCACCCTCGGGCCAGGGCGCCGCTGGTGCTCGGCAACGAGGGGGCTGGTGTCATCGAGGATGCCGGCGACTCCGGCCTCGCGGTGGGAAGCCGCGTGATGTTCACGGGACCCTACGGCGTTGGTGAGAATGGCACGTGGCAAGAATGGCTGCTGGTGAGACCTGAGCATCTGGCGCTTGTGCCCGACGCGATCGACGATGTCGTCGCGGCCAGCCTTCCAGTGGCCTATCTGACGGCACAGATCACACTGACGCAGGCCGGATTCGCGCCGGACAAGGCGGTGCTCGCTCCTGGGATCGGCGGGTCGGTCGGCAATGCGACCTATCAACTCGCGCGGGCGCAGGGCGCCGGCAAAGTGATTTCGACCGCCGGCAGTGCGGCGAAAGCCGCTCGCGCACGCGAGCTTGGCTTCGAAGACGTGATTGACCTCACCACAGAAGGTCTCGCCGACGGCGTTCGCCGGATCACGGACGGCAAGGGCGTCGATATCGTCATCGAGAGCATTGGCGGGAGCGTGACCAGCGAGGCGCTAGGCAGCCTTAGTCTCGGCGGCGTCCTGATCACGTTGGGCTACTCCGCCGGACGCAAAACCACGATCGATGTGACGGACCTCATCTGGAAGCGCGCGCGGATGGCCGGTTTCTCCATGTTCGCCCAATCACCGACCACGGTCGCTACTGCGTGGCGGGACATCATCCCGCTGATCGTGGGCGGCTCGGTCAAGCCGATCGTCGAGCGGGTCTATCCCCTCGGCGAGGCGGGCGAAGCTTTGCGCCATGTCATTGAGGATCGGCCGTTCGGCAAAGTCGTCCTGGCGGGATGATCGACATGGCAACCGTATCTGCGCAATTCTCGTCCAAGGCAAACCGGAGGAAGACGCCATGTTGAGCTGGCAGGTGGGCGCGGTGAAGATCACCTGCGTAGTCGAGATGCTGTTTTCCTTCCCCCATGATCCGGAGGGCTTCTTCCTGAGGGACGCGACGCCGGAGGCGCTGAAGGCCAGCCCCTGGCTTTATCCGCACTTCGTCAACGAGGATGGTTCGCTCAACGTGTCTGTCCACGCCCTGCTAGTGGAGGCGCCGGGGCTGAGGCTGGTGGTCGACACCTGCATCGGTAACGACAAGCCGCGCCATTTGACGAGCGGAAACCCGCTGGCGACGGCCTTCCTGCAACACCTGGCGGATGCGGGCTGGAGCCGCGACAGTGTCGACGCCGTGGTCTGCACCCACCTGCACGTGGACCATGTGGGCTGGAACACCATGTTGGTGGATGGCAAGTGGGTCCCGACCTTCCCCAAGGCCCGCTACCTGATCGGCAAGCGCGAATTCGAGCATTGGAGCAACGAGGGCGACGAGGAGCAGCATGCGATCATGGGAGACAGCGTGCGGCCAATCTTCGACGCCGGCCTGGCCGGCCTGGTGGAGATGGATCACCGCATCTCGCCTGAGGTGCGCCTGAGGCCAAGCCCGGGGCATACGCCAGGCCATGTCAGCGTGATGATCGAATCGGAAGGGCAGCGCGCGGTGATCACCGGCGACATTGCCCATCATCCTTGCCAAATGGCGCATCCCGACTGGGCGACGAGCTATGACAGCGACACCCAAGCCGCGACGGCCACTCGCGCGAAGCTGTTCGCCGAATGGGCCGACCAGCCGGTTCTGGTTATCGGCACCCACTATGCCGCGCCCGCAGCTGGACGCGTGAAGCGCGACGGGGCGGCGTTCCGGTTCGAGGTCTAGCGCGCCGGACGGCCAAGGATTAGCGATCTCAGCAATCAACGGAGTAACCGCTATGGGTAAGTTGCAGGGAAAGGTGGCTGTCATCACCGGCGGCTCGTCGGGGATAGGCTTCGCCGCCGCGAAGCTCTTCGTCGCCGAGGGCGCCTACGTCTTCATCACCGGCCGTCGCCAGAAGGAACTCGACGAAGCCGTGAGGATCATCGGGGACAATGTGACGGGCATCCAGGGCGACGTCGCCGATTTGGCCGATCTTGATCGTCTCTATAAGAACGTCAACGCGACAGGGCGAAGAATCGACATTGTCTTCGCCAACGCCGGCGTCGCTGAGTTCGCCGCCCTGGGCAATATCACCGAAGCGCATTTCGACAAACTGTTCAGTACCAACGTGAAGGGAGTGCTCTTCACCGTCCAAAAGGCCCTGCCGCTGTTGAATGACGGCGGGTCGATCATTCTCACGGGCTCGGTTGCGAGCGCCAAAGGGACGCCTGCCTTCTGGGTATACGGCGCGACCAAGGCGGCCATCCGCAATTTCGTGCGGGGATGGACCGTGGAGCTGAAGGACCGTCGCATCCGTTCAAACGTCCTTAGCCCGGGCCCAATTGATACCCCGATCATTGGTGAGCAGCCTCAGGACGCTATGGCGAGGATTTTATCCACCATCCCGATGGGACGCATGGGGGAAGCCGACGAAGTTGCCAAAGCCGCCCTGTTTCTCGCTTCGGATGACTCGAGTTTCGTCACGGGCATCGAGCTCTTCGTGGATGGCGGCAGAGCGCAGATCTGAGCGTCGATTGATTTGCTCCGAAGGAGGCCGCCGCCTTGTTCGCTGAAGATGGGGTTGTCGAGCTTGCGTATCTGGCGGGACCTCGGACACAGACCGAGAGAACCGCCCCGGGGCTGGATCAGTTCGGCGCCCAATGCCCACGCACCCACAACCACTGGTTTCCTTCCCACCGGTAATGCCCTTTGACCCAGTGATACCCCGGCGCCGGTTGCACCGGCACGACTTCTACCAACGGTTCCGGACGCGGCGGCCGCGCAGGTTCCACTACGCAAGCGGTTAGCAGTACGCTTAGGACTGCGACGCTGAATACGTGTTTCATTTTTAGTTTGTCCCTGATGAGGTTAAGTAAAGCTACTGCGGCTACTGCGCGTTAACCGGCGCATCGCTACGTCCGAAGCAACCGGCTCGGCATCGGGGTAGCGGTCTTCTGCGAAAACAGAGTCGTTCTGACACGGACCGGATCGAGACCGAACGTCTCCCCGGCTGCGGCGGCGATCAGGCTGTCGAGCCCGAGCGTGGGCCGTAAATCCCGGCCCTGATACAGCGCCGATGGCGCGAGCCCCGGCCAGTCCGCCAGGATCCGGCCGCCTTGCACGACGCCTCCCAACAACATCGCGGCCGATGCCGTGCCGTGATCCGTGCCCCCGGTTCCGTTCGCTGCCGCCATGCGCCCGAACTCGGTTGCGACCAGGACGGTCGTGTTCGCCCAATGCTCACCGAGGCCGTCGCGCATGGACGCCATCATCGTGTCGAGCGCCTTCAGTTGCGCGCTCAGCCGCTGGTTCTGCGCGCTGTGCGTATCCCATCCTCCCGTCTCGATCATCGCGATGCGCGGGCCGTCGCTGCGGCCCAGGAAGCTCGCAGCGAGCTTGCCGAGG
>NZ_AEJF01000042.1 GCF_001028175.1 Caballeronia mineralivorans PML1(12)
CGGCGCGTTCGGCGGCCGGGCGTGTCGGGGCCGACGGAGCGCGCTTGATCGAGGAAGATCTGCATGGCCGGATGACGTTCGACTGCGACCAGCATGTCCTCGAAACGGCCAAGCACGTGAGGGCGGATGGCTTCCGCCTCGAACGACCCGGCAAGCATGGCGACGGGCGGTTTCTCCACCGATACCGCGAAATGGTTGGACCAGAAAACCACCAGCCGCTCGACGAACGGCGTAGGCGTTTGCAACGCGCTCAGAAAACGCACGTTGACGGCTGCGCGATAAGTATCGCGGAGCTTCTCGTTATAGGACTTGCGGACTGCCTGCTTGTCGTCGTTGCCGGCGTTGCGGATAGCGCTCTGGCGGTCGGCGAATTCGGCCGAGAGCGCACTACTCGTGGGCTGGTTCGCCAACGCCGGTGGCATCGCTTGATAGCTTGCGCCGGCGAGCTGGCTCGTAAGCCAGCGCCTCGGATCGGACGGCGCCGCTTCGCCGGCACGGGCGCCGAGTCCGAAGCGGTTCAATGCAATCGCGGCGGGTGTCACGGATGTCACGTCGGCCATGGTCGTTCCCACGCATCAAGTTGCTATGTCTCTTGAACGGTGGGAGCCGCGTGAATCCGTCGCTGTCAGGCGGGTTTATTTTTTCGGCGGCGGACCGACATGCAGCGGACCGTGCTGCTGAAGCGCATCGACAAGTTTCAGCCGTTCGTCCGGCGTCAGCGTGTTCGCGAAGTCGGCCACCGTTGCCTCGACTCGCGCACGCACCCCCATATCGGCCTCGCGCGTACGGGCGAGCGCGGCATCGAGCGCAGCACGATCGAACTGCGGCGCGGCGAGCGCCTGCACGACATCGAGGCGTCCCGAGCGAGCGTTGATGATCAGCGGCAGGCTGTCGCGCCGCGTCTGCCGCAGCGCTTCGCGCAACTGGTCGCGGCGCGCCTGGGGCAGTTCGGCTGCAGCGAAGCGCAAGCCGCGCTGCTGAGCGACAACGTCGGCTTTCTGCTTCGCCACCCACCGGTACGTCCCGCCCGCTATCGTTCCGAGCAGGAATACGTTGAGCACCAGAGACACGATCAGAACGGTCTTGAGCCTGGTTGTCGATAAGGTCATTGATCGCTCCAGTCCGAGGCGTTGCTAAACACAGTGCTTTCACCGGTTTGATCGAAGAGGCTTGGCGGGTTCGCCCCCGAGCCGTAGAAAGGGGCTGTCAGCGAAATAGCCAGCACGCCCGCCGCGATTCCTGCCACGCCTACGCCAACGAGACCCGCGCCCGAGATCCACCAGTTCGGCCGTTTCCACGAAGCTGCCTGGCGTGGCGACGCCGATGGCGCCGACGCCAGGATGCGCCGGATCAGATCCGAATCCGGCGCAGCGACGTCATGCCTCGACAGCACAAGGTCGAGCAAACGAGCCTCGGCCAACGCCGCCAATACAGCCGGGTCACGTTGAGCCAGCAGCGCTTTGGCTTCGGCGCGCTCGGCGAGCGGCCAGTGCTCGGGCATGGCGCCATAGGCCTCGGTGAGGCGGCGAAAACGTTCGGGGGTCATCGGCGTTCCTTTCCAAAGACTTGCTCGCCGCGCTCGCCGGCAAGACGGCTGCGTAGCGTGCGGCGTGCCCGCGAGAGCAGGCTTTCCAACGCGTCGACGGTAATGCCCATCACGGCGGCGGCCTCGACGTTCGACAGTTCCTGGTAGTACTGCAGCACCAGGGCTTCGCGCTGGCGTGCGGGCAATGCGGCGAGCGCCGCGGCAATGCGCTCGCTGCGTGCGGTTTCGTCGAGTTGATCTTCCGGCAGCGGGGCCTGATCGACGGGCTCCGGCAGGTCGTCGCCCAGGGTCACTTCCTGACGGCGGCGCAAGCGGTCATAACACAGGTTGAGCGCCACGCGATGCATCCACGTGTCGAAGCGAGCCTGGCCACGCTGCCAGCGCGAGGCCTGCTTCCAGATCCGTACGAACACTTCCTGTGCCACGTCGCTCGCCTCGTCACGGTCTCCCAGCATCCGCGTCGCGAGCGCGAGCAGCCGCGGCAGTTTGCGCGCGACCATCTCGCGAACCGCTCCGGGTTCCCTGCCATCGATACGGGCTAGCAACTCCGCGTCCGGGTCTTCTTCGTTCAATGTGTTTGATCTCGCAGCACATGTTCAACAGCCTGCGCCGGGTCTGTCAGCGGCCCGTCACGCCGGTATGGAATGCACTCAGTACACGACCACCACCGGCCGATAATAAGCCGGACGCGCGGGATAAACGACGCACGCAGAAAGCGCCGCAACCGCGAATGCGATGGCGACTAGAGTCTTAAGCATGGTTGTCTGCCTTGACTGTAGAAAGTGAACGTAGCTTCGCCGGATTTAGCGAGCCCAGTGACCTTCGATCCATCGCCAGTTCGGTCCCCGTTGCACCCAGTGCCCCGGCACCCAATGTGCGCCGACCCGTACCGGCCTCCAGTGGCCCGGCACCCATTCGTAGCCGCGGCCAGCCCAGCGCCAGTGGCCGCCGTCCCAGACATAACCGGGACGGGCTACGGGCACGACTTCCGTGCGCATCGGCGGAGGCGGCGACGGCGCGATGATGACCGCCTGCGCGAATGCCGGCACGCTGGCGAGCGTTGCCACGGCGGCAATAACGGCCAGAGCGGCCTTCACTGCGAACGTGGGCGAAGCCCGTCTTTTTAGTGTTTTCATCACGGTTCCCTGGAGTAGTAAGACGCTCGAAGCATGCGCCTGTCGAGTGCTTAAACGCGCGCTCCCGGAAAATCCGTCGCACAATTTTTTTGTTTTTTCCAAGTGAGTCGCAATGGGACGTTGCGCTCGTGAATGCCCACTCCTGATCGCCCTTGTGACGAAAACAAATCTAAATAATTTCGTCGGCTTTTAGTAATTATTAGGTAACTTATCGTAATATTTAGGCCGGCTTTGTTGCCATCGATATTTTCGATAGTGCGCCGCGCAAATGAAGGAAAGCCCCTTAACAACGAACGCAAACGGCTTTCTTTCTTGCTGACGTCACATAAGCGCCATCACACGCGAAGGGCGGATCTTGATCGGCCCAATCCGCGTTAAACCATGGGGGGTCCAGTTTCTATGTCTGACGCAATCAAGTCTGCGGGGCAATCTCTAATCAACGGCTCGACTGGCAAGAACACCGACGTGCCAGCGCTTGTCGCGGCTCTCGTCAACTCGCGGGTGGCCGGATTAAACGCAGCCAATACCGCAAAGCAGAAGATCAGCACCTCTCAACTGACCGCGGTCGGGTCGCTGAAATCTGTGTTGTCGCTCCTGCAAAGCGCGCTCACCACGCTCTCGGATGGCACGGCATTGTCCGCGGTCACCGCCAAGGCGGACGGCAAGGGCATCACGGCGACGGCGGGCAAGGGAGCGGCGCCAGGCAGCTATGCGATCCAGGTCACCAACATCGCGACGTCGCAAAGCCTTACCTCGGGTTCGTTCGGCACCAAGGAGGCGCTCGGCACCGGTACCTTGAAACTCTCGGTCGGCGGCGCGAGCATGTCGATCAAGATCGACTCGTCGAACAACACGCCGACCGGCATTGCCGCGGCGATCAATTCCGCCTCCGGCAATCCGGGCGTGAGCGCGACGGTGATTACGGGCACGGACGGTGCGCACCTCGTCCTGCACTCGTCGTCCACGGGCGTAGCGAACGGTATCTCGGTCGAGGTCACGCCGAGCGGCTCCGGCGACAACACAGGGTTATCGAAGCTCAGCGTCAACTCGACTACGTCAACGGTCGATCCCGCCGATCCGGCCAAGACAGTGGCGCCCTACACGACTATTGGCGCATCGAATAACTGGAGGCAAACCGCGGCTGGCAAGGACGCTTTGCTGACGGTTGCCGGCACCCAGGTCAGTAGCGCGAACAACAGCGTCACGTCGGCCATTGCGGGCCTGTCGATCAACCTGACCTCCGAGTCGGTGGGGACGACGCAAACGCTGAACGTCACGTCCGACGCGTCCGCCCAGCAGACGTCGATCAAGGCATTCGTCACCGCCTATAACAACTTCATCAACATGGCTGCGTCGCTGACTTCCTTCGACAAGTCGCAACCCAAGGGCGCGCAGGGAGGCCCTCTGCTAGGCGACTCGATGATGAACACGGTCAGGAACTCGCTCGCCGGCGCGATCAGCAAGGGCGTCCCGACGGGCGGGGGAGCGGGACAGGCGAACCTGGGGTCGATCGGTGTCTCGCTGCAACCGGACGGCACGTTGAAGATCGACGAAACCGCGCTGGGCGCAGCGTTGACCAACAAGCCCGGCACCATCAACGCGTTGTTCAACTCGACCACCGGCATCGGGGCGACGATGAACAGCAGCCTGACGACCTTTCTCAAGAAAGGCGGCATCCTCGATACGAAGACGACATCGCTCAACAAGGACCTCGACAATATCAAGGTCCAGGGGACGAAGCTGGACGCGTACGCCACGCAACTGACGAACAGCTATAACGCCCAGTTCACCGCGCTCAACACGCTGATGGCGCATATGAGCAACAACTCGAGCTACCTGACCGCGCTGTTCGGCGGGGCTAACAGCGCAGGCGCACTGGCCAGTGGCAAGGGCGGGTGACGAAAGCGTCACGTGATGAATGGTGGCGGGGTGTTCTGTGAGAACGCTCCGTTCATTCAAGCTCGGCGGGGTAATGCGGTGCGCTTACACATGGCGCGCGTTATGAGACCGGGTCTAGACGGACGCGGGTACGCTCCAGGTTACGCTGGCTGCGCCATGATCGGCGCATGCGTGAATGTGGACGATGCCGTCGGCGGTGCTGACAGCATCGAAATCAACTTCGGAAAGAGCGACTACGGGAACGTGGATGGCGTAGAGATCGCTCGCGACAATCGCGCCGATTGCGATGATCAGGTCACGTTCGCGCAGGATGATGCCAACCGGACCAGTGCCATTCCGAATTGCTTCCGCGAGTACGCTGCTGCTGGAACTGGAGCCTTTGGCTCGCGGCATGACCATCACGCTGCCTGCCAGGCTTTGGCCAAAGCACGGATGCGTTTTCTCGACGATCACGCCAATGGCGGAGTCGTAACCGCCCCAGAAACTCAGCGGTGCCCGCAGCAGCTTGACCGGCCCGGAGGCAGTTCCGTGCGAGAGCATGACGCCCGTGACGGTCCTGTCGGTGCGCATATCATTACTCATCGAATAACACCTTTCCGGCAATAGCCGAGCGTACGCATTCGCGCATGCTTCCATAAGCCACGCTTACGCCAATATTGGCCGGCGCGTAATGTGCCCACTTGCCCGAGTTGGTCATGACGAGGCCCGACATGTTTCTCATGACCGGCGTGATGTAGGTGCAGGTATCCACGACGATCTGAATGCCCTTCGCTTCCAGCGTTTTGGCAATGCCGGACTCCTCCAGTTGCCACAGGATAAAGCGGCTTGTGTTGACGTAGAAGTCGCACTGGAGAGGAGCGTCGAATTGTGCAAGCAGCGTGTGCAGTGCCATGAATTCAGCAACGGAGAAGTGGGGAGTGCCGAGGGCAACGGCAATCAGCGCGTCGCCGGCGTTCCCGCTATTTAACATCCGGCGCACTGCGCGGAGGTCGTCCATCACTACGCGAACTGAGCGTTCGGGGGGCGCACCTTGTAACGCGGCGTCGAGCGTGGGCGCTTCAGGCGTGATGCCGACTGCGTGAAAAAGGGCCACGGCGCCACTCGATGCCGCCGCAGCGCCGAGCGCTTTCAGCTCATCTTCCGTAGTGTCGCCCGGCAGCCCCGCGATAACGGGAACCGTCGTGCCGGCCTCCTTGCCGACCAGGAAACCCAGCGCGGCGAACCAGATATCGCGGCCATGCATCGCGCTGAAATCAGGCGCCTCAAACACGATCCGCGCTGCGCGGTTCCCGGTGACATGCAAGCCTGCGTATGGCGCACGGCCTGTGATTGCCGCCGCGAGATCGAGGAAGTCGCCATAGCGGTTCGTCCGTGCTCCGAGCACGGAGTTAGCGAAGACGATGGCATTCGACTCGGCCCACGCAATCTGTTCGCCGACTTTCGGCCGGTGTTCGAGTTGATACGGCGCGCATGTAAAGCTCGGTTCGCAACCGAGTTCGAGGTGCGCTTCCATCAGGCGTTTCGCCGCGTTGCCGAGCGCGGCATCGCCGTGAAAGAGCTCCGGATGAATCAGGTCCAGCGACCCGACGTTCAAGGTGGTGGGAATCGAGACCTTCGTGCCGTCGGCGACAAAACGCTCGACGAAATCGAGGCTCGCCACGCCGTGATACAGGCAGCCGTCTATATGCGCCGACGATACGTCGATCAGCTTTCGCGCATCCATCACGTTTGCCGTGCGGCTCACTACGCGCATTGCCAGTGCGACACCTGCACCCAAGTCACCGCCGAGCATCGCCCGGTCGCGTTCATCCAGTTCCAGCATGCCATTCCTTATGTTGGAAGCCACTGCGCCGGCCGGGTTGTTGCGCCGCTGCGGTGGTACGTTCATGGCTGGAATGTAGCATTGTTTTGTCGCGAGTTCGCTCGGTGCAATGCGACTACGCGGCGCAATGCCCGCGAAAAATTACTTGAAATCCCAGCGCATCTGCTCGACGATTCCAATGCCGCGCGAGGTCCGCACGCATTCGCTGACATAGTCGATAAACGGCAACGGCTCGAAGCCGATTTCTTCGCGCAAACGGTGGTTATCGAACTGGTAGTCGAGGTTGGCGAAGCCCGCATAGAGACCCAACGCATGTTCGATCAGCCGCGCCGCGCCCGAGCTTCGACGTCCCACCACGTCGCGTGCGATGTTCCGGAAATCGCGCGGGGCGCATATCGAGTAGCGTTTGCCCGAGATGCCGGTGGCCTCGTCCATCGCGCCGATGATCTGGCCGATAGTTGGCGCCTCCGAGCCGGCCGACACGTGGTAGGTGTCGAATGCCAGCGTCGGCTTGACCGCCAGCAACGCCAGTGCGCGAGCGCAATCGTCGACCGAGACAACATCCAACCGGGTCATCGCCTTGGCGCTGAAACGCCGTGCGCCATGCACGACGCGAAACACCCAGAAGATGCTCGCCGACGGCAACGTGCCAAGCACCGTATGCCCGACCACAATCGATGGCCGCACCACGACCAGCGGCAGCGTTGGGTAATAGAGGCGCAGCAGCCGCTCGACGTCGCGCTTGCTTCGCGTATAAGGCACGAGGTGGTTCGTCTCGCTGAAACCGAAAGCCGACTCCCGCACGACTGTGCTGCACTGCGTACCGCAGGCCATCGCGGTGCTGACGTGCAGGAAGCGCTTGAACGTTTGTCGGTCGATGAAGTGCGATGCAAAACGCAACGTGTCGCGCACGTTGATCGCGAGCACCTGGGGGTTGGTGGAAAACGATGTCATCGCTGCGCAATTGATCACATGAGACGCCCCCGCCAGGCGGGCGAGATCCGCTTCCGTGAAATCGTCGCCCAGGTCGCCCACGATCACGTTCGCCTCGGTCAGCCGTTGCGAGCGGGTGTGCGGCAGGCCGCAGCGCACGGCCGATGCACGCAGGCGCACGAGCGCCTCAGCTGCATTCGCCGCGCGCACGAGGCACACGAGACGTTCGATCAGGCCGGCATTCATGAGCGTCACCAGCACCGTGCCGCCGATAAAACCGGTAGCGCCGGTCAGCACCAGGCGATCGATGCCCACCACATGCATCCGCGTAGACGACGTCAGGCTGTCTTGCCAGGCGGTGGTCAGAGGCGTTTGCCATGCAAACATAGCGTTCTCCGTTCGGAAGCGAAAATGAGTAGTGGCTAAGCGGCGGTTAGTGTTTTCTAGTAGCGGTAAGTCACTGCCGTCATAGCGAAATAAGCGTTCTTCTTCTGCACGATCGGGCTATCCGCGGACGAACCGAGGATCCGCGTCAGGCCGCCCGATGTCCTCAGGGACCACTTCGGCGTAAAGGAATAGGTCCATGCGGCCGACACGGTCGCGTTGTCGAAACCCGCTTTGACGGAGTAGGGCCGGAAGCCGCTGCTCGCAGACTGCGCATCGGTGACGCCGAAGAAGGTTTGCGTGTAGCGGCCACTGCCGGCGTGCAGGCTGCCCGTGATGCTGATGTCGTTGGTGGCGGTGTGAAGGACGGGTGTTGTCAGGTCGATGTGCCCGCTCACGCCGCGCGTGGTGTGCGTGAGCGGCTGGTCCAGCGTGACGCTGATGGTCGTGTCGCCAAACACCGTGGCGCCGACCTGGAAGGACATCATCAGCGAGCCGGGAATGCGGCCCATGCCCTTCAGATAATTCGAGCCGGGCAGGTCGGCACGGTTGGAGTCGCTGCGGCCGAAGTCATAGCTGAGCGCAGTCGAGACGAACATCCCGTTCGCGAAGGTTTTCTTGTAGCCGGCGCCCTGTAACGGGCTGATGAAAAAGCCGTTGGAGAATTCGGCGGAAATCACCGGGGCCACCAGGCCCCGATAGTCCTTGCTGCCGAGGTAACGCGGTGCAACCCCGGTCCCTAGCCCGAACATATAAAAATTCTCGGCATACGCCATGGAGGAACACGTCAGGCCGAGCAGCGGGAGACAGAGATAGGAGAGGCGTTTGCGCACGGTCAGGTCTTTTCTTAGGAGAGAAGCCGCAGTCTAGGGACGGGGCTGGCCGACGTCTGTTCTGAAGTTGCGCGAATTTGTGCTGAATTGTGTTCAAGTGTCCATGAGTGTTGCCGGCGGCCCTGCCATGCGCGCGCGAGGATAGAATCGGCGCCTGTTAGGGCGCAAGTGCGGAGAAGAACAATGAATGAGGTCTCGCTTAAGTACAACGTGTTGCTGATCGAGGACGATGACCGCCTCGCGCAACTGATCGGGGAGTACCTGGATAGTTACGAATTCACGGTGACGATCGTGCGGCGCGGCGACACCGCCGTGGCTGCCGTGCGCGAGCACAAGCCGGCGCTGGTGATCCTCGACCTGATGCTGCCGGCAATGGACGGCATGGAAGTCTGCCGGCGTATCCGCAGCTTTTCGAGCGTGCCGGTATTGATCCTGACCGCTCGTGTTGATGTCTTCGACCAAGTGGCTGGACTCGAAACCGGCGCGGACGATTATGTCGTCAAGCCGATCGAACCGCGTGTGCTGGTCGCACGCGCACGCGCGCTGCTCAGGCGCTCGCAGCCGGCGGAGGGTGTGACAACGTCCGCTGCGGATGCCGGGACGCTCGTGTTCGGCGAACTTGTGATCTCGCCGCCGAACCGCACGGTGACGTGGCGCGGCCAGGACATCGACCTGAAGACCGCGGAGTTCAACCTGCTCGTGATTCTCGCGCGCGCTGCCGGCACCGTGCTGAGCCGCGACGACATTCTCAAGCAGTTGCGCGGCATCGAATTCGACGGGCTCGATCGCACGGTCGACTCCGGTATTTCGCGGCTGCGGCGGCGATTCGAAGACGCGTCGCCGGAGCCGCACAAGATCAAGACGATCTGGGG
The DNA here is from genome assembly GCF_001028175.1 of Caballeronia mineralivorans PML1(12). GTDB lineage: Bacteria > Pseudomonadota > Gammaproteobacteria > Burkholderiales > Burkholderiaceae > Caballeronia > Caballeronia mineralivorans. Next base: position 9,426 of record NZ_AEJF01000042.1, read on the forward strand.
CCGCGGTTATCTGTTCAGCCCATCGGCGTGGGAGGATTGAATGCTTCGTTCCCTGATCCGGCTTTATCTGATCGTGTTGCTGGGCGGCGGCCTGGCCATCGCGTTCGTCAGTCACTACTTTGTGCAGGTCTTCCACGAGCGCATCACCGCGGACCAGCGGGAGAGCGTGAAAGCCTACACGTTCGTGCTGAGCGATTATTTGCAACGACACCCGGGCGAGCAGCGCGCGGCAGCGCTGGCGGAACTGCAAAGGCACGGCGACGAAGGCTTCAGTCTCCTTACGTTGAACGACGTGATTCCGCTGCTCGACCGCGATCAGTTGCGCGACCTGCGCGACGGCAAGCTGGTGCTCAGCATGGACGGCAAGGATTACTACCTGCCGCTGCCCGACGGCACGATCGTCCACGCCCATCCCGATGAGCCCGGCAACCTGGACATCAAGGCACTGGCCTATGCCGTGATCGCACTCGCGACGCTGCTGTCCGTCGTCCTGTGGGTCCACTATCACTGGCGCGACTTGAGGAAGCTCGAGGCTGCCGCTCGCGCGTTTGGCAGAGGGAGTTTGTCGACGCGGGCGCCGTTATCGAAGAAATCAAACATCTACGAACTGTCGAAGCAGTTCAACGAAATGGCAGGGCAGATAGAGGCGTCGATCCTGCATCAGCGCGACATGATGCACGGCATCTCGCATGAATTGAAAACGCCGCTGGCGCGCCTCGAATTCGGTCTCGCGCTGTTGCAGTCGCCCGAATCTCCGGAGCGGCAACGCGAACGTCAGCTCGCGCTGCGCCGCGACGTTCGCGAACTGGATGAACTCGTCACCGAACTGCTCACGTTGAGCCAACTTGAACAAGGCGCGGGGCATAGGGTGCTGATGCAGGTTTCGGTGAGCGAACTGCTCGACAGTGTCGCGGCGAGCATGGCCAACGACGTTGCCGACTGTGCGCTTACCCTGTCCGTCACAACGGCGGGTGCGCCCACCAGCCACGTCTGCGATCCGAAGCTGGTCGCGCGGGCATTGTTGAACTTGATTCGCAATAGCACCCGCTACGCGCAGCGCGCTATTTCGCTGCGCGCGTGTCTGGGACCGGATGGTGCATTGGTACTGATCGTGGACGACGACGGACCGGGTATTCCGGTTGCCGACCGCGCTCGCATTTTCGAACCGTTTCATCGGCTGGATGCGAGCCGCGACCGGCACACCGGCGGCTTCGGGCTGGGTCTTGCGATCGTGCGTCGTGTGGCGCTGGTGCACGGCGGCGACGTGCGGTTGGAAGAGTCTGCTTCTGGCGGCGCGCGTTTCCTGATGACGTTGCCGTCCATGTCCTTGCCGGCAGCAGGTGGCGCCGCGGCCGTTCATGACGGGAGCGCAGTTGTTGCGAACCCGAGAGTGTGATGACCTGACCTGGCTTGCCACCTTCGCGATGAGAGGTTTCCAGCCGGACCCCGGCGATTGAGGAGCAGGCATAATATTCGGCGACAATTCTGGATCGAGGATGCACGCCAACATGCCACATCAAATCAAACAGCACTCGACAATGATGAAGATGGCGAAGGCTTTCAGGACGGGGGTTGGAATCCTCGTTCTTCTCGCGGCCGGCAAATCATTCGCTGGACCTGTCGGCGAGATGCATCGTGTGACTGCCGATCCGACTGCGAGCCTGCGCGATGCCGAGCACCGGCCGGAACTTCGAATCACGGTGTGGTACCCCGCTGCAACCGATGCAATCGAACGTAACGTTGCAATCGGACCGCCCGGTAAACCGCTATTCGACGTCGGTTTCGTTGCGCCCGATGCGGCCTTCGTATCCGCTGCAGGCCGGAGGCCCGTGATCCTTTTCTCTCATGGCTTCGGCGGCTCGGCCATGATGATGGGATGGTTCGGCATAGCGATGGCGCGCGATGGGTACGTCGTGGTGGCGGTGGATCATCCCGGCAACAATGGCATGGACACCATGACCGTCGCCGGTGCGGTGTTGTGGTGGGACCGCGCGGAGGATTTGCGTCTCGCCCTGGAAGCGGTGGCGCAGGACCCGGTTATTGGCCCGCATATGGACTTGTCGCGTCTCGGCGTTGCCGGTTTTTCGGCGGGCGGTTTCACTTCGCTTGTGGCGGCAGGCGCCCAGGTCGACCCTGCGCATTTCGAGCGGTTCTGCAAAGCCAATCCCGACGATGGCGTGTGCAGGCCGCAAAGGGAAGCCACGTTCACAGAGCGGGACCGCGACGCGTTGTTCAAACGCCCGGACATTCAGGCCGAACTTGCTCACGCAACCGACGACCACACCATTGCGCAAGTGCGCGCTGCGTTCGTGATGGCTCCGGCCCTCGTGCAGGCCCTGGCACCCGCAAGCCTGGAGCATTTGCGCACGCCGGTCGAGATCATGCTGGGCGACGCCGACGTAACCGCGCCGCCCGCGACGAATGGCCTCGTGGCAGCCCGAATGATTCCGAACGCTTCACTCATCCGGCTTCCGCGTGTTGGTCACACCGATTTCCTGTCGGCCTGCACCGAGCTCGGACGAGCGAATGTTCCCATTTGCAAAATGGACATTCCGCAGGCCAACACGCATCTGCATGCGATCAACGCGGCTCAGGTTTTCTTCGATCGCCAGTTGGGCGTGACTCATTGATCGAGCTTGAGACGACGCGTTGTCAATACCGAGGACCGCTTAGCCTGACCATTCGCGTGAAATATTACTTAGCGGAGACTTAGCAAACTTACCTGGCGGAATTAGCTAAAGTTAAAGCGCGCCTTAGCCCCCTTATCTCAGGGCTGCTGGCATACGCATCATTACCCTAAGAACAAAAATTTCAATGTGCATTCCGCGCATCTTTTAATACCGCCAACCGGAAATTTTTTCTCTGCGTAAATCGTTAAATCTTGTTAGATTGGTGCCAGGGTTATTTTCTTTTGGTGCGAATGCGAAGACACTGGACTCACCCTTCCGAGGGTGTGTCCCGCGACGACGGTGATCTTCGTCGCGCTTAAGTCCCGTCCAGTCTGGATGGGACTTTTTTTATCCCGCGCCCATCCTGAGCCTGGAAGTTAGCGACTTACAAAAGTCTGGCCGCGCCGGAACAGATCGCGTGCGATGGAACAGAAGAGGGCCGTGGTCTGGCCTTCGTCCTGAAGACGGCGGCTCATGATGATCGGCGACGCGGGGCTTGGTTCAGGCAAGTGCCGGTAGACAACGCCATGTACCCTCAAACCATCGACACTCTCCGGCACGAGCGACACACCCACTCGCGCCGCGACCAGCCCGAGGGCCGTCTGCAACTCCCGCACTTCGTGTACGGCGGCCGGTTCGAGCGCATGATCGCGCAGCGCCGAGAGTTGCTGGTCCGCGTAACTCGGGCGCGGCGAACTCGGATAGACAATCAGCGTCTCGCGTGCAATATCCTCAAGTGTCAACTCCGCCGAAGCTTCCGCTAACGGATGATCTTCCGGGAGCGCCGCGATCATCCGTTCCTCGATAAGTACTTCGCGCGTCAGTTGCACATCGTCGAAACGCAGCCGTCCAAAGCCGACATCGATACGTCCGCCCTTTAATGCGCCGAGTTGTTCGAGCGTGAACATCTCGATCAGGGACAGGTCGATCTGCGGCGCGGCTTCGCGAAATGCGCGGATCACCTGCGGCAGCGCGCCATAAAGCGTGGAGGGCACGAAGCCGATCACAATGCGTTGCGCCAGTTGCGCGAGCCTGCGAGTCAGTGGAACGAGCTCGTCGCTTTCATCGACCAGGCGCTTCGCCTGAGTATAGAAAACGCGGCCCGCTTCGGTGAGGCGCAAAGGCCGCGAACCGTGCTCGAAGAGCGGTAGCCCGACACTTTCTTCGATCTGCTGGAGTTGTCTGCTGAGCGGCGGCTGCGTCATGTGCAGGCGGGCGGCCGCTCGCGTGATGTTCATTTCTTCGGCTACGGCAATGAAATAGCGGAGTTGACGCAGCTCCATGCATCCCTCAAACGGTTAAAGGCTTGGTCGAACAGAACTATCGGTAAATTATTTACCGGCCCGAATCGCAGGATACTCCGATGCTGTCTTTAGCCGTTCGCCGCATCGGCCTCCTCGACCGGGCCGTCACGACCACGCAGCAAAAGCAGCAGGGCGGCAAGGACCAACACGATCGTCAAGCCGGCGAAGATCAAGGTGGCGCGCTGAATGCCCGCGAACTGAACGACAACGCCAAGCCCGATGACGGGCAACGAGATCGCTATATAGAGCACCACGAAAAAGCTCGATGTCACCTCTGCGCGCCTGTGCGGCGGGGACTTCTCGGCAATCTCCGCAAGCCCTGCGCGAAAGCTGATTCCCTGCCCGATTCCAGCCAGCGCGGTACCGATCAGCAATGCGCCCAAAGACTGCTCGGGCACGGACAGCGCTACGGCGAGCAGCCCTGCAACGAGTCCGACGCAACCGGCAGGCTGCCGCCGCTGCGGCGCTATTGCTGCCTGCACCATCTGTCCAATAGCCGAACATGCGAAGAGCAGGAAAATAATCGCGCCGATGACAATCCCGTTGTTGTAGCCCAGTACGACGCGGATCAATTGCGGCGCCACCGCTGCGAAAAATCCCACCACGACGAAGCCTGCGAATCCGGCCATCGCGGCGGGCGCGAACGCACGGCGCACTTCGGCAGGCAATGAAATTCGTTGAAGTCCGAGTTTGACGCGCGCTGGAAGCTGCGCCGTTTCCGGTGCGTTCCACACCGCCACCAGCGCCGCCGCGAGCAGCACCAGGTGCACGGCATAAGGGAGCCGCATTGGGGAAGGCAGCAGTTCGACGAGCACGCCGCTCAACAATGGGCCTAAACCCAATCCAAGCATGTTGGACGCCGTGGCTGCGAGCGTGGCCTGCCGATGCCTTGATGCCGGAGCGAGTTCGATCACCGCGACGGTAGCCGTGCCCGTGAAGATTCCCGCTGAAATGCCCGATAACAACCGCCCTAGCATCAGCCCGAATAATCCGCGACTCAACAGGAAGGTGAACGCCGACGCTGCCGAAAAACACAGGCCGGCGATCAGCATGCGTCGGCGTCCAAGCTGATCGGACCAGTTGCCGACCGTCAGCAGCGCGCCGAGCACGCCGGCTGCATAGATGGCGTAGATCACGGTGATCAAGGTCGGCGTGAGGCCGTACTGCAACTGATAGTAACGATAGATCGACGTGGGCAGGGTCGTGCCCATCATGTTGATCATGAATGCCACGGCGACTGTTACAAAGGCGACCGACGATCCGGTCCGGTCAGGGCTTACTTTCATCGGGCTTTCCAGCAATGTTTCGGAAGTAGGCCACGATTATGGTCAATGTGCCGCGGTTCTGCAGAGCGCGGCTCACTCATTAGCTCACTCATTGAATCATCCAAGCAATTCTGAATTCACGATCCCGCCGCTGACCGACCCATTACATTCTCTAACAGAGCGATCAGGGCTCCTTGCGGGCTTGCTCGGCCGCACCACTTAGCGTTGAGTCAGCCGCTTTGTCGAGAATGCTTGCCCTAAGAATCCAGTTATAAACAGCGCCCGCGATCATCAATGCCGAGGTACCGAAAAATACCTCCCGCATGCCAAAATGCCCGCCGACAAAACCGCCGGCAAGCGGTCCGACGACCTGCCCGGTGTATTGGGCTGAAGTCGAATAACCGAGCATATTCCCCGCAATGGCTGCGGGCACGTTGTGCCGGATAACGCTGGCGACGCAAGGCAGCAACCCGCCAAGTGCGAGGCCCATCAAGAATCGCAGGAGGATCAATTGCCAGCCTTGCGTGACGAATGCTTGCGGGATCAGCAGGATGCCCGCAACCGCAAGACAGCCGATGATGACGTTCCAGTGCCCCAGGCGATCGGCGAGCCTACCCAGGTAAGACGCAGAGAGAATGCTGCCCAACGCTGCCGCCGACATGACAAGCCCGGCAACAAACGTGACCTGGTGCAGATCGACAATCTGTGCAACATAGACCGTAATGATCGGCTCGATCGACATGTTCGCCAACATCAGGAGCATGCCGGTGAACAGCATGGCGACAGTCGGCCGTTTGTCCGCAAGCGCCGCCCAACTGCCGCGCTTGCTTCCTTTCTTGCTCGCACCCGGTTGACGCTCGTTTTTTACAAACAGCACTGTCGCCAGGAACGTGATGAAAATCAGCGCGCCCGCGGCGAGAAAGGTCGAACGTATTCCGATCAGCGGCGGCAGCGATCCTCCAATAAGCGGGCCGACCAGATTGCCGGCCATGATTCCGGACGACAGGACACCAAGCGCCCAGCCGCATCGGTCTTTGGGTGTCTGGGTCGCGACCAGCACGGTGGAACCTGACGCAAACCCGCCAAGCAAGCCTGCGAGGAGTCGAAGCCCGACGAGTTGCCAGACGTTATGCGCCATTCCCATTAAAGACATGATGATGGCCATGCCGAGACTGGCGCGGATCAGCATCGGCTTGCGGCCGTAGAGGTCGGCAAGCCGTCCCCAAAGGGGTGCGGTCAGTGCCGCAGTGAAAAACGTCGCGCCGTAAGCAATCCCCGACCACTGGACTATGGCTGCATGATCCTTGACGCCGAGTTGTTCAACGTACAGTGGCAGGAACGGCAACATGAGCGTCATTGCCACGATGGTCGTGAACGATCCGAAGACACAGACAATGAGATTGCGTCGCCAGTGGGCAAACTCCTCCGGCGCCGGAGGATTCGCGTGATGTGCGCTTGCCGCTTGTTTGTCCATGATCCTTGTCCGGGTCGGCGCGAGCAAATGGGTTATGTCCGGTTTCTTCATGAAGGCCGGAGCAACCACTTTGCGCAAAAGTGAATTGACTGCAACCCGGATCGTACGGCGTTGACCGTGGTTCAACCAGTTCGCTGCCTATACCGGTATCGCGACTACCTGCCACAAAGGGTTGAGGAGATCAGGTTGTCATTGGTTTGGATAGGGACGCCTATCTGTCCGGTTCATGGCAAGACCGCTCGCACTATGGGGGCGTTATCCATTCGTAATGCAAAGCTTAAGTTCGTAAGTTAGCCATCACTGCTGGTTAATGTGCTGTCTCTAAGATGCGCCTTGTCACCTTCTATCCAGACGGAAATCTAAAACAAGGACGCGTCAAAAATGCAACGGGTACGTTCACGGTTTCGCCAGAAACCACTCGCGCATATTGTTCTCGCATCGCTGTGCGCAACTGCTGCTCAGGTATCTCATGCACAGGCATCGGGGGATCTTGGCTCGGTGCAAAGCACCGCCACTTCCAACGCTTCCGGCGGCGGTTCAACACCGGCCAACCCGCAGTCGGCGCCGGCACAGGCACCCACGCAAGGCTCGCTGACCGCGGACGAACCGCAATCGATCATCAACCGGCACTATATCCAGAACAGCACCGCACCCACGGCCAACTACAGCGATATCGTCCAGATCGCACCAAGCGTGAACAGCGTCAACCCGAACGGCGCGGGCCTGATGGAATCACAAAGCCTGTCGATTCGCGGCTTCCAGGACGGTCAGTTCAACGTGACATTCGACGGCATTCCGTTCGGAGATTCCAACGACTTCACGCACCATTCCACATCGTTTTTTACGTCACAGAATATTGGCGGCATTACGGTCGATCGCGGCCCGGGCGATGCTTCGCAGATCGGCTTCGCGACCTTCGGCGGCACAATTGCCGTCCAGTCGCGAGAGCCGACCATGACGCCATCGGTATCGCTTCTGGGTTCGTACGGCAGCTTCAACACCTGGCTCACGGGCGCGGAATTCAATACGGGTGACATGCAGCAGTGGGGCGACGCGCGCGCCATGGTCGGCTACAGCCATACCAGCAGCGACGGCTATCTGACCAACGCCTCGCAACGCCGTGACAACGTCTTTTTCAAGCTGGAGAAGCCCATCGGCGACGACACCCTCGTCACCGTGTACGCGAACTACAACCGCATCCACCAAAACGTATCGCTGGGTGCGACCGCGGCGCAGATTCATCAGTTCGGCCCGAACTTCGGACTTAGCAACGATCCGACTAGCCAGTCCTATTCCGGCTACAACTTCGACCGGATCAATACGGACATGGAATACATCGATGTCCAGACCCGTATTGCCGAGTGGAAGATCGAGAACAAGCTCTACACCTACGGGTATTACCACGACGGTTTCAACGGCATGGATCCGAATGGCGAGACCCCGAACGGCACGGCGTTCGGTCCGAATAACGTGCCGGGCCAGCAGATGGCCAACAACTACCGCGCGTTCGGCGACATCGCGACGGCGGAACGCAAGATCGGTCCGGGTACGTTGCAGTTTGGCGGGTGGCTCACGCATCAGTCGAACTTCCGCGACAACATGAACGTGGACGACTCACTGAATTTTGCGCTCCAGACGCTTAATTTCACCATGCACGACACGTTGCTCACGTTCCAACCCTACGTGCAGTATGCGTGGGAATTGCCCTTCGGACTGACACTGACGCCCGGCCTCAAGTACGTGTCGTTTAATCGCAGTATCGACGCGCCCGTGGACCAGGGCAGCGGCGTGCCGGTGAACTACAGCCACACCTGGACGAAGGTGCTTCCGTCGGTGACGCTGCACGAGCAGATCAACTCGAACTGGAGCGCTTATGCGCAGTTTGCGCAGGGCTTTCTCGCGCCGAACCTGAACATTTTCTATGTCACGAATCCGGCAGGATCGAGCCAGCCCAACCCGGAGCAGACCAACAACTATCAGATCGGCACGACCTATAAAAGCAAACGGCTGACGGTATCGGCCGACCTGTATTACATCGACTTCCTCAACGCGATCACGGGCCAGACGGTGGGCGGTAACACCACGTTCACGAACGCAGGCGGCGCGGTGTACAAGGGCTTCGAATCGGAAGCGACGTTCTACGCCGGACTCGGCTTCAGCCTGTACGGCAACCTGACCTTCAACTCGGCCAAGCAAAAGAGCACCGGCGACTGGATGCCGAATGCACCGCAAAGCACCGCGGCATTGGGCCTGCTGTATGAGCGTGGACCGCTGAACGGGTCGCTGATTACCAAGTTCGTGGGCCACCAGTTTGGTTCGACGGGCGATCAGCAACCTATCGGCGGTTTTACGGTGACCAACTTCGCGACCTCCTACACGATCAAGAACCTGGCGCCGTGGCTGCATAACACGCGCATCGGCCTTGAAGTCGACAACATTTTCAACCGCACCAGCATCAACGCGCTTGCCGGCTTTACCGCTGCCGACAATACGCCGCTGTACTGGACGATTCCGGGCCGCGCGATTATCGGCACCGTGTCGACCGACTTTTAAAAGGAGTTTGCCTGCATGACTTTCAACACGTTGCTGAACCTGGCCAACCATTCCGGAGGCGTTCTCTATGTCATCGCCGCGATGCTGTTTGTCGCGCTGACGATTATCATCGAACGCTCCTGGTTCCTGCACCGCGTCTCGGGCTGTGGGCACGCCGCGCTCCAGCAAATCGACCGGCTCGATCAGCTCGACACATCGACGCTCACCACGTTCGCCGAGAAGTATCGGGGCCTGCCGATCGGACGGCTCTTCTCGATGGCCGCGCGCTTTCATGGCACGCGAACGCGAGAAGAACTCGACGCGAGTTTCGAGGAAGTGATCATGCGTGAAGCGCCGCGTATCGACCGCTTGCTGTGGGTGCTCGACACGATCGTCACGCTAGCGCCGCTGCTTGGCCTGTTCGGCACCATCGTGGGGATGTTCAACGCATTCCAGGTGCTGTCCGACCCCGGCAATGCACCCACGCAAGTAACGGGCGGTGTGGCTGAAGCGTTGATCGCCACTGCCTCAGGGTTGTTTGTCGCCATGATCGGCCTGGTGTTTTTCAACGGCCTGCACAACCGCGTGCGCGCGGTTGTGCATCAGCTTGAAACACTGAAGGCCGCACTCGTCAACCGGCTGGCGAGCGGATCGCACGAGCATGCGAAGGAATTGAGAGAAGGGCCGCGCGCGGTGATCGGGAAACTTGCCTCGCAAGGGGCCTGACGATGAACTACTTCGAAGCGAAAAAGGCCCGGATCGAGATCATCCCGATGATCGACATCATGTTCTTCTTGCTGGTGTTCTTCATCATGATCACGCTGCACATGATTCCGAATGCCGGCCTGAAGACCCAGTTGCCGTCGAGCGCGAGCGCCCTCGCTTTGCCGCCGCCGAAGGTGATGGTCACGCTGTCGACCGACGGCAGCATGTCGGTCGATGGCCGGGTACTGACGCCGGCTCAGTTGACCTCGATGTTGTCGGCGCGACCTGATGCGTCGCATACCGTGGTGACGATCGCCGGATCGAAAGCGGCGCAGATCCAGGACCTCGTCGCCGTGATGGACGCATGCCGTGCAGCGGGTGTCTCGCAGATCGCGCTTGCGGCGCAACCCGCGGCGAAGTGATATGGCGACTCCCTCTGCTGCCGGTTTCGTGCCGGAACGACGACGTTTCTATCCGGCGGCGGCGCTCGCGCTGTTCGCCGAAGCGCTGCTGCTCGGCGGCGGTTATCTGATGCTGGCGCACAAGCCCACGCCGCCGGTCGTGCCGCCGGTGACGGTGCTGTCGCTCGCGCCCGCACCGGAACCTGCGCCCGCGCCGAAACCC
>NZ_AEJF01000043.1 GCF_001028175.1 Caballeronia mineralivorans PML1(12)
CGCAGCTCCACCGCCGCCTCCTGCGACGCCCGCAGCGGCGCCTGCAGCCCCCAATCCGAGCTTTGAGAACGCCATGCGTGCCGCGATCCAGGCGGCGCTTCATTACCCGGAGTCGGCGCGCATGTCCGGCATGGCGGGCCGCACGCGGGTTGGTTTCCGGTACCGCGACGGCAGCGTATCCGACATCACGCTCGTCACGTCGAGCGGTAGTGGACTGCTGGATCGCGCGGCGCTTGCGGCCGTAAGGGATGCGGCTTATCCGAAACCCGAACCCGCCCAGATGGGCAAAACCCTGAACGAACAACTCTGGGTAACCTTCAATCTAAATACTAACGAATGAAACAAACACTCTCCGTTATTGCAGCTTTGCTGGGCTTGTCCACCGTCGCCGCCGCGACCGCTGCTGCACCAGCGGCGTCGCTGCCGCCCGACGCGCCCGTGCGCCACGTCCTGCTGATCAGTGTCGATGGTCTGCACACGGGCGATCTCGCGCATTTCGTCGATGCTCATCCGGACAGCACGCTCGCGAGCCTTCTGAAGCAGGGCGTTGATTACACCAACGCCCATACCGTTGCTCCCGCCGATTCGTTCCCTGGGCTGATGGCCCTGATAACCGGCGGCACACCGGCCGTGACGGGCGTCTATTACGACGACTCGTACGACCGCGCGCTGGCTGCGCCGGGCAGCGATTGCAGCCGGCTCGGCGCACGCGTTCGCTACGACGAGTCACTCGATATGGCTGCAGCCGATGGGCATGACATGATCGACCCCGCCAAGCTGCCTCGTGATCCGGTGCACGGTTGCGTGCCGGTTTATCCCCACAGCTACCTGCGCGTCAACACGATCTTCGAAGCGGTGCATGCGGCTGGTGGTTATACCGCCTGGACCGATAAACATCCGACCTACGAACTCGTCCAGGGTCCTTCGGGCCAGGGTGTCGACGACTTGTTCCTGCCGGAGATCGGGGCGAATTACGAAGGTCTCAGCAACGTCAAAGCCAAGGAGATCACCGGTTCGCTTCCCCGCACTGAGGACTACGACGACATGAAGGGGCGGGTGATAGTCAACGAGATCGACGGTTTGACGCACGACGGGAAAAAGCGCTCAGTTGTTCCGACCGTATTCGGCCTGAACCTGCAGGCGGTCAACGTCGCGCAGAAAATCTACGGGTATAAGAACGCGGATGGTGATCTGACAGCGGGTGTGGATCGCGCGATCGGACATACCGACCAGTTGATCGGGCGCTTCGTGAGCGAGTTGGAACGGCAGGGCTTGCGTGACGACACGTTGATCATTGTGACGGCCAAGCACGGCAATGGCCCGATCGATACCAGCCTGCTCAACAAGATCGACGTGCGGAAACTCGAGAGCGTGGTCGACAAGGCCGCACCGGGTGCGCTTGCTCAGTTGACCACCGATTACGGCGCGCTGATCTGGCTGAATAACACCTCGGCTACCCCCGCGGTGAGCGCTGCCTTGCGAGCGAATGCGGACACGCTCGGCATTGCCGATGTCGTGAGCGGCGAGCGCCTGGCACTGCGATTTCCCTCGCCATCGCGAGACAGCCGTACGCCGGATATTGTTGTCGTGTCCCGCAACGGTGTCATATTTACGCCACCTGGCGATGGCAAACTAGCCGAACATGGGGGATTCCATGACGACGACACGCGCGTTGCCTTACTCGTGTCGAATCCGCATCTCGCCGCGCAGGGACAACAGGTGACTTATCCTGTGTCGACTACGCAGGTCGCGCCAACCATCCTCGCCGCGCTCGGCTTACCGGTCAATGCACTCCAGGCTGTCGCGCAGGAAGGCACGCCGGTGCTGCCGGACGGGAGCTGGAACCCGCTTCGGCAAGTAGCGCAGGCTCAACCTGGAACACAATCGCTTGGCAAGTGAACAGGCCATCGTCCGCTCGATCGGACGGAAGTACCGCATTCTGGTCGTCGAAGACGACCCGAGTGCGGCGCTGGAAGTCAGGGCAGCGCTCGAAGACTATGGTTTCGACGTCGAGTGCGTGTCGTCCGGACATGACGGCTTGTTGCGCGCGATCGACGGCGAGTTCGACGCGGTGGTGCTCGACCGCATGCTGCCTGATATAGACGGCCTGTCGATCCTGTCGACGCTGCGTAACATCGGCAGGCGGACACCGGTGCTGATCCTGAGCGCGCTCGCAGCAGTCGATGAGCGCGTGCGGGGCTTGCGCGCCGGGGGCGACGATTACGTCACCAAGCCATTCGACAGTCTCGAACTCACCGCGCGTCTCAATGTCCTGCTGCGTCGCCAATCGTCGTCGGCGGCGGCACCCTCGATGCTGAGTGTCGGCGATCTGATCCTCGACCCCGGCATGCACCGGGCGCAACGCGCCGGCCAGACACTCGACCTGAAGCCGCGTGAATACAGTTTGCTTGAATTCATGATGCGGCATGCCGGTCAGGTCGTCACCCGCACCCTCTTGTTCGAGTCGGTCTGGAACTACCATTTCAATGCGCAGACCAACGTGATCGACATGCATATCGGCCATCTGCGCCGTAAGGTCAGCCTCAACGGGCGCATGTCGTCGATGATCCATACGGTACGTAATGTCGGCTATATTCTCCAGGCCTCGGAGTAGTCGCGTGGCGCGCCTGCATCCGGGCAGCATCGGCTGGCTGCTGCTGGTATTCGTCAGTTCGGCGATAGCGCTGTTCGCATTGCTTTACTGGCTGACCAGCGGTTACCTGCTTCACCAGGTCGACGAACGCCTGAACGGAGAGGTGGCGGAGTTTCAATCGCTCGGCCGTGACGAAGCCATCGCGACCATCAGTGCACTGAGCCGGCGCGACGTTGCGGACAGCCGGCCCTATGGCCTCTTCGACGGGAACGGCAGGCGGCTTGCGGGCAACGTCGATACTCTTCCGGCGGAAAAAGACGGTAAGCCATTTGACTACGCGCAGGCGACCCGCGAGGGACGCAGCCGGGTGATGAGCCAATATCGCGGCATCATTGTGCCGACCAAAAGCGGACTGCGGATCGTCGTCGGGCATTCGATCGACGAGATCATCGTGTTCGACCGCACGCTGGTGACAACGCTATGCACGGGTCTCGCGCTGACAATCCTGCTTGCGGTCGGCTGCGGCGCCGCGCTGAACAGGATGTCGAACCGGCGTATTCGCGCCATCAGCGAAACGAGCCGTGAAATCATGGCGGGCCAACTAGACCGGCGCCTGCCTACGCGTCATACCAACCACGATCTTGACCGGCTCGCGGGAATCGTCAACACGATGCTCGATGAAATAGAGCGGCTCGTGAGCGAGGTCCGCGGTGTGTGCGCCGGCATTGCTCATGATCTGCGTACGCCGATGACAAGTCTGCGTGGCGGGCTCGAACGGGCGCGCCGCCGCTCGAATACGGTCGACGACTATGCAGGCGCAATCGATACGGCGATCGAGCAGTCGGATGTGGTGCTCAATCGCTTTACGGCCCTGCTGAGAATTGCAGAGATCGAGGCAGGCGGACGGCGCGCGAGTTTTGGTTCGATCTCGCTGCATACCGTGCTGCGCGACGTGGTTGAACTTTACGAGCCGCTCGCCGAGCATCGCGGCTTGTCGATGAAGGTGCATGCGCCTGTATCGGTCGAAGTCATCGGCGATGTCGACCTGTTGTTCGGGGCGATCGAGAACCTGCTCGACAACGCGCTGAAGTTCACGCCAAGGGGTGGGGAAGTAACGCTCGAGGTTTGGCACGACAACGGCTTTCCCGCGCTGCAAATTGCAGACACCGGACCGGGTATCGATGTGGGCGAGCGCGAAGCGGTGCTTCGGCCGTTTTATCGGAGCGCGGGTGCGCAAGCGCACATGACGGCAGGGCACGGTCTTGGCCTGAGCCTTGTCGCTGCCATTGCCCGCATGCATGGGGCCGACTTCGAGATCGGGGATAACCAGCCAGGCTGCAAGATGCTGTTGCGGTTTAGAGGGTAGGGGCTCAGTTGTGACGGTCCGGCTGGCGCAGGAAACCCTTGACTGCTTTCTGCGTCTCCTCCAGCAATGCTTCGGCGAGCCGCGATAGCGGCCGGTCCTTGGAATAGACCGCCCAGGCATCGATGGTGGTCTTGGGGCGAAACGGCAACGCGACAATGTGCTGCTGGCTGGAGTGCGCGATGGCGGAGAACGCGTCGACTACCGCCACGCCAACGCCGGCACCGACCAACATGCACGCGGTCTCCGAATAGCGCGCCTCGACCGCCACGCGATACGGCACACCGGCGTCGCGAAATGCGGCGGCAATGAGCGAACTGACGCGTGCGAGACTGGACAGGCCAATCAGCGGATACGGCTTGAGGTCGGCCGGAGCAACGCGCTTGCGCCGCGCAAGCGGATGTCCCGCGGGCACGACGCAAACCATATCGATCGAGGCGATTTTCACCATCTGCAGAGCGTGCTTCAGTTCGGGTTCGAGGGCGATGGCTAGACCGAAATCGGCCGCCAACGCTTCGACGCTCTCGATCACCTTGTATGAATCGACGACGTCGCACACTACCTTGACCTCGGGCTTGCCGACCATGAAGCGCTGGATTGCTTGGGGAAGCATTGAGTGACCAAGCTGCGGCGTGGCGCTCACACGCACATGTCCGAGGCGATTCTCCTTGATGTCCTCGACCGTCTGATCGAGCGCCTCCGAATACATGAACATGGCTTCCGAGGCACTGAACAACGTCTTCGCCTCCTCGCGCGGGACCAGGCGATTTCCCAAGCGATTAAACAGCCGAAAGCCGAGTTCCGACTCCAGTTGCCCGAGCGCGTTGCTGACAGCCGGTTGCGAAATGCCGAGCACGCGGCTCGCACCGACCGTAGTCTGCGAAGTCATTACGGCCCTGAAGATTCCAAGCAGTCTCGAGTTCACGATAACCTTTTCTTATATGTTCCGATTAATTTTCTATAGTTGATTATTGTAATTCCGCTTTCAATAATGGGTCCAGCCGTTATCCGCAAACCGAAGACCGGGATGCGCGCGTTGACGGCACAATCTCCTGGACCGGGACAACTCATGAACACAGTCGCACACGCCAATGTTTCAGGTTCCGATGAAGCGGTCATGCAAAGAGTGGCATGGAAAATCCTGCCATTCCTGATGCTGCTGTACTTCGTCGCGTTCGTCGACCGGGTCAATATCTCCTTCGCCTCGTTGCAGATGAATGCGGATGTCGGGCTGTCGAGCGTTGCTTATGGAATCGGCGCGAGCGCGTTCTTTGTGAGCTACTTTCTGTTCGAAGTGCCAAGCAATTTTGCGCTCTCGAAGATCGGTCCGCGGCTGTGGATCGCGCGCATCATGATCACGTGGGGTCTAGTGTCCGGCGCCATGATGTTCGTCTCCGGCGAGAGGAGTTTTTATTTGCTCCGCTTCCTGCTCGGCATGGCTGAAGCCGGGTTTTTCCCGGGGATTGTGGTGTACCTGAGCCGCTGGTTCACTGCGAGTTATCGAGGGCGGGTCACGAGTATTTTTATTGTCGCGATCCCGTTATCGGGCCTGATCGGAGGCCCAATTTCCGGACTGATTCTCGACCGCATGAATGGCGCGGCCGGCCTGCGCGGCTGGCAATGGATGTTCTTGCTGGAGGCGATTCCGGCCATAGCGCTTGGCGTCGTATGCCTGTGGCGGCTGGCCGATCACCCCGCCGGTGTAACGTGGCTGAGCCAGGACGACAAGGACCGGTTGGAGCATCTGCTCGACAGCGAGCGCCGCGCACTGGACTCGGAAGTGCGCTATCCACTGTCGGCCGCGTTCGCCAATCCCGCTGTGTTGCTGCTTGCCGGCACGCTGTTCTGCATTGTGTTCGGTACGACCGGTATCGCGTTCTTCCTGCCGCAGATCATCAAGAGCTTTGGCTACAGCAACACGGCCGTCGGTTTCCTGAGTGCCGTACCGTATCTGGCCGGCGTGATTGCGATGGTGGCCTGGGCACGCCATTCCGACACGCGTCGGGAACGCGTCGCGCACCTTTTCACCGCGACGCTGTTCGGCTCAATCGGGTTTGTCGCGCTTGGCTTGCTGCTGCCTGTGCACTGGGCCGCCATGATCGGCCTGTGCCTCGCGGCGATGGGTGTCTATGCTTCCAATGCGCTGCTCTGGACGCTGCCATCCGAACTGATGACCGGCACCAAGGCTGCCGTGGCCATAGGTGTCATCAACTCGCTGGCGAACCTGTCCGGAGTCATCGCGCCGAGCTTGCTGGGCTGGAGTCGCCAGGTCAGCGGCGGGTTCGCCATGCCGGCGTGGATCTTTGCCGGCTTCTTGATTTTAGGCACGGTGCTGGCGGCACTATTCGGCCGGACTTCCATGTTCGCGGCATCGCGACGTGCATTGCTGAAGGCAGTTTGATATGACGATGTCAGGCACATTACATTACCTCGACGCGCAGACATTGAGCGCGGACGCGTTCGAGTTGTACGGCGACGTTCTCGAGAACAAGACTAACCAGCGGCGGCGCGATTTTTCGACGCCGTTCGCCGGACTGGACGCCGGCACTACCCCGCGTTTTTGGGTCAACTGTTTGCAACCCAGCCCGACCCGCTCGATCGTGATCGATTTGATGGAGTGTCATCCGCGGTCCCCTCAGACATTCATTCCGATGCGTGAGGTTCCGTATCTGATCGCGGTCGCTCTGTCCGGCGACGATGGTCTTCCTGACCCTCGTACGCTTAGCGCCTTCACCAGTGAGGGTGGACAAGGCGTGTGCTACCGGCGCTCAGTCTGGCATTTCGCGTTCACTTCACTCGACGACATCAACGAGGTTGCGGTGATCATGGCGGACAGCGGCCACGGCGACACCCTCTTTGCGAGACTGGCCCAGCCGGTTATCGTCGATCTATCGAGCAGGGGCACATCATGAACAACCAGCACGATCACCTCGAACGGAACTTCACCGGCTATGGGCGTCATCCGCCTGACCCGCGGTGGCCTAAGGACGCCAGGCTGGCGGTCAATATCGTCGTCAACTACGAGGAAGGCTCGGAAGCGTCGTTCCCGGATGGCGATGGCCACTCTGAAAGCGGTCTGGCCGAAGGTGGATCAGGCGGCTTCGAAGGCCGCGATCTCGCAGCGGAATCGATGTTCGAATATGGCAGCCGGGTCGGCATCTGGCGTGTGCTGCGCCTGCTGGAAGAACGCGGCTTGCCCGCCACGGCATTCGCCTGCTCGCAGGCGCTGGAGCGCAATCCCGAATTCGCCCAGTTTATTCGTGACAGCGACATGGACGTCTGCAGCCACGGCCGACGCTGGATCCGGGCACAACATCTCACCGAGGAGCAGGAAGCGCAGGAAATCAGGCGCGCGTTCGATTCGATCATCCAAACCACCGGACGGCCGCCGGCGGGATGGTATTGCCGTTATGCGCCAACCGTTCACACCCGCAAGCTATTGGTCGAGCATGGTGGTTTCATCTACGATTCCGACGCCTATAACGACGAGCTTCCGTACTGGACGACTGTGCAGCAAAAACCGCATCTGGTGATTCCGTACAGCCTCACCAATAATGACGTTAAGTTCGCGCGCGGCGCGATGGCAACCGGAGACGACTTCTTCGCGTTCATCAACGACGCTGTCGAGATGCTGTGTCGCGAAGGCGCGCAAACGCCCAAGATGATGTCAATCGGTTTGCATGTCCGTCTGATCGGTCATCCTGGCCGTGCCGCAGGACTCGAGCGGCTGCTGGACAGCCTCGTGCGGCGTACCGATGTCTGGATGTGCCGCCGCATAGACATCGCGCATCACTGGTTGCAGACGTTTCCTTTTGGCGCCGCAGAGCGGAGTTAAAAGAAGCGTTCACACCGGACGTTTCCGGCATCGATCGACGAGGGATTCACGATGAAAATACCACCGCATGGTCGTTCTGTTGTCGAGATCTCACAGCGGGCGTTAGCCGGAATCGACAATCCACTCGACGCGTCCCGCAACGCACTTTCTGCCATCGCGCTTCGGGAGCCGGAGTTGCGCGCATGGTCGCATCTGGCGACTGGGACCGAGCTTGTCGCGCCGTCGCCGCAGGCCGCATCGGGTCCGCTTGCGGGCGTTCCGTTTGGGGTGAAGGACGTCATCGACGTCTCGGGCATGCCAACCCGATGCGGCTCCGGGACCTACACCACTGCGCCAGCCCAGTTCGACGCTTCCTGCGTCGCATTGTTGCGGCGCGCCGGCGCGGTGCCGGTCGGAAAAACGGTGACGGCCGAATTTGCCTATGTCACGCCGGGACCCACCCGCAATCCCGCCAGTCCTCGACGTACGCCGGGAGGTTCGTCGAGTGGCTCGGCTGCCGCCGTGGCCGCGGGCATGGTGCCGGTGGCGCTGGGAACGCAAACGGGAGGATCGATGATCCGGCCCGCGGCATTCTGCGGTGTTGTCGGTTTCAAACCGACCTTCGGTGCGCTCGCACGCGACGGCATGAAAGTGATGTGCGAGTCGCTGGATGTTATCGGCTGGTATGGGGCCGATGTAGCCGACGTGGCCCGCGTCGCGCAAGTGCTGCTCGCTGATGCGCCAGCTTCGCTGTATTCGGGCGAATACATGCAGACGATCAAGATAGGATTTCTTGAGGGCAATCCGTGCCATGTGCTCGAGCCTGCCGCGCAAGCTGTTCTTGACGATGCTCGCCTTGCGTTAGGCGAAATGTCGACGATCAAGCCAGTCCCTGAAATAGCGGATGCGGCCAGATTGCTCGAAGCGCATTCCGTGATCATGCATTACGAATTGGCGCGCAGCATGTTGCCCGTGGCGTCGGGACATGCCGCGCAACTGAGCCGGCCTTTGCGTGAAGCCATCGACAAAGGGCTGGCCATGCCAGTCCAGATATATCGGGAAATGAAAGTGTGGCAGCAAGCGCAGCGCTCGCGATGGTCCGACTATTTCGGCGATGCGGACGTTGTCCTGACATCGAGTGCCCTCGGTCCTGCACCGGCAGGGCTTCACTCGACCGGGGCGGCGGCTTTCAATAAAGCGTGGTCGCTGCTCGGGTGGCCGTGCATTCATTTGCCCACCGCGTTGAGCCAGGATGGCTTGCCGCTCGGGGTGCAACTCGTCGGGAAACCGGGGGCGGATAGTGAGTTGATCGCGTGGGCTCTTGGCTTGCATAAGGTTGTGGACCGCAGGCAGTAAGCGAGTTCGTACCGGTCCCTCTGTATGAAGCCACATTTATATGCGTGATGCGTTGATCTAGACACTTTGTTTACGCGGCTTTGTGTACGCTTTATTTCGTTCGATCCTATGGAAGTCGCAACAAAATGAACATGGCACTTGCACAAGTCGTTGCCCGGATGCAATGGGGCAAAAGGTTCGCGTTAGCTGCTAATCGCGCAGCCTTGCCGGTAATCCGCAAACGCGCGGTCGACGAGGCATTGAAGGCATCGCGACGCAACGCTCCACGGCTGTTCTATTCGCCGCTTGGCGTGTTCAGTCGCCACATTCATTGAGGGCGATCATGGTCTCAGGAATATGGTTGCCAATTGTCACGCCGTTCCGGAATGGTCAGGTTGACGTGGATGCACTGCAGCGTCTTGCCGAACGTTATCTGAACGAGGAAATCAGCGGGTTTGTCGCATTGGGAACGACCGGGGAAGCGGCGTTACTCGACCACAACGAGCAACTGACGGTTCTACAGGCGTTGCTGGAAGTCGTCGGAACGCGGCTGACTGTCGTGGTCGGCGTAGGCGGGCTCAATACGCGAGACATGCTCCACGAGATTCACCGTTTCGCCCGATGGGACATTGGGGGATACCTGGTGTCCGCCCCGGCTTACATTTGTCCGGATCAGCGCGGTGTTCAATGGCATTTCGAGCAAGTTGCGCAGGCCACCGATCGACCCATCATTCTTTACGACGTCCCGCATCGAACCGGTGTTTCGATCGAGACGGACACGGTTGAGCGGCTGATTGAATGCCCGAATATCCTCGCAATCAAAGCGTGTGTGCCAGAACGCTTTCGAGACCTTTGCCGATTGCCGATCAGCGTTTTATGCGGCAATGACGACGCATTCCTCGACTGCCTGACTGTAGGCGGTACCGGGGGAATCCTGGCGAGTGCGCATCTTTTTGCTGACGCACTGGAGGAGGTTCAGGAGCGTGTCTTGTCGGAGAAGTCTGAAGAGGCGATCGCGCTATTCGACTCTCTTCGTCCGGTCATCAACCTTCTATTCGACGCGCCCAATCCCGCTGGCGTCAAAGCCGCGCTGTCAGTCCGCGGGTTGATCAGCAAAGAGACACGGATGCCGATCATGGAAGCTTCAGAGGAATTGACTGAGCGATTGAGGGTCGGCCTGGAAATATGCGCCCGCATGCAAGCGGTCGTTGCTTGAAAGGCAACCAACATAGTGCGACCGCGTGGGGCCACGTGACGTTGGTCGCATAGAGAAGTAGTCGATACGTGGCGTTTTATGAGCTCTGGGAAAATCATGGCAACCGGTACTGTAAAGTGGTTTAACGACACGAAAGGCTTTGGCTTCATCACTCCCGACGACGGCGGCGATGACTTGTTCGCGCATTACTCGGAAGTGCAGGCGAGTGGCTTCAAGTCGCTTCAAGAGAAGCAGAAAGTCAGCTTTGAAGTCAAAGTGGGGCAGAAGGGCAAACAAGCGTCAAACATTCAGCCGCTCTGACAATTTTGTTGTTTAGCGACTCGACTCTGGAGTCGTGAAGTTGATGAGACTGGTGGTTGTCGTGAAGGCGCACCTGGCGCCCTCTGCACCGGCCTCCCGCAGGTCCCGGCGACCACAGGAAAGACCACGAAGAACGCTGCTCGAGAGGGTCTTCAAGTGGATATCTCTTCGCCAGCATGCGTGTTCGCTGCAGGCTTCAGGCACTCATGCCGCCGTCTCCTCTCGCCGGTCATCATTGCGTTTTCCAACATCCCCGACGCGAACGCCCCTTCGTTTTGACACAACTTTTTATACAACATATATACGCCCGCCAGCGTTCTTTCGACACGGTAATTATCGGAGAAGGCGAACAATAGCAGACGAACAAAATGGGTCTGGCGGACGTCACCAATAAAAGACGGTCGCCATCGCCGCTAAGGCAATGCGGTCACGTCTTAGCGTTATTAAATAGTCGAAAAGCGGACAGCACTATGACCGATAACATTGGGGCCTTGATTGAAGAAATTCAACGATACGCAGGAAATCGCGTGCACGATGTAACGCGCGGAGCAGAAACGCCAGCGCTTGCAGCGCTCATGGTCGAGAAGTTTGGCGAGGGTCTGGTAAAAGCCGGATACTTGCTGGGCGTCGAACGCACCGATGCACTCAGGCGTGAGATCGACCGCCTGGTACGAGAGATAGACGCGGATTACCCGGCACATCTTCAATGCCGTTTTGAAGCGCGGCCGGCAGGACTGGCAATCAACGGCAAAGCACACTGAGCGCCGCTAGCTCCGAAACGCCTCGAAACAGCAAGCGTGCTCAACAAGCGCAGGTGATTGAATTCTACGGAGCGTGCCGTCGTCAACCGCTCCGCAATAACCTATGGAAGATGTTATGGCATTCAAACAAACGAAGGGAAACACGACCGTTGAGGCTATTGTCCAGCCATCCCCGGGCCAGATGTTCAAAGGCGCGGTCCGCGTGACAACGTTACGCGACAAAAAGACCCTGGAGCAAATCACAGGACGCGGTTGCGGCCGGCCGATGAATACCCCTGAAGCTGCATTGGAGCTGGCTGAGGCAGCGGCTCGACGGATGCTCGGCATAAATCAGTGACAGACGCGCTAAGCTAAATAAATGAAGCTTATTTTTTGTGAGCGTTGCTAATCCGCTAGTGCGCTAGCGGATTAGCAACGAGCGTCCAAGAGAGTCTGTGGCGCCGGTAGCACTGGTCTCTCGCCTCTGACCGAATAACAAATTCGTCTTGGATGCTGCCAAGGCTTCAGGTGGCACGGCCGTTTTTTTGCCTTACCTATCGAATGTCGATTTACCCGGGTCCGACGTTTTGGCGCGTGAGAAACGCCCATTTTCGTGGCGAGCTTTTATTGCTAAGCTTCCGCCATCATGTCCGACACCCTTATCGATCCCTACTCGCTGCCATTGCCCAGTCGCTCGGCGTCGCGTGCCGAGCACGTCTATTTCAGCTTGCGTGACGACATCTTCGAAATGCGCTTGCTTCCCGGTGACCGCGTGACTGAGGGCAGCATAGCCGAGCGTTTCGACGTCTCTCGCACACCCGCCCGCGAAGCCCTGCAACGCCTGCAAAGCGATGGTCTGATGCAGGGTTATGTCCGGGGCGGATGGGAGGTCGTACCCATCGATTTCAAGCGTTTCGACGATCTCTACGAGATGCGAAAGCTGATTGAAACCTTCGCAATCAGCAAACTCGTCAGCGAAGCAACGCCGCTATCCGGCGTCGTCCTGCAGATGCTCGACGAGCTTGAGGGCGTGTGGAACGTGCCATTGTCCCGACGTGTCCGCGACGGCCGCGAGGTCGCCGCGCTCGACGAAGCGTTCCATCACGCGCTCGTCTGCGCCGCGGGCAACGAAGAATTGACCAGCGCCATGCAGCGCGTCACCGATCGTATCCGCGTGGTGCGGCGGCTCGACTTCGTCTACGGCAACTGCATCGACGTTACGTATGACGAACACGTCGCTATCCTCGGCGCCATCCGGCGCTGCGAGGCCGAGCGAAGCGCCGCGCTTATAGCGCGACATATTGAAGGCAGCCAGGCTGAAGTGCGCAGCCTGACGGTTCATCGGCTGCAAAGCGCACGCACTGCAATGAAGCCGGACAGTGCGCCGTATGCACCACCGCGGATACGCCGCACCACCTAGCGGCATGCCGGCCGTGCGTGCCGGTTCCGGAATCCCCCTATAGCAAGCGACTGAGGTCAGCGGGCTGCTTGGCATGCTTTTCGCGTAGTCGACAAGTATGTATACAAGCAAATTCCTCTAACCAAGCATGTCCCCTGACTTTCCTAATTGTGTACGTGGCGTGCGCGGCATGGCCGTCGCACCCCATGCGCTGGCTTCGCAAAGCGCGCTAGCAGTGTTGCGGGAGGGCGGCAACGCCGTCGAAGCAATGATCGCCGCCGCCGCGACGATCGCGGTCGTCTATCCGCACATGAACAGCATCGGCGGCGATGGCTTCTGGCTGATCTCGCGCCCTGGCGAGAAACCGGTTGGCATCGAGGCGTGCGGTGGGGCGGCGATGGCGGCGAGCATCGACGAATATCGCTCGCGTGGGCTCACGTCCATTCCAACGCGCGGTCCACTGGCCGCGAATACGGTTGCGGGAACGGTGTCCGGCTGGCAACTCGCTCACCGCTGGTCGAACGACACGCTTGGCGGCAAGCTGCCGGCTGCGCGCCTGCTGGAAGACGCCATCCATTACGCAAAGCACGGCGTGCCAGTCACGAGCAGCCAGGCGCAATGTGTGGCGGCCAAGCGCGCCGAGTTGCAGTCGATCCCCGGATTCGCCGATACCTTTCTGCCGAGCGAACGCGCGCCCGTGACAGGCGAGCGCTTCGCCATGCCCCGTCTGGGAGCATCGCTGCAACAACTTGCCGATGCCGGTTTCGACGATTTTTATCGTGGCGATCTGGCGCGCAGCATGGCGAGCGACCTGCGGTCGGCGGGGTCCCTGCTGACGCTCGCGGATCTCGAGCGGCATCAAGCCCGCCTGCGCGCGCCGCTCGCGCTCGTGCACTCGCTCGGCACGGTCTACAACATGCCACCACCTACGCAAGGCCTTGTTTCGCTGCTGATCCTGGGCATCCTCGACCGGGTGTCAGTGAAAGACATGGACCCGCTCGGTCCCAAGTTCGTACATGCGTGCGTGGAGGCGACCAAGCTCGCATTCCACATCCGCGATCGGCATATCACTGATCCCGATCACATGCAGATCGACCCGCTCACGCTCCTCGATCCCGTTGCGCTCGACGAGATGGCCGCGCGCGTTTCAATGACGCGAGCTGCACCTTGGGGACGCGGTGCCGGACCGGCAGACACCGTCTGGCTCGGCACGATGGACGCAGACGGCGTGGCGGTGAGCTTCATCCAGAGCATCTATCACGAGTTCGGCAGCGGTGTGGTGCTGGCGAAGTCGGGGATCAACTGGCAGAACCGCGGATGTAGTTTTTCGCTCGATGAGCAAGCGCTGAATTCACTGATGCCGGGACGCCGTCCGTTCCACACGCTCAACCCGGCACTCGCGCGTTTTTCCGATGGCCGCACGATGGTCTACGGGAACATGGGCGGCGACGGGCAACCGCAATCGCAGAGCGCGGTGTTCTCGCGGATAGCCCATTTTGGCTGGAATCCGCAGGCGGCCATCGACGCGCCGCGCTGGCTGCTTGGCCGCACGTGGGGACAGACGACGGACACGCTCAAGCTCGAGGCGCGTTTCGCGCCCGCCACGGTGGCGGCACTGGCAGCGCTTGGTCATGAAGTCGACATCATGCAGGCCTACGACGAGGCAATGGGGCATGCCGGCGCAATAGTTCGGTATCCCGATGGATCGTTCGAGGCTGGCTACGACCCGCGCAGCGACGGTGCGGCGGCCGGCTGGTAGCCGCCCACCTTTTCCAGAAAACGCAAACGAGTCCGGCCGGGGTGGCGGGCTGGCGCGGCCTTTTCCGCTGTTCCGCACATCGACTGACGACTGTTTCAGATACGGAGAATTACCATGACCACTCGCTCGCAAGCCATCGATACGCCGGGTATCGAGAAGCTGTCGACCGCCACGACACATAACCGCTGGCTTCAGCTCGGCCTCGGCCTGGTCTGCATGATGGCGATCTCGAGTCCGCAATACGTCTGGACGCTGATGACCAAACCGCTCGCGGCGAAACTGGGCATTGCGCTGCCTGAGCTGCAAGTGACGTTCTCGCTGCTGATCATCCTGCAGACGTTCTTTTCGCCGTTCCAGGGCAAGCTGATCGACCGCTTCGGGCCGCGCTTGCTGATCTCGATCGGAACCGTGCTGTCGGGCATGAGCTGGGTGCTGGCGTCGATGGTGCAGAGCGTGCCCATGCTCTACGTGACCTATGGCGTGGTCGGCGGACTGGGAACCGGCATTGTCTATGTCGGCGTAGTCGGCTTGATGGTGCGCTGGTTTCCTGACCGGCGCGGCTTCGCAGCGGGTGCGGTCGCAGCCGGTTACGGCATGGGAGCGATCGTCACGACCTTTCCGATTGCTTCGTCGCTGGCGGCACGCGGAGTGGATGCAACCATGTTGACCTTCGGCATCGCCTTTGCGGTGGTCGGGTTGCTCGCGTCGCAAGGCTTGCGCGTGCCGCCTTCGCACGAAGCGGTTGCGGCGAGCGCCACGCAAGCCGCGGTGGCCGGCCTGCGTCCGTCGCAGACGCTGAAGAGCCCGATCTTCTGGCTCATGTTCCTGATGATGACCATGATGTCGACCTCGGGCCTGATGGTGACCTCGCAGATGGCGACGTTCGCCGCCGATTTCGGCGTGACCAAGGTGCTCGTGTTAGGCATGGCTGCGCTACCGCTGGCGCTGACCATCGACCGGTTGACGAACGGGCTGACGCGGCCGTTGTTCGGCTGGGTCTCGGACCGGCTTGGCCGCGAGAACACCATGTGCTTTGCCTTCGGACTCGAAGGTATCGCGATGGCGCTATGGCTGATCACGCGCGATAACGCGGTCCTGTTCGTCTTGCTGTCCGGCGTAGTGTTCTTTGGCTGGGGCGAAATTTTCTCGCTGTTTCCGTCCACGCTCACCGATACCTTCGGCACGCGCCACGCCACGGAAAACTACGGCTGGCTTTACATCTCGCAAGGCATCGGCTCGATCTTCGGTGGACCGCTCGCCGCGCTGATGCACCAGCATGCGGGAAGTTGGGTCCCCGTGTTCGGCACGGCCATTACGTTGGATATAACCACCGCCGTACTCGCGATCGCCGTTCTCAAGCCAATGCGCAGCCGCTTTCTGGCCGCGCAGCGCGTGTGATCTGGATCACCACTCAGGAATTCGCATGTCAGTTCAGCTTGCATTGCGCAACATCCGTAAATCGTTTTCGAACAAGCAGGGCACGGTGGATGTATTGGGGGGGCTCACGTTCGATATCAACGAACGCGATTTCGTGAGCATCATCGGTCCGTCAGGCTGTGGGAAGACAACAGTCTTTAACGTGATCGCCGGCTTGCTGGAAGCCGACAGTGGCGATATTGTTTATCGTGGGCAGGCGGTCGAGGGCTTGCGGGGCAAGGTCGGCTACATGATGCAACGTGACCTGTTGCTGCCGTGGCGCACCGTTTTGCAGAACGTGCTGATCGGCCCGGAACTATCCCGCATGCCGATTGCGCAGGCCCGCGAAACGGCGATGGAATACCTCAACACCTACGGCCTCGCGGGTTTCGAAAACGCCTATCCGCGCATGCTCTCGGGCGGTATGCGCCAACGCGTGGCGCTGATCCGCACGCTCATCAACGATCCCGACATCATCCTGCTCGATGAGCCGTTCTCCGCACTCGACTACCAGACGCGGCTCTATCTGGAAGGCGTGTTGATGGAAGCCGTGGAGACTTTCCACAAGACCGTGGTGCTCGTTACGCACGATATCGACGAAGCCGTGGCGTTGTCCAAGCGCGTGGTCGTGCTCGGCGGCAGGCCGTCGCAGGTAAAGAAGATCTACGACATCGACATCGCCGCGCGCTCGCCAATTGGCGCCCGCAGCGATCCGAACTTCTCCGGCTACTTCCACGCCCTGTGCGGTGAACTCGATATCCAGACCGAGGCGGGCTCAGCATGACGCAATCCGTTTCCATCGCACGGCCAGCGCAAAAGGCGCAGGCTAAAAAGTGGGCGCTCGATAGCGGCTGGGGCCGCTCTCTGTTGCAACTCGCCGCCGTGGTCGCGTTCTTCGCTATCTGGGAGGGCGCCGCGCGGCTCGGCTGGGTGTCGAACTTCCTGGTCGGCTCGCCGGCGAAGATCTTCGATGCGCTCGTGCGCGACGCCCATTCCGGTCAGCTATTCACCGATACCGGCTACACGCTATTCGAAGCGATCTTGGGTTTTGTGTTCGGCACGGCGGTGGGCTCCGTATGTGGTCTCGCGCTCTGGTATTCGCCGTTCGTTGCGCGGTTGATCGAGCCGTTTATTGTCGCGATCAACAGCGTGCCGAAGATCGCGTTCGCGCCGATCGTGATCCTCTGGTTTGGCACCGGGCTGATATCGAAAGTCGCGCTGGCGATCTCGCTGACTGCCATCGTCGCGCTGATCGCGGCATACGAAGCGGCGAAGGACGCTGATCCCGACCTGCAGGCTCTGCTCGTCACGCTTGGTGCGAACAAGAACGATGTGTTCACGAAGGTGGTCGTGCCGTCCACGCTGCCGTACGTGATCTCGACGTTTCGCATCAACGTCGGCTTTGGTCTCGTCGGGGCGGTGGTCGGCGAGTTCATCTCCTCCGAACACGGACTCGGGCACATGATCTTTACGGCATCCAGCTTGTACGACCTCAACACGGTATGGGAAGGGCTCTTCGTCCTGATGGCGATCGGTTTCGTGCTCTATTTTCTGATCGACCTCATCGAGCGCCGGTTGCTGCCGTGGCGCCAGGCGTCGAATACCAACACGCTGAAAGTTTGAACGACTAGTGAATCACCTGATCGGGGAAATAACGATGGCACTATCCGTAAGAAAAATGCTGACCGCACTGACGACGGCGCTTGCGTTTTCCGCGGCGTCGGTCTCAACCACGGCGCTCGCCGCAGACAAGAAAGTCACCATCTCGCAGGCGTTTCAGTCGATGCTTTATCTGCCGCTTTATGTCGCTATCGACGGGGGGTTCTTCACGAAGGAAGGGCTCGACGTGACCAAGCAGACGGCCGGCAGTCCGAGCGCGGCGTTATCTGCGGTCCTGTCGGGCAGCGCGGATTTTTCGCTGCATGGTCCGGAGTGGACGGCGGTGGCGTCTGAGAAGGGCGCCGACGTCGACGTGATCGCGAACGTGGTGAATGGTGCTGCGGTGTGGATCGCGACGGCTCCCGATGTGAAATTCACCAGTATCAAGGACGTCAAGGGCGAGGTGGTGGTGTCGGGGCAGATGCCGACCACCAGCACCTCGCTCTTCTTCAGGGCGCTGAAGGAGAACGGCATGTCGCCGAGCGACGTCAAGCTGGTGCAGGTTCCGCTCGGTTCCGAGATCGGACCGCTCGTGGCGGGGCAATCGAAGATTGCCGTCATGTACGAACCGGGTCTCGATCAAGCCGTCGCCAAGGGAATGAAGGTCGTGCTGAGCTTTCCCAAGCTGTATGGCGAATACGCGTTCTCGACGATTACGGCGAAGCGCAGCGTCGATCCGGATTCCGCAGCGCGTTTCGTGAAGGGGCTGCAAAACGCGCTTCTTTACATGCAGACCAACCCGGCAGAGACGGCCGCAATCGCCCGCAAGGAATTTCCGACGCTCGACGCGCCGGTGGTCGACGCTGCCGTCAAGCGTATGCTTGCCGATGGTGTCTATCCGAAGAACGTCGACATCACGCCGAAGGCGCTCACGGTCGCAATGGACACGCAGATCGCGCTCGGCAACCTGAAGCAACAGCCGAAATACGATACATTTATTGCGCGTAACTATATCCAACCCGCACTCGCTGCCAAATAAATTCATGACCTACGTTTGCCCGACCATTGCCGAGATTCGCGCCGCTGTTGCCTCAGGTGAGAGCAGCCCCGAACAGTTCGTTATCCAAAGTTTTGATGCGGCGCAAGCGTCGCAAGCAGAGCTGCACGCATTCCAGTATTTGCCGGACACTGCGCCTGTCAACCGCGCTGAAGCGGCACTGGCAGGGGTAGCGGTTGCGGTGAAGGACATTATCGATACCGCCGACATGCCTACCGAGTTCAACTCGCCTGCGTATGCAGGACGGCGTCCCGGGCAGGATGCATGCGTGGTCGCGCGCCTGCGCGCAGCGGGCGCAACAATACTCGGCAAGTCGGTGACGACCGAGTTTGCTTTCCGCCATCCCGGGCCGACCGTCAACCCGTGGAACAGCGCGTACACGCCGGGCGGATCGTCGAGTGGCTCGGCGGCAGCGGTCAGCGCAGGCATTGTTCCGCTGGCGCTCGGCACGCAGACGCAGGGGTCGGTGATTCGTCCTGCCGCCTATTGCGGCGTCGTCGGCTTCAAGCCGACCTACGGCACCATCGCGAGGACCGGTGTATTGCCGCTCGCATGGTCGCTCGACCATGTCGGTTTGTTCGCGAGGACCGTCGCGGATGCCGCCTACGTGCTGAGGCTCGTCGCTGGCACCGACGCCGGCGATCCGCACGCGTCGCATGTCCCGGGCACGGTCACGGTCGAAAAGGCGACGGGACGCCGTATCGGCATGCTGACGAAACAGGCGGGCGGCGCGCTCGAGCCCGCACAGCAAGCCGCGCTCGATGCGCTTGCCGAACGCCTGTCCCATGATGGCGCCGAGATCGTCATGGTCGATCTCCCTGCAGAGATCTTCGATACCCCGCGCCACGCGCTGACGCTAATGGGGGTTGAAGCCGCCATTACGCACGGCGAACTCGTCGACCGTTCGCCGGAACTCGTCAGCGCACCGATGCGCGAACTGGTCGCGCAAGGGCGTGCGCTGCCCGCGACCGACTATGCAATGACCAAGGTTCTGCAGGGGCGCATGGCGCATCGGTTCGACCGGTGGCTCAGGGAGACGATGGCGCTCGACGCGTTGCTGGTTGCGCCGGCGAGCGGCGAGCCGCCGCGTGGGCTTGACTTCACGGGCGATGCGTCGTTCTGCGCTCCGTGGACGTTCCTGGGCGTGCCGGCCGTTACGGTGCCGGCCGGTTTCGGGCCGATGGGCTTGCCGCTGGGTGCGCAGCTTGTCGGTGCCGCGAATGGCGATGTCGCGCTGCTCGATCTGGCGGAGTGGGTCGAGCAACGAACCGGGTGGAAGACTGGGGTTGCAGCCATTTCGGCACAGTAAGGGGGCGCGAAACGAACGAGGGGCGGCTGAAGACGCTCGTCTTCACACCGCGGCGCGCGTGCTCGTCCGAGCAAGTCGTCAACGGCGAGGCGGCCTTCGAGCAGCGGGCAGCCTGCGCGGGTTTAAATCCACACAGTAAATCTGGTTCCCGAAATCAGGCTGCTTACGGTCAACTGCCATTCGTGAGCAGTCGCTATTTCCTTGCAGATAGCCAGTCCCAGGCCCGCGCCCTCGTGGCTGCTATCCGGAGCACGCCAGTACCGCTTGAAGAGGAACGGAAGGTGGTCCTGGCTGATGCCAGGTCCCTGGTCCTGAACCTGAATCGAGGCCTTGTCGACGATCAGCGACACGACGCTATTGGGCGGCGAAGCATTGATCGCGTTCTCAACAATATTCTTGAGCAGGATAAACAACGCGCTCCTGTCTGCCCAGATCGACGCCGGCGCAACCGGCACCTGAACTTGAAGCTTCACCTGCCGCCGGTTGGCCTTGCGTGACAGATACGCCACGACGTCCTGCGCGACGTCAACACTATCTACCTCGCCAAAGCTGAGATTCTGCGGTTCGCTGACTTCGGCGAGATGCAACAACTGTCGAACCTGCCGGGCCATCAGATCGACCTCGCGAAACAGCAGTTCTCTATGCTTGATTTCAGGTTGCAGCTCGATCTGACCGCGGATCAATGTGAGCGGCGTTTGAAGTTCATGTGCGGCTGACGCAAGAAATTGTTGCTGGACAGAGAAACCGTTTTCAAGTCTGCCGAGTGCTTCGTTGAAAGCATTGAGCAGCGGCTTGAGCTCGCTTGGAACGCCCTTGGGCGAAAGGCGCGCGGTCAAGTTGCGCGGTGTGATCAACGCAGCGGCGCCCGACGCCTCCCTGAGCGGCTTGAGTACCCGATGCAAGGTCAAGGTCAGCGTCAGCCCGAAGATGACCGTCGCAACAAAGATCGTAACCCTGACGATTGCCGGAATCTGTTTGACCTTCGCGCCAATCATGGCGTCGACCAGGCGCGCACTCATGGCGGTCTGGGCATAGAACACGTCATGCCCGTGCGGAATCCGAAGCGTCACGACGTCAAATGGTTTGCTGCCGATCGCTACCTGCTCGACCTTGCCCGCGGCATGGAAAGGATCCCCGGCAATCCACGGGCTACGGTCCTGTGCGTCGCCCGACGCGAACAACACGCCTCCCTGCTCGTTGAGCACACGATACTTTAGTTCGGTGGGCACCGCCTCGAACAGCCACGCCGTTTCCTGGGGAGGTTGTACCGAGACTGGACGGCCGGCGTCGTCAAAGTTAAGCCCGTTCGCCACATCCTCAGCTCTTTCTATTTGTTCGTGTCGCCCGAGTGCCTGCTCAGGAAAGTGATTAAACGCGTAGATGACAACGGCAGCCAGCAGAGTCATGCAGACCGCGAGCGCAGCAACGCTGGTCAACCACAGGCGCGCGGACAAACTTCGAATCCAGTGATCGAACATGCCGTATAAGGGGCGCTCGACTGGAGACGCTGAGAACGCTGGCTGGAGTATTGTCATGGTCGGGTGTCTGTCGCGTATCGGAGTGGGCGATGCGGCCCTCGCTCAGAGCGCCGGTGAGCGGGTGGTTCCAACCGATGGGTGCCGCATGTCAAAGCGCGCGGCGAGTGGTTGCCGACAGAGCGAAACGCACGGGTGTTCGGGGATGTCGCGCTTCACTGCCGGATCGCTGTGCAGTGGGTCCGTCACACTACGGAAGACGCTGAAGACCGTTACCTGTACGTTCGAAGTACTTTTCATGTGCTCTCCGGAACCGACTACTGATGGATCGGGTTGGACGTCACGATCGGCAGACTCAGATCGTAGTCGAGCAATAAGCACTGATGGTGAACAAAAGAAGGAGAAATGGTGGAGGTTTGAATTACTTCCGATAAAGATGCGGGGTCAAATCCGTAATAAAATTAGCCCCTAATGAAGCATTTATGAATGAGGTAGCGGCGAGAAAACGATCGCGCGTTTTTAAATGCCATAGCGGTTAGCGACCGGGCGATAGATCTATTGCCCGACCGCTTCCGTCTGTCACGGCCCAACGCTACCACCGTGCAGGATTGGCATCCTGACTGCTGATTAATCAACGGTACCAGCCCTATAAATAAGCCGGCTCGCGTTTAGACGGAGCTAGCCGCGCTTTGGCTGATTTTGTGGCGGTAAAGGCGCTTGCCAATCGAACCCTTCAAGCGATACCGCAAGCTGCATGGGATGCATGGGGGCGCTGCCGGCGTTCGCGGCCGATGCGACTGCGCTGGTTGTCAGGGGCTCCAGACCCAGTTCGGTAGCACTCGTATTACTGCCGTGTGACGTGATGGTGTGAGCGATGGCGATAATGCCGGTCAGCGTGGTGACGGCCAGAACGTTACGGGTAGTGATGTGAGACAACATGCTCGATCTCCATTTGAAAGCGGTAACGGATTACTCGTGGATTACTCGTGCGCGCATTGAGAGAATAGGATAACGAGCTTATCTGTGGCTTAAGGACACGCTGAATAGCCGATTTTTTTTAAATCCTTCGAATGCAATTATCGTCAGCGGGCTAAGCATCCCGTAAGAATAATGCCGCTATTATAAAGTCGCGATAGATTCGATATCCTGCTCAATACTTGAATACTCATCGCGGCCACGACAGTCTCGTAGCAGAAACTGCCGGAAGGCTTGCACGCACACCTTCCTTTGCCTCCCTGCCTTCGGAGTAGACGGGAGGTGGTTCAAATGCGGTATTTTCCCTATCTGGCTGGCACGACGCCTCGGCATCCGAATGGCGACGCCCTGCCGAACCTAAACAAATTCGAGATTCTGCCGTTATACGACTAACAGATGCTCTGTTGTCCCGTTTGATGCGCAATGGACCGGCAATATAGAGAGAATCGCAACATCGCGCTGCAACACAAGCAAATATCATACGAATACAAGGGTTCCATGGACATGCGAGGACCGGTATTCTTAATGTTTTACATCAACCTCGATTAGCGCAGCCAATGATGTTTTAACTCTTCCTTGAGCTGCCTTAGCCCAATCACCGTCCCGCAAGCAGCTATTCATCAGTGTCCCGTTTTTCAATTGCAATGATTAAAACACCCGCGCGCGAAACGTCGATCAGGCGGCGGATCAACTTGAGCGCAGCCACTTTATTGCTGCCGGTGATCTTGCTGGCCGCCGGGTTAGTTGTGCATCAATGGCAGGCCTATGCTGCAGCGGAGGCTGCCACGCGTGCGTTTGAGCAGTTTCGCGCGACTCTGCAGGCGATGGAAAAAGTATCGGCGGAGCGGGGACCCACCAACGGAGCGTTGGGCGCGGACGCGAAAGCCGCAGTTGCCGCGCGCAGCCGGATGATGTCCGCCCGGGCCGAGAGCGACCGCCGGATCGCGAATTTGCTCGCCCAACTCGATCCGCATGAATGCAACGACTGTGCAGCCGCGAGGGAGAGTGTTGAAACAGCTCGCGCCAGGCTTGCGTCTGCGCGCAAGGAAGTCGATGCCGTCGTCGATCTGCCCAAGGAGCGGCGCGATCAGTTAGCAATATCCAATGCGGTCAGGCAGATGATCGATGTGATCCCCTGGTTCGGGTCGAGTGTCATTAGCAGCGCAAGCGCTGTCGTTCGAGGTGATCCGGATTCGGTCAACTGCCTTGGAATTGCCCGTCTGAGCGCCGATTTGCGGGAGCAGGCTGGCCAGTTAGGATCGGGATTCACAACTGCCTTGAGCGTAAACAGGCCGCTGACCAGCGCGGAACTGCTTGCGCTCGAGCGTACCCGAGGGCGTATCGATGCATTACGCGAGTTGATCGGGGCGAGGGTCGGGAATCACCCCGCCCTGATCACTCACGCGTTCGAGAATATGAACACGCAGTACTTCGGGACCGGGACAGCTTATCTCAGCGGGATTCAGGAGGCTGCGATGCGACCGGGCGGCGCCGGCGTATCGCCCGCGGAACTCGCGGCGAGCTATGTGCCGACAATGGCCGCTATCACCGACTACCGCGACGAGGTGCTGAGCCTCGCCGAAAGCGATGTGCTGGATCACCGCGACAAAGCGCGCTTGCTGCTGGGAGTTGCGGTGCTCGCGGCGATGCTTCTCACGGGCGCATTGCTCGCGGCCAGCAGCGTGTTTCGGCGGCGTTTCGTCCAGCCGTTTGTCGAAGCGACTACCGTGATCAAGGAGATCGCCGAGGGAAAATTTACGACACCCGTTCCGCAGGCCAGCAACCGGGACGAAATACTGGGGCTCTTTAGTGCTATCGCGGTGCTCAAGGCGAACAGCATCGCAAAGCTGAGCCTTGAGCGAGAGCGCGACGTTCTGATTCGCGACCTTGAGATCATGGCTGATACGGACTCGTTGACGCGCATGCTGAATCGACGCGCATTTCTTCGCAAGGCGCACATAGCGTTGAGAGAGGCACGCATCGACGGCGCGACTCCTGCCTTGATCATGTTTGATATCGATCACTTCAAGGAGATCAACGATACGTATGGCCACGCAGCCGGCGATCACGCGCTGCAGGTGCTTGCCAAAGCGTGCCGGGAGCTCTGCAGGCCAGCGGATATCTTTGCGCGAATTGGAGGCGAGGAATTTGCTTTGTTCACCTACGTGAACGACGTCTGCAGCGCGGTCGAGATCGCGAATCGGCTTCGGCGGCGTATCGCGGGAACGGCGGTCAACGCTGACGGACTTGACATCACGATGACCGCGAGCTTTGGCGTCGCCGTTCCCTCGGATCCCTCAAACCGCACTACGGTAGACGAACTGCTCAAACGTGCCGATCGGTTCCTCTATAGGGCAAAACGGGCAGGGCGCAACCGCGTTGAATCCGAACTAGACGCTCTCGCTGATTAAGCGCTTACGGCGAACACTTTTCCGAAGGCCGGAAAACGGCGCATCGCATTCGATTCCATTGTCTAAGATTAAGCTACGCGCGAAACGGTTCTCACCGTATCAGTGTGGCGTTCGTGACATCGCTAGCGCGTTTGAATCCCGACATGTTTCAATCATAAGGGGAATCGTCATGGCGACTTACGTGGTTCTTGCACAATTTACGGATCAAGGGATCCGCTCCGTCAAAAACAGCCCGCAACGGGCCGGTCAGGCGGCGGAAATGGCGAAAGGTTTTGGCTGCGAGATGAAGGAGATCTATTGGACGCTGGGCAACTACGACATTGTTACGATCATCGAGGCACCGGATGACGAAAGCCTCGCTGCATTCGGTGCCGCGCTGGGGTCTGCCGGCAATGTCCGGACACAGTCGTTGCGTGCTTTTACGAAGAACGAGTTCAGCCCGATTATCGCCAGGCTGCCGTAACCCGGCCACCGGGTACACGAGCAGTTCTCTTTGCGCGATCTTTCCTCAGGAGTTCACGATGAAAGCAGACAACAGAGACACGGTACGCGCCTTCGTGCAAACGGCCGAGCAGGCTGGCGAGTATGTCTGGGTCATCACGCTGGTTGACTTCACGGCACAAAACGTCAAGCGTGCGCTCGTTTCAGACGAGACCTACTCAACACGCGCTGCTGCTAAAGACGCAGGCGAGGCCCATTTGAAAGCGCTAGAGGAAGATCGCTAGCCGCGCCCGGGCGACCTTGCTTTCGCACGCGGACAGTCAGGTTGGTCCATAGACGAAGGGCTGGAACAGGAGAACGTCCATGTCCACTACGCCAGGAGTGTCCAGATCGCCTTTCGGGGTGTCCGTCAAACCGGGTAGCTATCGCGTCACGCGACCGGGAAGTGCGAGCGAGGTGATCGACCTGCTACAGAAACACAATATCCAGATCGTCGATCTGAAGTTCACCGATTTACCCGGACTCTGGCAGCATTTCTCGATCACACTCCCTGAAGTCCACCCAGACCTGTTCAGCGCGGGGATCGGTTTCGACGGTTCGTCGATTCGCGGTTTCCAGGAGATCCACGAGTCCGACATGCTGCTGAGGCCGGACCCGGCGACTGCCTTTATCGATCCGGTTTGCGGCACACCGACACTGTCCATCATCTGCGACGTCGTCGATCCCGTGCTGCAGCAACCGTACTCTCGCGATCCGCGCTACGTCGCTAAAAAAGCGGAGAACTATCTGCGTCAGACGGGGATTGCGACGACCTGTTATTTCGGGCCGGAACTGGAGTTCTTCATCTTCGACTCGATCCGCTTCGGGCAGGACCAGCACTGCGGCTACTACTACGTGGAATCGGCCGAGGGCGACTGGAACACCGGCCGCGACGAAGGGGCGTACGGAGGCGGAAACCTCGGCTACAAGCAGCGCTACAAGGAGGGCTATTTCCCGGTTCCGCCGAGCGATACGCTGCAGGAGATTCGCTCGGAGATTGCGCTGACGCTCCAGCAGGCGGGCGTGCAGATCGAAGTGCATCACCACGAGGTGGCGACCGCTGGACAGAACGAGATCGACATGCGTTTCGCGACACTGACGCGCATGGCCGACAACGTGATGATCTACAAATACGTCTGCAAGAACGTAGCGCGCCGGCACGGCAAAGTGGCAACCTTCATGCCGAAGCCGCTGTTTGCCGACAACGCGAGCGGCATGCATTGTCACCAGAGCCTGTGGAGAGACAGCGAGAATCTCTTTTATGACGCCAACGGGTGGGCGCTGACTTCGGAAACATGCCGGTGGTATATCGGCGGATTACTGCAACACGCACCTGCGCTGATGGCCTTCTGTGCACCAACGACGAACTCCTACAAGCGTCTGGTGCCCGGGTATGAGGCCCCCGTCAATCTGGCGATGTCGCAGCGCAACCGTTCGGCTGCGGCACGCATTCCTATGTATTCAAGTTCGCCGAATGCACGGCGGGTCGAGTTCCGTTGCCCGGACCCGTCGGCCAATGCGTACCTCGCTTTCGCGGCGATGCTGATGGCTGGCCTCGATGGCATTGAAAACAAAACTGATCCCGGCGATCCGCTTGACCGCAATATCTACGACCTTTCGCCTGAAGAAGCCGGGAATATACGGCAGGTGCCGGGCTCCCTCGGAGACGCGCTGCTAGCGCTCGAATCCGACAACGCGTTCCTGCGCAAAGGCGATGTATTCACCGACGACGTCATCCAGACGTGGATCGAATACAAGCGCACGCGCGAGATCGACACGATCAAACTGCGGCCGCATCCATGGGAGTTTTATCTATATTTCGATACTTAAAATGCAGCGTCCGCGACCCACGAGGGACGGCCAATCCCGAGGCTTTGATGGACGCTCGAAATCGTCGTGCGCGTTACCGCTATATCCATGGAAGCAAGCAAATGAAATGGATTAGCCAGGAAAATCGGCGGTTTTCGCACAATGAACCGGAATTAATACCTGATACGCTTCACGCATTCTCCCGAAAGTGCGGCGATTCGCCGTCTCAAATCAATTTTCAGTAAGGTTTGCGAAAGCTACGATCGGACGGCGCGCAATGGTTTTTGAAGATTCCGCAGCATCGGCGGTAAGGACATGACCCGGCGGCCGAATGCCGTGATCGGCGTCAGCGTGCTCATCGCGTGCGCGATTCTCGGGATTGCTGCATGGGTGCTGACCGAGATGCGACACGACGCGCTCAGGCGGGCACAGGAAGCAGCGATCAACGTGGCACTGCTGGTGGAGCGCGACACAGCGCGCAACCTCGAACTCTATGACCTGTCGCTGCAGGCGGTCATTGAGGGCCTCGAGCATCCTGGCGTGCGCGACCTGCCGCCTGACCTTCGCCGGATGGTGCTGTTCGACCGCTCCGCGACGGCCAAGGACCTGGGTTCGTTGCTGGTTCTCGACGAGGACGGCAACATTGTCATCGACTCGAAGGTCGATCCACCGCGCCGCGTCAACTTGTCTGATCGCGACTATTTCAGGGTCCACCGCGACGCGGCAAACGTAGGACTGTACGTTAGTCATCCGTTCGAGCCACGACTGACCACCGGCACCAGCATCGCCATGAGCCGGCGACTGTCGCATCCGGACGGCAGCTTTGCCGGGGTGGTGGTGGGAACCATGCGCCTGAACTATTTCCACAACCTGTTTGCCGGCATGAACTTGGGCGAGGGCAGCTCGATGGCGCTGATGCTGGCGGACGGCACCATGCTGATGCGCCGGCCCTATGACCCGAAGATCGTTGGCCGGAGCCTCATGGGCACCGCCAACTACACGCGCTTTACCCAAGCGCCGAGTGGCGAGTTCTTCGGCACTGCTGCGATCGACGGCGTAGAGCGCTGGTATGCGTTCCGGCACATCGGAAATTTTCCGTTGATTCTCGATGTCGCGGTGGCTAGCCGCGGCATCTATGCGGAGTGGCATCGTCGCGCGTGGATCATCTGGTCGCTGGTCGGTGCAGTCGACGTTATCATCCTCACGCTGGCTGTGTTGTTCGCGCAGCAACTCAGGCGCCGCATTGCCATGGAAACCGAGCTTCGGTCGCTCGCGAGAACCGACGCGCTGACGGGGCTCTGCAATCGCCGGGCGTTTGACGAAATGGCCGAGTTGGAATGGCGTCGTGCGCAGCGCAGCGGCCTGCCGCTGTCGCTGCTAATGATCGACATCGATCATTTCAAGGGTTTCAACGATCTGTACGGCCACTCGGCCGGCGACGACGCGCTCGCGGCTGTCGCCCGGTGCATTGGCGAGAATATCCGGCGGCCGGGAGATACCGCCGCGCGTTATGGCGGGGAAGAATTCGCCGTGCTGTTGCCCGATACCGGGGATGCGGGCGCAGTTCGGGTCGCGGAAACCATGCGCGCGGCGGTGCAGGAGCTTGACCGCCGCCACGTGGCCAGCCCGTATCACATCGTGACGGTCAGTATCGGGGTCGCCTGCACGTCAGAGCGGCGTTTTGCGACGCTGCGGGCCTTCGTCAATGCAGCCGATGCCGCGCTCTATGAGGCCAAAGGCGGTGGCCGCAACCGGGTCGTCTGCGAGCCTGCCGGCGCGGTGTCCGATTTCATTGCTCCTCCGACCGTGCCGACGGCCAATACGCGATCGGCGCGATGAAGCTGGCTGGTATTGGCAGCGTACGCAAGAGCATTGTGGCTATCGTTCGCGCTGAATTCCTAACGGCAGCAACGGCAACTGCCTTGATGCCTGTAACCATAGGCTCCTTCTTCCGTCGGCGTTTGCCCGCGGCGTTGCGCCAACAGCACCGTCGAGCCGCTGGCGACGCGCGGCGACAACGCACCGCACTCCGGGCAGGGCGCCTGCTCATCGCGTCTGGAAACCGGGCGCATGGAATCGAACGCACCGCAGGTACCGCAGGCATGCTCGTAGATCGGCATGACGCTCTACCAGTGGCCGCCAAGTTCGCCGCGCGCGACGAACGCTCCTTGGCCGGTCCGTCCGACCCAGTCGCCGTCGTCGATCAGCAATTCTCCCCGTAGCAGCACCTTCTTCACCCGGCCCGTGACCTCGCGACCTTCGAACAACGTAAAGTCGCAATCGCTGTGTTGCGTGTCTGCGCTGATCGTGTGCGACTTGTTCGGATCGAACAGGACGATATCGGCGTCGCTGCCAACTGCAATCGTTCCTTTCTTCGGGAACAGGCCGAAGAGCTTGGCCGGCGCAGTCGACATCAACTCGACGAAGCGGTTAAGCGTGATGCGGCCGCTCCGTACGCCGCCGTCATAGACCACCGTCATGCGCGTTTCGACGCCAGGCACACCGTTCGGGATCTTCGAGAAATCGTCACGTCCAAGCGGCTTCTGGTTGACGTTGCCACGATGGCCTTCCTTCATACAATACGGACAATGATCCGTCGAGATCAGTTGCAGATCGTCGGTCTTGAGCGCGGTCCAGAGTGCCTTCTGCGCCTCCTTCGATCGCAGCGGCGGACTCATCACGTAACGCGCGAGATCGAAGCTGTCGTCGGAGTACGCTGATTCGTCGAAGAAGAGATAGTGAGGGCAGGTCTCCGCGAATACGGGAATGCCGAGATCGCGCGCCTCGATCACATGCTTCAACGCCTCTTTCGCCGAGAGGTGAACGAAGTAGACCGGCGCTTCGGCGAGTTCGGCGAGCTTGATGCCGCGATGTGTCGCTTCGCCTTCCATGATCGCGGGCCGCGTCAACGCGTGATAACGCGGCGACGTGTGACCTTGGGCGAGCGCCTCGCGAATCAACAGGTCGATGATCGTGCCGTTCTCGGCATGCAACGCGATCATGCCGCCGTGCTGGCCGACCATCCGCATCGCCTGGAAAATGGCGGCGTCGTCCGACATGACCGTGCCGGGATACGCCATGAACATCTTGAAGCTCGATACGCCTTCGTGACGGATCGCATATTGCATGTCGCCAAGCACGCGCTCGTCCACCTGCGTCACGATCACGTGAAAGCCATAGTCGATGCTCGCCACCGACGCTGCCTTCGACTGCGCCCGCGAGATTGCATCGAGCGGGCTCGTGCCGGCTGTCTGCAGCGCGAAGTCGATAATCGTCGTGGTGCCGCCGAAGGCCGCCGAGCGCGTGCCTGACGCAAAGTTGTCGGCCGTCACCGACGGCCCGAAGGTATTCTCCATATGCGTATGGCAATCGACGCCACCCGGAAACACGAGCAGTCCTGCCGCGTCGATCACGCGGGCATCCGGGCCCGCATCGAGGTCCAGCCCGATGCTGACGATGCGCTCGCCTTTCACGAGGATGTCGGCGACATAGTCGTCGACGGCCGTAATGATGCGGCCGCCTTTGATGAGGGTCATGGTTGGCGTCATGAGTCACTCCGTTAAGCGCTGGTGGCGATGGCGAGCGCGTCGTCGAGACGCGCCATTTCTGCGTGGGAGAGCGGCGGGATGGGCGGGCGCATCGACGGCTGCGGGAACTGTCCGAGCAAGTGCAGGCAGGCTTTCAGGCGCGCATTGGCGTGCGAGCCGGGCGCGGTTCCGTAGATGGCCTTCGCAAGCGGATAGACGTGCGCATGAAGCTGCTGCGCCTGGGCAAGATCGCCGCGTTCGACAGCACGATACAGCGCTACGATCAGTTCAGGCACGACGGCCGCCAGGCTGACGAGGC
Organism: Caballeronia mineralivorans PML1(12); assembly: GCF_001028175.1. Lineage (GTDB taxonomy): Bacteria > Pseudomonadota > Gammaproteobacteria > Burkholderiales > Burkholderiaceae > Caballeronia > Caballeronia mineralivorans. The sequence goes on from NZ_AEJF01000043.1 coordinate 30,897, forward strand.
TGCCTTCAGTGCCGAGCGCAAAACAGGTGAACAGGTGTTCGTCGCCGGAAGCCATCACGGCCACGTGCGGCGCGATCGACTTGATGAGCCGGCGGTTCGCTTCGTACGCGGCGGTTTCCCAACTGCCTTCCTTGATGGCCACGACCTCGGGCAAGCCGACGAGCGCGGTGAGCATCTGCGGCGTGTAGGCCATGCCGCCCGTGGCGACACCGGCCTGGTACAGCATCATGGGCAGGCGAGCCTCGGCGTTGGCGATCCGGTGATGCGTGAGGACCGTGTCGAGATCGGTCGACAGCGCCCACGAGAACGGTGGAAACAGCAACATGGCGTCGGCGCCGGCCTGCTTTGCATCGTTTGTGTGGGCCTGCGCTTCGTAACTGTCCTCGGAATTCACGCCCGCCACGATGATCAGGCGATTGCCGCAGACTGCATGTGCAATTTCCACTACGCGCCGTTTGTCCGCTGCCGAGAGCGCGAAGTTCTCGCCGGCGTGGCCGTTCACCAGCAGGCCGGCAATACCGTCGACGTTCGCCACCGTCTCGATATGCCGCGCGAGCGCGGCTTCGTCCAGATGGCGGCCGTCCGCGTCGAGAGGGCATAGCGTGGCGGCATAAACGCCGTTGAATGGATCGGCATGCGTGGGAATCATTCTGTCTTTTCTCGATGAGGTTGGGCAAGCGCCTCGACAGGAACGACGAGCCGCGCCGGATCGAACAGGGGTAGCTCGGGTTCTTCGCCGAGCATGGCTTGGGCTAGCAGCTTGCCCATGTAGGGACCGCTGGTGTAACCGGAATGCACGCAACCGATCACCCAGGCATCCGGAAGACCGGGAAGCGCACCGATCATTGGCATGGCGTCGGCGGTTTCGGATTCGAGGCCAAGCCAGATGCGGGCCACGCGCGCCTTTGCGAGCGCGGGGATCACGTGCTGCGCGAGCCGGAGATTGCCGATCAGATTGTCCGGCACAGTCTCCACGCCGCCGCGCACTCGATCGCCAATGCCTTGCCAGCCGCCGCCTATCAGCACGCCGCCGTTGGCGAACTGCTTCATTGACAGCAACCCGTTCGCAATGCTTAGTACTGAGCGCATCAAGGGCGGCATGCGCTCGGTGACGATCAACTGGTTGACGAGCGTCTTGACGGGAATGTTGATATCGAGCATGGCCAGGAGAGGTTCCAGCCACACGCCGCCCGCCATCACGAGACGCGTCGCGTCGATACGGATTGCGTTGTCCGGACCGCTCACGCGATACATCCCGGCGACCCGGTCGATGCGCGTTGCCGGCGTCTGCTCGAACACATGCACACCCGCTTCGCGCAATGCCGCATGGTAGGCGCGGCCGGTGAGATAGGCGCTGGCGAAGCCGTCCGTTGCGCAGTACGCGGCTTGCAGTACCACTGGATTCAGACCAGGCTCCACGGCGAGCGCAGCATCCCGGTCGAGCAGATCGATCCGCGCGCCGTACTTGCATCTTGCCGCCGCGCGTTGCTGCAGCAGCGTCTTCTCGTGCTCCGTGAAGGCGAGCGAAAGGCCGGGCGCAGCGGTGGCGAGCACGCCGTGGCCGAGCCACGCGTCAGTGTTCATCCACATGTCCCAGGCCCGGATAGCGTAGGGGACGAGGGCGGCGCGCGTCATGTGCAGCGTCAACGTGCCGGCGTTCACGCCCGATGCGCCACGGCACAGCGCATCGCGTTCGATCACCGCCACCCGCATGCCAGCACGCGCGAGGAATAGTGCGGTCGTGCATCCCATCACGCCGCCGCCGAGTACGGCGACATCGAATGCGGTTGTTGTTGCCCGATTCATAAGGGCGCCGCCTTCGGGATCGGAATGTCGTCATAGCTGAAGTCACCTGTGAGCGCTTCCACTGTCATTGGCCGTAACGGCGTGCGAGCCGAAAAGCAGCCAGCGCGTTCGCGTGAGCCGCCGTGAGCGCGTGCAGCAAGCAATTCCGCCGCAACGTCTCCGCAAGTGCGGCCCTGGCACGGTCCCATGCCGCATCGGGTCCAGGCCTTGAGCTGATTCACGTCGCGTGCGCCGGCATCGCAGGCGGCGTCGATCTCGGCGCGGGTCACGTCCTCGCATCGGCAGACAATGGTTTGCGGCTCAATGCTGTCAACGTGACCGGGCCGCAGCGCCATTAATTGCGCCATCGAGCGGCCGAAGCGCGCAGCCTTTGCGTGCGCCTGGCGTGTGGCCGGTACGTGCGACCAGAGCTGGTCGACGTCAGTGGCGCCAAGGTCGATGGCGCACGCGAGCCCTGCGAGCGTGCCGTGGTGGCTCGCTGCAGCCGCGCC
>NZ_AEJF01000044.1 GCF_001028175.1 Caballeronia mineralivorans PML1(12)
TGACGTGCGGCCGTCCATGTCGGCAACGGCGATCCAGCCGCCCGCTTGCCGCGAGTACCGGTGTTCCGCCCGCAAGAGGCGCGTGATCTCGGTTGACGGGCTCAGGCCGTGACCGACCGCGATGCAGTCGGCGACCACGCTGCGGCGTTTTCCGGAGACGGGGCGCCCCGCCGAGTCGCAGGGCGCAAGGGTCGCGCGCAGTCCGTCGTGGACTTGCTCGACTTTGACGATGGTGCGCCGCGAAAGAATGGGCACGCCCGCGCGACTGATCTCGTGCCACCAGTGGAACCCTTCGCGCATCAGGTCGGGGCGCGACATCATGGCGGGCAGTGTGCGTGCCCAGTCGTCAAGGCCTGCCATATCCGCAATCGCCTCGACCTTGCCGCCGCCTTCTATGGTCTTCGCCGCGACGGCCGCGAGCAACGGCCCGCAGCCCGCAACGAGCGTCGAGCGGCCCGGCAGGATGCCCTGCGATTTGAGCAGGATGGTCGCGGCGGCGAGTCCGATAACACCCGGTGTGGTCCACCCGTCGAAGGGCACGATACGTTCTGTGGTTCCCGTGGCGACAATCAGCGCGCGCCCGGTGCAATGCATAGGGCCGGCCGCACCGGCGGCATCGACGCGGTAGTCCGCTGTGACGGCCCACACCACGTGATTGAAGTAGGTAATGACCGCACTTTGAGCCAGTTCGCGCCGCAGGGTGTCGCCGGGTTGTTGCGCTTGCCAGTCCGCGGTCAACGGCGCCACGGCGCTGACCGGCGCGCGATAGACCTGGCCGCCGGCCGCCGTGTTCTCGTCGAACAGCGCGACCTTGAGACCCGCCGCCGACGCCGCCAGCGCTGCGTTCACACCAGCCGGTCCGCCGCCGAGCACGAGGACGTCGAAGTCAGGCATCGCTGCCGGCCCCCGGTACCTTCTCAACATGCATTCCGTCAGCGACCGCAGTCCGGCACGCAAGCACGCGGCGGCCGTCGACCATGACCAGGCATTCCTGGCAAGACCCCATCAGGCAAAACATGCCGCGCGGCGCGCACTCACGCGGACTCGTACGCAAGGTCTTCATCCCCGACGCGAACAGGGCGGCTGCCACACTTTCGCCGACGCGCGCCGACGCCGGCTGGCCGTCGAAGAAAAACCAGACGGTAGCGGCGCGGTCTGCTTTATCAATGCGCATGGTCTCGGCATTCAGCATGGGACAGCCTCCCTTGACAACTAATTTCGTCGATGTTTTTATATTATCGTATACGGTTCGTATACGTAAATTGGTCAAAATAAAGAGAGTCCGGGGAGTACCCGAACCGCGCGCCAGAACTGTGAGCCATCTTCCCGAACCTTTTACGGAGTTATCGCATGAAATCCCTGCTTCTCATGAGCCGCCTGCTCGCCGTGGGTCTTGTCGCTTGCTCGTTGCTCGGCTCGTTCGACGCCAGCGCCCGCACGCTCGACGAAATCATGGCGTCGAAGAAAATCGTGTTCGGTATTAACCCGAACCTGCCGCCGCTCGGCACCTACGACGCGAAGAACAACATCGACGGCTTCGATGTCAGCATCGCGAAGAAGATTGCGGACTCGCTCGGCGTCAAGCTTGAAATCGTTCCGGTCGGGTCCAATGATCGGGTGCCATTCTTGATGACCGACAAGATCGACGCGGTGATGGGCGGCATGACGCGCAACGCGGACCGCCTGAAGGTGATCGATTTCACCGATCCGGTGAACACTGAAGTGCTCGGTGTCCTGACGACGCAAGCGAAGCCCTACACGGACTGGATGCAGTTGAACGATCCGGCGGTGCGTCTCGTTCAGGTACGCGGCACGACGCCTATCCCGCTGATCCAGGAAAAGCTGCCCAAGGCACAGCTCCTGATCCTCGACAACTACCCGGACGCAGTGCGCGCGATTGCCCAGGGCCGCGCCGATGCATTGATCGACGTGCTCGACTTCATGTTGAGCTATACGAAGAACTACCCGACGAAATGGCGCGTGGTTGACGCGCCAATCGAAGTGGACTACGACTGTATCGGTGTGCAGAAGGGCAATACGGCGCTGACGCAGCGCTTGAACAAGGAAGTCGATGCGTTGCAGAAAAACGGCTTTGTCGCCGCGAGCTGGAAGAAATGGTTCGGCAGTGCAATGCTGCATGATCCGACTGTTGCCGCTGCGCAGTAAGCGAAACCGACGGCAGCGCTCCGTCTGTGACGAACGAACGAGCGCTGCGTATCCGGCGGGAGCCACTATTCGATGACCCTACATTTCGAGCCCATTCTCCAGCAGTGGCCCTATCTGCTTGGCGGTGCATGGCTCAGTCTGCAAATTGCCGTGCTCGCGTTTGCGTTCGGCATGGTCATCGGGCTCGTATGCGCTTCGGTGTTGCGCTACGGGCCGGTGTTTTTGCGCAGGGTGGTAACGGCTTATGTGATCTTCGCGACCAACACGCCGCAACTCGTGCAGATCTTTTTCCTGTTCTTCGCGCTGCCTGAGATCGGCGTGACGCTGTCGCCGTTCACGGCGGTGCTCATCGGGGCGACGTTCAATGCGGGCGCGTATCTGTGCGAGATCCAGCGCGCCGGTTTCAATTCGGTCCGGCTGATGGAAATCGAAGCCGCCGAAGTGCTTGGCTTTTCCACGCCGCAGATCGTGCGGCATGTGATCCTGCCGCACGTGCTGAAAGTGATGTTCCCGCCGCTGTCGAACCAGTTCATCGTCATGACGCTCGGCACGTCGATGGCGTCGATCTTCGGCGTCGAGGAACTGACGGGCCGTACGTACAACCTCAGTTCGCAAACGTATCTCTCCGTCGAGGCGTTCAGCGTGGCCGCTGTTCTATATATTGCCGTCACGCTGATCGCGACCTTCGCGCTGGCGATCATCGGGCGCTATGTCTGCCGCGCCAAAATCAAGGTGTTCTGATGTTCGCTTCCTCACAGGCCGAAATCGCGCAGCTATTTTCCTTTTACAACCTGCTGTTACTGGTGGAGGGACTCGCTGCAACCTTCGTACTGTCGGCGTTCGGCTGCTTCGCGGGATTCCTGACGGGCTTCGTCGTGGCTACTGTCCGTGTCACGCGTTCCCGTGCGATGGCGCCCCTGCGTGCGCTCGCATTCGCCTACTGCTTCCTGTTTCGCCGCATCCCGTTCCTGGTGACGCTGATGCTCGTATTTTTCGCGAGCCAGTCGTCGAAAGCGAATCTCTCGACCTTCGCTGTTGCGTCGCTAAGCGTTTGCCTGATCGCGTCCGCCTACCTTGGCGAGATCATTCGAAGCGGACTCGAATCGGTGCATAGAAACCAATGGGAAGCCGCGCAGACGATGAATTTCTCGACCTTCGAAACATTGCGCTTCGTGATCGTGCCGCAGGCGTGGCGCGTGGTCGTGCCGCCTACATTCGGCTTTTTTGTCATGTTCATCAAGGACACCGCGCTGGCCTCGCAGATTGGCGTGATGGAATTGACCTCAGCCGGCAAGGTGCTGACCAACAAGGGCTTTTCTTCATGGCTCGTGTACGGAACGGTCCTGGTGCTTTATTTCGTGTTGTCGTACCCGTTGTCGCGCTTGGGTAAGCGCCTGGAGAAAAAACTTGCCGCAACTCGAAATCGTTGATCTGAAAGCTTCGTACGGACCGCATACGGTCCTTGAACGCATCAACCTCTCGGTCGAGAAGGGCGAGATCGTCAGCCTGATAGGACCTTCCGGGTCGGGCAAGAGCACGCTGCTGCGCGTTCTGACGGGACTGTTGCCGCCCGAACACGGCACCGTGCGATTGAACGGCAGCCTCGTGAACTATGCGGACAAGGCGGCCGTGCGTGCGTTGCGCTCGGAGATTGCGATCGTCTTCCAGCAATACAACCTGTTCCAGAACATGACGGTGCTGGAAAACGTGATGATCACGCCCACCAGGATCAAGGGCTGGCCACGCGAGCAGGTGCAAGAGCACGCCATCAGCTTGCTCACGCGCGTGGGCCTTGGGCATCGGTTGAAAGCGTATCCGGACGAGTTGTCGGGCGGTCAGCAGCAACGCGTGGCAATCGCCCGCGCGCTTGCGTTGAAGCCGAACGTGCTGTTTCTCGATGAAGTCACGGCGGCGCTCGACCCCGAACTCGTCACCGAAGTACTCGATACCGTTCGCGCGCTGGCGTCGGAGGGAATCACCATGTTCATCGTGTCGCATGAGATGAGCTTCGTGCGCGAGGTCTCGTCAAAAGTAGTGTTCATGGCAGGCGGTCATGTGATCGAGACCGGCTCGCCGCAGCAAGTTTTCGATGCCCCGCAGGAAGTCCGCACGCGCGAATTCGTCGGCAAGATCCTGCGTCACTGATGAATGCGCTCGCCGTCATTGCCGTCAGCGTTGCGTTATCCCTTTTCAAGTTTTCCAAGTCACCATGAATGAAGATCTGCTTACGTTGACCCTGCTGGCTACGGTCGATCGCCACTTCACTACCGAAGTCGATTTTCTTGCAGCGCTCGTGCGCAAGCCCTCGGATAATCCACCCGGCGACTGCGCGAGCCATGCAGAGATGACCGCGCTCGCGCTGGAATCGTTTGGCTTCACGGTCGAACGCCATCCGGTCCCACTCGCCGATGTCACGCGTGCCGGCATGATCAGTGCAACGAACCTGGTCGTTCGGCATCGTTTCGGCGATGGACCGGTCATTGCGCTGAATGCGCACGGCGATGTCGTCCCGCCCGGCGACGGCTGGTCCACCGACCCCTATGGCGCCGAAATCCGCGATGGCTGGATGTTCGGGCGGGGCGTGGCAGTATCGAAGTCGGACTTCGCGACCTATGCGTTTGCGTTGAAGGCGTTGATCGAGAGCCACGCTGAACTTCATGGGACCGTCGAGTTGCACCTGACCTATGACGAGGAAAGCGGTGGGCTGATCGGTCCGGCATGGTTGCTGAAGGAGGGCATCGTGAAGCCCGACTACGCGATCTGCGCCGGCTTCTCCTATTCGATCACCACCGCGCACAACGGCGCGATTCACCTGGAAGTGATCGTGCGCGGCAAGTCCGCCCACGCGGCACGGCCCGACACCGGACACGATGCTTTGGAAGCCGCGACGGCGGTGCTCAACGCGCTTTATGGACATCGCGAGGTGTTGAAGACCATTCGCTCGAGTACACCCGGTATCGATCACCCGACGCTTGTGGTTGGCTTGATCGAAGGCGGGATCAATACGAACGTGGTGCCGGACAAGGTCCGCTTGCGCCTGGACCGGCGTGTCGTGCCGGAAGAGAATCCGCAAGCTGTGGTGTCGCAGCTAAAGACGTTGCTAGAAGAAGCGGTGGCCGGCTTGCCGGGCATTGTCGTGGAGGTGCGTGAGGTGCTGGTGACGTCGCCGCTGCGTTCCATCGACGGCGCCGAACGCTTGTCGGCGGCCTTGCAACGCGCCGCGAAGACGACGTTGCAGCAGGACATCCCGACTGAAGGCGTGCCGCTTTACACCGACGCCCGGTTATATTGCGAAGCAGGCGTTCCGACCGTGATCTATGGCGCGGGGCCCCGCACGCTGCTGGAAGCGAACGGTCATCGGGCCGATGAACGCGTGGCGCTGGACGATCTGCGTCTTGCTACCAAGACGATCGCGCTCGCGCTTGCGGATCTGCTCGCGCGAGCCTGATCGGGCAGATCCGGTTCAGACACCGCTGCCTTCACTCAGGCGGTCGACCACGAAACGGCGCAGGTTTTGCAGATGCGTGCGAACGGCGTTGCGGGCGGCATCGGCGTCGTCGGCCGCGTAGGCTTCGAGGATCGCAAGGTGTTCCGCGCGATCTTCTTCTATGCGGTTGAATGGCGTCGAGAGTTCGAACAGCCGGCTGTTTGTGCGCACGACTTCGATCATCCGCGCGAGCACGTCATTGCCGCTGGCACGCGCCATCATGGTGTGGACCTGGTCGTCGACCTGCCAGTGCTCCTGCTCCTGCTGGCCGCTGCGCAAAGCCTTGATCTTCTTGATCAGTTGCTGGATCTGCTTCTTGTCGATCTTGCCGATGGCCAGGCCGATAGCCTCCGCCTCAAGCAGCTCGCGCACCTTCATTGCCTGGAAATATTCCTGCGCGCCGACGAAGCGCACCGAATAAGAACGGGCGCCGGCGCGCGCCAGCAGACCCTCGCCCTCAAGCCGCAATAGTGCTTCGCGCATGGGCGTGCGGGAGATGTTGAGTTCTTCGGCAAGCCGCCCCTCGACGACGGGACCGCCACTGCGTAATGCCTTGTGGAGGATCATTCGCCGCAGAGTCTGGTATGCCAGTTCGCCTAGTTTTTCCGGGGTTGTAGTAAGGGGAGATGCTGTCACGTTGTTTCGCTCGCTTCAGGTGCACGGTATACGTATTGTATGCGATCAAATAGTCATCTTCGTTTCGCGATACCACTCTCGATCACACCATCCTGACGGCGAGAACACTGCGATGCGGCGCGGTCCTGGCGCCTGTCTCGTTCCCGAGAACGCGTTTGATGAAGGTGAGCGTCGACGCGGGCGAGCGGGCCGCGTGCGGCTCTTTACTGCAGACAATTTGGCGAACCGGGCCCGACTAAAAGGTGAGGGTCCGTACCGAAAACTTCCGATAGTAAGAAAGTCCGAATGGAGTTCGAATATTATTCCGGTTAGTCTGCCGGTGGCGCAGCGCCGCTTTGCGTGATTCCGGCCGCTGCCAGAAGCCTTTTGCACCTTTGGCCTTTCCCGGGGAAAGTGCACCTGTGCCGCGCCTTACCGCACGAACGAACAGATCGGAATCACCATGACCACTCAAATTCCGCTTAACGGGCCTTCATCGACATCCGGGCGCGACGTAGTCGCCCCGCGCGGTGTTATCAGCGCAGTGCTTGCGGGATTGCTTCTGCTGGTAACCATGCTGTTCCTGCTCTCTTTGGGAGCGACGCTGGAAGCGTTGATCGAGAAATACTATTTAGGGACGGTTTCCAGCAGATACGACCCTCTTTTCGCGATGCTCATTCCGGCTACTGGCGGCACCGGTATCGCAGTCCTGGTCTTGCTGCTGCTGCGCATGATAGGGAATTGGCGCAGACGTAAGCGCGTTAGATAACGACTGTACGTTTGCGCTGTAAAGCAAGTCGATCAATGCATTCGCGACCACCTTGCTGGCGAGCGCCGCCTCAACTTGTTTCGCGCTCGATCAGCTTGAATCCCACGTCGACCACGCGTTGATCGACTTCGCCCTCCTGGATCCGGTCGACTAACAATGAGGCGGCCAGTTTTCCAATACGCGTTCCGTCAATCCGGATCGTCGTCAGCGGAGGGTCCGTGTCTTTCGCGAAATTCAAATCGCCATAACCGACTACCCGCAACTCCCGGGGAATATCCAGGCCGCGCGCGCGTGCTTCAATCAATGCGCCTAGCGCCAGGATATCCGCGCCGCAGAATATCCCTTCTATATCCGCATGTTCGTCCAGCAGACTCGCCAGCCCGCGACGGCCGTCACCCATATTGGCGGGCGACGGTATCGTGACAACGGGAATCGCGACGGCCGGGTCCGTTGCTGCGCCCTTGGCAAACGCCTTGAGGAAGGCTTGTGTACGCACCTGGGAGCGGCGGTCGCCCGGCGCAATCACCGCAGCCCGCTTTACACCTTGCGCAAGCAAGTGTTGCGCGGCCGCTTTCCCCACCTTTTCGTGGGAAAAACCGACCAGCATGTCAATCGGTTCGCGGGTGATATCCCAGGTCTCCACCACCGGAATCCCGGACTCACGCAGTTTTTGCCGCGCGTGCTGGGAGTGCACGACGCCCGTCAGCACAATGCCCGCTGGCCGCCGTCCGAGGATGGCATCGATCAACGCGTCTTCACGAGACTCGTCGTAGCCGCTTTGACCAATCAGCAACTGATAGCCAGTCTCGGCAAGCCCGGTAGTCAGCGCCTCGACCGTTTCCTGAAAAACAGTCCCCGCCATGGCAGGGATCAGCGCGACGATCAGGCGGCTCCGGTTCGACGCCAGCGATCCGGCGATCAGGTCAGGCGTATAGCCGGTCTGTTGCACGGCCGCACGCACACGCTCCAGCGTATTCACCGACACGAGTTCAGGGGTGTTCAATGCGCGCGATACGGTGACTTTGGTGACACCGATCAGGGCCGCCAGATCGCTCAGCGTCACGCGCCCGGTATTTTTTCGCGCGCGACGTGCGGTGGAGCGCTCCATTGCAGCGGGTAGGCCAGCGTCTTCGACCGTTCCGGCTATCCCTGTGGCGCTATCCGTTTTCGGTTTGATCATCGACAACGATATGAGAGTTGAATAAACGTTGATTAGGGAAAACGCGAACATTCAGGCAACAAGAAGCATATTACTATGCGTCCAATGTTACCGGTTACATAAACCGGTAACATTGGACGCATAGTAATAAAACTGATCCGGACAGCGTGTCCTCCTGGTTCCGGGGCACATTGCCGGTAGTGACCAGACTATCCACGATATCCACGAGACAAAACGTGATTGCAGGAGAATTGCTCATGTCGCAGGCCAGCGACGCCGCCATGACCCCCTTGATTCGCCTGCACGGCTCGGACAACGTGCTGATTGTCCGCGAGGCTTTGTCGCTGGGCCGGCAGGTCCAACTGGGCGATACCATCGTGCGCGTCCGGGCGCAGGTCCCGGCGGGCCACAAGATTGCCGCGAGGGAGATCGCGCGTGGCGAAGCGATCCGCAAGTATGACACCGTGATCGGCCGCGCCGCGCGGGATATCGAGGCTGGCGACCATGTGCATACGCATAACATTGAACTGATCGATTTCGAGCGCGACCCGGGCTTCGGCCTCGATGTCCGTCCGGTCGATTATGTGCCGCAAGCCGAACGTGCAACCTTCATGGGCATCGTGCGCCCGGACGGAAGAGTTGCTACCCGAAATTTCATCGGCATTCTCGCGTCGGTTAACTGCTCGTCCACGGTCATCAAGAATATCGCCGGGTGGTTCACGCCTGAGCGGCTTGCGGATTATCCGAACGTCGATGGCGTGGTCGCCTTCGCGCAGACCAGCGGGTGCGGGATGTCCTCGCCCAGCGAGCATTTCGACGTACTGCGCCGGACTATCGCGGGTTATGCGCGTCACCCCAATCTTGCGGGCGTCCTGATCGTGGGCCTGGGCTGTGAACGCAACCAGGTGTCTGACTTGATGAATTCGCAGGGTCTCGAGACGGACGAGTCGACGCGCACGCTGGTGATGCAGGACAGCGGCGGCACGCGCGCGACGATCGAGGCCGGGATTGCCGCGATCCAGGGCATGCTGCCGGCGGCGAACCGTATTGAACGGCAGCCGGTCAGCGCCAGTCATTTGAAGATTGGCCTGGAGTGCGGCGGGTCCGACGGGTTTTCGGGCATCAGCGCCAATCCCGCGCTTGGCGCGGCGATGGATATCCTGGTGCGCCATGGCGGCACGGCGATCTTGTCTGAGACGCCGGAGATCCACGGTGTCGAATACATGCTGACGCGCCGCGCGGTGACGCCGGAGGTCGGTCAGAAATTGCTCGACCGGCTCGCCTGGTGGGAGCGCTATACACACGGACACAACGGCCAGTTCAATGGTGTGGTCGGACCCGGCAACCAGCAGGGAGGATTGGCGAATATCTTCGAGAAGTCCCTTGGCTCGGCAATGAAAGGCGGCACGACGCCTTTGCAAGCAGTCTATGAGTATGCCGAACCAATCCACAAGTCCGGGTTTGTCTTCATGGACTCGCCTGGCTATGATCCGGTCGCGGTCACCGGTCAGATCGCCAGCGGCGCAAACATGATTTGTTTCACGACGGGCCGTGGCTCGATGTTCGGCTCGAAACCTGCCCCCACGATCAAGCTCGCCAGCAATACACCGATGTTTGCGCGCCTGCGGGAAGACATGGATATCAATTGCGGCCTGGTGATCGATGGCGAGCGCACCGTGGAGGAGATGGGGCAGGACATCTTCGAGCATATCCTGCAAGCCGCCTCCGGGCAGCGCACGAAAAGCGAATTGCTGGGTCTTGGCGATCACGAGTTCGTGCCCTGGCACATGGGCATCGTTAGCTAAGCATCCAGATAACAATAACGGAGACAAAAGATGACTCTCGCGGCACAAGCGCAGACACGTACACGTGTGCGCTGGATCGTGGCCGGCATGATGTGGGCGGCGATTGCAATCAACTATGTCGATCGAACAGTGCTGTCCGCTGCCGCGCCCCGGATCCAGTCGGACTTTCACCTGAGCGCCGTGCAGATGGGGGTAGTGATGTCCGCCTTTTTCTGGTCGTATGCGCTGCTGCAACTGCCGGCCGGCATCCTCGCGGACCGCTTCGGGCAGAAGAAGGTATTGGGTCTCGCGGTCCTCTGGTGGTCGCTCGCTACCGCCGTCACCGGCTTTGCGACGGGCTTCAAATCGCTGGTCGCTCTGCGGGTGATGCTGGGTATTGGCGAAGCGGGCGCCTATCCGAGTAACGCCGGTATCGCGTCACGCTGGTTTCCCCGTAACGAAAGGGCGACGGTGGCCGGCATTTTCGACAGCGGCTCGAAGCTCGGCGGCGCCGTCGCACTCCCTTTGATTGCGGTCATGCTTGCCGTGTTCGACTGGAAAGTGACGTTTGCGATCACGGGCGCACTGGGCATCGTATGGTGCCTTGTCTGGCAGTTCATGTTCAGGGATTCGCCAAGCGAACACCCGCGGGTCAATGCCGCTGAACTCGCGCATATCCGCGACGGACTCGCGCCCAATGCTGCGGAGGACAAGCGCAATACCGTTCCGTGGCGCAAGCTGTTCGCGCATCGCAATATCTGGGCGATGTGCATCGGCTTCTTCATGATCAACTACAACTCGTATTTTTTCATCACCTGGTTGCCCACCTACCTGGTCAAGGAGCGGGGCATGGGTTTGATGGAAATGGGCGTGATGGCCTCCCTGCCTTTGCTGATATCGATGTTTACCGAGGTGCTCGCGGGCTGGGCCTCGGACCGTGTCTACAGTTCGGGCAGGTTGTCGTTGACGGCCACCCGCAAGCTGTTCCTGATCGTCGGGCTCACGATGGCATCGAGTATCGGTCTTGCCGCCTTCGCGCAATCGGCCGTGATGGCAGTCGTGCTGCTGTGCTTCGCCAAATCCGGCATGACCGTCGCAGCCTCGCAAGTCTGGGCCTTGCCCGCAGACGTGGCGCCCAAGAACATGGTGTCGATGGTGGCCGGCGTGCAGAACTCGGTATCGAACATGGGGGGTGTTGTCGGCCCGATCGTGACCGGTGCGATCGTCGGTGCGACGGGATCCTTCGTTGCGGCACTGGTGTTCTCGTCGGCGCTGATCGTTCTCGCCATCATCAACTATCTTTTCCTGCTGGGTAAAGTCGAACCCATCGAATTTGAACCCCCTCCCATGGAGTTGGAGAATCATGAGCGGAACAATGCAAACGCCCGCGCCTAACCGTTTCAAGGCGGCGCTGGCGAACAAGGAAGCACAGATCGGTTTCTGGTTGTCGATGGCCGATCCCTACCTGGCCGAAGTCAGCGCGACCGCCGGCTTCGACTGGCTGTTGATCGATAACGAGCATGCGCCCAATGACGTACGGTCGACCTTGTCGCAACTGCAGGCCGTCGCTCCGTACCGTGGGGAAGCCGTGGTGCGGCCGGTCAATGGCGATGTGGCATTGATCAAGCGCCTGCTTGATATCGGCGTACGCAACCTGCTGGTGCCGATGGTCGACACCGAGGAGCAGGCTCGCTCATTGGTGTCCGCCGTTCGATATCCGCCGCACGGGATTCGCGGGGTCGGGAGTGCGGTCGGCCGCGCGTCACGCTGGAGCAGCCGGAAGGATTATCTCGATGTCGCCGATGAAGAAATCTGCCTGCTGGTGCAGGCGGAAACCGTCACCGCTTTATCGAACCTCGACGCGATTTGCGCGGTGGACGGTATCGATGGCGTCTTTATCGGGCCGGCTGACCTGGCCGCCTCGATGGGCTATCGCGGTAAAGCGGGTCACCCTGAAGTGCAGGCCGCTATTGACGGTGCGATCAAGAAAATAGTCGCATCGGGCAAAGCGGCCGGGACGCTGACTTCCGATCCGGCGCTTGCGCGGCACTACCTCGAGCTGGGCTGCACTTTCGTTGCGACCGGCATCGACATCCTGATTCTTGCCAATGGTGCGCGCAAGCTTGCCGCGGACTTTAGCAGGGGCACCTAGCCGACAAGCGGCAAGCATCAATTTCGATTCGATTTCGAAATCCCGCAACAAGAAAAGCGGAGACATACGATGAACGATCACGCCGGCCTGCTCAGGAAGCATTGGCATATCATCTTTGCGGCAACCGCAGGATGGGCGCTCGATGCATTCGATTTCACCATCCTGCTGTTCCTGATCCCGCATCTCGGCAAGGTGTTCAATGTCGGCTTGCCACAGATGGCGCTGGTGGTGACAGCCACCGGCTTCGCGAAGATCGCCGGAACCATCGGCTGGGGATTTGCCGCCGACCGGTATGGCCGCAAGCTTGCCTTCATGGCAGCCGTATTGTGGTTCTCCTGCGCATCGGGACTGAGCGGCCTGGCGTGGAGCTATGCCTCGTTCATGGTGATGCGCATCTTGTTCGGAATGGGTTTCGGCGGCGAGTGGACCGCTTCTGTCTCTCTACTGATGGAAACCGTGCCCGAGAAAATCCGGCCACTCGCGTCCGGCATCATGGTGGCGGGCTACGAGTTCGGCTACATGCTGGCCGCGCTCGCTTTCCACTTCCTGTTTCCGGTGCTGGGTTGGCGCTGGATGTTCTTCCTCGGCATTGCGCCGGCCTTGCTGACGCTGTTCCTGCGGCGCAACGTCAAGGAGTCGGCGGACTGGAAGGAACAGCAGCTGCGCAAACAAGAAGGGCACGGCTTTAAAACCTTCGTCTTCAATCCAGCCGTCGCGCAGGCCTGGGCTTTTTCGGCAGGGTTGAACTTCATGTTGTGGGCTGTCCAGGTGCTATATCCCACGTTCCTGCTGACCGTTCATCACCTGGACTCGGGCACTATTTTTCCTTTCATCATTGCCTACTCGGTTGGCTCGGTGATCGGCAAACCTTTGTCCGGCTACGCTGCCAGCAGGATCGGAGAGCGCAGTACGATTGTTATCTTCCTGACGATCGTCGTGCCCACTACAGCGCTCTATACGCTGGTATCAAATCATTTCCTGATGGGTGTGGGCGCCTTCTGCATGGGCATGTTCGCGAATGGGTTGTTCGGTATCCTGCCTTTATACCAGGCGCGTCGTTTTCCCGTGGAAGGGCGGGCGACCGGGATTGGGATCAGCTATGCGATGACCTCCATCAGTGTTATAGCTCCGTATGTAATCGCGTTGGTCACGCCGTCGATGGGACTCAAGTTCGGCATGGCCTCGTTCATTGCCGGCGGCGCGCTGATCGTCATCGCAATCAGTATTTTCAATACCTCACGCTGGATGCCGAAGGATCTCGCCGATGAAGCGGCGGGGGCAGCCCGTGACGGTGGTGTCGAGGAAGAAGGGTTAGTCGCAGGCAACGCTGCGCATTGATCGACAGGAAACCCGCGGTCATGCAAATCTTGCCGCCTTGACACACATCGGCGTGCCGACCGACACAACATCAACCTGCTCCAACGGTTTCCCGCTGTCCGGATCAAGGCGCAAAGACACAAGTACATCGCTATCCTGATTAGCTACCAGCATGAATTTCCCCATAGGCGAAAGAGTGAAGCTGCGTGGGGTTCTGCCGCCGCTATCCTGTCTGGCGCCAGTGAGAATCGTGCCGTCTTTCTCATCAAGCGCATAAGTGACAACGCTGTTGTCACCTCGGTATGTCGCATACAGGAAGCGGCCGTTTGCAGATACACACAGGTCCGCAGCGAAGCTCGGGGCTGCATCCGGAGGAAGTCCGTCGACTGACTGCAGCAGTTGCAGCGTGCCGGTCTCGCTTGCATAGGCGAGCCGGCATAGGGCGTTGTTGAGTTCATTGATGACATACGCGGTCGCGCCATCCGGATGAAACACAAGATGTCGCGGACCCGAGCCCGGAGCCATCCGCAGTGGTGCGATGTCCGTTTGCGCGAGACGCCCGCTTGTGGCGTCGAGCCTGTAGGTAACCAACTGATCGCCACCCAGATCCGGCACCACCACGAAGCGATTGTCCGGGCCAGGTACGACGCAATGCGCATGGGGCACCGCTTGCCGGTCCGCACGCGGGCCTGTGTCGTGGTGCGCAAACTCGCTGATCGCAGGCGTCAAGCTTCCGTCAGCCATGATCGAAAAGCTCACAACGTGTTGGCCCGGCACTTCACCAGGGGTTTCGTGTGAATAATTCGCGACGAACGCGCATGTTCCTTGACGATCGGTATTGCAATGCGCGGTCAGGCTGCCCCGCGTGGTCTGCCTGGCACCCACCAGAGTCAGCGAACCTCTGGCCTTATCGATCCGGTAGGCGCTGATCAATCCCTCCCGCCAGCCGAATACTTCGGTCGTCGCATACAGCATGCCGCGCTCCGGCAGCACCGCGAGATACGTCGGATTCGGAGCGTCGACGGTATCGGCGAGCCAGCTTAGCGCGCCGGTAGTTTCGTCGAATGCGAACACCGAGATGCCTTTGCCGTTAGCCGCCGCAAAGTGCGGCACGGCCTGGTTCAGGCAGCCCACGAAAACCAGAGTAATAGCCGTCATCGCACTCTCCACATGGAAAATACCTACTTGTATGGTAGTAGGGTGTATTCTACCATTCACCCATCCCAATAAAAACCGGTAGCCGATCCAGGCCATACCGCACGGCGTGCCCGGCGCACGTTCAACCTCAAGTTCAGGAGACGATAGTGCAACTCAACAGGACATTTGTATCGGGAATCGCCAGTGTGATGCTGCTGGTGGTGAGTGGCGCCGCTAGTGCGGCGGTGGCGACGGGCGACACATCGAAAGACAAGATTGCGTTGTCGAACAGTTATGCCGGCAACACTTTCCGTCAGCAGCAACTCAAAAGCTGGGCGCAGACCGCAGAGGGTGCGAAGAAGGCGGGGATCATCGCAGAAGCACCTGCGTTTACCACGGCCGAAAATCAGGCGACTGAACAGGCGCAACAGATCCAGAACCTGGTTCTGCAGGGATACAAGGCGATTGTCATCAATGCCGCATCGCCGACCGCACTGAACGGTGCGGTCAAGCAGGCATGTGCCGCGGGCGTCGTCGTCGTATCGTTCGACGGAATCGTCACCGAGCCGTGCGCCTACCGGATCGCCGCGGACTTCCACAAGATGGGCGCGGTGCAGGTCGACTTCCTTGCGAAAAAGCTCGGCGGCAAGGGCAACCTGCTCGAAGTGCGCGGCCTGGCGGGGGTGTCCGTCGACGACGAGATCCACCAAGGCATCGTCGACGAGGTCAAGAAATATCCGGGGATGAAGATTGTCGGCTCGGTCTACGGCGCCTGGACGCAGACGGTCGCGCAGAAGGAGGTTGCAGGCATCCTGCCGTCCTTGCCGCAAGTCGACGGGGTTGTGACCCAGGGCGGCGATGGCTACGGGGTCGCGCAGGCTTTTCGTGCGGCCGGCCGCAGCACGCCGACCATCATCCTCGGCAACCGTCAGGAGGAGCTTGCGTGGTGGAAATCGCAGGGTGTCGATGCGTACCAGACGATGTCGATCGCGGCCGATCCGGGCTCGTCGACGTTCGCGTTTTGGGCCGCGCAGCAGATCCTGGCGGGTAACAAACTGCCGCACGACATGTCGCTTCCGACACTGACCGTCACGCCCGCTTCGCTCTCGACGGTGTTGTCGACGACAGCGCCCGGCACCGTTGCAAGCAACGTGTTCACGCGTGAGCAGGTGGTCGGCGCGGTTGAATCGTCGAAGAAATAGCGCTGCCGCTGCCAGCGCCGTCAAACGCGCCGGCGCTCACTGGTTGAACACTCATCCTTGTACGGCTGGTCCCATGAACCATTCTGAAAGCACAGTGCTTGGTGCGCCGTGCGTCGAAGCGATGCCGGAACGACTATTGTCAGTACGGGGCGTGGATGTGAAGTTCGGCAACGTATGCGCTTTGCAAGGGGTCGCCTTTGACTTCGTCAAAGGCGAATGTGTGGCCATCGCGGGACACAACGGTGCGGGCAAGTCGACGCTGATGTCGGTGTTGGCCGGTGCACGCCGCGCGAATGCCGGGTCGGTACAGATCGATGGCGCGAGCTTCGAGTGCGGATTCGATGCCAACCAGGCGCGCACGCTAGGGATTCGATGCGTGTTTCAGGAACTGTCGTTGTGTCCGAATCTCACGATCGAAGAAAACATGCGGGTGGTTCATCCGCAACTGAAACACTTCGGATGGCGCAAGCGCGCCGGTGCGATTATCGAAGCACAGCTCGATGCGATTTTTCCCGGACACGGGCTTCGCGGAACAGACGTGGTCGGCGATCTGTCGCTGACCCAGCAGCAGATGGTGGAAATCGCCCGCGGTTTTGCGCGCGTCGACACGCCCGTGCGTCTCGTGATTCTGGACGAACCTACCTCGAGCCTCGACAAATACACGTCCGGACAACTGCTTGCCTACATCCGGCAGAGCGCGGCGGACGGTGTGACCTGCATCCTGATCACACACATGCTGGAGGAAATGCTGCGCAGCGCTGACCGGGTCATGGTGATGCGCGACGGCAAGGTGGTGTCGACACTCGCCGCTGCGAACCTCGACAAGGAGCAGATCATCCGGGCGATGGGCCAGTTTGTCGAAGGAGGCGTGACGCCCGTCCAGCGACCGGCCGAGACAAACGGTGCCGCCGCAACCTTGCGGTGGAAGGTGGGTCCAGGCAAGCGCACGAGCATCGACGCAGTGCGGGGCACCATTGTCGGTTTCGCCGGACTGGCAGGGCAGGGACAGACCGCGCTGCTTCACGAGATTTATGCGGGGGTGCGCAAACGCCGCTCGCAACAGGCCGTGGCGTTCGTCGCGGGGGACCGCCGTGCAGACGGTGTATTCATCGACTGGACCATTGCGCAGAACTTCGATATACGCCGGCTATACAACCGTGGCAGTCCAACCTGGATCGATAGCGTCGCGCTGCGCGATCTGTTCGACACCTGGGCCAGGAAGATCAACATTCGCGGCGCGGCACCCACGGAAAATATCCTGTCTCTAAGCGGGGGCAACCAGCAGAAGGTGCTGTTTGCTCGCGCGCTTGCATCCGACGCGGATCTCGTGTTGATGGACGATCCCATGCGCGGTGTCGACATCGGCACCAAGCTCGAAATCTATGCGCTGCTGCAGGCCGAAGCCGCAAAGGGCCGCACCTTCATCTGGTACACCACTGAAAACGACGAGTTCGCCTACTGCGATCGAACCTACGTGTTCCGCGCGGGCAAGGTTACACGCGTGCTGGATCGCAGCGAATGTACGGAAGAGGCCTTGCTTGCAGCGAGTTTCGAGGAGGTGACATCATGATTCAAGCAGTCATGCTGCGTGCGCGCCGACTCGATCTGCGTTCGGTTCTGCCGGTGGCGTCGCTGTTCGCGGTGCTGGTCCCGATGGTTGCCGTGCAGCCGAATACGTTCAGCTATTTCGGTGCGGTGATGTTGCTGAATCTTGGCGTGCCGATCGTGTTTGCAACGCTGGCGCAACTCGCCGTGATTACCGCCAACGAGCTCGATCTCTCGATCGGATCATTCGTGAGTCTCGTCGCATGCATCGGCGCGACCTTGCTGGTGCGTTCGCCCTGGCTTGGCTGGGCCGCCCTCGCTGGCTGCGTCGTTCTGTATGCGCTGGTCGGTGCGCTGATCGAATACCGGCGTATATCGTCGGTGGTGGTCACGCTCGGCCTGTCGTTTGTGTGGAATGGGCTCGCGGTGTTGCTGTTGCCCTCTCCGGGCGGCACGAGCCCGGGGTGGCTCTCGACGTTGATGGGCTTTCAGTCGCCGGTAATTCCCGCGCCCTTGCTCTGGACTGCCGCGATCGGCATTGGCGGCCACTTTCTTCTGATGCGCTCGTCCGTCGGCGTGGGGCTACGCGGGGTGGGTGGCAATCCGGGCGCGATGCGCCGGTTCGGCTGGTCGGTGATCCGCTCGAAGGCCATTCTGTTCGGATGCGCGGGCTTTCTCGGCGTATGTTCCGGCCTGACCTTGCTGGGCCTCGCGACTTCAGCCGATGCCAATATCGCGCTGCGCTACACGCTGCTGTCGGTGGCCGGCGTGATCCTGGGCGGAGGCGAGTTTGTCGGCGGCCGCGTCTCTGCGCTAGGCGCCGTTCTCGGTGCGATTACGCTCACGCTGGCTTCGTCCTTTCTTTCGTTTCTGCAGATCGCACCGGAATGGCAAATTGGTCTTCAGGGCATGATCCTGATCGCAGTGTTGTCGCTGCGTCTGGTATTTCGCGGCAAGGGAGCAAGGCGATGAGAACCACGCTTGCGATTCGCGATACGCCGTGGCTCTGGTCCGTCGCCGGTGCGCTTCTGGTGGGCGTGGTCACCAGTGCCGCGCTTGGCCTGGGCACGGCGGCCAACATGCTTTCCGCTGCATCCGCGTTTGTGGTGTTCACGGTGCTAGTCGGGTTAGGGCAGATGCTGGTGGTCACGAGCGGCCCCGGCAATATCGATCTCTCGATTCCTGCGACCATCGCACTGTCCGGCAGTGTCGCGATGCGCGTGATGGCCACCCATGACAGTGCGATCGTGCTTGGCATTGCTACGGTCGTGGCGATGGGTATTGCCATCGGCCTGTTCAACTACCTGCTGATCCGGCTGCTGCGGATTCCTCCTATCATCGCCACGCTGTCTTCCAGTTTCGTTTTGCAGTCGATCGCCATCAGCCTCGGCCGGGGCGGGGCGGCGCCTCCGCCTGCGCTGGAGAACTTTGCGTTAAGCCGTGTCGAAGGAATATCGAGCCTTGCATTTGTCGCGCTGCTGATCACCATACTGACGGGGGGCGTGCTGTTCAGGCTGGTGCAGGGACGCAGCCTGTCGGCAGTCGGCCAGAACGCGCGCGCAGCGAATCTCGCAGGTGTTCGGGTCGAGTGGGTCCGTTGTGCAACGTATGTCGCCTGCTCCGTTCTCGTGGCGTTGTGCGCCTTGCTCCTCGCCGCATTTTCAGGTGGTGCGACGCTCGATATGGGAGCGGACTACATGCTGCTGTCGGTGGCGGTGGTCGTGATAGGCGGGACCCAGGTGTCGGGCGGCCGCGCGAGTCCGACCGGCGTGTGGGGCGCAGCCTGCTTCCTGTTTCTGATCAACGCGCTGCTGAATGCGAGCGGCACCGGCGCGGGCGTGCGCGCGATCATCTACGGGGCATTGATCATCGGCGTGACGACGATCGCCGGCGGTTCCGCTGCTGCCCGCCGGTGAGGGGGCAGCAGCGCTGGTGGATGGGGTTGGGGTTCTGGCGGTGTTAGGGTTAGTGGTCGGGGGCGGGGTCGGGTC
>NZ_AEJF01000045.1 GCF_001028175.1 Caballeronia mineralivorans PML1(12)
GACCGTCGTCGCGCTGACCGCCGTCGCGCCGCCGTTGTGCGCGCCCGAGACATCCACGCCGCTGATCGCGGTGTCGCCGGTTGCCAGATCGGCGCCCGTCACTGAGCCGGCGACGACCGTGGTCGAACTATCGATCAGGCGCGTGGTGAGTTGCCCCGGTACGCCGTTGAAGTCGGGCGCCGGCACGAAGCGCAATTGTGCCGACGACGACAACACGAGCGAGTTCGAATCGCTCAGGCCGGTGGCGGCAATCGTGGTCCAGTGCGCGCCGTTATCCGTCGAGTATTGCCAGGCGCCCTGGCTCGCGTCTGCACCGTTACCGGTGATCGCAACGCCCGCCAGCGTGTTCGCCACCGACCCGGTCGGATTACCCGCGCTTTGCTGCTGATCGGCGCTGTCGTTGAAATTGCTGCCGAACAGATGACCGACCGTATCGGCTGGTGGC
>NZ_AEJF01000046.1 GCF_001028175.1 Caballeronia mineralivorans PML1(12)
ACGGTGGCGTCTTCGGTGGACGGCGCCAGCGACGCGCTGCCGCTGGCGAGCGGCGCATCGTTGACTGCCGTCACGGTCGTACCCAGGTTGACGGTCGCCGTGCTGACCGCCGTCGCGCCGCCGTTGTGTACACCCGATACGTCGACACTCGCAATCGCGGTATCGGCAGTTGCCAGATCGGCGCCCGTCACTGAGCCGGCGACGACCGTGGTCGAACTATCGATCAGGCGCGTGGTGAGTTGCCCCGGCACGCCGTTGAAGTCGGCCGCCGGCACGAAGCGCAATTGCGCCGACGACGACAGCACGAGCGAGTTCGAATCGCTCAGGCCGGTGGCGGCAATCGTGGTCCAGTGCGCGCCGTTATCCGTCGAGTATTGCCAGGCGCCCTGGCTCGAGTCCGCGGCATTGCCGGTGATCGCGACGCCCGCCAGTGTGTTCGCCACCGAGCCGCTTGGATTGCTGACGCTTTGCTGCTGATCGGCGCTGTCGTTGAAATTGCTGCCGAACAGATGGCCGACCGTATCACCCGGTGGGTTGGAGTCTTCGCTGGCCGGTGCGAGCGTCGCGCCGCCGCTGGCGAGCGGCGCATCGTTGATCGCCGCCACTGGCGTATCGAGCTCGACCGTCGCCGCACTGACCGCCGTCGTGCCGCCGTTGTGCGCGCCCGAGACGTCGACCCCGGTGATCGCGGTGTCGCCGGTTGCCAGATCGGCGCCCGTCACTGAGCCGGCGACGACCGTGGTCGAGCTATCGATCAGGCGCGTGGTGAGTTGCCCCGGCACGCCGTTGTAGTCGGGCGCCGGCACGAAGCGCAATTGCGCCGACGACGACAACACGAGCGAGTTCGAATCGCTCAGGCCGGTGGTGGCAATCGTGGTCCAGTGCGTGCCGTTGTCCGTCGAGTATTGCCATGTGCCCTGGCTCGCGTCTGCACTGTTACCGGTAATCGCGACGCCCGCCAGCGTGTTCGCCACCGAGCCGGTTGGATTACTCGCGGTTTGCTGCTGATCGGCGCTGTCGTTGAAATTGCTGCCAAACAGATGACCAACCGTATCGCCAGGCGGGTTGCCTTCGTCTTCATTGGTTGCGAGCGTCGCGCTGCCGCTGGCGAGCGGCGCATCGTTGACCGGCGTCACGGTGGTGTCGAGGGC
>NZ_AEJF01000047.1 GCF_001028175.1 Caballeronia mineralivorans PML1(12)
TGTCTAGCATGGTTGTTCGGGAGTACGAGCAGCACCCAACAAACCAGGAGGCTGCACATGAGCACTATCAGCATCATCGGCACAGGCGGCATGGCCGCAGCGATCGGCGGCCTTGCCGCCAAGGCCGGACACACCGTCGAGGTGATGAGTCGCGACGCCGCCAAGGCGCGGGCGCTGGCCGAGCAGGTCGGAGCCGGCGCGACGACAGGAACGTTCGGCGCCGCCCCGGCCGGGGACATT
>NZ_AEJF01000048.1 GCF_001028175.1 Caballeronia mineralivorans PML1(12)
CCACGGCGCCGTCGTCATCGGCACGCACGGCATCGGCGTCAGTGCGCCGAGCGCCGCCGCCGTGGCCGCCGCAACCATCGGATTGGCCACGCAACTGCATACGCCGAACGGCATGATGTTGAGCATCGGCACGTGGTCCATCACGGTCGCGGCCGGTGCACCTGCGAGCACACCTGTAGCCGGCAGCACGTTCAACGGGGCAGGAGCCGCGCCGAAGCTGCATTGCAACGCCGTTCCCGCAGTGACCTGAATGCCCATGATCAGCCCCTCACCCATTTCTCGAGATGCTTGA
>NZ_AEJF01000049.1 GCF_001028175.1 Caballeronia mineralivorans PML1(12)
GGACCGCCACCTGGCTCGCCAGGCCGCGATAGGCCTTGGCCGAGCCAAGCATGAAGGCGCCGCCGTGCAGGAAGAGGATCGCCCGATCGGCCGCGGCGCTGGTCGGCCGCACCCACCAGCCGCTGACGCCGTCGCGGTCGATGGCTTCCAGGGTGACGCCATCGGCGATCGGCGTCTTGGCGATCATCGCGTCATAGGTCTCGCGCTGATTGCCGGTGGGGTTCGAGAACAATTGGTGGATCTCGGCGAGCACAGCTTGCTCGATTTGGCGCTCGTCGTCGGACAGCGCGTGCCGGGTCTCAACGGGGGTCGTCTTGGTGGTGGTCATGGAAATTTCCTCTCGTTTCGGGGCCGGAAAGCTCCGGCCTCGTCGGACGACAGAATTATCCATTTCCATCTGGCGCGGAAGTCTGGATTGCGGAATACAATCCATTCCTAATAGGAAGTATTGGGAATCTTCAATGGACCGGCTCGACGCGATGCGCCTCTTCGTCCGTGTGGTAGAACGCGGCAGCTTCTCGGCGGTTGCCCGGGAAGTCGGGGTCGGCCAGTCGGCGGTCAGCAAACAGATCGCCGCCCTCGAAGCCCACCTGGGTGCGCAGCTGATGCGCCGCACTTCGCGGAGCATGACCCTCACCGACGCCGGCCATGTGTTCTACGAATCCGCCTTGCGGCTGGTCGACGAATTCGACGCGGCGGAGTCCCTGGTTGGCCGCGGCCAATCCGCGCCGTCTGGCCTGATCCGGGTGACCGTCGCCCCGGTGTTCGGGCGACTCTACATAGTGCCGCGCCTCCCCGAGTTTTTCGCTCGCTATCCGGACATCTCCGTCGAGCTCACCGGCTCCGGGCGCAACATCAACCTGGTCGAGGAAGGCGTCGACTTGGCGATCCGCAACGGCGAGCTCGCCGACTCGAGCATGATCGTACGCCGCATCGCCACGCCGGCCTATCTAGCAGTCCGCGGCGCTCCGCTGACCCCCGCCGACCTCGACGCCCACGCCTGCCTGATTTTCGCCCCGCACCACGAGCCGCTGCCGTGGGAGTTCCGCGACGGGTCGAGGTCCATTCTGCATCACCCAAGGGCGAACTTCCGCACCGCCGACGCCGAACAGATCCGCGCCGCAGTGCTCGCCGATCTCGGCCTGGCCCACGGCCCAGTTTGGGCGTTCGCGCCCGAGATCGCCTCGGGCG
>NZ_AEJF01000050.1 GCF_001028175.1 Caballeronia mineralivorans PML1(12)
TATGTGGTGTTGGCTCAAATGTGGGCTTGTGGCGCCCGAGCCGCGATCCTGACGGGATCAGGCCGGCTGAACGCCACATAAAAAACCCGCTACAAGGACCGGAGAAATGCCATCAGTGCAGGATCTTTGCCCCACCGCCTGCTCGCCTTTCGATCGCTCGGTATTGTGAGCTTCGCCAGGGCGTTGGCCTTCGTCTCCAAATCAATTTCGGCGTAAATGTTGGTCGTATCGATGGAGACATGACCAAGCCACGCTCGCACGGTGTTGATATCGACGCCGGAGCGCAGTAGGTGGGTCGCAGTCGAGTGTCGAATGCTGTGCGGACTGACGCGCTTGGATGCGAGCGAAGGCATATTGGCTTGCGCCTTGACCGCGTAACGCTCTACGAGCGCGTGAATACCGAAACGCGTCAGGGGTTGCCCACAACGATTGAGGAATACCCGTTCCTGAGGTGGACGTTGACCGGCGAGGTTGCGTAACTCTTGCACGGTCTCGTGCCATAGCGGGCACTGGCGCTGTTTATGCCCCTTGCCGAGCACACTAACGCTGCTGGAAATCGCATCGACGTTACCGATGGTCAGGTGGGCCGCCTCGTCGGCTCGTGCACCGGCATTGTAGAGAAACAGCAACAAGGCATAGTCACGGCGACCTTGAGGTGTGCATCGATCTGGACAAGCGAGCAGCGCATCCATTTCAGGTTTGTCGAGATAGGGCACCAGTGCCCTTGTAGTTCTCTTGTAGGGGATGCAGCGCAACTGGGCGCACCATTGGATATGTTCAGGACTGTGCTCGCCAACGAAGCGAGCCAAGGCGTGGACAGCAGCCAGGCGCTGATTCCGGGTCGCGACGCTGCATCCGCGAGAGACTTCAATGTCTGAGAGAAAGTCCCTGACGATCTCGGCCGACACATCTACCATTGCAAGCCGATCTACCGGTTTGCGGGCTCGACTTGAAACGAATGGGATCAGTTGGCACAGCGTATCGCGGTAGCTCTGCTGAGTGTTGCGAGCGAGGTTCCGCTCTCCGATCAAGTGCTCAAGCAGGAAGCGCCGGACCCAGGGCCCAAGAAGGGTTGTGTCACGCATGATTGTCACCTCCCCGAGCGTAGCGCTCGAAACGTAAGCTCGCCTGCCGCAGCAACTCTGGCGTCATAGTCAGGTAGTGTTGGGTGGCGGCAATATGCACGTGACCAAGATAGGTTGCCAGTTGAGGCAGCAAGCGTTGTACATCGGCACCTTCGCGATACCAGGAAACCAGCCGGGTAACCGTATAGGTATGCCGAAGGTCATGAAGTCGTGGCTGATACCGCGCGCTATCGTCACGACGAACTTGTGCGCGATCGCGCAAGTGTTTGAAGGCTTGCTCAGCACCGGCTCGGGACAGGCGCTGTCCGCGCTTCGTCAACAGAAAGGCAACGTCTGGATTGAGCGGCGGCCATTTGTTACGTTCGGCCGCATACTGAGCCAGCACCGATGTCAGATCTGGTCCGGTCGGCACCAGTCGTGTCCTGTAGAACTTGCTTTCACGGATGCAAAGGATTCCAGAGTCCAGATCCACATCGGCCAGATTCAGACCGACAGCCTCGCCGATGCGAAGTCCGGTACCATAAAGGAGCAGCAGGAGCGTCCGGCAGGTCAGCGACGACAGATTGCAGCGCTCGCGATCCGCCGTCGCCGCGAGTAGACGCTTCATCTCTTCTCGCGAATAGATGTACGGCACGAAGGTTCGGGGTTCCTTCGGGACCGTTAACGGTAATGGCGAGCTCGTGGTGTAACCGCGAGCAATGGCAAAGCGGTAGAAGCTGCGCAGCGCGCTAAGCTTGCGATGCCAGAAGGCCGTGATAGGACCATTGCCTGCGAGGAATGCATAGACACGATCAGCGTCGACCTCGCGGATGTCGATGTTGCCGAGCATTCGGTAGAAGGACTTCAGGGTACGCGCCTCAGTGGCAAAGCGCATCCCCAGAGACTGTTTGTAGGCCACGTACGCGGCGACCGCTTCAGGCAGTTTCATAGCAGGTCTCCCAGGGCATAGTCTGCAACTTGCCTCAGGCCGGCGAGATCAACCTTGGCATAGGTGCGTGTTGCGTAAGCGCTGCGATGGCCCAGATGGTCGCCGATCTCCTTGAGTGAGAGTCCTTCAGCCACCAGATTGGTCGCGCACGCGTGTCGAAGCGAATGCGGGCCGCCACGACGGCAACTAATGTTCAACACTCTTAATCGTCGGTTGACCAGGTAGTGCAGACTCGTGGACGCGAGCGGTCGAAACGGGGCTCTTATGGTGAGAAACAGTGAGCGCGAAGCAACATGAGGTCGCACCTGTTCGAGATACCGCAGAATCGCTTCGCCTACATCAGCTGCAAGCGGGTAATCCTGTTTGCACCGCTGCTTTGGCCGGCTGATGTGAAGGATCTCCCGTTCCCAGTCCACGTCGTCCAGGGTCAGCGCGACAACCTCACCGCTTCGCAGTCCGTAGACCGCCAGGAGTAACAGAATGGCGCGGTCGCGGATATCATGGGGGCTGTCCGTGTCGGTGCTGCGAATGAGTCGCTGCACGTCTACCCACTTCGGACCGACTGGAAGCATCTCGTGGCTGAACAGACGCGGCCCTTCGATACCGGCGGCGAGTCTCTCTGAGCACCACGTTTGCTCACCGGCATAGCGGAAGAAACTTCGTAGAGCGCCCGCAAGGCTGGCCATCGATACCCGGGACCAGCCTTGCATTCGTCTCCGTGCAAAAAAGACGTCGACCTGCTCGAGTTGCATCTCGCCGATGCTGCTCCCTTGCTCGCTGAGCCAGCACAAAAACGCCTGGACGTGCCAGCATCGATTGTGGATCGTGTGTGACGACAGGCCGCGTTCCTCGCGTAAGTAGCCGTCAAACCGTTGAACCAGATCGACGAATGGCAGCGCCTCCGGTAACCGCTCCTGCAGTTGCCCCAGGAAGCGCAGCCAGGCTGTGGCGGTCTGAATAAACCGTTCCCGAGAGAACCTTCCCGTCACGATTCGCTGATGCCGTCGCTGATAACGAACCCAGCGATCGGCTGCCATCTCGACTTCCGCAGGCAGAATCAATCGCCCGCTGTCGAGGACAATACGCCGGGAAATAGCCAGGAGCTCAGGTGCCAGACTCAACAGCGTCGAATGGGCTGCGCCGCCTTCTGCGCAGTGGGCCAGATACCGTTCTCGATCATCGGCCGAAGGGCCATTGCGATGACGAGCCAATACACGGGGGTAATGAAACAACGTACTGAACATGATCGGATCTCCGGGTCAACCTTCGGATCTCCGACGCTACTCCGGCGCAAATTTATGTGGCCTTCAATAGGCATACACCGTTGACGAACCTCGTCCCGTCCCCGCAAGCCCACATTTGAGCCAACACCACATATGGCACT
>NZ_AEJF01000051.1 GCF_001028175.1 Caballeronia mineralivorans PML1(12)
ACTGGACGCGCCGACGTGCTTACGTACTGCGGTGACTACAGGTGGGCAAGTACGGGTAGGCCAAGGCTCAGAAATCGAAGCCCGGTCCACCAGCGCCCGGTCCGCCTCCAGGCGCGGCCGGGGCCGCATTCTTCGGCGCTTCGGTGATCGTTGCATCGGTCGTGAGCAGCAGTCCCGCAATCGACGCCGCATTCTGTAGCGCAGTACGCGTGACCTTGGTCGGATCGAGCACGCCCGATTCGACCAGATCACCGTATTCGCCGGTCTGCGCGTTGTAGCCAAAATTGCCTGTGCCTTCGGCCACTCGCGCGACGACCACGCTGGCTTCCTCGCCCGCGTTCGTGACTATCTGGCGTAGCGGTTCTTCCAATGCGCGCAGCACGATCTTGACGCCCGCGTCCTGGTCCGCGTTAGCGCCTTTCAGGCCGCTGATCGCTTGCTTGACGCGAATCAATGCAACGCCGCCGCCTGGTACAATGCCTTCTTCGACTGCCGCACGTGTGGCGTGCAATGCATCGTCAACGCGGTCCTTCTTCTCCTTGACCTCGATCTCGGTCGCACCGCCCACCTTGATCACCGCGACGCCGCCCGCCAGTTTCGCCACGCGCTCCTGCAGCTTTTCGCGGTCGTAGTCTGAGCTTGCCTCTTCGATCTGGACGCGGATCTGCTTGACGCGCGCCTGGATATTTTTCGTGTCTCCCGCGCCGTCGATCACGATGGTGTTTTCCTTGCCCACTTCAATACGCTTGGCCTGGCCCAGTTCAGCCAACGTTGCCTTTTCCAGCGTGAGGCCCGTTTCTTCAGCGATCACCTGGCCGCCGGTCAGGATTGCTATGTCCTCGAGCAGCGCCTTGCGACGATCGCCAAAACCCGGCGCTTTGACTGCCACCGTCTTCAGGATGCCACGGATGTTGTTCACGACCAGCGTCGCGAGCGCTTCGCCTTCGACGTCTTCCGCGATGATCAGCAGCGGTCGTCCCGCCTTCGCCACCAGCTCCAGCACCGGCAGCAGGTCGCGAATATTCGATACCTTCTTGTCGTGCAGCAGCACAAACGGATCTTCCAGGACGGCGACCTGCTTATCCTGATCGTTGATGAAATAGGGCGACAGGTAACCGCGATCGAACTGCAGTCCTTCAACCACGTCGAGTTCGTCGTCGAGCGATTTGCCGTCCTCGACCGTAATCACCCCTTCCTTGCCAACACGGTCGATTGCTTCGGCAATCCGCTGACCGATCGACTCCTCGCCATTCGCCGAGATCGTCGCGACTTGCGCGATTTCCTTGCTGGTCGTGGTGGGTTTGCTGATCTTTTTCAGTTCTTCCACGGCGGCGATGACTGCCTTGTCGATGCCGCGCTTCAGGTCCAGCGGATTGAGACCTGCAGCCACGTATTTCAGCCCTTCGCGTACGATCGCCTGGGCCAGCACGGTGGCCGTGGTGGTGCCGTCGCCAGCGTCGTCGCTGGTGCGCGACGCAACCTCCTTCACCAGTTGCGCGCCGATGTTTTGCAGCTTGTCGGCCAGCTCGATTTCCTTCGCGACCGAGACGCCGTCCTTCGTCACGATCGGGGAGCCGAAACTGCGCTCCAGCACGACGTTGCGGCCTTTGGGCCCAAGCGTTACTTTCACTGCATTGGCGAGGATGTTGACGCCTTCGACCAGCTTCGAACGCGCGGTGTCGCTAAAGACAATTTCTTTGGCTGCCATTTCTGAAGCTCCGTTATTGTTGGGTGACTACGGCGACAACGTCTTCTTCGCGCAGCACGAGCAGTTCGTTGCCGTCGACCTTGACCTGCTGGCCCGAGTATTTGCCGAAAAGCACGCGCTCGCCGACCTTCAGGTCGGGTACGATGCGCTTGCCATCGCTATCACGCTTGCCGGGGCCGACGGCAATGACTTCTCCCTGGTCCGGTTTTTCAGCGGCGCTTTCGGGAATCACAATGCCCGATGCAGTTTTTGTTTCCTGGTCGAGACGCTTGATAATGACGCGGTCGTGGAGCGGACGTAAGCTCATGGTTGGATTTCCGTTGTGGTGAATGAGTAGCACTCCTCGCAGCCGGGTGCTAACAGGAATTGAGTATAAGAATGTGTAGAGGGTCGATCCAATAACGAATACATGAAACGTTATCGGCGTTTGGCATTTGGCCGCGGTACTTCGTGCGCATACATCACGCTCGTCACGCAACACGACGTGACGATCGGGGCGTCTTAACAAAGCCCCGTCGGCACACGCGATTTTGGTCGTGCTCAGCAGTACTGGATTAGGGGCAATCAACGCCCGCTCGTGGCGGCTCTTCTATAGCGACCCCCCCGGGTGGTTCAGCTCGCCGCGCGCTTCTGTATAGCCTGGACGTAACGATTTTCCGGACGTGGCAGTCCGAGATTCTCGCGTAACGTCGTGCCTTCATACTCGGTGCGAAACAGACCGCGTCGCTGCAACTCCGGTACCACCAGCTCGGCAAATTCGGTCAGCCCGCCCGGCAACCATGGCGACATGATGTTGAAACCGTCCGCGCCTTCTTCTTCGAACCATTGCTCCAGTTGATCGGCGATACTCTCCGGAGTGCCCACGACCTGTTGGTGTCCGCGAGCCCCGGCTATGCGCAGATACAGGTCGCGAATGCTCAGGTTCTCGCGCCGCGCCAGGTCGAACAGCAATTGCTGCCGGCTTTTACCGCCATTCGTTTCGGGCAAATCGGGCAATGGCCCGTCGATGTGATACTTTGACAAGTCGACACCGCCAGTCATTTTCGACAGCAGTGCGAGGCCGACATCCGGATGAATGAGGTCCTGTAGCGCGTTGAACTTGGCGCGCGCCTCGTCACGGGTCCGGCCGATGACCGGGAAGATACCCGGCATGATCTTCAGATCCTCAGGTTGCCGGCCGTATTTGATGAGCCGCCCCTTGACGTCCTGATAGAACGCCTTGGCTTCATCCAGGGTCTGGTGCGCAACGAAGATCACCTCGGCGGTCTGTGCGGCAAGCTCGCGGCCCGCATCTGATGCTCCGGCCTGCACGACCACTGGCCAGCCCTGCGGCGAGCGGGCGATGTTGAGCGGGCCGCGCACCTTGAAATGCGGGCCGCGATGGTCCAGCGTATGCAGCTTGTCAGGATCGAAATAAATACCGCTTTCACGGTCGCGGATGAAAGCGTCGTCTTCCCAACTGTCCCAGAGGCCTGCGACGACGTCATAGAATTCGCGGGCGCGCTCGTAGCGAACTGCGTGAGCCGGGTGTTGCTCGAAGCCGAAGTTGAGAGCTTCCGTTTCGCTGCTTGATGTCACGAGGTTCCAGCCTGAGCGGCCGCCGCTCAGGTGGTCGAGAGAGGCGAACTTGCGTGCGACATTGAACGGCTCATTGAACGTGGTGGAGACGGTCGCAATCAAGCCGATGTTTTTCGTGACCACCGACAAGGCAGCCAGCAGGGTCAGCGGTTCGAAGTGGTCGGCGCGGGCCGTGCGCGAGAGGGAGGCGAGATTCGTATCACGGATGCCTACGCTGTCCGCGAAAAAAACCGCATCGAATTTCGCACGCTCGGCGAGCTGCGCGAGTTGAGCGTAGTGCGAGAAATCGAGCCCGCCAGTCAAATGCGTATCAGGATGACGCCAGGCAGCAATATGGTGCCCTGTCTCCATCAGGAAAGCACCTAGCTTGATTTGCCGCTTGGCCTTGCTCATTTGTTTGCTCCACGTCGTTGGGTCGTGCGGATGGGGGGATGCATATTCTTGGGCGTTGACACGTTTTCATCAATCAACAATTTTTGCTTTGCATATTCGGCGCAACGGCTAATGGATCGCGCTAACCGCTCGATAAGCCCCGGCAAATCCCATCGTCACGCTACAAAGACATCCGCAAGGTTGCCGCTCAGGCCGTCGGCGGTCAGCGTATGGTTGTGCACACGTTTGTTATAGATAGTCACCTGCTTCAGGGTCACGAGGTCGATGATCGGCAAATCGCGCCCTACAATCTGCTGAAACTGCCTGAAGTAATCCACTCTTTTATGCGGATCGTTTTCTACCGCCGCGGTCTCCAGCAGCCGGTCGACCTCCGGGCTTTGATAGTGTGTTGCGTTCGAAAACGGTACGCCTGCCTTGAAGTTGTGCGACCAGTAGAGACGTTGCACGCCGACCGTCGGATCGAAGGTATTGCCCAGGAAATTCGCGTCCAGATCGAAGTCGCGATCGGTGTAAATACGCTTCACGTAGCTGCCGAAATCCTGTGAGCGTACGGTTGCCTCGATTCCGGCGCGTCGCAATGTTTGCCGCAGATACTCGGCCAACCGCGCGAAGGTCGGATCATAGGGGTTGTAGTCAAGATTCAATTTGAAGCGGAAACCGTCGGATTGACGTGGGAAACCCGCTTCATCCAGCAACTGTTGGGCGCTTGCAAGGTCATACGGCAACGCTTTCGCGGCCGGATCGTAGAACTGGGTGAGCAGCGGGCTGATAGGTGACGGTGAGATGATCCCGTAGCCGTACCAGACTGAGCGCAGGATTGCTTGCCGATCAATGGTGTGGGCGATCGCCTGCCGCACTTTCGAATTGGCAAGGTAACGATTGTCGAGATTGAACTGCAGTTGAGTCAGCGCTGCGTCATAGCTGTACCCCCGGGTTTCGAGCGCCAGATGCGGCAACGCCTGTAGCCGGGCAATGTCGGTCAGCGGGACCGGGTTCTCCCCGGCGAGATCCAGTTCACCCGTTTCCAGCGCGACGGCGCGTGCCGCTGGATCGCCCATGAAGCGCACCACCAACTCGTCGATGTAAGGCTTCGGCGCGTCCCAGTAGTCTGGATTACGGGAGAAGACGGCATGACTGCCGCGCGCCCAGCTTTTGAAAATGAACGGTCCGGTTCCAATAGGATTGATATTATGAGGATTGCTTAGCGCGTCACTGCCGTCGTACAGATGAGCGGGCAAGATGGGTGACTCGGACGCAGCCAGCGCGTAGATAAGGTAGGGCGCCGGTTTCGATAATCGCAATACGGCCGTGTGAGCATCGGGCGTTGCAACTTCGACCACGTTGGCGAACGTCGAGCGTCCTCTTGAATGGTATTGCTTGAGCAATCCTATTGACGTGGCCACATCCTTTGACGTGAACGGCTTGCCGTCGTGCCAGCGTACATTTGGACGAAGCTTGAAGACGTATTCGCGGCCATCCGCGCTGATGGTCCATTGCGTCGCCAGTTGCGCTTGCGGACGAACATCGAAATCATAGCTCAACAATCCCTCGGTTACCTTCGGACTTATTTTCTGCTCGGCGCCAGCGGTGGTTGCGAAGTTGATCAGGGCCTTCGGCTCGGGATTGACCAGCAATGTGATCCGGCCACCCCGTCTCGGTGCAACCTCCGGCACGGCTGACGAGCCGACCGTGCTAGCTGCCAGCGATGTCAGCGGCGTCAGAGACGTCAACGCAACGCCGGCGGCGGCGCTCGCCAGACTGAGCAAGGTGGTGCGGCGGCCAGACTGAAAGGGTGTGCGCTGAATCATCGATCGTTCTCAAGATAAGTAGCGGGGTTATTGAGGTTTATTAGCGGCGAAGGCGAAAGTGCTTTCGCGAAATCCTTTTCCAATTTCAAATCCGGCAGCACAAGTTTGACGCCTCGGCCTATGCTTTTTCAGCCGGTGAGGTCTTGACCAGACCTGATTAAAAAACGCAATGGGTCAAGGGCGTTGCCCGTCAAACAGTGTTTATCGATGCGTGAACACATCATCCTGATGCTGCTGCGCCAGATGTGATGCCGCACGAGCACATCGTGCCTCGCAGCCGTGTACACGGAGTCGAATGGTCTGAGTTAGCGTACGGGCTCAAGCCCGCCGCCTCAACGAAGTAATGGAGGAATCTTTATCATCAACCGCAGATCGGTCAGCCAGTTCGAACGGTGCTCGCTTACCGACCATCTTTGCAGCAGCGCACATATAGAAAGATGAAATCGATAGAGCAATACCGCGAGCCCGCGACTACATTATTGTGCTGCTCAGGTATCGCTTAAGTAAATCGCCAGGTATCGCACCGGGCGAACAGAGGGATCGTCACCAAAGCGATTCGCAGATCGTAAAGCTCAACCAGATGTTCGCCGATCCGTATGCGGCTCAATTATCGATTCCCCACGGACGATGCCCTGGTTCAAGGAGCCCTGCGCTTTACGCTATTAAAAGGAAATAACAAGCATGAATGCACCATCTGAAATTACCGCGACGTCACAGCTGGATGCGGCGCTTGCCGCGTTGCCAGCGTTGGCGAAGGAGCTAGGCCGGGACGGCGCGGCGCGCGAGGCACGACGTGAATTGCCGTTCGATGGTTTTGCGTTGTTTCGCAAGTCCGGTCTTGGCTTGCTGCGATTGCCAGTCGAATGGGGCGGACTGGGCGGCTCATTGCCGGAGTTGTTTCAGGTGATCGCGACCCTCGCTGCGGAGGAATCGAACATAGCCCATGCGCTGCGTATCCATTTCGACCTGACCGAGTCGCTCCTGTTGTCGCCGCGTTCAGCGTTCAACGACACTCAGATCCAGCGCTTGCTGGACGGTGCAATATTCGGCGGTGCGTCGACCGAGCGGGGCACATCGCGGCCCGGTGAAATAGGCACGATCCTGCGGCGCGATGGCGACGAATATCGTGTCACGGGAAAGAAATACTACTCGACCGGAACAGCATTTTCCGACTATGCACGTATCAACGTGCAAGATGAAAAGAACAACAACGTGGTCGCTATCATTCCGGTCACCCGAGCGGGCGTCCAGATACTGGATGACTGGGATGGCATGGGCCAGAGGATGACCGCCAGTGGCAGCCTGGTCCTCGACAACGTACAAGTCCACGCGAACGAAGTCGTGCCAAGAGGCGCTTCGACCCTGGCAGGACGCCATGGCGGCGCATTGCGTCAACTGCACCTCGTTGCAGTGGCTGCGGGCATTGTCCGCAATATTCTTGCGGATGCTGAGAACTATGTGCTCAAGCATGGACGCCCGGTGCTGCACAGCCCGGCGGCATCTGCGCGAGAGGATCATTTCATCCAGCAAGTGGTGGGCGATCTTGCGGCTCACAGTCACGCGATTGATGCGCTGGTCGAGCAGAATGCACGCGTGCTGGATCGGTCGGCTAATGCCATCCGCGCCCAAGCTGACAACGCCGAAGAACTGGTATTGCAAGGTGCGCTGGCCACGGCAAAGACACAGTTGGTGGTGAGCAAGCTGGCGTTGCATGCGGGCGAGCGCTTGTTTGAGGCAGGCGGCGCTTCCGCCACATCGCGTGTGCACAATTTCGATCGTCACTGGCGCAACTTGCGCACGATCTTCAGCCACAACCCGTTGTTGCACAAAGCGCGAGTGATCGGCGGTTATCAGTTAAACGGCGACACCACGCATCTGACCGAAGGCCGCGTGTTCTGAAGGTGTTCTAAGTGATTTACAACGCTCCGCCAAGGGCACGAGGATAGTTCCATTCGTC
The DNA here is from genome assembly GCF_001028175.1 of Caballeronia mineralivorans PML1(12). GTDB lineage: Bacteria > Pseudomonadota > Gammaproteobacteria > Burkholderiales > Burkholderiaceae > Caballeronia > Caballeronia mineralivorans. The sequence continues at coordinate 7,445 of NZ_AEJF01000051.1, forward strand.
TCTCAGCGGGCATTCTTCTTCAAGGATTCCCAAATCGTGAGCCAAGACCTTTTGCTGCTGCTTGAGCCGGGTTTCACCGATCCAAAATATCCGGGTGAGCGTTTTATCTGCCCGGATGGCGCACCTATTGAAGGTCTGCTGGCCAGCGATCCAGCAAAGACCTCGCGCCTTGATATTCACCGTCTGCCATTTGCGCACCCGCGTGAGGCGGTCATCGCTGCGCTCGATGAGGAGCACCAGAGCTTGCCCGTGCTGATTCTGGGAGACGAACATCCGGTGCCCGCCGGTGCACATACGCTCGGCGACAAACACTTCGTGACCGACACGCGTCGAATCCTGGATCTGCTTGCCGAGCGTCATGGTTTTCCAAAGGTGCATTGACCAGACCGTTGCCAAAGAAAGGCCCCGGTTTTTGAACTGGTCCAGGCAGGCTGGACGCCGTTACTTTCGGTTGTCGCCCCAGACAAGAAACCGTCTGCGGAATTCAAGAGGTTTGTCGCAGCGCGACTATCTGCAAGTTCTTCTTTAGAAATAAGTTTTTGTTGGTTCGAATTTCCTTCCTGTTCTCGCATAGTGGCAATTGATGGCTATAGACGGTTGCGTTTCCTCTGAAAACTGTTGGCCATGACGTGTACTAAACGGAATCGCAAGGAGATTGTATGACGGTCGAATTGGAAGAACGGGTAAAGCACGCAGTTCTGAATGCGGCGCGGGATGCGGCTGTGGCCGCTGCATTGCCTTACGCCGGTGGGGTTTCGCCGCAAGAGGCCTTGGCTTTGGTGGAGTCGGGCGACGCAGTCATTGTCGATGTACGCACGGCCGAGGAGCGCAAGTTCGTGGGTTATGTACCGGGCAGCGTTCATGTGCCTTGGGCGACGGGCACAAGCCTGACGCGCAACCCGAGGTTTGTGCGTGAACTCGAGGCGAAAACCAGCAAGGAAGCTGTTGTGCTGCTGCTGTGCCGCAGCGGCAACCGATCTGCACTGGCCGCCGAGGCCGCAACGAAAGCTGGCTTTGCGCAAGCGTTCAACGTGCTGGAGGGCTTTGAAGGCCAGCTCGATGAACAGCAGCGACGCGGCACCCTCGGCGGCTGGCGTTACCTTGGCCTGCCTTGGGTGCAAGACTGAGAGAACCCGCGTTTCCACTCCTGGCAACAAGCCGAAGGATCTCCGACTGTGGCTGCATTCGACATCGACGACATCGTCCAATCGCTCCAGACGGTCCGCCAGCAATGGCGCGCGAAGCAGGGGCGATCGCAGGAGCCGGGCGGTCGCGAACTGCCGGCGCGAGAAGCGCTTGCGAACATTATCAAAACGCTCAAGGGTGTGCTGTTCCCCATGCGGCTAGGCCCACACGATCTGCGTCAGGAGAGCGAAAATTTCTTCGTCGGCCATGCGCTTGATTCGGCACTGCATGGCCTGTTCGCCCAAGCGCAACTGGAACTGCAGTATCGGGCTCGCCATTTGCCGCGCGACGACGGGGGTATAGAGGCGCGCGCCGGCACGGCCGTTCGCGCGTTCGCCGCAAGACTGCCGGACATTCGGGCACTGCTAGACAGCGACGTGCTCGCGGCCTTTCATGGGGACCCTGCAGCAGGAAGCGTCGACGAGGTGCTGCTGTGTTATCCCGGCATCCTGGCGATGATCCATCATCGGCTTGCGCACGAGTTGTACCGTCTTGACCTGCGGTTGCTGGCGCGCATCGTCTCGGAGTTGGCGCATGCCGAAACAGGTATCGACATCCATCCGGGTGCGCAGATCGGCTCGGGGTTTTTTATCGATCACGGGACGGGCGTGGTCATTGGCGAGACAACGATCATTGGCGAGCGCGTGCGGGTTTATCAGGCTGTGACGCTCGGCGCCAAGCGATTTCCTCGCAACCACGAAGGGCATCTGGAGAAAGGGCTCGCCCGGCATCCTATTGTGGAAGACGAGGTTGTGATCTATGCGGGTGCGACGATTCTCGGGCGCGTTACGCTCGGCCGCGGCGCCGTGATCGGCGGTAACGTGTGGCTCACGCATGACGTTGAGCCGGGTGCGAATATCACGCAGGCCGTATCGCGCAGCGATGCCCTCCAGCCCCAAAGCTCCCAGCTGACCTCATGACTGACTTAATACGGGTCTTTGGCGAAAACATCAGACATTTACGTGATGCTAAATGCTGGTCACAAGAACAGCTCGCCCAACGAGCGGGCCTCCACCGTTCGTATGTGGGCGAGATTGAACGGGGTGAGGTGACCGCGTCGATATTAACGGTCGAGAAGCTAGCGAGTGCTTTTGACATGCCCATGGCAAATTTGCTGATGCGCGAAAATCAATCCGCAACCACACCATAATATTTGCCGAAATGTGGTCTATAGCCGGTTGATGGAAGCCACAGTGGCCTCGATAATCCATTTTCTGATAAGTAATCCCGCTTTCCTTCTATAGACTTCGGAGCATCACATGACGGCAAATGTGGGCGGCCAGACGGCGCTCGGCGATAACGCAGCACGGCAACTAGCCAATGCAACCAAGACGGTTCCCCAGCTTTCTACCATCACCCCTCGCTGGCTCACTCATTTGCTGCAATGGGTGCCTGTTGAAGCCGGTATCTACCGGTTGAACCAGGTCAAAAATCCGGAGGAAGTGAAGGCGGCTTGCACGCAACGTGAAGACGAAAGCGAACTGCCCCGCACTTTCGTTCCCTACGATGAAAACCCCCGCGAGTACTTTCTTAACGCCGTCAGCACCGTCCTCGACGTGCAGACCCGTGTGTCGGATCTCTATAGTAGTCCGCACGATCAGATCAAGGAACAGCTGCGCCTGACGATCGAAACGATCAAGGAATTACAGGAAAACCAGCTCATTAATAATCCCGATTACGGTCTGCTGGCTAATGTTGCCGAAGAACAGCGCGTGTTTCCGCTGACTGGCGCGCCGACTCCCGATGACCTCGATGAACTGCTGACGCGTGTCTGGAAAGAGCCTGCCTTTTTCCTGACGCATCCGCTGGCTATCGCGGCGTTCGGGCGCGAATGCACGCGTCGCGGTGTGCCGCCGCCGGCCGTGAGCCTGTTTGGTTCCCAGTTCCTCACGTGGCGAGGTATTCCGTTGATCCCATCGGACAAGGTGCCAGTAGCCGATGGGAAGACCAAGATCCTGCTGCTGCGCGTGGGTGACAAGCGTCAAGGCGTGGTGGGTTTGTTCCAGCCGGGCGTGGCAGGCGAGCAGGGACCAGGACTGTCGGTGCGCTTCATGGGCATCAACAATCACGCGATCGCTTCGTACCTGATCTCGTTATATTGCTCGCTCGCAGTGCACTCGCCGGACGCACTGGCGGTTCTGGATGACGTGGAGATCGCTAAGTACCATGACTACCCTGACACCTACAAGTAATCCAGTGAGCAGCGCATCCCTTCCCGATGTTCCGACGGGCGCAGCGCCCGCGGGATTGCCGGACGTCGCCACGTTGTCGCGTCTCGCAAATGCTTTCTTTTCAGTCGCGCCGGGAAGTGCTGGTAGTGGGTTGCCGTCGCTTGCGAGTCTTGGCAGTGGCAGTGGCGAATCGCTCTCAGCGGGGTTGCCGGTGGCCGCGCCCGTATTGGCATCCGCGAGCAATCTGGCGCCCCCTGGGTCGCCGTTTGCGGGCCCGGGCGGTGCAGGGACAGGTGTGCCAGACCTGAGTCTTCCGCAAGGCAAGGTAGCAGGCGCCAACCTGCTGCCGTCGTCGCCTACCCACGTCTTGTCTTTGGGCAATCGCGTACCCGCGCTGGCGCCGCATGCTGTCGCGCAAAACAACGTACCTGACTCCGTGACGAGTGCAGCACCGGCCTTGGAACCACGCTTCGGTGGTGCGGCGCTGGCCGTTGGCGTGCCTGATGCCGGGCAACAAGATCAATCGCCGTTTTATTTCCTGCGGGGCGCGGGCTCGTCAACCGGCGCGAGCCGCGAGCTGCCGTTGCCAAGTCACGATGTGCCAACGGCTGTATCGTTTGGCCTGCCGTCATTAGATAACCTGCGCTCATTTAACGGCCGCGAGCCTTCAGTGTCGAAGGGCGCTGAGCCTGATCGCAACAGTTCGTTTTATTTCCTCGATAACGCCCGTACACCGCATTCAAACGAGCGCTTGCCAAGGACTGGTTCCGCACATCCGCCCTTCGATGTCAACGCCATCCGCCGCGACTTTCCGATTCTGCAAGAGCGCGTGAATGGTCGTCAGCTCGTGTGGTTTGATAACGCGGCGACGACGCAGAAGCCGCAGTCGGTCATCGACCGGTTGTCGTACTTCTACGCGCATGAGAATTCGAACATTCACCGTGCCGCGCATGCATTGGCAGGACGCGCGACCGATGCGTACGAAGGCGCACGCGATACGGTGCGGCGCTTCATTGGCGCAGCGTCGCCGGAAGAGATCATCTTTGTGCGCGGCACGACGGAAGGCATCAACCTGATAGCGAAGACCTGGGGCGTGCAAAACGTCGGAGAGGGCGACGAGATCATTGTGTCGCACCTTGAGCACCACGCGAACATCGTGCCTTGGCAACAACTCGCCGCACAAAAGGGCGCGACGCTGCGCGTGATTCCTGTCGATGACTCGGGTCAGGTTCGACTCGACGAGTATCAGAAGCTGCTCAACAGCCGCACGAAGATTGTCTCGGTCACGCAGGTATCGAACGCGTTGGGTACCGTTGTGCCGGTGCAGGAAATCGTGGCGATGGCGCATCGCGCCGGCGCTTGCGCGTTGGTCGATGGCGCGCAATCGGTTTCGCACATGCGGGTGAACGTGCAGGAGATCGACGCTGACTTCTTCGTGTTCTCGGGCCACAAGCTGTTCGGTCCCACGGGTATTGGCGTGGTCTACGGCAAGCGCGATCTGCTCGAAGACATGCCGCCATGGCAGGGCGGCGGCAACATGATCGCGGACGTGACGTTCGAGAAGACCGTCTTCCAGGCGCCGCCTAATCGCTTCGAGGCGGGCACGGGCAATATCGCCGATGCAGTCGGTCTTGGCGCTGCGATCGATTACGTGACGCGTGTGGGTATCGAGAATATCGGGCGTTATGAACACGATCTACTGGCCTACGCAACGAGCGTGTTGCAGCCGGTGCCGGGCGTACGGTTGATCGGCACCGCGAAGGATAAGGCCAGCGTGTTGTCGTTTGTGCTGAAAGGCTATGAGACGGAAGAGGTCGGGCAGGCGTTGAACGAAGAAGGCATTGCCGTGCGTTCGGGGCATCACTGCGCGCAACCGATTCTCCGGCGCTTCGGAGTCGAGGCGACCGTGCGGCCGTCACTCGCTTTTTATAACACCAGCGATGAAGTCGATCAGATGGTTTCCGTGGTACGCCGGCTATCGTCGCCGCGTTAAAGCAGCGAGTTGGGCCCGCGCGGTCTCCGCACGGCTTCATTCGGGCGCGTGCCGTGCGACGTTCTATTTCATCGTTCGGGCAATATTGCTCGTATCTCGAGGTGTGAGACATCAATTCGTTTCGCTTGGGCGCAAGACAGCAGTGCGCTCAAGCGGACGTCGTAATGCGGGCTTTTAAGAATCTTGCGCAACCTAAATACCAAGGTGTTCTGAGTATCCGCAACTGGGACTTTCCAAGCGGTGATCTGATCCATCAGGCGAACTAGGTGGAACCCGTCGAGCTATTTCTGTGCGGCTATATGTCGGGATCTGGCGGACCACGGCGTCCACATTGATGTTCACCGCATCAGACGTTTGCGGGCAAAGCTTGGCCTGCGATGCAAGCAAAAGCGCAAGTCCAAGGCGACCACGAATTCGACGCACGATTTGCCGATGAATGCCCGATCTCAAGGATATTGCGAAGAGTCTGAAACCGCCCGATCCGCCAGAAGCTGCACGGCACGCTCTTCAAACGGTGAAAGCTCGCTGCCGCGCATGCGCGAGAGGACAAACACAAGAGGGCGGAGGTGCCATGCTCGGCGACGAAGCTCGACCAGACGACCGACAGCCAAGTCTTCAGCGACCAAGTTCACAGGCATGTGGCCCCAGCTGAGCCCCGAAATCAGAAGGTCACGTTTCGCGGCTAGGTCGTTGACGAGCCACTGGCGCTCTCCTGCTACTCCCATCTGGGTCTTCTCTGCACCCGGCTGGTTGTCTGTTACCACCAACTGCACATGCTGACCAAATTGTTCGAGGGAGATTGGCCGCTCGATATTCGCTAACGGATGGGTTGGCGCACACACGGTGACCATCTCTACTTCGCAAAGCCAGTGCCTCTCGATCGCGCCTTTCTTGATCTCGGGCACGTCTGAAACGGTAACCGCGAGCGAGCAGCTGCCTGCCAGTACCAGCGCCTCACCACCCTGCATGGTGATCATGCGCAGGCTAATGGCGGCTGTTGGCGACTCGCGTTCGAGTGCACGCAGACAGTCGATCAGGCGCCCCCTTGGGAAATACGTATCGACGGCGATTGAGAGGCTCGGCACGCCTTCCGCCGACATCGACTTCGCCCGGTTCTTCATCTCTTCCATACGTGCAATCACGGCTCGCGCGTCAGGAAGAAGGCCCCGTCCTGCAGCGGTGAGCTCGGCCTTCCGAGCATCTCGCTGAAAGAGTTCCAGGCCTAGCGCAGCTTCCAAGGCGGAGATCGCGTGGCTAACGGCGGATTGGGCTCGCCGGAGCCGGCGGGCCGCGCCCGTGAAGCTCATCTCCTCACATACCGCGACAAAGGTGCGAAGTTGGTTGATTGAGACGGTGTCGAGCATGTCATCTACTCATTAGATGGATAGAAGCGATATTTTGTCAGTTTTCAAGATGATTCACTTTCCCTATCTTTCGTATCACGCAAGCCCACGTGGGCGACGCTTCAAAGCTGAAAGGAACAGATCGAAATGCCCACACTTCTCGCGATACAGGTAAGCCCTCGCCACGAACACTCGACCTCCCGCAAGCTCTCGGCGGTGTTCGTTGAGAAATGGCTGGCCGCACATCCCGGCGGCAAAGCTATTGAACGTGATCTGATGAAGACCAATCTGCCGTTTGTCGATCTGCCATGGATTGGCGGCGCGTTTACGCCCCCGGAGCAACATTCGCCGGAGAGCGCTGCTGCCATCAAGATTTCCAACGATTTGGTCGCCGAGCTGCAGGCAGCCGATCGCATCATCATCGGCACACCGATGTACAACTTCACCATCCCGGCGGTGCTGAAGGCCTACATCGACCATATCGTCCGGGTCGGTGTCACGGTCGTCGACAATGTCGGGCAGCTAACCGGCAAGAAGGCCACCGTCATTCTTGCGAGCGGGGGTGATTTCAGTCCTGGCTCTGCGATCGAAGGCTACGATCACGCCAGCAGCTACCTCCGTCAGGTGCTGGGGTTCATCGGAATTACAGATATGGACATCGTCCTCGCCGGATCGGCGCGCGCTGGAATGTCAGGCGAGACGGCGGTGAAGGAGTTCGGCGAAGTGCTTGCGTTGGCTGCGGCTGCTTGAGTCATCGTTTGATCGCGGAGAAACGGTCATGAAAGTTGGGTTCATCGGCGCTGGTCGCATGGCTACGACCATCGGTCGTCACTTGATCTGTGCGGGCCACGAGGTCGTCCTGTCCAGTTCGCGGGGACCGGAGGCGTTGGCGGGGCTCGTCGCTGATCTGGGTCCGGCCGCCACCGCAGGATCCAAGCAGGACGCTGCGGAATGCGATGTGGTGATCCTCGCGACGAATTGGGCGGATGCGCCGGCGGCGCTCAAGGATATCGACTGGACCGGCCGCATACTCGTCGACGGGACGAACGCCCACATGGGCGAGGAACCGGACATCAGCGCTGCCGGCGTAGCGAGATCGGTCGCCGCGCTGGAGGGCCGCACGTCGAGCGAGATAGTCGCCGCAATGGCGCCCGGGGCCAGGCTGGTGAAGTCAATCAGCAATATGCCGATGGCTTGGATACAGGATTTCTCGCCACAGAAGCCGAAGGCCGTGCTGTTCATGTCGGGAGACGATCGCGATGCCAAGGCGGTCGTGGGCGAACTTATTAATTCGACGGGCCTGGTCGCGCTCGACCTCGGCTCTCTCGCGGACGGCGGTGCGATGCAGCAGCTCGGCGGCCCCCTATCCGCTGTGGAATTGCACTTCGTCCGCCGGGTCGTTCGCTAAGTTAAGTTTGAGCCGCGTGCATTGTGAGTCCGCGACTGGTCGCCCGTTCAGGAGGATTCAGGATGAACACCCCAAAACCGATGTTTGTTCGAGAAGTAGCGCGTATCGACGACCCCCAGTTCGTATCGGGTCAAGGCGCCGGACATCGCGCTCGCCGTTTGATCGACGCACCGGACGCCGCATTCGCCGATCCGTTCGTCCTGATGGCCGAGGATTGGACGTCCCAGGGGGTATTCCCTTTTCACCCACATCGCGGCATCGAGACGATTACATTCGTCATTGAGGGGTCGATCGAGCATCGCGACAGCGCCGGATATGGAGGGGTGATCCGTGCCGGCGATGCCCAATGGATGACCGCCGGCCGAGGCATCCAGCATGAGGAAAACCCTCCGGCCGGGACAAGTGCTCATACCCTGCAGCTCTGGGTGAATTTGCCTGCGGCCGAGAAGATGGCTGTTCCACGGTATCAAGATCTGGTGGCTTCCGTCTTGCCAGTCCGGAACGAGGATGGAGTTGAGGTCAGGGTCTTTTCCGGAGCCTACGACGATATGGTCTCGCCCACACTCAACCATCTTCGTGTCACGATGCTCGAGGTGCGGGTCGAAAACGGTGGTGCGTTTCGGCACTCGTTTGCAGCGACCGACAATGCATTTGTCTACGTCCTCGAAGGTGCGGTAGAGATCGGGCCCGCCGGTGACCTTTTGGAGGCCAGCCAGCTTGGCTGGTTAACGCGATCGGAGGAGCTGGGATCGTCGGAACTTACCATAACGGCGCGGGGCAATGTCGGCCGCTTTCTTCTTTTCGCCGGCCAGCCGTTGCGTGAGCCGATCGCGTTTGGAGGCCCCTTCGTCATGAACACGCAGGCGGAAATCCAGCAAGCGTTCGCCGACTTTCGAGCTGGCCGATTCTGAACCAGGGCAAGTGGGAGTGTTCAAGAGCTCGACGCAGTCACTACGGACATATGAGTGACTCGCCCAACGTTTCCCAGCACGTCATACGGCGCCCAAACAAGGGGGCGGTGACTCCACGGAGCTTCGCCATTGTTGTTCAGACAGGCGCAAACGATGTCCGTCCATCGAGTGCTGACATCCCAAGGGGAATTTGCTTATCGACACCGGGTTTGGAAGACACCTCGAAGACCACATGAAATTGATTCCTTCGATTCAGAAGTCAGCTCATGACAAACTCGTTCCAGTTGCGGATCAGCTTGCCCCGCCTCCGTGCAACCTCACGATACTTCCGCCATCATCCCGACCCATGCTCACTGGGATCACCTAAGCGACATCGATGATCTTCGCGGTGTGCCGGTAATGGTTACCGTAGCGGGAAAACGCTGGATTGATTCCAAAGCTTCGGGAACCGAAGTAATTAACAGCTTTGGCAGCCTAAATTACCAAAACTACGAATTCGACGGTGGCCCGTGTCTCGGCTTTCCGCGAAGCGACGACGTCTGGGGTGATGGCGCGGTTGTAATCGTTCCAGCGCCAGGACATACACCTGACTCGGTCGTGGTTTTTGTGAGTCTGCCATCAGGAGCCCGTTACGCGCTGTTAGGCGATCTGATATGCAATTAGAGGGCATTGAAATTCCTGCAGACAAGCCTTGGATGCTTCGCTGGTTGATCGGTGAAGACGACGATGAGGGGCACGCGGATATTGATCGAATCAGGGTTGCGACCAAGAAATACCCTCAAATTCGCCCAATCCCGGCGCACGACGGGTCGGCATTTAGCCAGCTCCCGAAATTTCCGGCTTCGGCACATTGGTCACCATCGAGTTGCCGCTGATCACTTCCAAAGGTGATCGTCGGCGATATTGATGCGGTCAACTGATGGAGCGTCCGGGTGGACTTGGTATTCGCTTATGGCCGAAGCGACAACCGGCGCTTCTTCGATGATGGCAAGACACCCTATAACTCGCCGAAGGAGGCACCGAAGTTCTGATCGCTTCCGATTCGCACGAAAATTCGATTTTCCAACTCGGTACGCCGCGACGCGCCTTTGCTCGCGGCGTTTCTCCTTGATTCGCCTCCGCGCGAAATCTTGCTTTTTTCTCGATATTTCTTCCGATAACGGTCTTTGACCGGCCCTCGATCTGACTCCGATCCTCGCATGTACTCGTCTATGATGGCTTCGGAATCTGGCTGGCTGCGCGACACGGAGCGATGAAAGTCGTGCCATAGAAGTCGAATACTTTCTTGCTGGACTCGGTCTGACGCCTTCGGCCGAGTTCGACTCAGAAGGGACGGCTGCAATCTCGCGTCGCCAAGGGCTTCTTTCGAATTGACAGCGGCCCTTCGCAGGCTAAGGTCGAAGCGCCAGCAAGCGGGGTGTTTTGCCGGGCGCCGCTGTCGCCATCGCATCGATCAACGCACGCGTCTCCGTTGGGCCGAACTCACCGAGATCCTTGACGGGCCGCGACCGGCTCAGAAGCCACAGCAGACCCGTGCGCGCGAATGACGGCATGCGTAAGAGCGTCGCGACAAGACGAGGCTTTAGCGTGTGACCCAGACTACGAACCAGGTCAAAGCCTTCCGTCCAGGCAGCATCGAGCTGTTCCGCCTCGGTCCATGTGAGCTGGGTTGCTCGCTGCCACGTGAGCAGCGCGGCGAGAAAGAGCGGCACCACGAGCGCGACGTGACTACGGAGGAATGCATCCATGTCGTCTTCTACCTCGCTAGGCATAGCTGCTTCTTTGAAGAGTTGCGCCAGAATGGGGCTTGACATCGTCGTCCCCATGCCCGGGCCATCTACGCGAAAGCGTAGCCGCTGGTCTACGAGATATGCCGACATATTCGGAAACCCAAAAGCGAAGCGTTCTGCGCCGACGATGGTTCGATAGGGTCCGGTGCCTTGGAACGTATTGAACATCAGCAGGATCGTGTTCGCGCGGCTTGCCGCTAACGCTGGCAGCAGCGGCGCGACCTGGTGTTCAGGCACGGTGACGATCGCCAGATCGCTGGGCGTGGCCGGATCGAGCGTCGACACGACCTTAACCGGCACACTTCGCCCGTCGACCGTGACGATTGCGCCATCGCGATTTAGCGTGTCGAAGCGCGCACCTCGTGCCACGACGGTGACGTCATGGCCGGCTTTGGCGAGACAGAAGGCCACGGCGCTGCCGATCCGCCCCGCGCCAATCAGGATGATTTTCATGGGCCAAGTGTGCGCATCCCGTATGTTCCTGTATACGGAATATTGAGGTAATCTAGTTTCCATATATGGAAACGCTCTCCTGGGACGATCTGCGCATTCTTCTGGCCGTGCATCGAGCCGGGAGCTTGCTTGCCGCAGGTAAGGCACTAGGCCTGTCGACATCCACGACCGCGCGCCGGCTCGATGCGCTGGAAGCTGCGATGGGATGCCAGTTGGTGTACCGCAGCCAGGCGGGCACTGAGTTAAAGCCGGAGGCGCTGCGGATTGTGAGGCTGGCTGAAGGGCTGGCGCACGGTCTCGATGCCCTGCGTCGCGATCAAACCTTGCTGGCAGGGACACTGCGGATCAGCGTGCCAGATGGAATGGCCCTAACGCTCGCCCGCTCGCTGCCCACGTTTCGCGAGGCGTTCCCCTTTGTCGATCTTGAGCTGGTGGGAGAAAGCCGGATGGCGGATGTGGCCGCGCGTGAAGCAGACATCGCGGTTCGTCTCACACGCTCCACTTCGAATGTGCTCGTGGAAAAACACCTCGCTAGTTTTCGGTTCGCGTTGTTCGCGTCCGCAGATTATGTCCGGCACCATCTGCCTACGCGGAGACTCGTCAAGGGTGAGGCGTCAGCGCATCCGTTTGTCGGACTCGACGAGCGTTGGAAAGAACTGCCACACGAGCAATGGATCCGCAAACTTGGCGCGACGCGGTTCGCATTCCGCTCAAGTTCGATGGAAGCAATCGTTGAAGCGGTTCACCAGGGCATCGGTCTTGCGGCATTCCTCGAAAAAGACCCGCGAAACACGGACCTCATTCGTGTCGAAACGGATATTTTGGGACCCACTCAACCGTTCTATTTGGTGTATCACCGCGACCTGCGTACGCAGCCACATGTGCGCGCGGCTGTGACGGCGATCGAGACATACATGCGGGCCCATAGCGACAGCTAATGTTGACTCGTCACGCTTTCTTGCAAGACCACGTACGGCCGGGCGACATGCGTTTTGACTTACTTCTCGATCGACACGTCCTCATATCGGTAAGAATCATAGAGACCGTTGGTCGCCTGAACCAGATTCTTCACGTACGGCTGCCGGCAGTAGCCGAGATACTCGCCAAAGACCACTGGACGAACGGCCTGTTGCGTGATGCGACGATCGATCGCGTTGACAAGCGCCTTGCGCTTCACCGGATCCGCGGTTTGCGATTGCTCCTCGATCATTTTTTGCGTTTGCGGATCACAGTAATCGCTGTAATTTGTCGACGCCTTGCATGCGTAACTTCCGAACAGAACGGAGTCCGGATCATCGATCGGCGGCGCAGCGGAAAACATCAGAAACTGATAGCCAGACCGTTGAATCTCCCGCTGATTGGCGACGCTGATTTCGACCGGATCGAGTGTTGCATCAATATAGATCGTACGGAGCTGATCGGTGAGCAGCGTCGCCGGCGCGACGTGCGTCTCTCGATTGACGACAGTGAGGCGCGCTTGCAAATGGTGCGCGGGACCATAGCCGAGCTGCGCCATCAACTGGCGGCCCTCGTCGCGACTTTTGTTGACGTCCTTGCTGTAGCCGGGCAGATCGGCGAGCTGGTTTTGCGACAGTCCCCATGATCCTCCCGGCGGCGCGAGCATCAATCCGGCGACAGGTGCTTTGCCATGTGCCATCACGGCGTTGAAGGCGTCATGATCGATTGCCAGTGCGATCGCACGACGTAGTCTTTGATCCTTGAAAGTCGGATCGTTTGGGTTGTATAGAATTTGTCCTGTGGTGGCGTGAGGCGCCATGTCGCAAATGGCATTGGGCTGTTGCGCCTTGATGTTTTTTTCGGCTTCGATATTGACCTCCCTCCAGGTCAGATCGGCTTGACCTGACTCGAATGTCAACATTCTGGTGCCTTGATTTGGAATGATCCGGTATTCGATCGCGTCGAGCTTGGGCTTGCCGCTCTTGAAGTAGTCCGAATTACGAACGAGTCGGATCGCCCGATTTCGGCGGAACTCAGCTAGCTTGAACGGACCAGTACCGATCGGATGCGTGCGCATGGTTTGCGCATCGACGTGACACGGATAAACCGGCGAAAAGCCCGATGCCAGCATCATGATGAAGGACGGCTGCGGACGGCGCAAAACGAAGCTCACTTCCAGATCGCCGCTGGTATTCACGCTCTCGAGGTTCTCGTACCACGGCCTGCGCGGGTTCTTGCGCCAGCCCGAATCGCGTTTTCCGGTAATCGAATCCCACGTGCATTTCACGTCGGCACTGGTGAACGCCACACCGTCGTGCCATTTAACGCCTGGATGCAGTTTGAACGTCAACGTTTTGCGGTCCAAGCTCCACGCCCAACTGTCGGCGAGGTCGGGCTTAATGGAACTCGCGTCGTTGCGTCGAGAGAGTTGGTCGAAAACTACCAGATTGTTGAACACCGGCATGAAAGGGATGACGGTCGACGTCGTCGCTTCTTCCTGTATCGACGCGGTAGGTGGATTGTCTCGCATGATTGCGCGTAATGTTCCTCCCGATTTTTGTGCGATCGTGATCGTAGGCATCAGCAAGCACGTACAGACAGTCAACGCGACAAACCACTTGCACAAACATATGCTTCTCATCCGCAGTCTCCTTTTTGCTGATTGGCTTCTTACCTTACGGTAACGAATATGGTTGACAATAATGTTACTCTAAATGCATGCTGCGCGATAGACGGGCTTGTTTTCGCGCGCTGATGGTTCATACGAGGCGGCGGCGTTGATCCTCAAGTGCCCGGTGTGCCGATTGCCAATCAAGGGAAACCTCTAATGACTGTTCGTAATCCTTTCGTTGATCTGATCGACGCCGCCGGGTATCAACACAGCGACGTCAAAGCAGTGCAAATTATGGGCGACGACCCTGTTTTGCCATTGCGTTATCGGATCGCTTCGACTGGCGCAGCGGCGATTGCTGCGAACGGACTCGCCGCGGCCGAGCTATGGAAACTGAAGGGCGGCGCGCCGCAGACCATTGAGGTCGATGCACGACATGCGGCTGTCGCGATGCGCAGTTCCCATTATCTGCAAGTCGACGGAGCCCGGCCGCCGAACGCAGAAAAGCTCACCGGTTTCTATCCGACACAGGATGGACGGTGGGTCTATCTGCACTGCAATTTTTCGAATCTGAGCGCGCGAAATTGCGCGGTGCTCGCTGCGGACGACACACGCGAATCGGTTGCCAAGCGGGTGCGCGAATGGGAGGGCGCGGAGCTCGAAGAGGCGATCTTTGCGGGCGGCGGCTGCGGCGCGTTGGTGCGCAGCGAAAGCGAATGGGACGCGTTGCCTCAGAAGCGTGCGGTCGAGGCGCTTCCGTTGCTTGAGATCGTCAAGATTGGCGAGTCGGAGCGGGAACCGCTGCCTGAAGGCGCGCGACCGCTGTCCGGCATTCGTGTGCTGGATCTCACTCGCGTGTTGGCCGGACCGACCTGCGCGCGCACGCTCGCGGAGCACGGCGCGGATGTCCTGCGCGTGAACCGCGTGGATCTTCCCGATTCGGGGCTGTCCGATCTCGACACGGGCATCGGCAAGCTCGCGACCTACATCGACTTTCGCAACGCCCAACAAGCGACGACGCTACGCGATCTGATTCGCGACGCGGATGTCTTTTCGCAAGCGTATCGACCTGGCGCGCTCGCAGCTTATGGTATGTCGCCGGAGAAGCTCGCGACGCTGCGTCCTGGCATCGTCGTCGTGTCGCTTAGTGCGTGGGGGCACACGGGACCTTGGAAAGATCGGCGCGGATACGACACGGTCGTGCAGGCGGCGAATGGAATGGCGTGGCAAGACAGCGAGCGTCCGCAATTCCTGCCGGTTTCCGCGCAGGATTACTTGGCGGGATATCTGATGTCGTTCGGTGCGATGGTCGCGCTCGACCGGCGTACGCGTGAAGGCGGCACTTGGCTCGTGCGCGTGTCGCTCGCGCGGGTGGGTCACTGGATTCGACAGCAAGGTCTGTTGCGCAATCACGAGTACGTGGATCAGCCGAACGAGTTGGATCGACTGGAACTCGAGCGCATTCTGATGTCGACTGAAAGCTTTGCGGGGCGCTTGACGCATCTCGGTCCGATTGCGCGGCTATCGGCGACGCCCGGGCGCTGGGATCGGCCGCCGGTCGCTCACGGAACCCATGCGCCTGAGTGGCCGACGAGAAGGACGCGCGGTTGAAGGCGGGATCGGGCGACTCGATGTCGGTAGCAAGCCGGAGTCATATCTCGGCTCCGGCTTGCAGGCGACACGTTTCAGGCGCCGAGCGCTTCGGCGGCGACGGGTTCGGTACTTAAATCGGCGGGGTCGTGGCGGCTTTCGTAGCCACATCTTCGCGGTTCGCCCGATCGGCGACGAACAGAGCGGGAATGAGCAGCTGATTTCTTGCGCCACTAGGCGAAGACGCGCTGGCCGCCACCCGCTGGGCTTGAACGATTGATTGCGGATGCGCTCGCAATTGCGCAGGCCGGGGCAGCGCCGTAGACGAATCACGCGGTCGGTCTTTCCGGTGGCGCTGGACCAGCGACCTGCGAGCGGGCCGTGCCGCGCACGATCCGAAAGACCTTTTTCTCACGCCGCCAGCACTTCGTCGATCGAACCGGGCTTGATGGTGTCGATCGCCAGTTCGTACATCGAACAGTGCCCTTCCGGCTCCATCTCTTTCATGAATGGCACCGCGCGAAGCAGTTCGATCTCGGGCGCGATGCGAGAATATCGGCCCCTTCGGTAGTCACGTCGCGGTCCTCGTCGAGCGGAAGCCCGTCCGGCAGCGACCACACGTGAACGACCTGATTGAGCTTACCGAAGCTTGAATAGGCGGTGTCGTCATCCATGGTTCAGCATCCTTTGAGCTGGGCCGAACCGCATCGTTTGGGTATCGCCCGGGACAGGCGGTCTGGGTACTCGTAGACACGTCGTGGACGAAGCGTCTCGATCATCGTATTCTTCCCCTATGCGGCGGAAGGGTTGCGGGACCGCGTCCGAACGAACACGAAGGTCCGAATGCGCATGCATCGGGCCTTCGATCACGACGCGTTATCGCGACACGGCCGGGTCGGTTTCGCCGATGTACTCGTTAACGACCGGAATTAGATCGCGCCCAAATTCCTGGATATCGCTCGCGGGATCGAAACCGCGCACGAGGAACGCGGTCACACCGAGATCGTGATAAGCCTTCAGCGATTCTGCGATTTGCTCGGCAGTGCCCACGAGACCAGTCGAATTCGATCCACCGCCAATCGCGGCCGCGACCTCCGTCCACAACCGCGCGTCGCGCACCTTGCCCTGCGCCGCGATGTCGCGAAGGCGCTGCGAGCTGACCGCGTCCGGCTTGGCGCCTTTAGTCGCGCCGGCAGACGCGCCGCGCAGTTCCTTGATCCGCGCGATGATGTCGTCGGCTTTCTTCCACGCTTCAGCTTCGGACTGGCCGACGACCGGACGGAAGGTCAGCACGAACTGGATCGAGTTGGGATCGCGGCCCGCGGCCTGCGCGCTGGCACGAATGCGGGAAATCATCTCTTGGGTCTCAGCAAGCGGTTCGCCGTAGAGCGCCCAATAATCCACGTGCTTCGATCCGACCTGAATCGCGTCATCCGATGCGCCGCCAAAGAAAATCGGGAAATGCGGTTTTTGTAGCGGCTTCAGCTTCGAAAACGACTGCTCCGTTTTGAAAAATTCGCCAGAATAGTCGAACGGCGCATTCTCCGTGAGCATTTTGCGAAATACGGTGAGCCATTCGTCAGTGCGCTTGTAGCGCTCGGCGTGGCTGAAAAAGTCGCCGTCGGCGCGTTGGTCCGCGTCGTTCCCGCCGGAGATGATGTGAATGCCGGCACGTCCGCCGTACACTTGGTCGAACGTCGACCACATCCGTGCCGCATAGGTCGGCGCGATGAAGCCAGGCCGATGCGCGATCATGAATTTCAGGGTCGTGGTGTTCTGTGCAATGTGCGACGCGAGCACGAAACCATCCGGATTGCTCGAATGGTGAGCGATTAGAACGCGATCGAAGCCCGCTTGTTCGTGCTCCTTTGCCCTCCGCACCATGTAGTCGACATCCATCACTGGTGCATCCTTGCGCTTCGGAACCGTCTCGCTTGAATACTCGTGATTGAGAAGACCAAAGAATTTAACGGACATGACGTTCCTCCATATTCATCTGAAATTTCGCCGAAACGAAAACCGAGCTCCGACAGGTGTACAGGCTGCGATCGCAGTCAAAATTAACTGTAGCCGATGGTTAACAATAAAGCTACAGTTTGGTATCCGATGTTGGCATCCAACTCGATACAACGCCGGAAGCCGCGGGTTTTTCCTATGCTTGAGATAGATCGCAAACCCAAAGCACGATAGCAAATCAAGGGATTGCATGGTATCGTTTGGTTAACAATATTGTCACCTATACGATGGCTCTAATGAATCACTCATCCTATTCCCGGCCTCGCCTCAACCGGTCTTCGTTGATCGTGCCGTTAAGCAATCGCAAATTCATTGAGAAAGCGCATCTGCGTGGCGCGGACAGCATCACGCTTGATCTTGAGGATGGAGTTGCTTCCAACGCGAAAGCCGACGCGCGCGCGGCGCTCGCCGATGCGATCCCGATGGTGTCGAGAGGCGGCGCGTGGATCAAGGTGCGCGTCAACCGGCGTCTCGATCTGCTGGTCGAGGATCTGCGCGCGGCCGTGATCGGAGGCGTCGCATGTATCGGCATCGCGAAGACCGATAGCGCGGGTCATGTGCGTCTCGTCGCGGAGCTCATCGGGGAACTCGAACGCGAACGCGGCTTGCCGATAGGCGCGATCCGCTTAGCGGCTTCGATCGAAACGCCGCAGGCGCTTCAACGGGCGCACGAGATTGCTACGGCCGATATGCGGCTGATGTCGATCGGTCTCGGCAGCCTCGATCTTGCGGCGGCGTGCGGATTCGAAGCGGTGCCCGAAACACTGCTTTACCCGAAGCAAATGGTTTTCTATGCGGCCAAAGCGGCGGGTCTCGAATGCGGCGGCTTTATCGGCTCGATCGCCGATTACACCGATCTTGACGGCTTGCGTGAGGTCATCCGCGAGTCGAAGAAATTCGGCTTTCGCGGCGGCGGCGCGATCCATCCGAACCAAGTGAAGGTGCTGAACGAGGAATACGGACCGTCGCGCGAGCAGATCGACAATGCCCGCACTATCATCGATCTGGCCGAGGCGGCATTCGCTGAAGGCAAGGGCGCTTTCGCGTACAAGGGAAAGATGGTCGATAAGCCGGTCATAGATGCGGCGCGTGAAACGCTCACCTTGGCCGCGACGATCGCCGAGCACGAGGCGAAGGTACAGCAGTTGTTGATCAACGAACACTGATGGGGCAATTATGGCAATCGAGCAGAAGACTTTTCAACCCGATGCGGGCGGACCGTTGAAAGGCATCCGCATCGTCGATCTGAGCCGGCTGGTGTCGGGCAACACGTTGACGATGGTGCTTGCGGACCTCGGCGCGGATGTCGTGAAGATCGAGCCGCCGAAAGGCGACAGTCTGCGCGCATGGGTGAAAGGCGGAATCTCGACGGACTGGAAATCGTTGGGCCGTAACAAGAAGAGTCTCGGGCTCGATCTTCGTCAGGCCGAAGGCATCGCGTTGCTCAAGCGCGTCATCGCGAAATCGGATGTGCTGGTCGAGAACTTTCGCACCGGAACGCTTGAAAAAATGGGGCTCGCGCCCGAGACGCTGCTCGAATTGAATCCGCGCCTCGTGATCACGCGCATCACCGGCTTCGGTCAGACCGGACCGTACGCGGCGCGTCCGGGGTTCGGCACGCTGGTCGAAGGCATGTGCGGGATGGCCGAAGCCACTGGTTTCGCCGACGGCCCGCCGATCTTGCCGCCGGGTCCGCTCGCCGATACATGTGCGGGCTATTGCGGCGCGATGAGCGTGCTCGCTGCGATTCGCGAGGTGGAGGTGAACGGTGGTCGCGGTCAGATAATCGATCAGCCGCTCTTCAATCCGCTTTTCGTCGCGCTCGGTGCGCAGGCCGCTAACTATCGCGTCACGGGGAAGCTTCGTGTGCGCAACGCCAATCAGAATCTCTATCGGACCAAGGACGGCAAGTACGTGTCGTACACAGCGTCGATGGAGCCGATGCCGCAGCGCATGCTGGAGGCAATCGGAAAGGGCAAGTACAACAACGATCCCGAATACGCGGGCGTGCGTGGGCGCACCAACCACGGTGCCGAAATTAGGGGCTGGGTTCAGGACTACCTCGGCAGGCTTACGCAGGAAGAGGCCGTCGCGTTTTTCGAAGAGAAGGAAATCAGCGGTGCGCCGATTTACGACATATCGCAGATCATGGACGATCCGCATTTTCAGTCGTTTGAAACGGTCGTCGAGATTCCGGATGAAGAGATGGGCCATGTGCCAATGTTCGGTTTTACCAACAAGTTATCGGCCACGCCGCATCAGTTCTTCCGGCCGGCACCATCGATCGGCGAGCACAACGCAGAAGTGCTCGAGTGGATCGGCATCGATGCTGCGGAAGTTGAGCGTTTGCAAGAGAGAAAAGTTGTTCACACGGGCGCCGCCGTCGAACGTTCCGACTTCTCCTACCAGTAAATCTCACTTATGAATAACAAGACCCGCCGTATTCGCATCAACGAAGACGGCCCCCGCGAAGGCTTCCAGATCGAGAGCGTGTCCATTCCGACGGCGCGCAAGGTCGACCTGATCAATGCGTTGTCGGGCACTGGACTGGCGGAAATCCAGATCGCGTCGTTCGTCCATCCGCGCAAAGTGCCGAGCATGGCCGACGCAGAAGACATCGTCGCCACCGTCGAAATGGTGCCGGGCGTCAAGTATACGGCGCTCTACATGAATGCTCGCGGGCTCGAGCGCGCGATCTCGACCGGCCGACTGTCGATCGACGATTTGGGCTTTAACGTATGCGCATCGCCTGCTTTTCTCGCTCGCAACGAAAACGCCACGCCCGAGGCGAGAAAGCAGCGCAAGCGCCAGATGATCGACGTCGCCCGAGGTCATGGCATCCGACCGGCCAATAGCGGCAGCGTCAGTGCCGCGTTTGGCTGCAATTTTCAAGGCGACATCGGGATCGACATGCTGCTTGACGCGGTACGCGATGTGCACGAGTTCGCTGCGGAGTTCGATTGCAGGATCGACAAGCTCGGCTTCTCGGACACCATGGCTTGGGCGACGCCCGACAAGATTCGCCGGACGCTGGACGTGGTCTACACGCACTATCCGGACGTCGAGATCTCGTTGCATCTGCACGACACGCGCGGCATGGCGATGGCCAATGCGCTCGCAGCGATCGATCTCGGCGTGCGTGAGTTCGACACCTCGATCGGTGGACTTGGCGGCTGTCCATTCGCCGCGCATCAAGGCGCGGCCGGCAATCTCTGCACCGAAGACTTCGCCTTCATGTGTGAAGAAATGGGCTACGAAACTGGCTTGGATCTCGATCGACTGATCGAAGCCGCACAGCTCGCAGAGTCGATCGTCGGGCATTCACTGCCCGGAAAGGTCAAATCCGGCGGCAGCCTCGCCTCGTATCGCCGGCGGTGAGCCGCGCGTGGGCGCATCAATGGACGACCAGAACGCAGTGACCAGGAACGACACGACGATGACCGCCGAACCGCCGCCGTTCAACGACTCGATCAATTTCCGCATCACTGCAGCGATCGTCGCATCGGCGCTGTTCATGCAAAACGTTGATGGCACCGTGGTCGCGACCGCATTGCCGTCGATGGCGCGTGACATGCACACTAATGCGGTCTACATGAGCTCGGCGATCACGTCCTATTTGATCTCCCTGTCGGTCTTCATTCCGTTGAGCGGATGGGTCGCCGATCGCTTCGGCGCGAGGCGCGTGTTCATGTGGGCGATCGCGATCTTCACGGTTTCGTCCTGTCTCTGCGCGTTGACGGGCAACGTCGTTGAACTGGTGATCGCGCGTCTTGTGCAGGGTATCGGCGGCGCGATGATGGTGCCTGTCGCGCGACTACTGGTGTTTCGCAGCGTGCGCCGTGATCAGCTGCTTTCCGCGACCACGTGGCTGACAATGCCGGCGATGATCGGACCGCTTGCGGGGCCGCCCCTCGGCGGCGTGCTCACCGATGCATGGTCGTGGCAGAGCGTTTTCTGGATCAACCTGCCGGTTGGCATTGCCGGTTTGCTGCTGACTTACCGCTACGTGCCGGCCGTTCCCGGCGAGGACGCGGCGCCACCCGACCTGCGCGGCATGCTGCTCGTTGGCGGAGCGCTCACGGCGCTGATGATCGGCATTGAGACAATCGGGCGCGGGTTCGTTGCGACGACGGTCCCGATTGCTTCATTCGTAGTCGGAGGATCGCTCGCGTGGGTGTCGGTCAGGCATTGCCGCAAATCCGCGCATCCGATCCTCGATCTCGATCTGCTGGCAATTCCCACTTTCAATGTGGCGACGCTCGGCGCGACGCTGTTTCGCGCGGGCGCCGGCGCGCTGCCGTTTCTCGTACCGATGCTATTGCAACTGGGCTTTGGACTGTCGGCCGCGACTAGTGGCACGATCTCGCTCGCCAGCGCGCTCGGCTCGTTGTGCATGAAATCGTTGACGCGCTTCGCGCTGCACTGGTTTAGCGTACGGGCGATTCTCATCACCAGCACGCTCCTCTTCGCGATCATGCTCGCGGTTTGCGCGACGTTATCGGCGCGATGGTCTGCCGCCGCGATCTTCGCGCTGCTGCTGTTCGGCGGGCTCACACGATCGCTCAATTTCGCGTGCATAGGCGCGCTCGCGTTCGCGGATGTGCCGAAAGCGAAGCTGTCATCGGCGACGTCGTTCCAGGGCATCGCGCAGCAATTGCCGAAAGCGATCGGCGTCGCGATCGCGGCGGGCGCGCTGCAGGTATCAATGTCGCTCGCCAACCGGACGAACCTGGAACACGGGGATTTCGTGTTCGCGTTCCTGACTTTGGCGGTGGTCGTCGCCTTGTCGATACCCTCGCTTGCAGGGTTGCCCGCTGAAGCGGGCGACGGCATTTCACAGCCGGCAAAGCGGCGGACGGCGCAGCCGGACGGATCGTTCGACGCGACACTGCCGCGCAAGGAGCACTAGCGTCCCTTGCGCGACGAACATACATTGCACCCCAACAACTAGACGAGCGGAGACCTCGATGAAGCGCGAATTGATGATGGGGATAATCGTCACGATAATTGGCCTGCTCGGCGGTACGCCTTCGCTGTCCATTGCCCAGAAGAACGGGGGCACGCTGCATGCCGTACTGCGGGACAACCCGCCGAGTGCATCGATTCAGGAAGAGACGACGTCGTCGACGCTCGTGCCGTTCATGCCGGTCTTCAACAATCTCGTCGTATTCGACCAACTCGCACGCGTCAGCGAACCGGCGAACATCAAGCCAGATCTCGCGGATTCGTGGCGTTGGACCGACGGCGGCAAGCGGCTCACGTTCGAACTGCATGCTGGCGTGAAATGGCACGACGGCGTGCCATTTACCAGTGCCGACGTGAAGTGCACGTGGGATACGATCCGCGGCGTGCGCGACGCAGGGTGGCGTAAAAATCCACGCAAGCCGTGGTACAGCAATCTCGAGGACGTGGTGGCCGATGGTGATCTCAGCGTCACTTTCGTGCTCAAGCGACCGCAGCCTTCGTTTTTATCATTTCTCGCTTCCGGCTTTTCGCCAGTATATCCATGCCATGTCGACGGGCAGACCATGCGCTCGCATCCGATCGGAACCGGTCCGTTCAAGCTGGCGGAATATCGACGTAACCAAATCGTGCGGCTCGTGCGTAATCCGGACTATTTCAAGAAGGGCAAGCCGTATTTGGACGAGATCGACTACCGATTAATCGCCAACTCGGGAACGCGACTGCTCGCGTTCGTCTCGCAGCGTACGGATATCACGTATCCGGACATCAACCCCGATGACGAAAAAAACATCCGCTTGCAGCAACCGGCGGCAATATGTGATCTTGCGCCTGCGTTTAACGTGGGCCAACTGATCTACAACCCGAGCGACGTGACGTTGAGGAACCCTCAACTGCGCAAGGCGATCGCGCTGGCGATCGACCGGAAATCGCTGGCGACGGTCGTCAGCAAAGGTCGAGCGGCAGCGACGGGCGTGATGATGGTGCCACCAGAGGGCGCGTGGGGACTGTCAGGCGAGCAGATCAAGAGCGCGCCGGGTTTCGCGCCGGACGTCGAAGCCAATCGGAGAGAGGCGCAGGCGTTAATGAAACAACTCGGCTACGGATCTGACCGTCATCTTTCGCTCTCGATGATGGTGGTCAATCGTACCGGGCACATCACGCCCGCGACGCTGCTCGCAGATCAGCTACGGCGCATCTATATTGACGTGACGCTCGATCCTGTAGACATCGGCGTATGGACGCAGCGAGAAACGCGTCGCGCGGATTATCAGCTGAAAATGTGGTCGTCGGCGCCCGCGCTGGACGACCCGGACGCGATCCTGCTCGAGCAATTGTCTTGCAGGTCGTCGCGGAATTACAGCGACTATTGCGATCCCGTGACACAAGCGATGATCGAGAAGCAATCGGCGACGGCTGATCCGCAGAGGCGCAAGGAACTTGTCAATGCGATTGATCTGCGCGTTGCCGAGCAGGGCGCGCGCCCGGTGCTGTACACCAGCTACACGGGCTTCTGCCGATACCCTTTCGTGCATGGCGCGATAAGGGCCACAAACAGTCTGTACAACACGTACCGATACGAAGACGTATGGCTGGGTCGATAAGAAGTGTTCAGTGCACGATGATATGTGATGAAATCTTCCTACGGCTGGCGCGTTGTGTGGACGAAAGCTGGGGCTGGATACGATCATCTAGAACCGCGTCTTCCGGTCACGTAGCGACATCAAGACGAGAGACGTTTCCGCGTTCGGGCCTTACATCGCTGCAAACCCGGATGCCCACAAACGGCCCGGAGTCTAACGATAAATAACGCTCGCGTAATGATAGGTTGGATGCTTTGCGTGCTGCCGGTCACATGCTTTGCGGACATGCTGCTCAGTCGATCTGATGTGACGGGCGACTTGCAGCGTCTACAGGCGGCCGGCTATAGAGTACGGGCCGGCGACGATCCCTATTATCCGCAGGACATCATGACAGCCGAAGCGCGCCTGTCGTCCGCGCAGAAGCTGCCGACTGCCGATAACGCGAGTCAGCCCCAACGCGCCCGGCGCTACCCTGACTTTCGACTCCGCGCGCTGCCAAGGCGTGCGGATGTCTAAGCTTCCCTCTCAGCGATATTAATCGGCTTTCGGTCAATCTGTTCTCGCGCGCAACGATTCCTTCGCTTGGCGCCTTCTTTTCTCTTATCCCCGCTTCCCGCGGGTTTTCAGTACGCTCCGCCGAATAGGCGTAGTAGGGTTATTCCTTACGCAATAAAGAGAACAATATTGTTAACCATTATTGCGCTGCTTTGATGTTCAGTTTATTGTCATCCCACGCTTCACTTATAAACCTGTTCGATCTTCGATCTTCGATATTCGCCTAACCATGACGATTCAGATTCAATTGACCGAAACGCAGGCGCGGGAGCTTGGCTTCGCGGCGCTTCGTGTTGCCGGACTGAGCGACGACGAAGCTGGCGTCATCACTGATCACGTCGTCGATGCGGAGTTGTGCGGTTACGGCTATTCGGGTCTCGCGAAATTGCTGAATCTGCTTGAGCACGCGCGTTTTCGCGCCGCGCGCAGCGAGCCGACTTTCAGCGATTCGACCGGCCCGATCAGCCTGCTTGATGGGGGCAATCACAACGGCATGTACGTGATGTATCTCGCATCGATGGCGGCCGCGCAGCGCGCGGATCAGTTCGGCTTCGCCGTGATCGGTGTCAGGAACACATGGATGAGCGGGCGCAGCGCGTACTACGTGGACGCACTCGCCAAGCGCGGACTGGTCGGCATTGTGACCGTCGCGTCGACGCCGGTGGTGGCGGCGCCGGGCGGTGCGTCGCCGGTTCTCGGCACCAATCCGATCGCGTTCGGTTTTCCGACTGAGAGCGATCCGTTCGTGATCGACATGGGGACGTCGGCGTTCATGACGACCGAAGTGCGGTATCGAAAACGCCTCAATATCGCGCTGCCAGAAGGCGTTGCTCTCGATTCGCAAGGCGTTCCGACGACCGATCCGCACGCCGCCGCCGAAGGCTTGCTGCTGCCGTTCGGCGATCACAAAGGCTTTGGCATTTCTCTCGCGATTCACGCGCTCGGCATGCTGTGCAACGCGGAACCGCCGCCGCCGAAAACGGGTCCAGGCGCGTTAGTCGTCGCGATCAAACCGACGCTCGCAGGTGATTCTTCGACGTATCGCCAGACGATGTCGCGCTGGTTGCAGTCGGTGAAGGCGACGCGCACGCAAAAGGGGATCGACGAAATCCGCTTGCCGGGAGAGCGAAGCGCGCGATCGCGCGAGCAGGCGAAGCGGCACGGCATCGACATTCCCAAACGGATAGTCGACGCACTCACCGACTACGCGTCGGGCAAAAAAAGCAGAGGAGACGGACAGTGACGATGTACATCATCAAGCGCACGAGCTTAATGGTCTTGACGCTGATAGGCGTATCGATCCTGATATTCGCGATGATGCGCATGATTCCGGGCAACATCGTCGACGTGTTGTTCGATTCGGGCGGCTACGTCGACGAAGCGCAGAAAGCATTGATCACCAAGCAACTCGGTTTGGACAAGCCAATGCCGATGCAATATGCGGCGTGGATCGGTGGCATTCTCCACGGCGACTTCGGCTATTCGTTTATCTCGGAGAGACCAGCCGCCGCCGAGATCGTCACCCGTCTTCCCGTCACGCTGAAACTCGCCGGCCTGGCGATGCTGTTCGCGACAATCATCGGCGTGCCGCTCGGCGTTCTCAGCGCGATTCGAAAGAACTCATTTGTTGATAACGCGCTGCGCGTCATCAGCATCAGCGGACTTTCGTTGCCGTCGTTCTGGATCGGGTTACTCGTACTGATGTTTTTCGTCCATGCGTTCGGCTTCATTCCGATCTACCCGATGGGGCAGCGCACGCTCATTCAGGAACTCGTTGTGCTGAGCCTGCCCGCAATGGTGGTGGGTTTTAGAAGCTCGGCGCTGGTGTTGCGATTGACACGATCGTCGATGCTTGAAGTGCTGAGCCAGGACTACATCCGCACCGCCAAAGCGAAGGGCGCTTCGACGTTCACGGTGAATTTCCGTCACGCGCTGAAGAACGCGTTCCTACCGGTGCTGACGATTATCGGCATCGAAGCGGCGTATCTTATCGGCGGTCTGGTCGTGACCGAGACGGTCTTCAGCGTGCCGGGTATCTGCGGATACCTCGTCGATTCGATAAACCAGCGCGACTATCCCGTGGTACAGGATCTCGTGCTGCTGATGGCGTTCGCGGCTGTCTTCGTGAATTTCCTCGTGGATCTCAGCTATGCATTGCTAGATCCGCGCATCAAGTATTGAAGCAGGAGTACACATGCAGCCCTTGGTGAACTACGAAGTCGAACTGTCCCGCGCCGGCGCGAACGTCAAAGGGCGCTTCGGAACGGTCGCGTTTCTGATCAGGCGATATCCGCTAGGCGCATTGGGCGTTCTGGTCATGGCGTTGCTGATCTTCATCGCGGTGTTCGCAAACCTGATCATGCCGCACGATCCGTTGACGACGCATCCGCTGCTGTCGCTGGGGGCGCCGTCGTCGGAGCATTGGTTCGGTTCCGACTACCTAGGCCGTGACGTGCTGAGCCGCATCATCCTCGGTGCGCGCACGTCGATCGGCGTGGGCGTCGGCGCGACGATACTCGGCACGCTGTTCGGCACGGCCATCGGGCTTGCAAGCGGATTCGCGGGGGGCAAGCTCGATCTAGTGCTGCAACGCCTGCTGGAGATGCTGCAGGCGATTCCGAGCCTGATCCTCACGATGACGATGGCCGCCGTGCTGGGCCCGTCGGTGATGAACACGATCCTCGCGATTGCGATCACCAAAACGCCGATTCTCGGCCGCGTGATCCGCGCCAACACGCTCGTACTGCGCGAACTTACGTACGTCGATGCCGCGCGCGCGGCCGGCATGAGCGAATGGCGCATCGCGCTGCGTCACATTCTTCCGAACACACTCGCGCCGCTGATCGTGCTGACGGCGGCCAATCTCGGCAGCGCGATTCTGATCGAAGCATCGCTGTCGTTTCTGGGGCTCGGCATTCCGGAACCGTATCCGTCGTGGGGCAAGATGCTGTCCTCGTCGGCGGCGGAATACATCGGCACGGCGCCCTGGTTGGTCATTTATCCGGGCTTGTTCATCAGCCTCGCGGTGTTCGGATCCAATCTTCTCGGCGATGCGTTGCGGGACATTCTCGACCCCCGCTCGCGAGCTCACTAACGGGAGCCTTGCATCATGCAATCAGAACAGTTGCTCGAAGCCGAGCAGATCAAAACCCACAACACGAATCACATGAACCACA
Organism: Caballeronia mineralivorans PML1(12); assembly: GCF_001028175.1. Lineage (GTDB taxonomy): Bacteria > Pseudomonadota > Gammaproteobacteria > Burkholderiales > Burkholderiaceae > Caballeronia > Caballeronia mineralivorans. The sequence goes on from NZ_AEJF01000051.1 coordinate 35,150, forward strand.
CGAACGAGGGCGTGACGCTGACCGTGGAGGGATTGCGGACGTATTTTTTTACCCGCGCCGGTCTCGTGAAAGCGGTCGACGATCTCTCGTTCAACGTCAAAGCGGGGCAGACGCTCGCGATCGTTGGTGAGTCAGGTTGTGGCAAAAGCATGACCGCGCTATCGATCATGCGGCTGGTGCCGTCACCGCCGGGACGCACGGTCGGCGGCAAGGTGTGCATCGACGGCAAGGATTTGCTGTCATTGAGCGAAAAAGCGATGCGCGGGATTCGCGGCAACGAAGTGTCGATGATCTTTCAGGAGCCGATGACTTCGCTCAATCCAGTGATGACGATCGGTGATCAGATCGCAGAAACTGTCGCGTTGCATCAGAAAGTATCGCGGTCCGAAGCGATGGCGCGTGCGGTGGAAATGCTGAAGCTGGTGCGGATTCCAGAAGCGGAGCGGCGCGCGCGAGAATATCCGCATCAACTCTCTGGCGGCATGCGGCAGCGCGCGATGACCGCGATGGCGCTCGCCTGCAATCCGAAAGTGTTGCTTGCCGACGAGCCGACGACCGCGCTCGACGTAACGATTCAGGCGCAGATTCTCGAACTGATGCGCGACCTGCAGCAGAAGTTCGGCACGGCGATCGTGATGATCACGCACGATCTGGGCGTGGTCGCCGAGAACGCGCATCATGTGATCGTGATGTACGCCGGCAGGAAGATCGAAGAGGCACCGGTCGAACGCATCTTCGAACGGCCGAAGCATCCGTACACAGAGGGCTTAATAAAGGCCGTGCCGCGACTCGATTTGCTCACCGGCGAAATGGAGCAGCCTCGGCTGCAGGAAATTTCCGGCATCGTGCCTGCACTGATCGACTTGCCGGACGGCTGTACCTTCGCGCCGCGCTGTCCTCGCGCGACGGAAATCTGTCGTCAGAAATATCCCCCATTCGAAGAAAAGGAGCCGGGGCACCTAGCCGCCTGTTGGCATTCCAAACCCATCACTGGTACTCATTGACATGCAAACCCCGGCCCCAACCGTTGACGGATCGAAGCCTGTTCTGGAAGTGGTTAATCTGGTGAAAGAGTTTTCGCTGCAACGATCGCTGCTCGTGCGTCGACGCGATCGAGTGCACGCAGTCGACGGCGTGAGTTTCAAGGTAGAAGTGGGCGAGACACTTGGTCTTGTCGGTGAAAGCGGATGCGGCAAGTCTACACTCGCGCGTGCCGTGATGCGTCTCATCGAACCGACGTCCGGCCAGATCTACATTGACGGAACGGACATCGTGCCGCTGAGCAAGCGGCAATTGCGTCCATATCGGCGGCAACTGCAGATCGTGTTTCAGGATCCGTTCGCTTCGCTAAATCCGCGTCTGTCGGCCGCCGAGATCGTCGCCGAACCGCTCGACGTGCACGACATCGGCTCAGCGGAAGAGCGTATGGAGCGTGTGGTCGAACTGTTTCAGCGAGTCGGCCTGCGCGCATCGCAGATGAAAAATTTTCCGCATCAGTTCTCCGGCGGGCAGCGACAGCGAATCGGGATCGCCCGAGCGCTTGCTTCGAATCCACGTCTGATCGTCGCGGACGAACCGGTGTCCGCGCTCGACGTGTCGATTCAGGCGCAGGTGGTCAATCTGCTGATGGACATCCAGCAGGAACGAAAGCTGTCCTATCTGTTCATCGCCCACGATCTCGCGGTGGTCGCGCACATCAGTCACAAAATTGCGGTGATGTATCTCGGCCGTATTGTCGAATTTGCCGAGCGGCGCGCGCTATTCACGCAGCCGCTGCATCCGTACACGGAGGCGCTGCTCGCTGCCGTGCCGGTCCCGAATCCCGCGCTGAAGCGTGAGCGCGAGGTGCTGGGCGGCGAACTGCCGAGCCCGATCAATCCGCCGTCAGGCTGTCATTTCCGCGATCGATGTCCGCACGCATTCGATCGTTGCCAGTCTGAGTCACCCGCGTTGCGCGAGATCGGCAGCGGGCATCTAGTCGCGTGCCATCTGCATTGACGAATTGATCGATCCGACGCGGCCGGATGCCGCGCGATATAGCCGACGACTTGACGAGTTATCTAATATGTTTAACAAGAAAGATACTGTATTGACGACGATTAACATCCGTCATCGTCGCTTACAGAAGCAGATGGCACTTAAAGTTAGGCGCTCGAACCCGTCGCTCCGGGCGGAACTGAGCAGTGTGAATCTGCGCAAGAACGTTTTTGTGGACGTTGCGCGCGAGATCTACCCGGCGTGGCTAGATGCGAATGACCTTCCGATCGTGCGAGGACAGAAGCTCGAACCGAAGGAGCGGCTCGCGTTCGCCGGGATTTTCGGGCAGGTGTTGGTGTCGGGCGGCGTGCAGAACGATGCGAAATGCACGTTCATCGAGATGCGCAAGTCGGACGCGTTACCAGAATTCCCGCAGGTCGAGCGGATGTCGAACAATATCGATGCCGAAGGACGTCCGATCGGCAGACAGGAAGCAGGCATGTTCTGGCACAAAGTTCTCGCTACGTCGCCCACGCGGGGTAAGGCGTCGATCTTGCACGCAATCGAAGTTCCGCCGTGCGGCGGCGACACGGTGCTCGCGTCAGTGTATCGCGCGTACGACACGCTCTCGGAGCGGATGAAGGTGTGGCTCGAAGGACTCGAGGTGATGCATACGCTCGCGAAGATCTATGGGCAGCAGATGACGGCTGCCGGCGACGCGAAGGCGAACACTGGCGCGCACGACGTCGTGCGGTTTCACCATGATACCGGATGCAAATCGATCTTCGATCGCGGATTTCCCACAGAGATCGTATGCATGACGGCGGCAGAGAGCGCGGCGATCCCGAATTTTCTGTTCGCGCATTGTGAGCAGCCGCAATTCATCTATCGCGATCAATGGCAGGAAAGCGATCTGCTGATCTGGGACAACCGCTGCACGATCCACCATGCGGTGTCCGACTACAACGGCGTGGGATGGCGCTACGCGCATCGCTGCACCGTGAAGCGGAACAAGGTCCGCAACGAGACGGGCGCGGCATGACGACCGGTCTTCCGCCTGCCAGGTATCCGCGTCGTCTGATGCACACCCGGGTGATCGAGTGTCACGGCTACGAGCGCGATGATGGACTGTGGGACATCGAGGGTCATCTGACTGATTTCAAAACCACCTTCTGGCCCAATCGCGCGGGACTGCGCGACTTGCCAGCGGGTGAAGCGGCGCACGATATGGCGATCCGTTTGACGATCGATCTCGACATGTTGATTCACGATGCCGTCGCGGTGACGAACGCGGGGCCTTTTCCCGAATGCGGCGCGATCACCTCGAAATTCGAGGTGCTGCGCGGCAGGCGAATCACGCGCGACTGGACCAAGACGCTCAAGCCGCTGATCGGCGGCGTTGAGGGGTGCACGCATCAATGGGAGCTTTTGGGGCGCGTCGCAACGGTGGCTTTTCAGGCGACCAACCGTGCACGCCAGAACAAGCCGCGTGATCCGCGGACGCCGCCGCGCGTTCTCGACACCTGTCACATGTACGCATCGTCCAGTCCGGTCGTCTTCAGACGATGGCCACAGTTCTACACGCCGACCACACCATGAGCACACTTGACTTCGTTTGCGAGGAACGGCTGGTGGCGCACCGGTTCACGGGATCGGAACCGCCCGAGACGTCGGCGCCGTTCGGTGCGACAGACTGCCATCACCACATCGTCGATCCGCATTATGCGCGGATCGACGGAAGGCCGGTGCCGTACGCGACGGTTGCCGACTACGAGCTGTTCAAGCGGCGGTTCGGATTGACCCGCAGCATCGTCGCCGCGCCGTCCAGCTATGGCGACGGCAACCGCTGCCTGCTCGAAGCGCTCGACGATTTCGGCAGCGAGATCGCGCGCGGCATAGCGATCGCGCGCGTCGATGTGCAGGACAGCGTGTTGCGCGAGCTGCACGCGCGCGGCTTGCGGGGGCTGCGTTTCTATCCGCGTCTATTTGGCCGTGTGAGGCCGCTCCAGCTTTCGGTCAACGCTTATCACATCAGGAGACTACAACGATGGCATCGAACGTGTGGGATATCGTCCTTGCTGGTGAATGCATGGCATCGCGCCCGTTCTCGCAGTGCGAGGACGCGGAGTTTTTGAAGGTCATCAATCTAATGCGCGATTCGGATCTCACGATGGCGCATCTCGAGATGAATTTCGGTGATCCGGAGGAAATCCAGTATCCGTCGCGCAACGATTGGGTCGCCAGCTTCATGATCGCCGATAGCAATGTCGCCGACGATTTTCAATGGGCCGGCGTCGACATGATGTCGCTCGCGCACAACCACAGTTTCGACTGGGGCTCGGACGGCATCTTCTCGACGATCAAACATTGCAATCGTGTCGGGATCACGCATGCCGGCACGGGACGCGATCTCGAGGAAGCGCGTAAGCCCGCGTACCACGAAACGCGCAAGGGGCGTGCGGCGCTGATTTCTGTGGCCACGGGCAACAAAAACAACGAATGGGCCGGCATGCCGAAAGCCACGATGAAAGGCCGTCCGGGCATGAATCCGCTGCGCGTGCAGCTTAATCATCAGGTAGATTCGGCCGCGGCGGAACAGTTGCGCCGGACCGTCGAAAAGCTGCACATCGGCTATCACCGCTTCGACGCGGTCGATGGCGAGATCCGCTTGCAGTTTCCAGAACTGGCGTCGAACCGCTCAGTCCCGGTGTTCACCGAAGGACCGGATTTTCGCATTACGAGCAAGTGTCACGACAAGGATCTTGAAGCCAATCTGCGCTCGGTGCGCGAGGCCGCCTCGATGGCCGACATGGTGCTCGTCTCGCATCACACGGCAACCGCCGAGGGCGCGCGTGGCGACAGGCCGCCCGCTTACGCGGTGGAGTTCGCGAAGGCCTGCATCGATGCGGGCGCGGACATGTATATCGGTCACGGCTGGCACCGCACGCTGGGCATTGAGATCTATAAAGGCAAGCCGATCTTCTACGGTCTGGGCAACTTCTTTGCGCAGTCGGAATTCAACGATCGCGTACCGGCCGACAGTTACGAATCGTGGGGCCACGATCCTGACCGCATGCCCGAGCACAATCCCGCCGCCGAGCCGCTGCATCCTGGCCTCGTCGACACGTTGTGGTGGGGAACGGTGCTGTTCCGCGTGAAAATGGAAGGTCACAAAGTCACGCAGATCCAGCTCTATCCGGTCAATCTCGGCCGCAATCCCGCAGTGAAGGGAGAGATCACTCGGTCGGTCGGTTCGGGCAGTCACGCGAAGACCGACGGCCGCCCGTATATGGCCGATCCGGAAGCGGGCGCGGTGATCCTGAACCGCATGAAAACGCTGTCCGAAGTGCTGGGCACGCGGCTCTCGATCGAAGGCAACGTCGGCATCATTAATCTGTGAAGGACGCGACCATGCATCGGCTGACCCCTCCCCCTGACCTGAATACGTCGACTCCGAGTCTGAAGCTGCCGGCGGGATCCGTCGACAGCCACTTGCATATGTTCGGTCCAGTCGATCGCTATCCGTTCGCCGAGAACGCGCCGTATGTTTCGGGGAACGCGACCGCGGAAATGTACTTCCGTATGCAGGATACACTTGGCCTCGCGCGCGCGGTCCTGGTGAGCGGCGGCGGCTACGGTGAGACCTACGAGCATCTCGCCGACACGCTGGCCGCGTATCCGGATCGGCTGCGCGGCGTCGTCAGATTACCGGCATCTGTCACCGACGGCGAACTCGCGAAATTGAACGCACTCGGTGTGCGCGGCGCGCGCTTCTTCTCCCGCAATATCAATGAATTGGCGCCAGCGCTGATCGACCGGCTCACGTCGCTCGGCTGGAACATCCAGTTCTATCCGCAGCCCGACGGGTTGATCGAGCACGCGGATCGGTTGATCGCAACTCATGCGACCGTCGTGCTCGATCACTTTGCGCACAATCCGGCGTCGGCGGGCGTGAACTCGGCGGCGAACCGAAAGCTGTTTGAGTTGCTCGATACCGGGCGGTTCTGGGTCAAGATTTCCGGGCCGATGCGGATCACGATGGAAGAGCCGCCGTATCCTAGCGTTGTGCCCATCGCTCGCGCGCTCGTCAAGCATGCGCCGGAGCGATTGGTGTGGGGAAGCGACTGGCCGCACACGAACATGTGGGATCGCACGATGCCCAACGATGCGGTGCTGGTCGATACGCTCGCGCAGTGGATCGACGACGATGCGACCCTCAAGCGGATTATGGTCGAAAATCCGTCCGTTCTGTACGGATTTCCCTGAGCTTCGATCAGGACGCGCTCGTCGGCAGAAGATAACGATAAGGGATAGGAGGCAGCAATCATGTTGGACGGATCCAGGTCGTCGCGTGCGTTGCGCGGCGAGTATCTTAATCACGCCGTCGGCGCGATGAATAGCAGGACGACGACGCTTGCGATCGACGCCGCACACCTAGCGGCTCGCCTCGACCGCCTGCCGTCCAGCATGCCGATCTGGAAGATCGTCCTAATTCTCGCACTCGGCTCGTTCTTCGAGTTCTACGATAACTCGGGGATCCCGTATGTTGCGCCCGGTATGATCAAGGAGGGGCTGTTCAAGCCGGAGTCGCTTGGACCACTCAGTGCGTTGCACGCCATCTCCGTGTCGGGCTTCGGCACCTTCGTCTTCGCTAGCCTGATCGGATTATGGGCCGGCACGCTGTTCTTGAGTCCGCTCGCTGATCGAATAGGCCGGAAGAAGGCGTTCACATTCGCGCTGATGATGTATGGCGGATGTTCGGCGGTGATGGTGTTTCAGACGACAGGCTTTGGCATCAACATCTGGCGGTTTCTGACCGGCGTCGGGCTTGGCGTACAGTTCTCGACGATAGACGCTTACCTCACTGAGCTAACTCCAGTGCACGTGCGCGGCAAGGCGTTCTCGTTGCAGCAGGCGTTCAGCTACTGCTCGTCGCCGCTCGCCGCGCTGCTCTGCTGGATCATGGTGCTGTTGTCGCCATTGGGTCTGGACGGTTGGCGCTGGGTCGTGCTTATCGGCGCGGCGGGATCGGTGTTCGCGCTCAGCATGCGCAACGGATTGCCGGAGAGCCCGCGCTGGCTCGCGAGAAAAGGCCGCATCAAGGAAGCCGAGGCGGTCATCGCCGAACTCGAAGCGAAGGTTGAGGCGGCCGTCGCCGCGCCGCTAAAACGGCCCGCGCCAGCCGTGGCCGAAGATCTCACCGAAGGCTCGTTCAAGGATATCTTCGCGGTCGGACATCTCGGACGGACGATCATGCTGTCGGTCGCGCAGTTCTCGAACGGCTTCGGCTTCTACGCGTTCGGCGCATGGATCCCAATGCTGCTTTCCGCGCGCGGCGTGAATTTTGAGCACAGTCTGCAGTACGGATTCGTGATTACGCTGTCTTATCCGATCGGTGCATGCGTTGTGTCGACTTTCGCGGACAAAATCGAGCGCAAGTGGCTCGTCATCTTGTCGTGCCTCGTTATGGGACTCGCGATGATTGCATTTTCGCAGGCTTCGGCGCCGCTCGCGCTGATCGCATCGGGTGTGCTGTTCACGCTAGGTTCGAGTTGTCAGTCGATCGCGTATCACAGCTACGGGCCCGAGCTTTTCCCCACGCACGTTCGCGCTCGCGCGGTCGGATTCACGTTCTCGTGGAACCGAGTTTCCTCGGCCTTCGCCGGTCTGCTGATCGGCATTCTGCTGCATGCCGGCGACGTTTCGCTGGTCGCCGCATTCACAGCGAGTTCGATGCTGCTGCAAGTCTTCGTCGTGGGCATCTTCGGCCCGAAGACGACCGGCAAGTCGCTGGAAGAGATTAACCCCTGACTGCGCGCAGCCCGCTGATCGCGCGCGCTTGGGTGCGGGCTTGGGCGCGTCTGCACGCGTGCGTCTGCCTTGCGCGCTCACCGCAGTTTCGCTTGTTTTTCTCGGGTCTGAAGCGCGCGCCATGTATTGCACGCTCCGGTCGCGTGCGAGCGGTAGATAGACGCGATTGAATCGTACGCCCCAGTCTGTAGATAATCAGAAATCTCGTATCACCTCGTTGCGAAAGGTTCGAAAACAAACTACAAAGTTGCCGGTACTATCGGTTAACAATAAAGATACCGAAACGTTAATAATATTTTTGGAGGATCAACTCGGCGAATTCGATCGGTACAACATTCAACACATAATTACGGAGACTGACTTGCATATGAAAACGACGACACGCCGGACCATGCGTCTCGGCCTCGCATCGACTGCGATGGCGTTGAGCACTCAGTACTGCTTCGCGCAGAGCAGCAGCGTCACACTGTACGGGATCGCGGATGCCGGCCTGGAATACGTGAACAACACTCCGACGGGCGGTTCGCGCCTGAGCGAAGCGTCGGGCAATCTGTCCGGATCACGGTGGGGATTGCGCGGCATCGAGGATCTCGGTGGCGGTCTGAAGGCTATCTTCAATCTTGAATCCGGCTTCAGCATAAGCGACGGGACGTCCGCGCAATCGACCAGAGGCCTCGGCACGAACGCCACGACGACGAGCCGCCTGTTCGGCCGTCAGGCGTGGGTCGGTTTGAGCTCTGCGAAACAGCAACTTCGGCTGGGCCGGCAGTTGTCGATCGTGTCCGACATCGCCGCGACTTTTGATCCGATGGGCACGAGCGCGCGCTATTCGTCGCTGAGCCTTGATTATGCGATGTCATCGCGGATCGACAATTCGATCAAATACATCGGCGCATTCGGGCCATTGACGCTGTCGGCGATGTACTCCACGCGCTATGACACTGGATACGGTGCAGAGGTGCCAGGCGCACAGATCACGGGCCGTTACTACGGCGGATCGGCGGTTTATACAATAGATGGGTTGTCGTTGACCGCCGCGTTCGATCAACGCAATGGGAATACTTTGACGACCAACACGTCGAGCGAGCAGCGGTTCTATGTCGCGGGCATGTATCAAATCGGTCCGGCGACCGCGTATCTCGGGTACCGGCTGTTGCGCGTCGGAAATGCGTTTCTACCGACCAATCCGGTCGTACCGTCCACGGTGGGCGACGTGACCGGCGCGGGGATGTATCAGGCGGGCATGACCTATCAGATCACGTCGGCGTTGCAGATCACCGGCGTCGCCTATTACAACGACGTTCACGGCAGCAGCAACGATTCGTTGCTCGGCGTGCTCTCGGCCGACTATTCGCTGTCCAAGCGCACCGATCTCTACGCGACGGCCGCCTACACGCACAACAAGGGAAGGGCGACGCTCGGCGTGAACGGCTACGCGACGGCCGCAGCTGGATACGATCAGACGGGGATCAACGTCGGCATCCGCCATCGCTTCTGAGGCAGACGTGAACAATATGGAGCTTACTGTCGGTAAGCTCAGTTCGAGCGGTTCAGAACGCCCGGACCGCCGTATCGTCCGGGACGCGACAGTGCGATATCGCTTTCCGTGGCTGTATGTTGACGCGCGTTAGCAATAACGCTTGCCGTTGAGGGTTGCTATGGTCAACAAAGGTGTAAACTAACGGATCGTGATTACGTGGAGCGCGCGCCTAGTTTGCGCGGAGAAATGGATGAACAAGCCCGAGAAAAAAATCGACGAATACAAGTCGTTGCGGGAGATGATTGTGAATGGGCAAATTCTGCCGAACGAGCGTATCGTCGAAGCGGACTATGCGGAGCAGTTCAATACGAATCGGGCCAACGTGCGCCGAGCGTTGTCGCGTCTCGAGCAGGAGGGTCTGGTCGTCAGCACGCCGTTTCGCGGCGCGCGGGTGCGGCTGATCAGTCCCGAGGAAGCGGTGGAAATCTTCGAAGTGCGGGGCGCTGTGGAGGTGCTGCTGGTCAAAGCCGCTGCCGAGAAAGTCACCGACGCTGACAAGACGACGCTGCGCAACCTGCTGACGCGCATCCGTGCGGCGGCCAAGGCGAAAGATCCGATGTCGGTCGGCTCTGTCGGCAGGCGGCTGCGTGAAGAGCTCTGGAGGATCTCGGGGCACGATACCGGCATACGCGTGCTGTCGACGCTCAACTCGCAACTCGTGCGCATCTGGTTCCAGTCGGTGATGATGCCGGGACGCGCCGAAGCGATCGTCACCGATATGGAAGACATCGTCGAGGCGGTTTGTGCGGGGTCGGCGACGAGAGCCATGAAGGCGATGCAGAAATATCACGATGGTGCCGTGCAGGCCCTGAAAAAAGCGCTGCGCCATCGAGTTGCCGAGATCGGATAAGAGCGCGCCGGAGTGCCGTCATTTCTTGTAGTTAACCTTAGATAGCCCGCCTACGCGGGTTTTTTTCGTCTTTCGTTTTGAAGATGCTACGACACGGAAGAATCCGCGTCCGGCATCATTCATCGGCTAGTTGCATCGGTTATCAATATAGTTAACAATATGGATAGAAAAACTGAAGACGCGTAAGGAGGAGACATGAGTCAGGAAGGGATCGACGAGAGTCGGCAAAGACGTGTCGAAGTCCCGTTTTCCGCAGGCACCGCGCCGCCTCATCTGGTCATGCCGCCGGACGCGACCGACTGCCACCACCATATTTTCGATCCGAGATTTCCGCGCGCGCTAGGCCGCACCGGCATCTGGGCGACCGTAGACGATTACCGCAAGCTTAAGCAGCGACTCGGCTTCATGCGTTCGGTCGTGGTCGCTCCTGCCAGCTACGGCTTCGATAACACCGCACTGCTCGATGCGCTCGCGCAGCTGAAACAAGAAGCACGAGGCGTCGTCGTCGCGCGTGCGGAAGTCGATGACGCGCAGCTGGAACTCTGGCACGCGGCCGGGGTGCGCGGCATTCGCGTGTACCTTGAAGGTCCGCTCAAGTTGGCGCCCGCAGAGATGACCGAACTCGCGCACAAAATCGCACCGCTCGGATGGCATCTCCAGTTGCTCGCCGATCGCAACAGCGGTCTGCTCGAGGCGAACGAGGGGGTGTGGCGCACACTGCCGTGTCCGCTCGTGCTTGACCACCTCGCCCACGTGCCGCAACCGGAAGGCGTGCGTCACGCGCGCATGTCGACGCTTAAAAGACTTCTTGACGGCGGCCGCACGTGGGTGAAGTTGTCCGGCGTGTACATCACCTCCCATGAAGGTCCGCCCCACTACAACGATGTTAACGAGGTCGCGCGTGCGTTAGTCGAAGCCGCGCCGGATCGCGTGCTATGGGGAACCGATTGGCCGCATACGCTCGCCAAGGAGGTGAAACCCGATGGCGCATGGCTCGCCGATCAGTTGAGCAGCTGGGTCTCGACTGCCGAACAGATCAAATGCATTCTCGTCGACAACCCCACGCGCCTGTACTGGACGCGCTAGATTTTGAGGGAAAGATAATATGAGCGCGGTTGAAATTCTCGAGTCGTCGCAGCCGCCGCAGCGCGTCGCGACTGGATATACTTTCGCTGAGGGACCGCTTTGGGATCCCAGCGGACACTTCTATTTTGCCGATGTGCGCGATGACAAGCTCTATCGACTCACGCCCGGTAAAGACGCCAAGTTTGTGCGCAAGACGACCAACGGCAATGGCACAACGTTCGATCTGAACGGTAACATCGTACAATGCGAAGGACTTGGCCGTCGCCTGACGCGATGGAATCCGCGAACCGATGAAGCCGAAATCATCGTGGACAATGTCGAGGGCAGGAAACTGAATCGCCCAAACGACGTCATCTGCCGCTCGGACGGCAGCCTGCTTTTCACCGATCCCGACAAGCGCGTCGACATCAAGGATCGCGAACTCGACGCGGCAATCTGGCGCGTCGCGCCCGATGGATTAGTACATCTCGTTGTGAACTGCGAGTACCCGAACGGACTCGCGTTTTCGGAAGACGAGCGTAAGCTGTACGTGGCGAATACACGCTTCCTAAAGTACCTCCACGAAATCAGCTTCGATTCGCACGGCAACGTGATCGGTCGCAGAATCATCGGCGACATGACATTCGACACGGCGCAGGGTGCGCCCGACGGCGTCAAGGTGGATGCGCTGGGACGCATCTATTGCACTGGCCCCAGCGGCATCTGGGTTTATACGCCCGCCGGCGAAAAAATCGGATTGATCCCCTGCACGGAAACGCCGGTCAACTTCACGTTTGGTGGCGATGATCTGAAGACCCTCTACATCTGCGCTCACAGTTCCGTGTACACGTTGCGCGTCAAGGTCCCCGGTTTGCCGAGCGCCTGGCACAAGGCGTATCTGAAGGGAGCGCAGCAATGAGCAACTTCGATCAGCGTGAACTGCGCAATGTACTCGGCACCTTTCTCACGGGCGTGACCGTCGTCACGACTGTCGACGGCGAGGGACGTCAGTACGGCGTCACCGCAAATTCGTTTAGCTCTGTGTCGATGGATCCGCCGCTGGTGCTGTGGAGCCAGTCGACGCGCTCGACAAGTTTTCCCGCGTTCAAGGACAGCGAGCGCTTCGTCGTGAACATCCTCGCGTCGCATCAGATCGACATTTCGAACCGTTTCGCGAAGACCAGCGACGAGAAGTTCGCCGGCGTCGCAATCAGCCACGGGCTCGCAGACGTGCCGATCATCAAGGGTTGCGCTGCTTGGCTGGAATGCAAGAAGCTCGAGATGTTTCCTGGTGGAGATCATGTCGTCTATATTGGGCAGGTCGAGAAATTTGAACGGACCGCGCGCAAGCCGCTCGCGTTCGGCGCGGGCAAATATATGGTCGCGTATGCGCACGATCTCGGCCAGGTGTCGTTGGAGCTCGCCAATGCGAACGTCGCGCACATCGATTCGGTGAAAGTCGCGTGCGCCGCGCTTCCCGAGATCGCGCTGGAGCTCGAACACACTGTGTCGCTCGCCGTCTGGGCCAACAAGGGCCCGACGATCATCCGCTGGGAGCCATCGGAGAATCCCGTGAGTACAAATCTGCGCACGGGCGTGGTCCTCACCACGACGCAATCGGCGACGGGCCTAATGTTTGCGGCGTTCCTACCGTCCGGTCTCGCGGACGCAATCCTCGACAGCGAATTGCAGGAAGGTTTGACCGAGCGCGCTCGGTTCGAGACGGCACTGGCCGAAACACGGGGACGCGGCTTGGCGCGCGCGCTGTCGAAGCCGTCGCCGATGCATCAAATCGATATCAACGCGTTTTCTGCGCCGGTCTTCGATGCGTCTGGCGCGATCGCGTTCGTGCTGACGGTGTCCGGCCGTTCAGACGACATCGATCCGGAATGGGACAGCCCGGTTCCCGCCGCTTTGCGCGCCGCGGCGATGCAACTGTCCAATCAGCTCGGATGCAAACACCCTGCCAATTGAGCACGGCAGAGCAGATGCAGGCGCAAGCGGCGATGACGTAGTGTCATCGCCGCCGCAGCTTCAGGCCTCGAAGCGGCAGCCTTGCTCCGCCAGCAGCATGGTCAGCTTCGCGCAATCGGCTTGCTGATCGCTTAGCCCGATCGCGTCGAAGCTTGACGATTCCTGCGCATGTTTCGCGCGCGCGGCCTCGTAGATCTTTTCAATCTGATCGAACGGAACACACAGTAGCCCGTCGTCGTCGCCGATCACCAAGTCGCCGGGTTCAATCACCATGCCGTCGATCGCCACTGGCACGTTGATCTCGCCCGGTCCGGTTTTGTACGGACCGCGGTGACTGATGCCCGCGGCAAAGACAGGCAAAGTATTCCGCTTCACCCATTCTAGATCCCGGATCGCGCCATTGATCACCCATCCCGCGAAACCGCGTCGCTGCGCATTCACCATCATACGTTCGCCGATGATCGAATTGGTCAGATCGCCGGCTGCATCGACGACGATCACGTCGCCGGGCTGGGCCATCGTCAACGCCATATGCGCCATCAGGTTGTCGCCGGGCCGCGTCTTGACGGTCAACGCGATGCCGCAGAGCACGCCAGACGCGTGGTAGGGACGCAAACGCGGTCCGCCAGCCGTCAGACGATGCATGACGTCGCTAATATTCGCGACCGGGAGCGCCTTGAATTTCTCGATCCATTCGATGCTCGCCGCTCGTTTGCGGCGCAGAACTTGGAAACCAATCGACATAAACATCTCCTGATGTAAGTTGGATTCGTTCTCGATGATGGACCACAGATTGACATGAAGTCAACTATATTGTTAACTATTATGTTAACTTAAAAACGCGTGACTTCGAGAATTTATCCGGCTAGCATTGTTAACGATAAAGATACATAACAGATAACTATAATGACAATGTATGGGCGCGCTATCCCGCAACTTTCCAGGGCGTTTCTGACTATGAATGATTTGGCAGACTATTCGCAGACATCGATTCACGCGATGCTGCATCCGCGCTCGATCGCTCTGATTGGCGCGACACCGCGCATGCATTACGGTGGAAAGTTTCTGAAGCGCCTTCTCGCGTACAGGGATCGCGTCGAGGTCTATCCGATCAATCCGAAGTACAACGAGATCATGGATCAACCGTGCCAACCCAGCATCACGTCGCTGGCGCAGGCGCCGGATCTCGCCGTCATCATCGTTCCTTGGCACGCGGTGCTGCAGACGATGCAGGAATGCAGCGAAAAAGGCGTCAAGGCCGGCATAGTGATTTCCGCGGGTTTTTCCGAGCGCGGCACCGACGAGCGCCGGGGCCTTCAAAAAGAAATTGGCCGATTTGCGCGCGCTTCGGGGTTTCGCATTACTGGTCCTAATTGTCTAGGTCTCGCGAATATTCACGACGATCTGTGGCTGACCTCGTCAAGTCGCGTATTAACGGGCAGCGCGGGACCTATCGGGCTCATCTGTCAGAGCGGCGCGACGCTGTTCGGCCCACTGCTGGCGAGAGCAGCCGACAACGGCATTGGTCTCAGCTATGCGATTTCGACTGGCAACGAAGCGGACCTCGAGTTTGCCGACTTCGCCCGATATCTGCTCGACGATCCTGGAACGAAGGTCATCGCGGGCTTCATCGAGGGCTTCAAGGATGCCAATAAGTTTGTGCAGGTCGCAAAGCTGGCTGCCGAGCGGGGCAAGCCGCTCGTCATAATTAAGATCGGCAGATCGGAGCAGGGCGCGCGCGCGGCCGGCTCGCACACCGCTGCGCTGACGGGCTCCGACGCACTGTACGACGCGGTGTGCAAGCAGTACGGCGTAATCCGCGTGACGAACTACGACGAGTTGCTGGACATCTCGCAGGTCCTTGCGCATTTCAAATTGCAACGTCGTGATGGTGTTGCCGTGGTCTCGCATTCCGGCGGGGTGAGCTCGTTAACCGCGGACATGCTTGGCAACGATGGCATCACGTTGCCCGCGCTATCGCCGAACGCAGAATCAACGATTAACGCAATTCTCAACGGCTTCGGCGCCGCTTCGAATCCCGCAGACATCACTGGCAAAGCCAATAGCGAAGAGTTTCCCGCGATCATTGGCGCACTCGCCGACGAGGAGGAAATCGGCACACTGGTCGTCGCGAGCGCCGGAGGGGACCGGCATGCGGAACAACTGATTGCGCTGCGTGATACGACCGACAAAAACGTTGCGTATTTGTGGACGGGGAGCCGCGCACAGGAAACTGGTCTACCGAAACTGAAGGCCGCCGGCATTCCGATCATGAGCAACCCGGACGGTCTTGCAAAGGCGCTGCGCGCCGCGTTCGACTATCACGCGTGGCGCGAACAGCGCGTCGCGTCGCAAGCGGCGAGCAAATCGTCAGCGTCTGAGTGCCTCGACCCCTTTGTGCGGCAAGGACGCACGACGCTCACCGAATCCGAAGGCAAGCAGTTGCTGCGGGAATGGGGGATTGCGTCGCCGCGCGAGCGTCTCGTATCGAGCGCGTCCGAGGCGGCAGCGGCGGCACAGGAAATCGGCTTTCCGGTCGTCATGAAGATTGATTCGCCCGACATCCAGCACAAGACGGAAGCGGGCGGTGTGAAGCTCGATGTGCGCGATGCGCAGAGCTCCCAGTCAGCCTTCGATGAAATCACCTCAAGTGCGATGCGATACGCGCCGGATGCGCGAATCAACGGCGTCGTGGTGCAGGAAATGGTGTCGGGGGGAGTCGAGATGATTGTCGGCATAACCTATGACGCGCAGCTGGGCGCGACGTTGCTGGTCGGGTCCGGTGGGGTGATGGTGGAAGTGTTCAAGGACGTCGCTCTACGACAGTGTCCGGTGTCGCGCCATGAAGCGATGCGCATGATCGACGACCTGAAGGGCAGCGTGCTGTTGCGCGGATTTCGCGGTTCGCCGCCCGCCGACACCGACGCGCTCGCCGATGCTCTCGTCGAGATTTCGCAGGTCGCGATGCAGTGCAATGGAAAGCTCGCTGAGATGGACATCAATCCCCTTTTGGTGCTGCCCGCAGGCGAAGGCGTTCGCGCGCTCGACGCGTTAATCACATTGTGCAGTGCTGGGAATTTAATTTGAAACAACACTGAATTAATAGCAAACGGGGCCGGTTAAGGTCACCGCTCATGGCGTGGAGGAGACAGATGAAGAGATTGTGGAAGGCGTGGATTGCTGGCGCCGGTATCGTCGCGACGTGTGCGGCGCACGATGCAATGGCACAAAGAAGCGGAGATGTGCTGCATCTCGTCGGATTGAATCCGCCGAGCGCGTCGATTCACGAGGAATATACGTTCGACGTACAGCGCGCGTTCATGCCGGTGTTCAACAATCTGGTGATCTTCGATCAAGCAGCGACCCATCACACGATGAAAGAAATCAAACCGGATCTCGCCGAAAGCTGGAGTTGGGACAGCAGCCATACCGTCCTGACATTCCGGTTGCGTACGGCCGTCAAGTGGCACGACGGCCAGCCGTTCAGCGCCAAGGATGTAAAGTGCACGTGGGACACACTGCGCGGCGCGCGCGAGGCCGGCTGGAGAAACAATCCACGTGCGGGGTGGTATCAGAATCTGAAAGACGTGACCGTCGATAACGATCGGCAAGTCAGCTTCCATCTCGCGCGTCCGCAGCCGTCTTTGCTCGAGTATCTGGCGAGTGGTCTAAGTCCGGTCTATCCGTGCCACGTAAGCGCACAGCAGATGCGCAGCGCGCCGATCGGAACCGGACCGTTCAAGGTCGCGAAATTCGAACGCGGCAAGAGCGTGCAGCTGGTGAGAAATCCAGATTACTTCAAAAAGGGCCATCCGTATCTCGACGGCGTGACGATTCGGTTTCTGGCAGGCGGATCGATGATGAATCAGGAACTCGGATTTACGTCGGGGATTTATGATCAGATCAATCTTCCGTATAACAAGGTCGCCCAGTTGCAACTGACGAATCCGAAGGCGCGCTGCGAGATCAAGAAAACATCGACGGAACTAGTGCTGGTGTTCAATCACGCCGCGCTGCCATTTAATGACGTCAATGTGAGACGCGCGTTCGCGTACGCAATCGATCGCAACGCCTTCTTGCGCATCAGCAACAACGCGTTCAATGTTGGCAGCCTGTTTCGCTCGGATAGCGAATGGGGCAGACCCGCGTCGGCGCTCGCGGCGTTTCCCGGCTACGGTCCGGATACGAAGGCTAATCTCGCGCAGGCGCAGCAGCTGATGCGCCAAGCCGGATACGGCCCCGAAAAGCCGCTCAACGTCGAGCTCATCACGCGCAACTCTGATTCGTATTTGGCGCCGACGACGCTCGTCGCCGATCAGCTTAGCAAGATTTACGTGAATGCGAAGATCAATCTTCTCGAGTCGAGCGTCTGGTATGCGACGCGAGCCCGCAAGAATTATCAGCTTGCCGTCGATGTTGTCGGCACCGCGGTCGACGATCCAGACGACTATTTCTCGCGGCTGACTTGCCAATCACCCACCAACATTTCGAACTACTGCAAGAAGGAATTCGACGAGCAAATCGCGGCGCAATCACAGGAACTTGATCCTGCGAAGCGAAAGGCGCTCGTGCTTAAGATTGACGACGAGTTGATGAGTGATGCCGTGCGCCCTACGCTCTATCACAGCGCCATCGGTTATTGCACGCAGCCGTATGTAAAAGGGCTAACGATCTCGGATAATGGCGGTCACTTCAACAGCTTTCGGCTCGACGACACCTGGCTGGACAAATGAGCGCCATGCTGCCACGCACTTGACCGGTTACGAACGTGATGGTGCACGAACGCACTGTTCAACACAACTCAAGTGCGTGTCGGTCGCGACGCTGCACGAACCGCGTAAGGTCTTAATAGCTGGCCTTAGCAGAGGCTTGGCCTCTAGCAAGCGCAGTGTGTACTTGTTTGTCGATGGACCTACGACGAATGCAGTTGCGTTGTGAACAGATCAGAGTCGTTCTGGCGGTTTCGATGGAATCCGCAGGTGACCCAAAGGAAAGGCGCGCTGCATGATGGTCTTCGCGACAAGCCAGGCTTCCGCTCGGTCAGTACCTCGTTTCATGACGCTCGACTTTAGAATATCGTCGAACTCGGCGAGCAGCACAAGCAAAAATGGCAAGACCCATCAGACGTGTGTTTTCGTCAGCTACGAGGCTGGCCAAGACGGGCTGTAGATAGAGCGCGAGTCGCTCGCGGTATCACATGCCTCGCGATCACCTATGCTCACAAGCGACGCGCAAGGACTCACCGGTTCGACGCGACCGCACCCGTCGCCTACCTTTGCGTGGTTGCATGCGGAATACGACGGCACGAGTGTCGTGCGCGTCCAACCAAGCAAGAGAGGCATCTCGTCATTTCATCCATCGGCGTTGCGCAAGGGAATGCTTCAGCACCGAGTATGCATCCGCAAGCTTCTAATCACTATCAACATTTGAAACAAGGTTAGTCGTGGAGCTCTGGAGCGCCGAAATGAATGCTTGGGGCTCCCCAAATGACTTTTCATGGCACCTAGTCCTGTTATCCCATCCTGAGCGTACTCAGCGATTCGAGGCCCACTTCGCGACGCGAACAGCGATTTTCTGACACTTTCTAGAAACACGAGCCAACAAGTATTGATTACTATTTAGTTGACAATATAGTTGACTGCTTAGGTCGTCCCGCGTAAGGTATCGACCGAGACAGTGATCGACCTCGGGCTTTCTGCGGAGAGGCGAGGCGATAGAAAAGAGCAATAGCGGAAGGAGACGTATGAAATTCGGATGGTTCTCAAATCTCTCATTGAAGCAACGAAAGATTTATGCCGCTTGCTATGGCGCCGTCGCATTTGACGCGATGGATTCGACGATGTTTCCACTCGTCATACCAAGCCTCATCGCACTGTTGGGGATAACGCACCCGCAGGCGGGCGCATTGACATCAGCCGGTTTGGTTGGAGCGGCGATCGGCGGATGGGGTGCTGGAATTCTTGCAGACCGAATTGGACGCGTACGCGTGGTCCAACTCACCCTCATCTGGGTCTGCCTTTTCACATTCATATCAGCATTCGTAGTTTCGTTTCACCAGTTGATTGCCATTCGCTTTTTACAAGGGCTCGGGATCGGTGGAGAGGGCGCGGCTGCCGGCGTCCTTATCAGCGAAGCCGTCGCCTCTAAGCTGCGTGGCCGCGTCGCTGCCTCGATCCAAAGCGCATACGCAGTTGGTTACGCCATTTCAGTGTCGCTACTGCCGCTTGTGCACTTAATCGTTCCGGGTGAATGGGCTTGGCGAGTCTTCTTCGGAATTGGATGCTTACCGGCGATTTTTGTGCTCTACATCCGCCGCAGCGTAGATGAATCGGATGTGTTTATCTACGAGCAAGGAAAGAAGAAACGAACTTCAGGTCGGCCTGCATTTCTTGAAATGTTCACGGGGCAATATCTCGCCTCGACGCTGACTGGCACATGTATGTCATTCGGGATCCTGGGTGGCGCTTACGTCATGATTACGTGGCTCCCAACTTACTTGCGGATGGGCCTTCATCTGCCGGTCGCATACACTTCCGCGTTTCTCGGAATCAACATCTTGGGTTCTTTCACCGGACCGTTGCTTTGCGGAAATGTGATCGATCGGCTCGGTCGAAAACGGAGCATCATGCTGCTTCTCACATGTCAAGCAGTGAATGTAGCGGTCTACACCTTTGCGCCACTGGCCGGGTTCATAACACTAATACTTGGCTATTTCTTAGGAGCGCTGCAAGCCGCGATAGCAAGCACGCTTATGCCTACGTTCTCCGAGTTGTATCCGACGCGCATGCGCGCCGCCGGCGCCGGTTTCTGCACCAGCGTAGGACGGGGGTTCGGTTCAGCCATCCCTGCGCTTGTTGGCGTGCTGTCAGTGAACCTCAAATTGGCAACAGCGATGGGATTCTGCGCGATAGCCGCATACGCGATTGGGATTATCTCGGCGTCGACTCTCCGCGAAGCCTCCGGTGTAGATCTTCACGAAGAGATCGGAGATGAATCATCGGCGCAAAACAACGACGACCCACAAAAGAAAACAGCCTACCAGTCCACTCAATAGAGATGACTTCGCCTTAATCGACGCAACGAGGGTCTAGCAAGCCAATTTGCCTCCTAAGTCGTTGCGTCTTATTTGATACTCGGAGATATGAATGATTATTGACGTACACGGACATTACACCACCGCTCCTCGCGCACTGAAGGATTATCGCGAACGCCAGATCAGCGCGTTTGATGTTGTGGGAGCGCCTCCGTTGAAGCCGGATCTCACGGTATCCGACGACGAAATCCGAGAGTCGATCGAAGAAAATCAGTTGCGAATCCAAAAGGAGCGCGGCATCGATGTCACCATCTTCTCGCCGCCCGCAGGCGGGATGGGCCACCACATTGGCACGGAAATCACCAGCCTCGATTGGACCCAGGCAAGTAACGACATGATCAGTCGCGTTTGCAACTTGTACCCTGAAAATTTCGTCGGTGTTTGTCAGTTGCCTCAATCACCGGGCGTTAGTCCAGCAAATTGTGTGGAAGAGTTGAGTCGTTGTGTTGAGGAACTCGGCTTTATCGGGTGCAACATCAATCCAGACCCTTCCGATGGCTTCTGGACGGGCCCAGCCTTCACAGATCGTTATTGGTATCCATTATTTGAAAAAATGGTAGAACTGGATGTGCCGGCAATGGTACACGTCAGTCAATCATGCAACGAAAACTTTCATCATACCGGGGCCCACTATCTCAACGCAGACACATCGGTCTTTATGCAACTCGTCTTGAAGAATCTTTTTGAAGACTTCCCGACTCTGCGACTGGTCATCCCACATGGGGGTGGTGCGGTTCCGTATCACTGGGGTCGATATCGCGGTTTGGCTCAAGACAAAAATCGACCGCTGCTTACCACTCTCCTTAAGAACATCTTCTTTGATACATGCGTGTACCACCAGCATGGAATGGAATTACTGTTGAAGACCGTGCCTGGAGACAACATTCTCTTCGCGTCCGAGATCATCGGCGCGGTCCGAGGTGTAGATCCGGAAACGGGACACAACTACGATGATACGAAGCGTTATATTGACAACCTAAAGTGGCTCGATGAAACCCTTCGCGAAAAAGTGTTTTCGGGGAACGCATTTAAAGTCTATCCGCGGTTGAGGGATCGTCTGCAAAATCGTGCGTTGGTCGAAGCTTAAGACTAAACCAATCAGCGCGCGACAACTTATCTCATCAAACCGTTCGGGATCGACTATCCATCCTACGTCGTATTCGCGACGCGGCCCGCGGGTAAGCCACTCGCGCGTTTCGAAAACGCATTCTTCTGCCGCCCGGGCCGGCATCCGCTGTATGCCGAGCACGCACAATGGATTCCGCAATACAATCTCGAAGAAACGCTGGTCGAGCACGCGCGCGAATTGCCGGCCGCGACGCTGCGCTTTAACACCACCGTTAAAGCGCTCACGCAGACTCAGGAGCGCGTCACGCTGACGCTCGAGACAGCGAACGGCACCGAACACGTCGAAAGCCGCTATGTGATTGGTGCCGACGGCGCAGGCAGCGCGACCCGAGCTACGCTCGGCATTCGAATGACCGGCGACGGCGCGCTGTCCAAAGACCGGATGCTGATCTTTCGCTCTGCTGAATTGCAGCAGCGGCATGAGCTGGGGGACGCGGTCGCGTAGGGGATGAATCTCGGCATTGGCGATGCTGTCGACATCGGCTGGAAACTTGCTGCCGTGCTGCCGTGCTGCAAGGCTGGGGCGGCGACGCGCTGCTCGACAGCTATGGCGAGGAACGCCGGCCGGTGCATCTGCGCACCATTGACGAAGCCGTGATCAACCACACGCACTCGTCGGAGTCGCTTGCAATTGAAGAGCTCGAAGCGGACAACGCCGCGGGCGATGCCGCGCGGCGAACCGCATCGGAGCACATTGTTGAATGGAAGACGCGCGAATTCGATACGCTCGGCGTTGTGCTCGGCTACCGCTATGACGGCTCACCAGTGGTCTTCGATGACGGCAGCACGCCACCGCCCACGCATTACCGCGACTACGTACCGTCCGCGTGCCCGGGCGGCCGGGCACCGCACTTCTGGCTATCAAGCGGCGACTCAACCGCACGCGGTGAAGCGCTGTATGACCGTTTCGGCGAAGGCTTTACGCTGCTTGTCACGGCCGGCCCCGCGACAGCGGCGACGCCGATGCTCGCGCACGCTGCCGAGTGAGGCATTCCACTCACACTGGTCACCGTCGACGATCCCGCCTTGCACGCGCTGTACGGCGCGCGTTATGCGCTGATACGGCCGGACCAGCATGTCGCGTGGCGTGGGGATGCGATGCCGGCGGATCTCGATGCTGTGCTCGAGACCGTGACCGGCGCAATCCACTAGTTCGCCCTAATCATCGGTACTCCTTGAAGTGTGGCGCCGATGTCATATTAGTTTTCAGGAGACTCATCATGCGTTTTGCTTTCTACAAAAAGGCCGCTGCCACAGGCATTGCGGTTGCGGCCGATCATCAGTCGACCGATGCATGGTTCGATACCATCGATCTTGATCTGCCGTCTGCGGTGACACCGGCCGACGTTGCAACACTCGACAACGCGCAACGCGGCATCATCCGTCGTGCAATTGGAGCAGTAAGCGAGAGGGCAGATGCAAAACCTGTCGACATCGCGGCACACACGCTGCTGCCGCCGATCTCGCCGAACGCCCGGATCTTCTGCATCGGCCTGAACTACGCGGACCACGCCGATGAAAGCAAAATGGAAAAGCCCGCTTATCCGGTCGTTTTCCTGCGTACCTTCGAGAGTTTCGTCGGTCATGGGGTGCCGATTGTGAGCCGAAGTTGTCGAATGCGTTCGACTACAAAGGCGAAATGGTGGCTGTGCTGTCGCGCGGCGGACGCTATATCGATGCCAGTGATGCCGACGCGTATATCGCCGGCTATTCAGTGTCGAACGAAGGGTCGATTCGCGACTATCAACTCAAGCGCGGACCGCAATGGACGATGGGCAAAAATTTCGATTCAAGCGGTTCGGTTGGACCTTACTTCGTCACCGCCGACGATTTGCCTTCGCTTGGAAAAGGACTGGCGATCACGACGCGTATCAACGATGGCGTCGTCCAGCAGTCAAACACGGCAAACATGATTTTTGACGTCGCCCAAATCTTCGCGTACTTGAGCGAAGCGTTCGTTCTCAAGCCGGGTGACGTGATTGTGAGCGGCACGCCGGCGAGCGTTGGCGCGGCGCGCAAGCCACCGCTGTTCGTCAAGGCAGGCGATACGGTCGAAGTCGAAGTGGAACGGATTGGCAAGGTTGTGAACAAGGTGGTTGACGAAGGGGGCGTGTAGGCGTTGTCGAGTCTGCGCTAGGGCGGTTGCGCTTTTCGGCTGGAGCGCAATGATGTACTCGAACGCCACGGCAACTTGCTTTCAGATCGCCATCGTGCCGGCTTGGCACCGCTTCAACTTAAGGACTCCGTTCAACTCACCGACGCGCATCGTGGAGGATCTTTGACCACGATGCTGGTATCGTCGTGAGCACGCCGCTGAAGCTGATGACGTCCCGTACCGCCTTCTCCCGGATCTACGATCGGCGGCGGTGGCGAGGGGTCTCTGCTTGATTTTGCAGCCTGGCATAGCCCGCACATCCGTGTTGGTAGGCACGGATAGGGCGAAAACTAGCGGCGGCTCGGAGGTCTTCGATACGCTGGTAACTGCCGGGGTTCCACGAGGTCATGATGGCGGCCGAACTGCCAGCGTCGAGAAAGTAGGTGAGGGCCATCGCGATGAGCAGAATCCACTGCTTTCACATCAGTGCCATCGGTGTGGCAATGGCGCCAAAAACCGGCGGTAGCCTATCCTGCCATCACTTTTTCAATGTCGTATTTCGGCTTCGAAGTTCGACATTTTCTGCGAGGTTGATCCGCCGAGTTCGTGACGTTGACTGTCCGATTCTGTTAGTTATGTGCCAAGAGTCTGTCGGTGCGCCGGGGTGATTGGGACTATTACGTCTACCGGGTCGACGGAATCGAAAATGTCAGTATGTCGACTTCGATCCCGAAGTTCCCGAGGTCATCCGGGCGAATTTGAGCCGGACTGCTCTGCTGGTCGCACCGGTGTATAGCCTCAGTCTGACGGGTTCGCGCCCTGTGTCGGCCAGCTCTCATTCGCTGGTTTGCGATGTGCGCGCAGGAAGTCTGCGGAGCTATCCGATCAAATTTTCCGGTATGGTCGACTAAGCTTTGCAGGTGCTCCGTTGGGACTGCTCACTGCGGCATGCAGGTTGGAAGGTGTAGCGCTATGGCCGCACGTCGCTGCGCACCAGTTCGCTAGCTCATTAGCTCTGGCCTGCGATATGCCCTCTCGAAAGCTGATGGCTCGGGTCGGGTGCCAAAAATTTTTTCTGTTCCATCGGTTTCCTGCGTATTCCCATCGATTCCAGTCATGCGGTTCTAAAGTCGGAATGGGTATTGACGAGCAGCTTCGCGATTCGCATGATGGTCACGAAAGCGACGCATGGGAGTGAATCGTGCCGGGTGCAAAAGGCTACACACGGGCGCAGTGGGATGAGTTTGTCCATGCCCTTGATGCGTTACCGGAGAAGCCCCGGAATGAACAACGCGTCACGGTCAGCGATGCAATGAAAGAGATCCGGGCGCATATCACTGCCACCCAGGCGAAAGGATATACGCTCGAGGAAATTGTTCAGGAGGCTGGGCGTAAGGGGCTCGATGTGAGCATTGGCGCAGTCAAGTACGCGCTGTATCGCCCAGAACCTTCTGACGCAGTATCCAGAACGGCCAATCCCAAGGCGCCGCGCGAGGCCGACCCGTCGTCCCGTCCGAAGCAGGCTGTAAAGCAGAAGGGTAAGCGCGTGGACAACGCACATGTCGTCGCACGACAACAAAGGGGAAGGGGTGTCAACCAGCCGGGATCGATGGAGATTCAGGACGCGTTCTCCTTTGAGATACGGCCTGATATCGAAAACCTGTAGGAGGTCGGTGATGGATACGGTGCATCCCATTTATCTGGTCGGTGGCAGCAAGGGCGGTGTTGGAAAAAGCATGGTCACGCTTGCCCTGGCGGACTATTTGCAGCGACAGGGTATCCATGCGGTGCTGCTGGAAACCGATACGTCGAATCCCGATGTCATGAAAGCGCTCAGGGACGATATCAAATGCGCGGCCTATAACCTCGATGATGCAGACGGCTGGATCGGATTTGTGAACTTCTGTGATAGCCACCGGGGTGCGGCTGTGATCGTCAACACTGCCGCACGCAATCAGACCGGGGTTACACGGTACGGCGGGACGCTGGCCCGGACGCTGGCTGAACTGCAGCGGCAACTCGTCGTGCTGTGGGTGATCAACCGGCAGCGCGATAGCCTTGAGTTACTGCATATCTTTGGACAGACGTTTCCGGATACCTTGACGCATGTCGTTCGCAACGGCTACTTCGGTGAGCCGGACAAGTTCACGCTGTATCAGGAATCGCAGCTTCGCAAAGCTATCGAGACGAAAGGACGGTCGCTCGACTTCCCCGATCTGGCGGATCGGGTCGCAGACGAATTGCGCAGTCAACGTATCTCCATCCGCAAGGCGGCTGAAGTCATGCAGATTGGACAGCGCGCGGAGTTGTTTCGCTGGCGGGAATTGTGCGATGCCATGTTCTCGAAAGTGATCAGCATCGAGGGGATCATCCATGAGCAATAGGCGGTCGAGGTCGGTCGATCCGCTCGTGCGCCTGTTTCGCGAGGTATCGGGGGATGTTCCTGACGGGGCGAGTCTCGCCCGTATGCACCAGGTATCGAGCGCACTGAACCTGCGTGACAATGACGCGTTATGGTCGATTATCGCAGTGCTCGAATACTATGCGCGCCTGTATGAAGCCATGCCGGAGCGTATCCGGTGGGCGAGCGAGGGTAGTCTCGAAGCCGCGCGCCGGGAAGTCGGTGGCGCGACCGATGCGCTGATGCAGCAGCATCGGGATGCGCTGGAGCGATGTAAGGCGACGATCCAGTTGGCGGAAAGCCTGATACGGGAACATGAGGCGCGGTACCGGGCAGCACTCGCACAACTCAATGAGACGGCAATGATGGCCTTGATCGAGCGCATGTCAAATCAGGTCGCGCGCACGGCGGGCAACCGGTTGGTCGGCGTCGCAGCAGTTTCGGCTCGTGAGCAACGCGAGCGACTGGACATTGCGATGTCCGCGTTTGGGCAGGCGGTTGAGGCAGCGACGGCGCGCGTGGAGGTGATGGCTACACGTATGGAAATGCGTTTTGTACGCTCGATACGTCGCCTGTTGCTGGCGGGCGGTGCCGTCGTCTGCCTGCTGCTGGTTTCCGGCGGGCTGGCGGACTGGTGGAGGGAGTGTCATCTGGCGGGCGCGGATTGTCGCACGGTGCAGATGCGGCAGGCAGACGGCAGGCCTTGAAGGGGCCGCCGTCTGCGTTGCCCTGTTACCAGAGCAACGGGTCGGGCTTACGCGACGCGCCGGTCAGCTTGCGCGGTGCTCACGCTGGCAGCTGTCGGGAAAGCCACGGCGGCTGTTTGCTCCGCGTGTCGGGGGACGCGTCTGCATCGTGAGGCGTGTTGTTGATGTTCTCGCCGCCGTTGAATTCATCCGGTTCGGCGTCGCCATCCTCACCACCCTGCGTCTCGCCTGCGCCGTTCCCGGCATCCGTATTGTCTCCGTCGTCTTCGTCGTGGATGTCCCATGAATGTGCGGCCGGGATTTCGCGATCGGTGAGGATTTCCGGGACCCATGCGACTTTCGCGAGCCGCAGTTCGGCGGCGGCTGCCGCGTCGGCCTTCTTCATCTTGCCGAGGTCAGCAGCGATCTTCGGTGACACGGCGGTGGCAACAACTTCCGCGATGCGCGCCTTGCTGACGTGATCGAAATACGAGGCGCGCGTGGGCGTCCAGTACCGCGTCATGTCGAGGTTCAGCGCGCTGGCGAGCGTGTTGATGGCGTGAGGCTTTTCGTCGCCCGCAATACCGTCAAGCAGCGCGCCGGTGCAGAAGGAGAGCAGGTCGAGCAGGGTCGTGCCGGGGTCCTGTTCGATTAGCCACGGCAGCAGGTCCGCGCGCCGCGCGGGCAGTTCACGGCCCCACTGCTCGCGCTGCGCCTCGATGAGACCCCACGCGGTGTTGGCGGGCAGGTCGTCCGCCGAGCCGAGCAGACTGTCGCGGTTGTTCGTGCAGGACAGTTTCAGCGCATGCGGTGCGAGACCCGTCCCATACCGCTC
This sequence comes from Caballeronia mineralivorans PML1(12), assembly GCF_001028175.1. GTDB lineage: Bacteria > Pseudomonadota > Gammaproteobacteria > Burkholderiales > Burkholderiaceae > Caballeronia > Caballeronia mineralivorans. Next base: position 62,605 of record NZ_AEJF01000051.1, read on the forward strand.
CGGAAAGACTTCCGGAATCAGGCGTTGGAGGATGGCGCTGAGTGCTACGGATGGCTGCGCGATCAGTTCCGCGTGAATAGCGGCGGTGCGATGCGCAGTGAGGCGCTGGCAGAGCTTTGCGTTGTGGATCGGCTTCTCCTTCGCTTCGGGTTCCTCTGTCTCGCCGGATGCGCGTTCAGTTCCCGGCGTGCCGGTCACGGTCGCGCCCACCGCATCCAGTGCCGCGCTGTTCTCGCGGCGCACCAGACCCCTTTCGATGACCAGTTCGCCCTGCGGGCTGACCATCACGAATGCGCCCGCTTCGGCCATCTGCTGAGCGTCCCACGACAGCGTGTCGCTTTCAAGTGCGATGAGGGCAGCGTTCACCCTGTCGATTTCGGCTTCGAGGCGTTCGGCTTGCTCGTAGGCATTCTCGTCGTCCTCCGACAGTGCATCGAACTTTTCAGCCAGTTCGTCCTGCTGCGTGGTGAGCACGTCCATTTCCCGCTGTTCGTCGTCGGTGAGGGGGCGCTGCACCGGTTGCAGCCTGCCGTAGCGGTTCAGCTCGAACACGTCGCGCTCGATACGCTGTTCGGTCCAGCCCCAACCCTCGGCGCGGACTTCTTCGGCGGCGGAGTCGAGTTTCGCGGCGGCAAGACCTTGCAGCAGTTCGGCGTCGGCAACGTAACCCGCGTTTTCGTCGTCGCTAAAGAGGTCACGTCTCACGTAACCGCCCGCTGCCTCATAGACGTCCAATCCCACGAAGCGCACGAGGCGGCTGCGGCTCGCGTCGATCTCGGTACGTGTGATCGCCTGCCGCAGATAGTTGGGCTGGCGTTGCCACTCGTTCGCGTCAAACCAGATGCGCTCCTGCGTCTCGTGGTCATCTGTGAGCGCGAGCGCCGAAAGCTGGTTAAGCGTGATCGCGTCCTCGCGCAGCAGCGCGAGCAGTGTCGGCGAGGCGCTGGCGAGCTTCATACGCCGTTTGATCGTGATCGGCGCGGCCGAGAAAAGAGCGGCGATGTAATCGATGCTACGGCCTTCCTCGGCCAGCATCCGGTGGGCGCGCAGCACGTCGAACGGGTCGAGCCCTTCGCGTTCGCTGTTTTCGATCAGCGAAATGGCGAGGGCTTCGCCTTCGCTGACGATGCGCACGGGGACCGGATAGTCGGCGGTGATGTCTTTCTGCTCGAACAGGAGATCGAGTGCCGCCTCGCGGCGCTGCCCAGCACAGACTCCGTATTTGCGCTGCCTGCCGCGCGAGCCCTTCATCTCGTGGATGACGAGGTTCTGAAGCAGGCCCTTTGCGCGGATACTGACGGCAAGGGCTGCAATACCCGTGAGCGGTTTCGTGCGGGCATTGAGCGGCGAGGGATGCAGGCTGGAATACGGCACGGACACGACCGGCTGCTCTTTGCCAACGGTGGCTTCCAGCAGGATCGTGGCGTCAGTTGCGTTGGCGGTGGTTGCCACGGTTTCGGCGGGGGTTTCGACTTCATGGGCTCGCATGATTGACTCCAGAAATGGAAAAGGAAAGTGCCGGGTCACGGTGCTGCGGGATACCGTCAGGACTTGACCCGAATAGGAATCCTGATGGTATGAATCGGAAGCGGGGCGGCAATGAGATGCCGCCCGTGCCGTGCTTATGCCTTCATCTGGCGCATGGCGTCCGCGAGCATCCAGAGCGCGCGGTTCAGTTTCACGTTCTGGTCGATACCGGTGACGGGACGAGTGGACATGGCGCGCCCGCTGCGCGAGCGTCCGTGCAGGCCGCCCTTCGTGAGTGATTCTTGCGTCCGGTTAAAAACCGTCCAGAGGTCGTCGCGGCGATCCTCGAAGCGGCGCGGGATGAGCAACTGGCTTTCGGTGATCGGGGCGGGTGCGTCGGCGCCGGTCGGGTCGTATCGCAGCGCGAGGGCGGAGCGGGCGAACGCGTGCTGTTCGTCGCGCGTGAGCGTCACGGCGCGCATGCCGTCCTTCTGCTCGCGGATCAAGTCGAATCCGTCGAGCACGTCGAATGCGCCATTGATGACGTTCTGCACGATATTGCCTTTGTGGGGCACACGCACCTCGCCAACGGTTTCGCCCGCAACCATGCCGTTCTGGCAAACAAAGCGGAAGACGCCACCGAGCATATGAAAACTGCTGGTGCCATCGTGCGAATTGAGCAGGATGATTTCGTTGACGTCCTCGCCGGTAATCTCATTCGCCGGGCGCATGCGAATCAGGTGTTTTGTGAATTCGCGCTTGTCCTGATCGCGCACGCGCGTCTGGCAGACCATGAAGGGCTGGAAGCCTTCGTTGCGCAGGCCCCGGAGTACGTCGATGGTGGGGATGTAGGTATAGCGTTGCGAGCGACTATCGTGCTTGCCTTGGGCAAAGATGGACGGCGCGACGCGGCGGATCTGGTCGTCCGACAGCGGCGAGTCGGAGCGAAGCATCGGGGCGTCGTAACGAAAAGAGGAAGCGAGTTGCATGTCAGTCTCCTGAGAAAACAGTCAAAAAGGGTTGATCGGTGTTGCGCTGACCGGGCTCCAAGATTCCGCCCGCCGCGTAGGGGTTGGTTTCATCCTGGTCGAAGCCAGGGTTGGCATTGTTGCCGCCAGTCTCCTGAGTTCGCGCCCGTGCGACTGAAGGAGACGGCGCCGGGTGGGTGTCAAGGAAAGAAGTGAGGGGTTGGTGCGGGACGCAGCGAAGCGCAGGACTCGGCCCCGAACGCCTTGACACCCACCCGGTGTCGTCTACGGTCGCGGGTTAGGGCGGGAACGGTGGAGACTGGTGGTTGCGAAGCACTGCGCCTTTGAGCGGGATGAAATGCCGCGCGGCGAGCGCGAATCTGGGGCCGTTTTTCTGGGCCCATCTGACTGGGTTCTAAGGGTTTAGATGTGTCGGTGTCGCGTCAGGAATTGATGCCCGGTAGGGGCGAGACGCTGTAAGCGGCTCGATGCGCAAGCACGAAAGCCCGGCCCGTAGCGCTAGGGAAGGGAGACGCCCGGGGCGGAGGCCGGCAGTACGCATGCCTTCCGCTTGTTTCTGCCATGGAGGCGCGGTCGCCCGGTTGCGTGGTGTCGATGATGGGCCGTACCCGTTGCGTATCGGAAAAGGGGATGAACTGCTTCATGGTCGCAACTGGATGGGCAAACGATGTTCGCAAACCCATTTGATCCTTGGCGATTAAGTTGGCCCATTTGCAAATAAGTTGACCGTTCGAAGAGTCGGCCGGGTCGACCTAACAATGCGCCTAGTGTGGCTTCGTGAACGGGCGCTAGCGGTCAAGCGCGTAAGAGAAGCGATAGCGACGGCGGCACACCGGCCCCTGGTACGCGCGCCTTGTGGTCCTTGGGGTAAGCTGTCTCGTTGATCGAAGAACTACAACATGAACAAGGGGAGCAGCAACATGAGCGTCTGGGTTGACACTAAGGTATGGACCGAGCGATGGGTCAGCGTTGAGAATCTGGGCTCGGGCGGCCAAGGTGTCGTGCTCAAAGCCAGACGCCTGGACGGTGATGGCGCAGCGTGCGTGAAGGTGCTCAGTAAGCAAAAGGACGTGGAGCGCCGGGCACGTTTCTTACGCGAGGCGACCGCGTACCGTACGTGTCATCACGAACTTGTTCCCGCATTGATTGAGACGAATGCGGCTCATGAAGATGACCTCAACTATAAGCTGTTCATCGTCACGGAGTACGTCCCAGGGCTTACGCTGACCGAGTTTATCGAGATGAATGGGGTGTTGGAATTCGCCGATGCAGTTCGACTGACGAGCCGATTGCTCGACACGCTGATCTACCTCCACGAACAGGGTTGGGTTCACCGCGATATCAAGCCTGACAACATCATTGTGCGCGACGACAACATCGAGTTTCCCGTGCTTCTGGACTTCGGTCTGTGCTTCAAGGACGGTATCAGTCCGTCGTTCGTGACCGAGCTGAATCAGGAGGTGGGGAACAGATTCTTGCGCTTGCCTGAGCTCGGGATTGGCAGCGCAAACAAACAGGACGTTCGGTCCGATCTTTCGTTTGTCGGCGCCATCTTATTCTTCGTTATGACGGGTGGTATTCCCGCGTCTTTGTCGGACGGCGATGAACTTATGCCTCATCAGAGATCTGCGTTTTCGTCGACTATCGCCAGGGCTGCGGGTCCCGGCGCCATGACACTATTTGGATGGTTCGATCATGCATTTAACCCCAACGTGCAACGTCGATATGCAGGTGCTACGCAGATGCTGGAGGCACTCAAACTTGCCCTGGCACATTCAATGACGGAGCCGACTGATCGCAACCAGGGAGATCTGGAATTCGTCATAGGCCACGTAGACCGGCGCGCAAACCAGGACCAAGCAGCCAAGGCTCAATTGTGCGACGCCGCCATGACTGCGATTCAGTCGGTGCAGAACAAACTCGCAGTGCGGTTCAAACATGCTTTTGTGACGGTGCAGTCAGGCTGTTCACGGACGCCGCATGGGGTGCGTAACATGTTGGGTTTTGCCAACACCCACAGCGACCAACAGCGGTTTCTCGCCACGTTCGCGGCAACGATCGTTGGCGGTGAGATCGTTATTGAGGTCGACGGCGCACCAGTCTATCGAACGGAAGTCGATAAGCCGGAATATGGCAAGGACTTCGAGACGATGATGCAGCAGATCTTTACCAGCGGTGTACGTGCGCTGATCGAGGATCCGTCGGGCCAGGTCGTAACCCGGGGTTTCTTCAAGTCCCGTCCGTGCGGAACCCTTGAGGAGGTAACGGCAAAGAGCGGGCTATCCGGCAAGCCAGCGTTTGTGATCGTTTTCGACGACTCGAACGCAACAATGAGCAAGCTGGATCACTCACTTGGGTTTTTCATGGAGTACCAGACAACCAAGGAACTTGTAGACGCGCATTTCGAAACCGCGATCGTCCGTGCCTCGTTGGTCCGCGATGCGGCAATGATCCCCAGGGACGACCCGCTTGAGACACCGAGATGGATCGTGACCGCTCCAGATGGGACTGTCCTGGTCAGCGAGAGTGTTTACCCCAACCCGGATGAGGGCCTCAAGCGCGTGCGCGATCTGATCCGGCACTGGGCCGATATGAAACAAGCGCCTTTGCCGCAAGGCTAAAGGCCCGAGTGTGTAGTCTGGATTCGTTCTCGTGAACGGTTCTGTTTGCAGCGCAATCGCGTCGATGCTAAGCGAGAGCATCGGGTGCGATCCACGGAAGCTGGATGTTGCGCCGTCGAGGCGACAAGTGATTGTCGGTCGGCGGTACGCACTTGCATCGCGTATCCGCGTATGCGCGCCCACTTAGATTCTGGGTTGAATTAGCGTATTTAGGGTCGCCCCTCGGCCTCGAAGCATGACAAAATGCAGTCGCGACCGTGCTTGGAGCATTCTGCTTTCACTGCCTTCCATGCCTTTGGATCGCGAGAGTCTCTGGATAAGAACCTAAAGAAAAGAGGGCGACGTGGCAATCAGCGATCGAGGATCTACCTGGGGGAAGTGGGACCTGCACGTTCATTCGCCAGACACGCACCTGGCAAATGAATATAGCGGCGATTGGTCCGGTTTCGCGCAGAAAGTGGCTGCAGGCGGATTTGCGGTTATCGGCGTGACGAATTATTTCTTTTTCGCTGAGGACGAGATCGAGCGAACCGGTCAGGCGCTCCAGGACGCAGGGGCGAGCGCCGTCGTAGTCGGAAATCTGGAATTCCGGCTGACCCAGCCGAACAAGGACGGCGAAGCGATCAATGCACATGTTTTATTTGACCCGGTGCTCGGGACAGCCGAAATCAATCAGCGACTATCCCGCCTCAAACTGATCAATACACTAGACGCAGACGGCGCGCGTCCAGTGTATTGCACGGAACGCGATATATCGGCAGCGGGGCTGACGATAGCCAACATAACGGTTGAATTTCGCGATCTGCGAGAGTGGCTCCATGCGCAGTTTAATCGGGATGACTATGTACTGATCGGTTGTCCGGTTGGATATGGATCGTTCCGGCCTCAACGCAACGAAGGCCGTGGCGAACAGATCGCGACCGAGCTGGACAAGGGTTGCGCGATAATGTTCGGTGGCCTCAAGGAGCGCGGCTTCTTCGCTGACGCGCACCGGTATGCTGGTGCGATCGCAAAACCTGTGTTGCAGGGAAGTGACGCTCATCGCATCAATGAGCTCGGCATCAACTATAGTTGGGTCAAGGCGAAGCCTACGTTCGACGGGCTGCGCCAACTCATTTATGAACCCACGGAACGGGTCAGTCTGGATCTGGATAGCCCCGAGCATCTGTATCCGAAGCCGTTCTTTAGCGGCCTGCATGTCGAGGGGCCGTTGTCAGCGGGCCAATCGCTCGCGTTCCACAGATCCTCTATTGGGATCAACCGTGATCTTGTCGCCATTATCGGCGGTCGTGGGACTGGAAAGAGCGTGCTTCTGGACTCTGTGCTTGCGCTGTTGCAGCCTGAGCGTTTGTCAACAAAGGGCTCTTTGGACTACCGGCCGCCGGCATTCACGCTAGATTTCACGAAGCAGAACGACGGCGAATGCATAGAGATCACCCGTGACGGCTCCGTTGGCCCTGACTATCTTCACGTTCGGCAGAAGGAATTGCAGGACATCGCCCTTGATCCGAACAAGCTGAGTCAGGAGATCAAGTCGCTTCTGCCCATCGCGACCAATGATCCGCTCGTGGACGTCGAAGAGGAGGTCTCTGCCCTGTTGCGCGAGAAGGAAGAAATTTTCGCGTGGTTTCAGGAGGAAGACGAGGAGGGCAATAAGATAAATACGCCTCGATACAACGACAAAGTCAAGCGCACCAATGAAGAGCGCGTGAACACGCTGACTAATGAAAAGAACAAGCTTCTCGTCACCGAATATAACGGCAATCGAAAGTTGGCAGGAGAAGCCCTGATACTGAAGAATCGGCTCAATGCTTTTCGCAATAAGTTAACGACCACTGTTGGTGAACTCTCCGACGAAGTAGCAGCGCTGAATACCCAACTAGAGCCGCATGACAAGCGGATCCCGGCGATTGATGTCAAGCCGCAGGTCGACGCCCTGGCACAATTTGCGATCGACATTACTGCTTATACGGAGAAGCTGGACGTGACGTCCGCCGAACTGCTGGAGAAGTTGCGGGAGCAGGGTATCGAGCAGGATCCGAAGGGGCTCCTCGACAAGGTTGAGGGCTATCAGCGAGAAGTGGCTCGTGCGAACGACCGGATCGAACGCTACAAGGATAAAAAGGCACGTGCGGAGTCGCTGAACAGGCTTCGAGGGGATTTGATGGTAGCGCACCTTGAGGACATTGCGACTGATGCGGCCAATATTGGCTCGGCTTTTCAGCTTCTGAAAAAAGGACAGGAAGGCTGGAGGCCTGAGCAGGTGCAACTCGTCAATGAGCTGCTCGAGGGCGTCAATATCGAAGGTGCGGTTCACTTCGACGCAGAGGCTTTCTATACGGGTATGGAGCCGTATTTGAATATGCGAAAATTCCGGGCCGCAGCCGGCGCTTCGAAGCGTGAAAAATTGATCGCGAAACTATCGGTCAACTCTCTGGATACCTTCAGGACGCTGGTCTCGGGCGCTGCCGTTGTGTTGGCGGACGACGACTCGAAAGTATCGATCGACCGATTTGTTAGAGACACCGAGTATGTATCCAACAGCGATGCGCTGAACTTCATGGACTACCTGTTCAAACCGTCGCAGCAGCGAAAATATCTGTTTGTTCGTGCGGGCCTAACCTATCGCGGAAAGCCGCCAGAAAGGTTATCGGTTGGGCAGCGGGGTACATTCTTCTTGTGCATGAAGTTGGCGACGGATCCGTTCGGCAGTCCCTTCGTATTTGACCAGCCGGAAGATGACCTGGACAACGAGTTCATCGTGAACGATCTGATTCCGATCTTCCGGAAGATAAAGAAATATCGCCAGGTGATCATCGCAACGCATAACGCGAACCTTGTCGTAAACGCCGATGCGGAACAGATTATCATTGCTCACAACGATGCGGAAGTACTGCGCTACGAGACTGGGGCGATCGAGGAGCCCCACATGCGCGAAAAAATATGCGTGATACTTGAAGGCGGCGAGACCGCTTTTCGCCAACGCGAGCTTAAGTACGGGCTTGCGTGATAGCGAATGCGCACCTGGACAATTCCCGGCTCGAACTATATTGCGCGCAAAACGTTGGTTTTTGCTACAGAGGCCCATCGCGAGGTTCCTACAGGATGTTCGCATTTGTGAGCCCTCGGAAGTAGCACCAATTATTGAGTAGGCGATTGGGATGTTATGCGCGATCTCTCTTATCGCGGATTTGTTCGTGCCGCTACTGAGTTGAACGCGTGCTGGCGGCGCATCCTTCCTGCCGACCGGTACGCGGTTGACTGCTCGATCGGGCGATTGGCGACCGCAACGTCAGAACTCTGACGTCAAGTTTCCCGCCGTCGTGCCGTAATACCGTTAAACCATAGAACAAGCGCTACACGGTGTGAAGACTGTGTATTCATTGAAATTGCGTGGCTGAGAGAAGATGGCGTCAATCGAATACAGTCTTTTTCGAGTCAAGTTCGTATCAGGGCCTCAACATAGTCTGTTCCGGCCAAATGTTGACCGTCCTGCCTTGTTCTTGGCGGCGGTGAATGAGAAACCGTCTGCGGAGCTGCGAAAAGGATACTTGTGGCACATCGGCAACGTAGAGGCATTTTCGAATTCGTCCGGTTATTTCGCGATAGGTCGAACCACTCGCTCGACAATCGAGAAGTTCGACGAGACAGCGGGAAATTTCGTATATGAGGAACTTGAGGAGAGTCCGTTCACGCACTGCGTTTTCGACACTGAATTAAGTCTGCTCGCGGTTGCGAAGAAGACCAGTCTGGCTTCTGATGCAAAAGGCATTGCAATGAAGGTGCAACAGCTATTGCAGGTGTCTGACTCTGTGCTTGAGTACGACGTGAAAGTTGAGATTTTGCCAATTCCCGACCCGGAGGGCTTCCTCCGTATGCTGGCAGACGCATACCGGGTGATTCGTTTCTCGGCGACTTTCCACGGCCCTAATCCTTTTGATGCAGATGAGCACTTCCAGAAGCCTCTATCTGTTTATCTTCAAGCAGCAGATGGCATTGCTGGGAAGGCTCAAATTCAAGGGGACAATCTAAACAGGGAGGTACTCACTGAAGTTACGCGGAGTACCGCCGCCACGGGGAACGAAGCTTCGGCGCGCATCATAAAGGCACGCGCTGAACGACCGGTGACTATCAACCTAAAAGGTGATCCAATAAAGCGTGTGTACAACGAGAAGAATCATCTGCCCCAGCTCGTTTTGCAGCAGTTTGTTGAACTTTATCGTCGAGTGAGATCCAATGGAAGAAATACGCGTCGAGACGACTAACGAGCTGATCCAAAAACTCAACTCGTTTGAAAACCAGTTTGTCTTTCGGGGCCAGGCGAACGCGGTCTGGGGGTTACAATCATCGCTTGAACGTGTTGTCGGTGAGAAATGGTCGCCTGAGCAGGCTACTAAGTTCGAAGAGTTCTCACTGGAGCAGTTCCGTTCGAAATTTCACTTGTACGACAAGGAAAACACCCAACCGACGTCCAAGCTGGCGTGGCTTTCTATCATGCAGCACTATGGAGTGCCAACACGCCTTCTCGATTTCTCGGAGAGTCCATACGTTGCGCTTTACTTCGCCCTTGAGGGTTATTCCCACCAGTCGCAAAACGACCTTGCGATATATGCGCTCGACTATACGAACATCATGGATCGTTCGATAGTGCACATCAAAGATCGAGACAGCGGATTCAAGGAAGACCGACGCTCGGTCTACGAGAAAGCGGATGTAATCTTCGATACGACAGTTGACCGGTTTGCATATCCAATTGCATGGATAGCCGAACCAAAGCAGTTGAACGCGCGACTCGACAGACAAGCCGGTTCGTTCCTGATTTGTGGCGATCGCGGGGCACGCATTGAAGACGTACTTGCTACGCAAGCTTACGACGGTGTGACGATGCAGAAAATATGCTTTCCCGGCAAATTGTATGGCTCATGCTTTGCGGTTCTGCGAAAAATGAACCTTACAAGCAAGAGCCTTTACGGAGACCTCGACGGCTTGGCACGGGCTATTCGAATGAATATGCAGGTGTACGCGTCTTAGTCAAAAGAGTCTCACAGGAGGCAGCGTAGGTTGCCTGCCACAGTCGAAAGACACGAGCAACGAGATACGCGACAACTCGAACGCCCGACATGCGTTGACTTGAGTCCTTCAAGTTTCCGAGCAGCCATTCGGTGGCCTTCGAATAAAAGGAATGCCGACTACCGCCGTCTCAAGCATAGCGCAATCAAGCCATAAACGTGGTTCGACGACGGCCGCGAAGGGAGGGAGGATCTTCCACTGAAGCCTTGATTGATCTTTGCCGTTAGCGGGGAGCGAGTCGGCAGCTTCAAAATGACTCGCAGCGTGCTTTCACCGTTTGGCCGGACACAGCAGTTTCCATCCGGGAACTGAAAAGTCTCCTGGTATAGTTCAAAATTCTCGATGGAAAGCATCATGGGATTTCCCACGCGGTGCCTTTAGTCGCACTTGCCTTGATTTCGAAAGAATGCTCAAAGAATTTTGTCATCACAGGAGCTGCTGGGCGTCCGATCAGAATCATTTTCCGGTTAGTCTCAATATCGTCTGCCGTGACATCGCTCGCAGCGGAGGATACTAAATTGCTGGATTCGATCCGGCCCAGGCACTCGTCCAGTCCAGCCTTGGTCAATACCATCGCGTCTGGATCAGTGCGCAATTGCCTGACATGTTGGTGCCTGAGCCATTCGGCGAGTTCTTGTCGAGGAATCAGGAATCCCAGTACCGGATAGGCCATCGGCCTGCCAACCTCTAGCTGGCTAGCTTGATCCACGCCTTGTGCCACCAGAAATGAGGCGAGGGTATGTGCGCTGAGCTGTCGCTGCGAAAACTTCAGCACTTCGCTGTGGCGGTGAAGCTTTAAATTTGCAACGGGCTTTGGACCATCGACGATCTCTACACCCGGGTCGGATGCGGAAGTCGAAGGGGCCGGGGTTGGCGCTGCCGCAGTATTGAGGTTGCCGGTCTCATCGTCATCGTTGTCCTGGATCAGCGGCGCGAGCCGTGCATTCAGTTCCGACCACGCCTCGTTGCTCATGATGCCATTGCGGGCAATCGGGCTTTCCATGTCCTGGTAGAAAGCGCGGAACTCGCGCCATTCCATCTGTTTTCTGCGTCCGCCACCCGAGCGAGCCTCCGTCTTGATGCTTCCCGTTACATGCTGAAGCATCTCGTCCTGCACTACCTGACTGAGTCCTACCGCTTCCCGCATCCGTAAGAATTCGCGACCGCTTACACCCCAGTTCGTGACGTTGCCGGTCTGACGCAACACCGGCGATGGCCACACGACACCGGCGACATCGGCGGGGTTGTCTACGTGCTCCTGCCAGCCCGCTTCGTTGAAGAGCTCCGTCGCCGCTCCCACGAAACGGGAAAGGCCGCCATGGAAACTGACGACCAGCTCGGTCTTTGCGCGTGTCAGCGCCACATAGAGTTTGAACAGCTCGCGGAAGGACTCATGCTCGGGCAAATCTGGATGCGGAATCACCTTTCCGCCACAGTTGAGTACGACCATCAGGTCGAACTCAAACCCCTTCGTTTGCTCTAAGTCGGACAAGAACAACGACTGTGCTGACAAGTCCGTGTTTCCGCACAGCGCGGGCAATGCCAGGCTGGCCGCCAGACGCTCCACGGCGGCTTGCGAATATCCACATAACGAGATACAGACCTTGTGATTAGGTGCCCCTTCGATATTCTCGCGCGCGTAAGTCAACGCCATGGCGAGCTCTTCCTGAATGGAAGAGGCGTTCAGCAGCAGTGGCTTGGCAGATGTGAAGTTGGCGAACTCTGGCTGCAGAATTTCCAGATCAATAGTTCCGCGCGGAATGCTGCTGAAGGAGCGTGTCAGGAGCTCGTATGCTGCGGTCAAAATCTGGCGGCTGTTCCGATAGTTCTGGTTCAGTCTGATCCAGCGCGCCGGGGGTAGATCAATCTCCGCATCTTTTAAGTTCAGATATTTTGTATGCACAGTCTGTGCCGAGTCGCCACACAAGAACAGGTCGTTGGCGCCTGGGCGGGTCAATCGGCGAATGATGCGTAGCTCCAGCGTGCCTAGATCCTGTACTTCATCGACAAGCACGTGGTCAAACTCTTGTGTCAACGCATTCACATGCCCGCACAGCACGGTTGCGATGCCTCCATCATCAATGGCTCCCACCGCGGCCATTTTACGTTCCCATCCTGCTAAGCCGTTCAGCACCATCTCACGGTAGCGACGGTCCAAGGCAATCACTCTCCCGTCACGTTGCATGTCCAGGTAAGCACTCCGGTTTTCCGGCGCAAAGGCACTCCGCACGTAGTCCAGTTCCTGACGCAAATAGTCCTGCGGCAGCACGTTACGGACGAGTAAGGTGCGCACCACATCGAACATAGTCTCTGCATCATGATTGTTCGCCTGACAGTGGAAATACTCTTCCCAAATGTCGTCGATGTGCTCGGCTACTGCAAAGGCGTTGCGCTGCACGATGCGCTTGCCGTAGTAGTCACCCTTATCGGGCTCCAAAGCGATGAGTTTCTCGCGGCAAAGGTTAAATACCGACTTCACCATCAGGTTGCGGGGGCGCGTCGATCCGCTTTCGGCGTCGATCAACTCATTGATCAGCTTGGCGAGAGCCTCATTCAGCGTCAGTACCAGCACCTTCTTATCGGTGGCTCCACGCGCAAGACGCAGGGCTCGGTGAATCACGACACACGTCTTGCCTGAGCCAGACACACCGGCCAAACGAGTAGGGCCGGCAAAATCTCTATCCACGAACTCCCGCTGCTGCGGATGCAGGTACAACATCCACTGTTTGAAGTCGGCGGTCTTGATGAAGTGCTCGAACAGGACCGGGTCAATATCCTGGACCCGCACGGTTTTTTCACTCGAAGATATCCTGGCAACCTCATCGGCATTGAGCGTGTCGACGGTGCGCACCTCATCGGCATATAAATCAACCCGTGCCTTGGCTCCGCGGATGTCGCTGGAACGCAATTTCAGCAAGACATCCAGCACGGCGTCGGCATGCGTTGATTCCGCGATGGTACTGACGATATCCAGGAGGGCATCTTCCGATGTGTGTGATTTCACACTACGAACATGTTCCACCACATCACCTTCGAGCCCTTCCAGTAAGCGCTCACGATATCGTTCGGGTAGTTGATCGACGACGGGGCCAGTACTCATCCAGTCGATTTCAGATCGGATCAAACCCTCCTTGCCGTCAGCCCGCTTCGACACATAAACGGGAGCAACTTCAAGACGGCATCCTTGCACGCGAGCGACAAAATCCAGCCCTTTGTTCGCATCCAGCCAACGTGCTACCGCCTCATGATCGCCGGCAAACAAGAAGATGCATAGATTGTTGCTGTAGGCTGTCACGAGTCGTGCATAGCCTGTGAGATCAAACTTGCGGCAGTGGGCGATCCGGTCCTCACCGTTATTCGTAAGCGTCAGGCCGGCAAACACACCGTCAAAACTGTTTTCGCCCGCATTTGCCTTGCCCCACGCCTGATAGACACGTTCAGCAGCCTTCTGATATTTCCCCCCTTTTCGAAAGAGTGCGCTAAGGGAATCAGGAAACTCGGCGCCTTGCATGAATTCGATTTTGTTTTTTGTGCCCATGACTCTATCTCGTCCCACTGTCGTTCGCTGGATCAAAGGTCCATCATCGCATGCGTCCCAGCGGGCCGCCCTCGCCCGCAGCCTGGTCCATGCTGGTCTTGGCCGTGGACGGCCCTTGGTTCTTCGGCCAACTTCGCGCTCGCATAGATATTGTGGCAGTAGCCGATGAGTGGGTCGGTTCTGCGCGACTGGGCATCCGAGCCATTGCCTTTCCCCGTGCTGGTTCAATGCGCAGATCAGCTGATACGGGTCTTTCCGGACTGGCGCGTAAGGCATGTCGCTCCGGGCTCCATTTTCTCAAAGGTTCCCGGGTTTCGTCGTAGGCAACTGCTCCAGATTGCGCGCAGTGCCATTGACGCATCAACTTACCCTTACGATCGCGGTCAATCGCACGGGATCGCCCAGTATATTAACGGCAGAAACGCGGGAAACTCCAATCGGCTTTACGATTCGGCTGCCCCGTCGGGCGATCGGCAGGCCTAGTCCCCGCAAAGGCAAGAAAAACGCCGAGTCGAAATTGCACTTACCATGAGTGGCAGTAGTTTCTTGCCGGCTCGTATAGACCGCCTCGAATTTATCACCGCTGCATCATCAGCAGCTTCTCGCCAATACTTGTCGTGCTGCACGCATGTCCTCGACGACGAGCACGACGCCGCTCTCGAAGAACAGTTCATCATGATTGTCACGCCGTATCGACTGGAGCATTCCTCTTTTCGGGACGTTCGACAAGTATCCAGCGGCTCCTTCGCGCCTTGGTGAAGGCGTAAGCCTCTACCTGAAACACGACAGCGCATACCGCAACCTGCTACCGATCATATGGGATAAAGGGTGACAAACCCGAACAGTAAGGTTTGCTCATTGCAGGACTTAATGAAATTCGAGATGTGTTCAGCCGGTCGTGATCACCGAACCAGCATATGGTTTGACGGGTGACGTCACCGCTGAGGTGTCCAGCCCTGAACGGCGAAGGGCCCGATGGGTGGCTACGTCGGGTGCCCAGACGATTTACGCGCGATCCGAAGCGGAAGCATTCATGAGAAGGCGATAATCCCAGCTTTAGGGCTTGATCTGTTGTATTACAATGGTAGTTTGAATGTATTGCTATCTGCACTCGGGCTGATCGCATGAAAACTGTCAAGAACGCTCCCACGGCCTTTCGCTTCGACACTACGGTCAAGACTGCTTTGGCGCTGCTTGCGGACAAGGAAGGACGGAGCATGGCCAACATGCTCGAATGGCTCATACGGAAGCAATGTGAGCGCGAGGGGTTGGGATGGCCGCCCGCTATCGAGGGCACCGCGGCGCCGGCTCCCGCGCGAGGAGGCAAGGTGTCCGCGAAACCTGCTCGAAAACGCGCCGCTGTGGCGTCGACAAACAAAAATTGATTGGACTCATGGCACAGAAAATTGGAGCGGCATTGCTCTCCTACACAGAAACGATCTGGAAGACGGCGGACACGCTGCGCGGGGCGGGCATCAAGGAGGGCGACTTTCCTAGCTACATGATGCCGTTTTTCGCGTTGATGCTTTTGGAATCTCGGCTGCGCCGCTTCAAGGCGGAAAAGATCTCCGAGTTTGAGCAGGCGATGGCGGTCAAATTCGACCCGGAGAAGGCCGAGCATAGGGAGTGGTTGGAGCTGTCTGCAAAGGCTATGAACAAGGGCTACCACCCCGAACTGCTGTTGCTCGACAAGGGTCTCAAAGAGACCTGCGCCGTTCCAGGTGGCAATTTCCGCAATCGCCTCATGGCGCACCTCGGGCAATACGACCCGGAGACGAGGCGCCTCCTCGGACTGGGCTACGCCGAGGGCACGCCGAAGTTTCTGGACATCCAGGGAAAGGCGTCCGATCTGTTCTCGCGGCCAAACAGTCCGCTCTACGCGTTCGCGCAGAAGTGGGCGGCGATCGACCTCACGCGGTTTAGCAACTCGGAGGTGACGACCATCGAGGAACACATCAAGCGCCGCTGGGGAGACATCTCGGCCGAGACGGCCGGTGAGCAATACACACCAATGGATGTCATCGAACTAGCGGCCGACCTCATCGTGGAGTTGCGCAGGGAGGGCAAGCTTTCCGAGGGGATCGCGGACATCTACGACATGGCCTGCGGAGGCGGCAATTTTTTGTTCGCGACCGAGGACGCTCTCCGCTCGGCGTTTCCGAGCCTGTCGGTGCGCACGAGAGGCCAGGAGCTTAACGACGCGCTCTACGCGCTGGCGGCGATCGAGGCGCGCTTTCGCGAGGACGCGCGCATCGAGCGCGAGAACACGCTGACCAACGACTTGTTTCTCTCCGATAAGTTCGATGTCATCGTCGCCAATCCTCCCTATGGGCTGGACTGGAAAGATTCCAGGTCGGCCGTTGAGGCGGACGCGTCCGGGCGCTTTGAGAAGACCCGCATGCCGCCAGTGTCCGACGGCCAGCTTTTGTTTTTGCAGCACGCGGCCTTTCACCTGACCGAGACGGGCGTTGCGACCATCGTCCACAACGGATCGACCCTGTTCTCAGGCGACGCCGGAAGCGGAGAGTCCCAGACGAGGATCTGGCTTCTTCAAGAGTTGGACATCGTCGAGGCGATCGTTCAGCTGCCCCGCGGCGAGTTTTTCAACACCGATATTTCGACCTATTTGTGGGTGCTCAACAAGTCGAAGCCGAAGGCGCGAAAGGGACGCGTAATCCTCATCAATGCAGAGGCGTGCTTCACCAAGTTGAAGCGCAACCTGAACAAGAAGAATTGTGAGATAGACGCCGCCAACCGAAAGCGCGTCGTCGCGGCGTTCAAGGCCTACCAGGATGGTCCGATCGCGAAGGTCGTGTCGGTCCAGGATATCCTCTACAACAAGGTCGAGCTCCAAGTGCATCGCCACGACGAGAATGGCCGCGCCATAGCCGAGGAGGTGTCGATCGAGGGCGAGCGGTTGCTCGTGACGCTCGACGACGAGACTTTTGAGATCCTCGGTGGGCGCTTGGACGTTGAGCAGTTCGAAGGAGCCGCCCCCAAGGACACATCCGCCATGTTCAACGAGGCCGTCAAATGCGCTTCGCGCGTGGCGGTCGGTTTGGAGGACGGGACCGAGTGGTCTCGCGTCGGCGACTATGGGCGCGTCTCGTTGCGGAAAAAGGGTAAGGAGCGAGACCTTGGGCTAGGCCGGATTCTGCCAAGAGCGAAGGTCGGCAAGTCGAAAGGCGGCGAATTCGTGCACGTCAACATCGTCGTGGCGCCATTGATAGAAAAGGACTTCGAGGTGGTCGGTTATTCGAAGTCCGCCCGCAAGAACGATGAGTTGATCGCGCTGCACCTTGACAAGTGGGTGCGCGAGCCACACGAGGTGGTCGGATCCCGCGTTGGCTGCGAAATCAACTTCAATCGCATCTTTCCGCGCGCGGTGAGGGTCGACTCGGCAACCGCCGTGATGGCCAAGCTGAGGGAGGTGAACGTTGAGATCCAAAAGTTGGAGTCCGAGTTCGCCTCAAGCTTGGCAAAGGCCGCGGCTAAATGAGCACGTCGTGGCAAGTCGAGAGACTCAGATCGTTGGCGCAGGTCAACCCGGCAACTCGAATTCCCCGCAAAGGGCAGCTCGACTTCTTTCCCATGGAGGCGCTGGTCGAGGGGGGAGGCCTCGCGCGCGGCCATAGCAAGGACGTTTCCGAGGCCGGCGGCTACTCGCAGTTTGTGAACGGAGACGTTCTTTTCGCGAAGGTCACGCCCTGCTTTGAGAATCGCAAGTGCGCGTTGGCGGATGGGCTCGAGCGAGGCGTTGGCTTGGCGACGACCGAGGTGTCGGTGTTTCGGCCAAGTCGCCGCATCTTGCCCGAGTTCCTGTTATATCGATTGCAGGCGTTCGACTTCCAGGAGTTCGGCGTGAACGCGATGCGGGGCGTTGGCGGATTGAAGCGAGTGCCCGACCGGATGGTCGGAGACTTCGAGCTCAGGCTGCCACCACTCCCTGAGCAGCGGCGCATCGTCGCGTTCATCGAGCGGGAGCTCGCGCTCTTCGCCGAGCGTCGCGAGGCGCACGAGCGAAAGAAGGCGGTGTTGGCGGAGGCCAAGCAGGCGCTGCGCGAGGCGATCGCGTTTGGCCGGCTCAGGCCTGGTGACGCGCGCTCGCCGTCGGAGGAGCCATGGCACGGGGAGGTGCCGAGCCACTGGGGAATGGACCGGCTGGGCAACCTGTTTCGAGAGGCCGCGGAATTGGGTTACGCCGATCTGCCGGTGCTGAGTGTGTCGATCCATTCGGGGATCTCCGACAGGGAGATGGCTGACGAACCAGGCTCCCGCAAGGTTAGCCGCAGCGAGGACCGTGGCATTTACAAGCGCGTCGAGCCGCTCGACCTCGTCTACAACCAAATGCGCGCGTGGCAAGGCGGCTTCGGAGTCGCGAGCGTCGAGGGCTTGGTGAGCCCGGCCTACGTCGTCGCCCGGCCGCGGCGCAGAGTGGTCCCGGCCTACGTCGAGCATGTGCTTCGGTCGCCGTCCGGCATCGAGGAGATGCGTCGGCGTTCGAGAGGCATCATCGATTTTCGGCTGCGCCTCTATTGGGACGAGTTCAAGGACATTCGAATTCCGCTGCCGCCAATCGAAGAGCAGTCGGCGATCGCCGCCGATATCGACGCGAAGCTGGACATGGTGGACAGGCAGATCGTGCTGCTCGAGAAGTCGCAGGAGGGTTTGGCTTTGCAGCGCAACGCGCTGATTCACGAGGCGGTCACCGGGGCCTTGGCGCCGGCCGTCATGGGGCGCGCGGTGCCGACAAAACCCGGCGCCGCGTGCGCCGTTTGAGCGAAGGACCGAACGTGGCGCACGGATTCAAAGAGATCGATTTTCAAGAGGGGGTGTTTCTCCCCTTTCTCACCGGCCATGGGAAAAATGGCTTGGACTGGATCTTGGGGAAGCCGTCAGACCTCGACTCCGCTCGCTGGGTCGTCCCAGCCGACTTGCTCGCGTTCCTTCGAGATGGCGGCCCCTTGAACCAAGCCGCGTTCGAAAAGGCGTCCAAGGGCTTCGCGTCCGAAGCCGAGTTCTGCCTGGCGTTCATCGAGGAGGCGCTGCTGCCGCGCGTGGAGGCGACCTCGAACGCCGCGTTCGTGCTCAGGGACCCCGTCGTCTTCAACGGCCAATCATTCTCGCTCTGGAACGAGGAGCCCCGCGCCGGAGCGGAACGCGCGGCCGCCGATCTGTTCGCGAGGAATTTGCTGCGCGTCATCCCGGAGGCGACGTTCGAGCGCGTCTTTCCGCTGACGGGGAAGAGGATTCGGAGGCGCCCGGACTGCGTCTTCTTCGTCAACGGGATCTATTTCGCCTACTCCGAGTTGAAGACCGCGCAGACTGGGCAAACTGCGTCCTCCCATGGCCGCAAGAAGATCGCCCACAACTGCGTCGAGGCTGCCATCGCCGCCCTTGGAGAGGCGCGTGAGCGTTGGTTGCAGCAGGGGGCGAAGTGGCCGAGTTTCCGAGGTCGATCGATGCCGGCTGGCGAGCGGGCCAGCATTCGGCAGGACATTTGCCTCTACGAGAAGGCCACTCACATCAGCTGCCTGGACATGGGCAACCTGATGTTGTTGCAGAATATGGAATGGCTGCTCGCCGATGTCGACGACGCGATGGAGCGGGACGATCGGATCGAGCTCGAATCGGGGATCCCCGATCGCCTCGTCCAGGTTTTCGGCCGGGCCGCCGACATCCGCGACAAGTCCCCAAGCGCCGCGTTGGCGGACCATCTGGCCTCGCTCTTCGCGGCCGGCGATGGCATCGACAAGGAGGTCTTCTTCTTCAACCAGCATCGGCCTAGCCGGACCACGACTGGCACCGAGATTCTGATGCCCAGGCCGGCGCAGCGTGCGATGCTGTTCCAAACCATGCGACGCGTCCGGGAGCTCTACGCGGACGAGGGAAAGCCGAAGATAGGCGAGTCGGACATCCGCGCCAGGCTGGCCGTCGACCTGCCGGCGTTGGAGCCGGCGAAGGCGGACCGGATAGTCAAACAAACGCTGTTGCATCGCAATGGCGCCGACTCGCACTCGCTCCTGTTGCAAGGCGCCGCCGGGCTGGGAAAGACGAACGTCATCGTGTGGCTGGCCCAAGCCATCGCCGACATGGCTGATCCGCGCAGCGCGGCGGCGGCGCCTCTCTTCGACTTGTGCGTGCTCCTCACTGATCGGACCGAGCTGCGCAAGAACGTCGCGGAAGAGGCCGGGCGGCTGCGCGCCACCAAGGGGATCGTCGTCGAGGCTGAGACGTTCGCCCAGTTGCGCGGCGCGCTCGAAGGCTCGGCGCGCGTCGTCGTGGTGAACATCCAGAAATTCCCCTCCATCCAACGCCTCGCGAGCGACGATCCGGAGTTGTCCAAGCTGTTGGAGAGCAAGAGGGTGGCGTTCGTCATCGACGAGGTGCACCGATCGCAAAATGGAGTACTGCACGACGCGACGGTGGAGGTGTTCGACCAGTGGGGAACGATCCGTCCCGTAGGTGCGAAGCGCAACTTGATCGTCGGCCTCACCGCGACGCCCAAGGACGAGATCCTCGCCCGCATCGGTGAGTGGCGCGCGCCCACGGGGCCGGGGGACGACATCCGATGGGCGCCATATTTCGCCTACACGATGACGCAGGCCATCCGCGACAAGGTCATCCTCAATCCGATCCAAAACGTCGTCCGGTTCAGCGACCACATCCTCTACAAAATCACCGAGTCGGTCGCCAAGCTTGGCCAAGAGGAGCGGCTCAGAGCCCCGTCGGCGGAGGAGATTTACGAGAACCCGAGCCGGCAGCGCCTCGTCGCCAAGCAGGCGGTGTTGGTGTTCGCAGCCAAGACGATGATGGCGGTCCGGCCATCGGGCGGCCGGGCCCTGGGCGAGGGCAAGGCGCTACTGGCTGCCTACTCGATCCGGGCCGCAATCGTCTACCAGGGACTGATCAAGGAGGAGCTCACCGCATTGGCGAACGACCCGCGGTTCGCGGAGCATGCGGAGACGCTTCGGGCTATTCCAGTGCTGCTGCTTTACACGGACAAGCAAGGCGAAGCGACCTGCGCGTCGAAGAACGACGGAAAGAACCAAGAGCAGATCATCGACGAGTTTCGGCGCAAGGGCATCGAGAGCCACACGGGGCTCAAAGTGCGCAACGCGATCATCGTGGTAGTCGACAAGCTTTTGACAGGCTTCGACGAGCCGACCCTCCACACGGTCTTTATCGACCGAGGCATGGACGATGTGTTGCTGTTTCAAACCGCATGCCGGATCAACCGGGCCCGTAAATACAAGAACGACTGTCTGATCATCGATTTCTCGCACGACGGCATCGTCTCGAAGAACCTGCCAAAGGTTTTCGCGAAATATGGCGGCATCACGGTCTCGGACCTCGACGCTATGGACCTCATGGAGAAAATGGACGCGGCCTACCGCATTTTCTTCCTGGACAAGGACATCGAGCTCCACTGGAAGACATGGAAAGCGACCAGATCGGGCGGCAAGGACGCCATCGGGGCCAGGAGCCTGTCCGATTTCTTGGACGGCTTAGTCAAGCTCGACATCGTGCGGGCGGCACTGCTTCGTAAGGCAGGCTCCGCATGGCTGTCGAGCAGGGATAGGTTGCGTGGCATTCTCGACTTTGAGCGCAACGAGCTACGCAAGCACAAGGATTTGCTGCGCGCCGAATTCGCGGAGCAGGTGGTGCGCCACCTGGCGGCGCAGACGAAGGATGCTGACGAAAGCGTGGCCGCGGTGTTCGACATAGACATGGTCGAGGACGCGGAGGGCTGGGGCCTCGACGACCTGCCCGACGCTCCCGCGCGCAAGGAGCGCCGCGCTAACGCAGGCCAAGACGGGCCGCAATCGGTGAAGGCCATCTCCGAGTCTTTGGACGCTTTCGAGCTGTTGGCCGCCTTGCAACTGACCGAGGAGCAGAAGCTCGAACTCATGGAGCGGCTAAAAGCGTTCCTCGCCGCGCTCTTCAAGGCGATGGACGCCACGGGGAGGTCCCGCAATAACGACATCCATCGCAAGATGATTCTCGCGATGGCAAAGGAGGGCGCCGATTTCCCTTGGGAAGAGCGTTTTGAGAAGTTCAAGGAACTGCTCGACGCCGCGGCGCTAGCTCCCGCGATCTTTGCGCATCCCAACCGAAAGGCGTTCATGCAGCCGCTGATGAAGCGGTCGGAGTTGGTGATGGCTGACTACGAGGAATGGATTGCCACGGATGGTGCCTCCATCGCCTTGAGAGCGGCCAACTCGGCCTTATAACGCCCTCCGCGTGAGAGCAAAACTCAGCGAAGGCAGGCCCATCCGATTGTAGGCCGAACCGAGGTTGTCTGGAACGGGTTGCGCAAGTAGGTGCTCGATCACCTCCGGTTTATGCTCAAGTTCCTCGCGCAGAATCGTACGAACCATCGTCCGAAAGCCGTGGCCGGTAATCTCCGCGCGCGTCGTACCCGAGTCGGCGCAGAGCTGCATTGATGGCCGCTTCGCTCATCGTACGAAGGTTGGAGCGAGCGCCCGGAAACACGAAGCGGCCTTGCCCCGTCAGGGCGTGCAGTTCGCGCAGGATTGCAACTGCCTGCTTGGCGAGTGGCACCAGGTGCTCCGTCCTGGTCTTGCTAAGAGGTAGCGCCATTCGCCCCTAAGTGGTTAGCAGAAACTCTGTTTGCGGCACCCTTTTGATTGTTGATTAAAGCATGCTTGAAAACCCGTTGTCGCCTGGATTATCGCGGTTGTGCTATTCGTGTGGCTGTTTAGATGCTTGAGCGGACAAACGTCACTTCTTGGGGGCGCGCCATCCCTTTTCATTGTCCCGCGACGGGCAATAAGCTGTGGGGCGAACACACAGAATAGTCATTCGTACATTTCGCGCGAAACCGATGTGGCCTATGCGGTTGATGGGGCCTGGGCACAGGTCGTCCCGCTGCGCGAGGACCCGTGCACGCCGGCCTTGGTGAGCCTCTTGCGCGCGGTTAGTAGCGCCCAGAAATCGTCTCGGGGCGGCCCTTTAAAGGGCGAGGGGCGAGCAAAGAGCAATTTTTCGCGCATCGGGGCTATAGCTGGAAGAGCGGGGATGGGTTGCCCTCAGGGACCACAAGCGCCAGTCGTTTGCAAGACCTGCTAAGGGCGACATATAGAAGGCATCGGTTCTTCTGGTTAGGAGCGAGACTGTTTGCATCGCATGGGATCAGAATTGCTCCGTCGCATTCAAGCCCTTTGGACTTGTGGATGGTGCTAATCGATTGGGAAGGTACGCGGTCGGTTCGCCTGCCGCGCTGGTGCGAAAGTCCGGCAAGCACGGTACTAATATCAGGATGTGAATGGATCCGTCGTGCTTCGGCAAACTCTTTTCGCAGATCGACGCGAGCCTCGCGGAAGTGTTCGCTCGCATTCATTAGGTGATGGACGCGATCGATTGCTTCGCCGACGCCTATATGACTAGGCTGCCGTATGATCAACCGAGCGACTGACTGAATCTCAGCTGGCTTGCCACGGCAAGGCCTGACACAATTGGTCTCTAGTTCTTGAGTAAGCCGGTTACCGAAGGATGTCGCTGAAAAACCTTTTCCGATAGCCTCGAGGAAGATACACATTGACCTGCCAAGACCTACCGGATCGCCGGATCGGATCCGGCAGGCGGCGAGAAGGTCCCCCAAAGCGCTCCTTGTATAGCCCTCCCAGATTGGGATGCGAGTTCCCCAGAAGGCGTTGAGGCCGAAGACGGTCTGATTGTGAGCCGTCAACACCAGCAGATTTGGACTGTTCCGGACCAGTGCATCGAGCGGGCGACGTTCAGCCGGGCTCAGTTGGAAGCCGCCGAAGCGTGGCGCGCGATTGTCGGCCCGCAATAGGTGCAACCCAATAGGCAACCTATGCCGGAGGTCGACTCTGCCGCCGGTGCGCAGATGCTCCCTCTGTTCGAGCACCCAGGCGCCCAGTGAGGGAGAGCCGGAGGCCCAGCGATGTGCGGTGTCCAGTCGCTCGAACGCGTTGGCGGTCACCGCAAGCTCACGCCATTGCAGCTCTTGCGTTTCCCGTTCCAGTCCCGTGTTGAAGATCGCTTGCATCGGGTCGCCGAAGAACCTCACTTTCGCACTTGCCTGCGCAAGCGTTTCGACAATGGTGTGTTGGTCGCTGCTGGCATCCTGATGCTCGTCACAGATTACTATTGGGTGCCGCTCTGCTACCGCGCCGGCGACGCTGGGCGAACGGACGAGCAGAAGTTGCACCCTTTGTGCAAGGTCGGCATAGCTGTCGGGGCCTCGGTCAATCGACCACGCGTGAATATCAGCCGGTAGGTCGAGAGCCCGGTGGTAGACCTTCGCGATCATTGCCACTAGCGAATCGATGGTCCCGATCCGCAACCGCCCCTCCAGGTCGGCAGTTCTCGACGAGAAGACGTCACAGGCGGAATGCGTATGCGCCAATATCAGTACCCGCTGGCCTTTACCTAGGCCAGTTGTTGCATCCCGAGCGTAGCTGGCGGCCTGGTGTGTTTTGCCAGTCCCTGCAGGCGCCTCGACGACGACACGTTGCACGTCCGAGCGCAGCGCCTCAGCGACAGAGGCGTCGCTCACGAGTTTCGCCTTTGAGCGACAGCCGGAACCGGATCGGCCTGTGTGCGGATAACCGCGTTGACGAACGGACGCAGCAAGGCGTCCAGTTGCGTCTCCCAAACGCCGGAGTTGTAAACCTTTCCTGCGAGTTCGCGGCCGCCTTCGATGCTCTTAAACCACGCCGTCGCATGTCCCTTGAAGGGATTGCGCTGCGCGGCCGGCGCGTCGCGCAATGCGTCGGGCACCTTACCCGTTGCGGCTTCGATGATCCATGGAACCAGGGGATGAACCTGGTGGCCGGAGTTCTCACCGCGGCGCTCTAAAGCAAGCGCACTCAACGCCTCAAACGATGTGTCAACCGTCGCCATCCGATCGGCGAGGGTACGCAACCGGTGTCCGGTTTTTTCGCCTTCTGGATCAGTTATAAGCGCTTGAAGCTGATCTGCTGGGAAAAACGGGATCACATTTTCCTCCATATTCCCGGTGTTCCACTGGAACAGAAGCGAGCCGACGCGGTTTGCCACTGCACGCCATCGTCCCGCGTCGCGGTTTTCGTTGTCTACAAAGCCGGCAAACTTCACGCCGCCGACCAAGAGTGCCTCTAGCAGCGTCAGGGTGTCGTCATTGCCGCCGCCGTCCGCGATATGTACTCCGCGATCCCTCCATCCGGGGAGTTCGCGATCGAAGATTTCTCGAAGGAACCCGACCTCCGTTGCTCCTTCGGCGACAAGTGTCACCCGGGCCAGAAATGCCTCCGGGTCTCGGGCGAGGTGGCGAGAAACCTTCTCTCGCGCTAGCGCGCCAACCCTACAGCCGGTATCGACATACCAGATCGACGCGTCAGTTGCAGCGGTCACGACTGAGGCGCTATGTGTGGTGATGAAAGTTTGCCCCTGTCCGGCGGCAATATGGCGAACGAGCTGACGCTGACGATAGGGCTCAAGCCCTCGCTCAAGTTCGTCAACGAGGGTAATCGGATGGCCGTCCTGCAAGGAGTCTGCGATGGCCAATGCAGCCAGACGACGGGTGCCGGAGCCCCAGGTGGCAAGGGGCAACACGACGTCGTTTTTAACTGCGGTGAGGCCTATGAGCGCATTGATGGATTGCCCGGCGCCGCCGGTGACAGCCAGGCCGAGTTGGTTTGGGAGCTGACGCTCGACGAAGTCCTGATCGAGCTGCTCAAGGCGAGTGCGTGACTCACCGTCCAGATGCTGAACGACAGAGTCAGCGGCGAACTCACGGCCGAGCCGGGCGCGCAATCCACGATCATTGATTAGCCGGTCGAGATTAGATCCAACGACCAACCGCAGGTCGCGATCAGTGCGATCATCGCCTAGCAATCGTACGAGGCCAACCTTTCGCCGTAATGCCACAGTGAACGCAGCGACACTGTCATCCGGCTGAACGATTTCGTAAACCAGCTCAAGATCAGCTGTGCCTCGAACGCGGACCTTGTAGACCGCAGGTCTGCCTTGCTGAGGAGCCGGTAGGGGCGCGGTGTTTTCTGGCTCACCAGCTACCGCGAGCACTGCGTTCAGACCGTCCCATTCCCATGGCCACGCCATGGTAGCCTGGCGATTGATATCTCCTGGCAGGCTCATGATCGCTTCAATGAGAAATTCTTCTTCTACGAGACGGCCTAAGTAATCTGAGTCCAACAGTGTGTAGCTCGTGGTCGGACTGAGCAAAAGACCGATGGCCTCCAGGATTGTTGTCTTGCCGACGTTGCCTCCGCCTAGCAAAAGATTCAGACCCGGTTGGGGGTGCCATGTCAGTTCCCGAATTCCACGAAAACGTTCGATGTGAAGACGCTTAATCTCTGATGCCATTCGAATCCCCCGATTCAGCAGTTCCGCACAGTTCGCTGTGCGACATAGTATCTAGGAATGGTTAGTGAATGAGAACAATGGGAATGTGCGTCTACGCTGGCTCAACGGCTAGGCGTGGCTAAGCTGAACGTTTACCGGGTCGGTAAATTGACTTCAGTTCGGCGATACGGCATATTCTTTCTTGCGGAAGAGTTGGCTTACAGGGCTGGGCACAACCGGCGTCATCCACACTCAGCCAATGGTGACATGTCATGCGGAGCAGCACATCGCTTCGCGCGGCAACGTTCGACACGAAGCAGTAAGTAAGTACCAGCAAGACGTTCAAAAGCAACGAACCGTGCAGAGCAAACCGCAAGCTAAGGCAATCAAACCAACTGCACAAGGAACCAAGCAAATGAACAAGAAAAACTGGAAATGTAAGGCATCAAAACTCGCGAAGTCAGCAGCTTGCTTCGCGATCGCAGCAATTGTGTCGAACGTAGACCTGAGTGGGGCTCTGTAAGCCAATTCAGATAAAAAGCCCAGCGTGTGTTGCTGGGCTTTTTTTTGTGCGGCTACTTCTCGGCGGTGTTGTCGCTGCTGTAGCGTGTTTTTCGCAGTATTCCCCTTAGTTGGAGGGGTTGTCGTGGGCGCAGTCTTATCACCGATGTGCGGCGATTGATACGACTTTCGCCCCGACCTTGATTCGATCAAGGTAGTCGGCCCACTGCTGCATCATGAGGCGCCGCTCACGGATGAACTTTGTCCGGTTGTAGGCAGAACCGAGGTCATCCGGAACGGCGTGCGCGAGTTGATGCTCGATCACCTCCGGTTTCTGTTCGAGTTCCTCATGCAGGATCGTACGCGCCATCGCCCGAAAGCCGTGGCCCGTAATTTCCGTGCGAGTGTCGTACCCGAGTCGACGCAGCGCTGCATTGATGGCGGCTTCGCTCATCGGACGAAGCTTGGAGCGGGCGCTCGGGAACACGAATCGGCCTTGCCCTGTCATCGCGTGCAGTTCGCGGAGGATTGCAACTGCCTGCGTGGCGAGTGGCACCAGGTGCTCCGTCTTGGTCTTGCTAATGAGGTAGCGCCATTCGCCCTTGTCCAGATCGAACTGAGTCCATTCCGCCTGCCGCAATTCGCCGGGCCGCACGAATATCATCGGTGCTATCTTGAGCGCACAAAGCACTGGGAACGTACCTGAAAAACCGTCAAACGCGCGCAGCATCTCTCCGACTTTCACGGGTTCGGTAATAGCCGCGAAATGCTTTTCTACTGGGGGGGTATCGCGCCGATCAGATCCTTAGCCGGGTCGGTCTTGCAAAACCCTTCCTTGATGCCATAGCGGAAGACCCGGCTGATCTCGCTGCGCACCCGATGGGCCGTAAATCGCGCGCCCCGGCCGTCGATGCGCTTTAGGACAGAAAGGATCTCCGGGGCGTCGATTTCGGTGATCGGTCTCTTGCCCAGCCACGGAAACACATCATTCTTGAAGCGGGCCGATGTCTTCTCGTACTGACCGATTTCAACAACCGTCTTGCGTTCTTCCATCCAGCCATTGGCGACGACTTCAAATGAATTGGCGGCGGCGATGCGCACTGCGCGTTTTTCGGTTTTCTTCGCCTCGCCAGGGTCTATTCCCGCCGCAAGCTTTTCGCGCGCGTTGTCGCGTTTCTTGCGAGCTGCCGCTAGCGACACGGCTGGATATGCGCCGAGCGCGAGCGTTTTTTGTTTGCCGACGAACCGATAGTTCATCCGCCAGTATTTCCCGCCGGACTTATCGAGCTGAAGGTACATGCCGCCACCATCTGACAGGCGGTTGCCGGTTCCGTCTAAGTTGTAGCGTGCGTTCCTAATCTGGATGTCGGTGAGCGGCATGTTGGTATCTCGAAGCGGAAAAGTGCGTTTGCGAGGTCGATACCAACAAAAATACCACCCGATACCAACAGATGTCCACGGAACATCTCCGCTCAGCCAAGACAAAAAAACCCGCGAAGCCTTGAGCTGGCGCGGGTTTCTATACTTCTCTGGAACTTACCGGAATATTTTGCGGTGCCCGGGGCCGGAATCGAACCGGCACGCCTTGCGGCGGGGATTTTCTTGCCACTTCGGCTTTCGCCGCCGACTCTTCCGAAGAAGCGGCGTTCGTGGTCTGAAGCACGCCTTCACCATAGCGCCGCGTGTTACCGCTTTGCCATAGGGGGCCGCCGTCTGCTCTCTACACCTTCCCTTGGATCTTTCGATTCGAGGGCTTGGCTCGGCATTAGCTCGGACTGAATCGTCCAGGGCCTTCACCGAGTTTGACGGGCTTCACCTCAAGAATTTCTTCGAGAGGACTCAAATTTGGTCTGAGTTCCCTGCGTCTACCAATTTCATCAATCGGGCGTGATGCAATCTTTCTACTACCTACTAAACGCCAAGCTGCGCCGGCGTGGCTCCTAGTTGGCTCCTGGACTGAAAAGCGAGCTTTTCGACCAACAGCCTAATTTCCTTCTAATTCCTTGCCTGATGTGGCTCGGCAGACGATGAATCCAAGCTAGTCATAGGTAAAAAGTACCTATTTTTGAGACTGGCACTCCAGCATGGGCAATGACTTGCTCACGAATTCGGTCTCGCGGCGAACGACGCTCGAATCGAATTCGTGAGATTCGCCGGATTCGAGACGCGAATTAATTGGACTAGCCGGACGTTGCGATCGGCCCGTGTTGCTCCGGTCGTGCGGGATGTCTCCCCAGCCAGGTGCTGCCGTTCAGTTGCGCGCAACTTTAGTCGTCGACCGGCTGCTATGCGCCCAGAATGCACCGGAAGCGGTGCGACGACGTTAAGAGGAACCGACGCGGGCGCTTTTCACGACCTATTATCACGCTGTCCCTTTCATTCCCAGCTTTCCGTGCTCACAATCGCTGCGGAGTGTCTGCGATACCGTTGCTTTATCGAAATGGGAGATGACACTCATGCCCTCCGGAACGCCACCGTCACACGGACCAAGTAATTCACCCCCGCCCGGCCCAACGAACCCCACGGCATCACCGACATCAGCCAAAGCACCAGCACCGGAACCAATGCCGACGTCAGCGTCATCTGTGACGCCGACGCCCACTTCGACACCAGCATCCGTTTCTGCACCTTCGCCCTCGCCGAAGTCACCGCTCAGGGAGAAGCTTTGGAACTTCATGTTTGGAAAGCCGAACCGCGAGACGTTTATTGCGATTGCCTCCGCAGCAATCTCGGCCTGGTCCGCTTATTCGGCCTACCAGGCCAACAACATGAAGGATGAGGCAATTTCCTACTCGGCCAAGGTGACGGAGCAATGCCAATTTGAATACCGCGGAGGTTCCCTCAACGGCATGGCGGTGATGTGCTGGCTCGTGACGATTTCGAACACCAGCGATCGCCGCCTATCTGTCACCAGTGCAGATCTCGAAAATCTGAACGGCGGTCAGCATACGCAAATCGGCGGCTTCGATACGTTGGAGACGATGGATGGGAAGAGCCTAGATCTTCCGATCAGCCTGGACAGTGGTGAAGCAAGGACGATTCTCGTTAAAGCGCCCATGCTGCTGGAGAAGGGGGTGTACGATGCGCTTCGCAAGGCCGAGGACGATAAGCATCTCGAACTGTCGAAGATGAAGCTCGCCGAAGTCAATACCTTGTTGGCTGAGCAGAATACCGATCTGTTGGGCAACAAGGTGACGCTGACGGTTATCGATCCAAAGACGTCGATCCGATCCATGTCCTCTCCATTCAAGCGCGCCGAGAACATGCTGACCCTGATGACCGGGCGCGGGGCGAGGTTTAAGATAAGGCTTGTCGATTCGCCCGATTTGCCCTGAGAGCTGCCGTCGAGTCCGTGGCGACTCGAGCGCGACTTTGGGCAGAAATCGGCCAAAAGCACTCATTCGCAACAGCCCGGAATAATGTCGACATTGCGGTCGTTCGAGCAACTGCTAAAAGGATGGGCAAAGGGAAGGCGGCTAACCCGAAGGTGCGTCCTACCATTTAGCTGAATAATCCATAGGGTCCGAATTGCTTGACACAGCGCGTCGCCTAAGAATATTGTTTTCTCACCACTCGGGGAGGGGGGATCGAAAATGCCACAAAACATGATCGTCCAGGGCGAAGCGCTAGCTGCACAGAAAGCACGAATTCGAGAACAGATGGCTGGGATCGTGCTGAAGTGCTGGCAGGATCCCGCGTTCAAGGCAGCCTTGCTGGCGGATCCGAAAGCAGTCCTTCAAGCCGAGGGCATCCAAGTGAATCCGGATATTGAATACGTTTTCGTGACCGACGAATCACCTAAGCTGCATTTCATCATCCCCGCACCACCGTTAACGCCACCGCTCACGCAAAGCGACATGCTTCAGATCGCGCGAGCAGGAACTCAGCTGATCCTACCGTCGATCATTTGCTGACGCGATTGCCAACTGATGGGATTCTATCCTGGCGACACTGCGCGAAAATTTCGCCTTACGGACGCGACCCCGACCTTCCAGTATTCGCTGGCGGATTTCGAGGTTGATCTTTGGATAAATCGATTTCGGATCGACCAAAACATCCGCATGGCGGGAGCGGATAAGGAGATCTATCCGACGGTCGCTGCGGCGCGGCAGGATGCGCTTCAGTGGATCTTTGAGGGGTTGGCAATTGGCTACACGGCCATTTTCAATAAGTTGAACCATTGCAATCCCCGTATTGCGCAGCTCTGTCACGAGATCAATCATGCATATTCAGAGGGTGCACGTACCTTTGTCACGGCATTTTTGTCCCCGTCGTCCCAACACTGTTTCGGCTACCACTACGACGAGGTTGACGTCTTTCTAGTCCAGATTCACGGGACAAAGTCATGGTCTATTGCCGAGCCCGATACGCCATTTCCAGTTGAGGGAATGCACAAGCCACCAGTAGCTCAGGATCAGTCCGGACGCGAATATCTTCAAGTAGATCTCGAGCCGGGCGATGTTCTATTCATCCCGCGAGGCCACATTCACCGGGGGTCGCCGGGCCAAGCGGGCTCCTTGCATCTGTCCGCAGGCGTTCACGTCCCAACAGTCGCCGACGGCATCGTCGCGATGATCCGCAAAACTAGCATGCTTGAGCAGGCGTTGCGCCGGCCGCTTACAATTGGTCTGCAAGATGAGGCGGTGCACGAAGCCCTGCGAGCACTGGATGGGCGAAGCGGCACGGATACCCCGCATGCGACAAATAGGGTATTCCTTCCACGGGACTGTCTGGCCTCAATCCTGCGCATCGGGAGTCTTGCGCAGGATGACACTCTGGTATGTACGGGAGGAGAGCCCATCATCTATCGACTGTCGCGCGAGCTCTCGACAATCGAGGTGCTTGGCCTTTTGTTCGACTATGGCGTGCGCTCTGAGTTGATCGCTAAAGCGGCTTTCCCTGCAGGATACTTCCGCGCGTTGCAAATGATCAATGACAGGCTCGAATTCACCCCACGCATTCTTACTCAGGAACTCGGCATTGCGATTCCGGACGCACTTGAACTAGGGCGTCAACTTCTCGCCATCGGGGTGCTGGAGTACAAGATTTGCTGATCTCATCCATGATTGGGGGCGCAGATGTCTCAGCAGATGATGACGAGGCAGGCCTCCGAGAAATCGCGAAGACAGTCATTAACCGGCTACAGCCGGACCGGCCTTCCCATCCAGCGGTGGTCGCGGGCCTAGAACTGGAACTTGTCGCGCTCTACAAACGAATGTGCCATCCTTTAAAGAGTGCCGTCGAGCAGCTTTTTAGTGAATTATCGGCAATCGGACTGGCCCAATGGATTAGAGACCAACTTAGCCGCTGCCCAGTTCTCGACAGAGCGCTTCACGAGCAGTCGCGACAGTTAATAACTGAATTCAATGTCGTCGAGCATCGGTATATGCTGGACAAATTAGAACTGCGGAGCGTGTGTTCATGGGTTGTGGATTCTAAACTCGACTCCGTACGGATCGCGTCAGCGGACAAGCACCATGGTCAGCACGTGCTAAGGCTTGATTTTTCCGGTCAGCACTCACTGTATTACAAACCCCGATCCGGATCTGGCGCGCAACTGCTGGCGGATATATCTCATATGCTGTCTCAATGGGGGCTTGAACTTGGCGCGGCCAAAGTTTTAGTGCGCGACGGCTACCATTGGATGGCTGAGGTGCAATATCACCCGGCGCTCAACGGCGAGTCCGCCCAACGGTTTGCGTTCAATGGCGGTGTGCTATACGCCGTCGCGAGCGCGCTGAACGCGTCGGACCTACATTTCGAGAACATCGTCGCTTCTCATAACGGCCCCGTAGTCGTGGATTGCGAAACATTGTGTCAACCACGATTTTCCGAGTCAGCGGCAGCACATCTGCTGAAGCGACCTCGGGAAGAGCACGATGACGTCACGTCGCTGTTCATGAACTTCGACCGCTACGGTGGACAGGAAATCGACTATGGTGGCCTAAGCTGCGTTGACTTCTTCTTCCGTGCCGATCCGAACGCTGGCCTGCAAGTCGTTTTATCGTCGGAGTGCCGACAACTCGTCCAGTATCATAGCCGCAGCGCAGTGGAAGTCGAAGGGCGACGCATAGCCCCGGCGGTCGAATATTTTGAGCTGTTTGTTCAGGGCGTACGGCGCGCTTCGAAGTGTCTCAAGGAGCATAAGGGTGAGTTGCTTGCGCTCATTCAACCTACGTCCACATTTCGCGTTCCACTTCGCGCGACGCGAGTATATGCCGCCCGTCTGACAGAACGCATGTCAGCCATTTGCTTCTCATCCTATGCTTCTGATGCGTGGCAAACTCACGTCGAGTTGGACATAGTCGACGCCCCCCTAGATTTTCTCCTTGCCGCACGGACGATCGCTCGGCAGGAAGAGATTGACCTCAGCGCACTCGACATTCCTGCTGCTTATGTCCGCGCTGACAACGACTGCCTGTTGCTGGGCGGCGCCGTTGTCTCAGGTGTGTTCGATCTATCTCCGCTGGAAGTGATTCGCCGTCGCTTGGAAAGGCTTTCCGATGCAGTGGTCGAAGAGCAGATCGAGATTCTGCGCATGCGATTGTCTAAGTCATCTACGCTGAACTAAGTTGAGACGGCAGCCGACCGACAACTAACGCAAACTGAATCAGATACAGATCATGTGTCGTCGCAGCGCCGCGCGTAGTGGTCGACCACTGATCTCGCAATCGACTGGCGATACGCTGGGCGGCGTCGGCATTGCTTGGAAAATTTCATCGCTCGTCCAATGGCCGCTTTCAGCGTGCAGAGACGGTCGTTCAACCGTTCAACTTCCGCTTCGGGTCTGTGACGGTCAACCATGTCGGCCATTTCTGACGTTGGAAGAGCTGTCACGCGGTGAATGTGTACCCGATGGGGAGGTGTTTTATCAAGGCGATGATGGGAGTGGGTTTGCTGGGATTTTTCGATCCCGCTTCGCAGCACGCACGGCCATCCCCCGCTAGCTCACTGTGCCCGGTCTCGCGAGCAGTACCGGTGCATATTGCGGACCGTCGTGCTATCGCAACATTGCCTACAGCTTTCGTGAGGAAGATCGATAGCGCGGGCCATTCGTCTTCCCGGCCGACATTCCGATCTGTTCCGCCATTTTTGGGGGTAGTTTTGGGGGTAACCTGCCACGGGCCACATCAAGAACTCCTGAGATGACGGGCCTCAGGCGCTTCAATGCGTGTCCCACCCGGCCACCAGAATCCTTAGCGTTATCAGTCATTTGCGCGCCGCGCGTTTCTTTTGGGGACCGGCCGGGGACATCAGTGAATTCTCCAGCCGAGCCATCTCCATATCGTTTGCCCCCATCTAGCCATTTCACATACGTCCTCAGAAAGACTTCGACGCTGCGCCCAAGCTGCTTCGCACAGAATGCCGGCGTCATACCCGAGAAGGGGGCGCCGAAGAAGAACGGATTGCCAGTTTTTTCTTTGATCATGTCGATCACAGATGACTGCCGACTTCCATCCCTTCGGCCTGCAGAAGTCACCCCGAGTTTCTGAGGCATGTTCTTTCCCGCCGTCTCTGCGCCTCAGTCTCGACAAGTTGACAAAGCCGTTCCTAGAACTTCTTCCGGATCCCAACCAGGGCCATGAACTGGCTGTTGTTGCTGGACGCCGCCGTTCCGTTGAGAATCCACGCATGGGCCGTACCGGCGGCTCTTTGGTAGACAACGTTGCTGTACAAGTCGGTCGTCTTCGACAGGAAGTAGTTGATACCCAATGCACCCTGGTTGTAGTGCGTGTTTCCACCGGCGGCAACGGTGCTTCTCTGAGTCGTGTAGAGATAGGCCGCGGTCAGCACCGTAGCGGGCGTGACCTGATAGCGCAAGCTCGTTTCATAGTTGTTGAACTTCAGTGCGCCGCCGACGGTTGCGTCGAAGGCCGCATTTGTATAGATGATGCTCGCGAGGAGCGAGCCGAACGTATAGGTGCCGCCGGCGCCCCATACCGTGTGCTTCGCAATGCCGCCGGCGGCAATCGTCGGAAGTGCACCGTATGTGTTATCCGAAGCTTCCGCACCGGCTGTGCTGTAGCCTGGCTGGGTGACCGTGAAGAAACCCGCATCGAGGTGGACCGGACCGTTCACGTAGTCGGCGCTGCCACTCCATAGGCGGTTGGTATTGATCTGGCCTGGGAGGTTCGAAAACGCGTACAGGGCCTTCGCGGTGAAACCGGCGATGGTAGGTGTCGTGTACTTGATCGCATTGTTGGGCCGGAACGTGCAGTTCATGTCGTCACTGTCATACGGGTGGAACGTATAACCTGACATGTAGAGGGCGGCCATTTCGTTGCCCACATCTTCCTGGAACGGCATGTATTGGCGCCCCGCCGTTACGGTTCCCCAACTGTTGTTGACGAGGCCCACGTACGCGCTGCGGCCGAACATCCGGCCGCCTTGTCCGAGCGCGCCGTTCTGAATGTTGAAGCCGTTTTCAAGCCTGAAGGTGGCTTGCGTGCCGCCTCCGATGTCTTCGAAGCCGAGCAAGCCCCACCGGTTCGCCGACATGGCGCCGGGCAGCGCCTGAATGCCGTGATTGATGTGGCCATTGGTCGAACCCATGTTGCTCGTGTAACCGATTGCCGAATCGACGAGCCCATATAGCGTCACGCTGCTTTGCGCGTGCGCGGTACTTGCGATGGAGCCGAGCAGGGTAGCGGTGACTAGAACTTTCCTACGCATTTTAAACATCCTCTTAAAGTGCTGCATAGATCGCCCAAAAATGTTCTTATTGATGCTCGATTTTTCGGGTCGATTAGTTGACGGAGTTGAATTCCAAACGTGATCGACTATCTATTTATAATTAGCATTACTAATATTTAACCGTGTAATGTGAGGTATTGAATGAAGCCTCTTCGGGCTCGGCTTTCTCCTTTTGTGTCAGCTTGCGAACTACAGTGGTGTTTCGAAGTACTTCCCGTTGTCTGGAGCAACTACGGTGGTGAGCATCGGGTAGTGACAAGCGCGTCCCGAGAACGCCGGAAACCGTCCATTGTCGTCTCGCATTCGCGCACGCACGGGCGACGTCAGCGCCTCAGCGAGTAGTTGCGATGAAGGGAAGGTCAGCATGTTTCGCTGCATGTGGTTCACCCGCGTCCATGGCATCGAGTCACACCAGTCGACCCGGGTGAATACGTTGACCTGCCGTACGTTCGGATAGTCGAGCATGATCTGAGGATGATGCGCGATGTAGTAGGAAAGCCATTCGTTGAAATTTTCCGCGGCACCTGGGTAGTGCACGAGATAGCTGCACAACGCCGGTTCCGCGATCGTCCTCGTGAGAGGTAGAAACGTTCGAGTGAGCATGGCCTGATGCGTGACCAGGCTTGCGCCTGTCGCGAGCCAGTCGTCCGACTGCGCAAGCCGCCAGAGATGTCCGCTCTCGGCGACTTGTGACTCGAGCGCCTCGATGCAGGCGAACTCCAGCCGGAGCGCGAGCAGGGGAGAATGCCCGTCGTCGTGATAAGTCGTGATCTGGGCGGGTGTATAAAGTTCGGCCTTCAATAAGTCAGGTGTCGCGCGGATGGTCTCCTGAATGAGCCCATAATGTGCCGCGCTTATCCGAGCGCCCGGATCGTGCTCGTTGGTCGCCGTAATGAAGTAAGAAAATGTCATGGATCAGATCAGCTTAAGTGCGTGCAAGGCGTGCGGTTTGGAATCAGGCAAGATTTCTTTATCCCGTCCTTTTACTTCTACGCAGCGGCGGCGCGAGCACCGCTTCGGGAATAGGGCAGACGTAGCGACGTCCACCCGTAAGGCGCGCATGTTCTGCCCGAGCAGCGCTGATATACGGCGGCTCGGTCAACAGATTCACCGCGGTTGCCGCGAGCACCTTCGCTGCATGCAGCATTCCTTTGTGTGCGGCGGGCAGTTTCCCTTGGGACACCAACTGCCACGTATGCATGTTGGTACCCACGGCGTAGCACGCGCCGAGGTATTGGGTTGTCGGCACGATCCAACTCACGTCTCCGACATCGCTCGATCCTGTCAACGAGCCAGGTTTTTCGTTCAGTGAAAGCGGCGCATCGGCGAGTCCATGGGCGTCGGCGGGTCCTCGATAGGCGTCGAGGCATTCCTGCAAATCAGCCGCGCTGATGTTCCCGGCGAGCCGCGTGACGAAATCGCGGTCGAACTGGTCGAAGGGTGGGGGACCGAGCCACTCGAGGTTATCCATGATCAAGGCTTCGATCGTTTCGTTGCGCAGCACGTCGGAGCATGCGCGATCGACTTCGACCTCGACGCTCGTTTCGGACATCAGCGCAGCGCCCGCACCGATTCGCCGGACACGCTCGAATAGCGCACGCGCCTGCTCGATGTTCGGCGCGCGGACGACGTACAGCACTTCGGCACGAGCCTGGACAACGTTCGCAGCCAGGCCGCCGGCATCGGTGATGGCGTAATGGACGCGAGCCTCGGCGGGCATGTGCTCGCGCAGGAAATTCACACCGACGTTCATCAGTTCAACCGCATCGAGCGCGCTGCGTCCCAGATGGGGTGAAGCCGCTGCGTGCGAGGCCACGCCGGAAAAGCGGAAGAATGCCTGAATCACCGCCAGCGATTTGTACTTGAAAATCCCCGAGAAAGGGCCGGGGTGCCAGGTCAACGCAAAGTCGATCTCGTCGAAGACGCCCTCGCGAGCCATGTAGGTCTTGCCCGCACCACCTTCCTCGGCAGGGCATCCGAAATACCGAACGATCCCTGGCAAACCTTGGGAAACGAGGTAGTCGCGCGTGGCAACCGCGGCCAGCATCGCACCGACACCGAGCAGGTGATGGCCGCATCCGTGTCCGTTGCCCCCGGCGCATACCGGGCATGCTTCTACGGCCGCGGCTTGCTGGCTCATGTTCGACAATGCATCGTATTCGCCCAGGAAACCGGCGACGGGCCCTGCATCGCCGGCCTCGGCGACGAACGCCGTCGGCAGACCGGCGAGGCTCCTCGTGATCCGAAATCCTTCGCGCTCAAGCATCTCGATCTGCGCTTCGACTGAGCGAAATTCTTCCCAACGCGCCTCGGCAAGATCCCAGATCCGATCCGCAAGTTCAATATAGGTGTCGCGCTTTGCTTCGACGAGTTGCTCGATGAGCGCGAGCCTCTGGCTATCTTCACGCTTCATGCGTCGACTCTTGCGTATTGGATTGGAAACGACCCCCGCATCGAGCCTCTTTGCGTTCGACCTTCTCGGGCGACGGGAGGAAGCACGTCGTCCGGGATGGGGCAGAAGTAGGCTTCATCAGCCGATTGCTCACGCAACTCCGCCTTGGCCTGTTCAAGCAACAAAGGACTCGCGTAGAGTGCTGCGGCGGTGGCAGCCATGACCTTTGCGATATGAAGCATGCCTTTGTGCGCTATCGACGATTTGCCTTGTGCGACCAACTGCCAGGAATGGAACGGCGTACCCAGCGCGAAACAGGCGCCGAGACAGCGGGCAGTCGGTACGACCCAACTGACATCTCCTACATCGGTTGAGGCGGGCAACAACGACGGCATCGATTCAGCGGGCAGAACCCCGTCATGCAGGACTCCAACGAGCCGATGGGCGCCGAAAATCGACAAGCTATCCTTCGCTTCGGCGGGTGAAATCGCGGCGTGCATGCGCGCGGCAAACTCATGATCGACGATATCGAACGGTGTTGGACCGATCGCGAGCATGCGTTCGTACATCAGACCGGACAGCACCTTGTTGGGCTTCATATTCGACATTGCCTTCTCCACCCGGCATACGACGGTGGTGTCGGTCATCATCGCGGCGCCGTCCGCAATCTTTCGCAGACGCTCGAGCAGCGAATGGATCGTGGAGAGTTCTGGTGCGCGCAATTGATAGACGACCTCGGCGCGAGCCTGCACGACGTTGGGCGCTGTCCCTCCCGTATCGTGCAGTGCGTAGTGAAGGCGGGCGTCGCTGGGCATGTGCTCGCGCAGATAGTTGGCGGCAACATTCATCAGCGTGACGGCGTCGAGTGCACTGCGTCCCAGGTGAGGCGCGGCCGCCGCATGCGCAGCGACGCCGTTGAACGTGAAGCGCGCGTGGAGCGTCGCAAGGGTTGTCATCGCGTCGATGGCGAGGACGCTTGCGGGATGCCAGGTGAGTGCGGTGTCGAGATCGGCGAATGCGCCAGCTCGCGTCATGAACGTCTTTCCGGCTCCGCCTTCCTCGGCGGGACAGCCGTAATAGCGGACCCGGCCCGGGCGGCCGGACGCATGGAGCCAATCCTTGATGGCGAACGCGGACATCAGTGTCGCGCCGCCCAGCAGGTTGTGGCCGCATCCATGTCCGCTGCCGGCGTCTACAGCAGGTTGTCGGCTGGCGGAGTTGGCGATCTGGCTGAGATGAGGCAACGCGTCGTACTCGCCGAGAAAGCCGATGACGGGGCCGCCATCGCCGGCTTCGGCGACAAACGCAGTAGGGATGCCCGCAACGTCACGCGTGATTCGAAAGCCATGCCGCTCGAGTTCGCGGATTTGCAGTTCAGCCGACTCGTACTCTGCATAGGCCGTTTCGGCGAGATCCCACAGCCGGTCGCTCAGGTGGACACATACCTCACGGTACGATTCGATCCGTGCGGCAATCTCTTGATCGAGTTGATCGAAATTCACTTGCTATCCCTTTTGATTGAAGCACGCAGTCCGTCGCTGTTCGACCCGCAATCGAAACGACAGGTCAGGCCGTGCATCCGAATCACGAACATGAATAATTGATCGGGGTGGTTCGACTATCTACAGGCGGCTAGATTCCTGCCTTGGCGTGGAACCCGCTGTTGCGACCCAGCGTTGCGCGATGCCGCATGTAGAGCGTCAGGACGGCGAGCAGCGAGATTGCATTTGCAGCGAGCAGATACCAGGCCGGCGACATCGGATCGGCGGTCCTGGCGGCGAGCCATGCGACTACCACTTGCGCGCTGCCGCCGAATATCGTGGTCGGCACGCTGAAACAGATGGACACGCACGTGCTGCGAATCGCGTTAGGGAATATCTCGGGGATGAAGCACAGCTGGAATGGCGCCATTAGCACGCGCAACAACGTCAGCAGTCCGACCATCGAAAGAAAGGTGGCGGCAGTGCCGTTCTGGGTTACCCAGACGAATAACGGCACGATCGCCAGAACCGTCAGAAGCTGCGGCAGCAGCATCCACTTCGTATTGGGAAACCGGTCGTAGATCAGGCCTGCGGTCAGCGATGCGACGATTCCCACACCGCCGGTGATGAGTCCGACCAGCATCGAGGTCGAAGTGGGCAGGTGCAACACGCGCAAGCCGTAGGTCGTCATGTAGTACCCGACAACATACACCGTGATCGTCGGCCCAATCAGCACGGCACACGAGATCAGCAAATCGGCAAGGTGCTTGCTGACGATGACGGATACGAGCTCACTCGTCCCTTTGACTGCGGACTCGAGATCGAGGGTTTCGCTCAGTTGCTTGCGGATATACAGTCCGACCGGCGCGATCAGCAGACCGACGACGAACGGTACGCGCCATCCCCACTCCTCGAGCGCAGCGGGCGACAGCATCGACGACACGACGTAGCCGACCAGCCCGCCGAGCAGCGAGGCCACGCCTTGGGTCGCAAGCTGCCAGCTCGTGTAGAAGCCGCGCCGGTTCGACGCCGCCATTTCAAGCAGGTATGTTGTCGCGGGCCCCATTTCGCCACCGGCTGAAAATCCTTGCAGCAGGCGGCCGATGACGACGAGGACGGGGGCCACCATGCCGATCGTCGCATACGATGGCGTGAACGCGAGGATCGCGGTGCCGAGCGCCATCAGGCCGATCGTAAGAGACAGCGCCGCCTTGCGGCCTGAACGGTCCGCGTAGGCACCGATCACCAGGCCGCCGATCGGCCGTGCGACGAAACCGACGCCGAACACGGCGACCGATGCGATCACCTGGCTCGCCGGAGAAAACGCCGGGAAAAAGGCCTTGCCGATAAACACCGCAAAGAAGGCGTAAACCGTGAAGTCGAAGAACTCCAGGGCGTTACCCACGACCACCGCGATGAAGTCGCGGGTCGATGCAGTCTGGACTGTCGAGTGCTCGCACCCGTTTGCTTGATTTGGCACACCCGTCTCCGAATTTGGGTTAGCGCCGGCGTTGTTGCCGCGCGGTTGAAAAAATAATGTAGTTCGTTTTTACTGTCGTCAACGGGTCAAAATTCATCAGGCTTCATCTGGTCTCATGTGGCTTTCGTGACCGATGGATCATTCAGAAAGTACGCACGAAGCAATCCGGCGCCATGCTTGTCCGGCATGGAGCGAATGGGCCGCGTCGTGAGAAACAGCTCGCTGCGAAACCGGATGCGTACCGCCTACAACAGGCACTCGACAGAGTGAAAGAGCCGGCGCTTTAAAGGATCTTCCGAGGTCATGGAAGTGCGGATTACGCTCGTCAGGCACTCCACGAAGTATTTAGCGGCATTGCTAAGCGGCGCACCCCGCCGGTATATGAGACTGACCTCGGCCTCGGCAATCGAGTCGACGAGCGGGAGGACTGCTAATCGTTCCTTGCTCACGAGCAGTTCAGCGAGTGGCCAGGGCATCAGCGTCAGCATATTCGTGCTTGCGACCAGCCCAAGCGCGATGGCGCTGGAATGCGATATGTGAATGCGTGGTTCGTAGACACGGCAGTATTCGGTGAACGCGTTGTCCGCGGCGAGCTCGTCGACGGAAGAGTCGCGATTCAGGATCCACTCGGCGTCCTTCAATTCATGCAGCGATCTGCACTCGGCCAGGCGATGTTCTGCCCGGGCGACCACCGCGTAGCCCGTGCGAAACAGCGGGACATGGGTGAACTCCTCCGTTTGCGTAACGGGGCTGGCCCTTCCAATCGAGATATCGAGTGTTCCATCACGCAATCTGGGTATCGACACGGTTGCCAATCCTTCGAAGAATTCGATCTTTACCTCGGGCATACGTGTCTGGAACAGGCCGACAACCTCTCCGAGCAACGTTAGACCGACCCACGACACCGCTGCAATCGACAGGGTGCCGTCCCTCATACCGGATAGCCGCTCCATTTCCTGCCGCGCACGTGCCAATTGCCCGACTGTCAGCCTCGCATGACCGAGCAGCGTCTGGCCTGCCTCGGTCAGCGTCACACCGGTGGCCTCGCGAATGATCAGAGTGACATTCAGATCTTCCTCGAGCTCGCGTATCGCCTTCGTAATGGCGGCTGGCGAGAGGTCCGTGGCGCGGGCTGCGTTCCGGATGCTGCCGGTGTCGGCTATTGCAACAAGTGCGCGGAGTTGATGTAGCTTCATGGTCAATGTATGACGCCAAATTTTGTCAGGAGGAGACAACCGGGAGTCAACAGCAACACTTTCATTGAGGTGTTGGCTTGTCATCTGTCGACATACTCTACGCCAGCAGAAATCGGAAAGATTGGCGGCCGGTTGCCGCCGCGAATCTTTCCGAACCGACTACCGACTACCGATCCCGAACGAATGGAGGTTATGTGAAGCACGCAGCACAGGTGAAGCGTCTCGTCGAGGCAAAGCAGCAGCGATACCTTGAACTGGCAAATGAAATCTGGGCGCATGCCGAGATGCGCTACAGCGAATACCGCTCTGCCGAACTGCATGCGGCGCTGCTCGAGGAGGAAGGGTTTCGCGTGACGCGTGGCGTAGCCGGAATGCCGACGGCGTTCGTGGCAGAGGCGGGCAGCGGCGGCCCGGTCATCGGATTTCTCGGCGAGTACGATGCCTTGGCCGGACTGAGCCAGGAAAGCGGAGCGCTGACCTGCGTACCGGCCGCTGACGGAGTCAACACCAACGGACACGGCTGCGGCCATCACCTGCTCGGCGCGGGCGCACATCTCGCTGCAGTTGCCGCGAGAGATTACTTTGCCGAAAACCATATCGCTGCCACGGTGAGGTTCTACGGTTGCCCCGCCGAGGAAGCGGCCGCCGGCAAGACGTTCATGGCGCGCGCCGGATTGTTCGATGACCTCGACGTTGCGTTGAGCTGGCATCCGTCGGTAGCCAATTCGGTGTTCATGAATGCCACGCTCGCGAACGTCCAGGCGTATTTCCGCTTTCACGGCAAGGCTGCGCACGCGGCATTGGCGCCGCATCTTGGGCGCAGCGCGCTGGACGCCGCGGAACTCATGAATGTCGGTGTCAACTATCTGCGCGAGCACATGCCGGATCAGGCGCGCGTGCATTTCGCCTACATCAATTCCGGCGGCATTTCGACCAACGTGGTGCCGGTGCTCGCCGAACTGCTTTATACAGTGCGATCCCCTCACAGCGCAGACGCGCGCGACCTGTTCGAGCGCGTCAAGCAGATCGCGAACGGTGCCGCATTGATGACCGGCACACGTCTCGAGATCGTTTTCGACAAGGCATGCTCGAACGTGCTGCATAACGATACGCTCGACCAGGTTCTCGACGCGAACATGCGGGCGCTCGGTGGCTTCGACGTCAGCGAGCGCGACGTTGAATTCGCCAGGCAGATTCAGCAGACCATTTCGCTTGGCGATTTCGAGAACAGCGCCCGTCATTTCGCGGTGGCCCTGCGTGACCCGCGGCCGATCGTGACTGAAATCCAGCCGTATCGGGCCGACATGATCCGCCCGGTGACAGGTTCGACCGATGTAGGCGATGTCACCTGGGTCGTCCCGACCACGCAATGCCTGACGTCCTGCTTCGCGTGGGGAACAGGTTTTCACTCATGGCAAATGGTCTCGCAGGGAAAGGCGACGCTGGCTCACCGGGGCATGTTGCTCGCCGCGCAGACGCTGGCGGCGACCGCCGTCGATCTGGCCGCCCAACCGGATGTGCTGCGCGCAGCAAAAGCGGAACTCGACGAAAAGCGCGGGTACAAGTCTTATGATTGCCCGATCCCGCCCGATGTCTTGCCCCCGCCGGCGCGTACTTTAGCGACCGCCTGAGCGCCACGGGTCGGGCCTATCGACCGGGAATCATCCATGCGCGTTCTCACGCTCTCCGGGCACAATGCGATGCTGCGCTTCCATGACCTTCCGGGGTCAGGCACGCCGCTGGTGTTTATCCATGGGCTTGGCTGCGCGTCCTCGTGCGACTACCCGCAAGTGATTGCGGATTCGGCATTGACCGGGCGGCGCGGCATTCTGGTCGATTTGCTGGGATCCGGATATAGCGATAGGCCCGAGCGTTTTGGATATCGTGTAGAAGACCATGCTCGAATCGTCGTCGAACTCATTCAGGGTCTCGAAAGGGAAGTCGATCTCTTCGGTCATAGCATGGGCGGGGCGGTCGCTATCGTCGCTGCTACGATGGCGCCTCGCGAGGTGCGCCGGCTGGTTCTCGCAGAGCCGAATCTTGACGCGGGCGGAGGATTGTTCAGTCGCAAGATTGCCGCCTATTCCGAATCTGACTACGTGCTATACGGCCACGCGCAAATGGTCGCGACCGCGTCGAAAGAAGGCGATCCCGGTTGGGCGGCTACTCTCGCGATCTCCTGTCCCAGAGCAATCCATCGTGCGGCGACATCACTGGTACAAGGCGTATCACTGCCGTGGCGCCAATTGTTGTTCGGGTTAAAAATGCCGCGCTCAGTGATTTTCGGCGAGCACTCGCTACCGCATCCCGACGCCCTCAGCTTGCCGAGAGCAGGTATCGCGGTCGACATCGTGCATAAAGCAGGGCACTTCATGATGCGGGACAATCCAGCGGGCCTGGCCTCTGCTATCAATGCCGCGTTGTCCGGCGATTCTTCGAGCGACGCTTGAGCGACGCTTGCGGATACCTTTCGGGAATCTCGGGACACGCATTTTGCTTTCCACGCCTTTCAGTTGTTGCAGATTCACACCTATACTTGGCTGAGCGAGGCTGGTCCAACCTCATCTAGCGCCTCGCCAGGAGTGTGGATCATGAACATGCCTAGAATGATGCTGCCGCTTGCCGCAACGCTGGTTCTTCTCCCCGGGGTTGCGTTCGCGCAAACATCGAACGATAGCCCTGTCACCCGGACGAAGGTGACGCAGGAACTCAGGGAACTGATCGGCGTTGGATATCAGCCTGACTTAGTGCGGTATGACTATCCGAACGACCTCGTTGCGGCGCAAAAGCGTCTTGATGCCAAACGCGCAGCTCAAGGTATTGCCACTGCTCCAACGCAGTAGTGGAAATACCGGGTTCGGCACGCTGCAACGCTGGACCCGGCGGGCTCACTTCACGAGTGTCCGCGCCGACATTGGATGATGGATGTTGCTGCCTTCAAACGGCGGAAAGCGCTCGAAATCGGCGCGCATCTGATGACGCAC
Source organism: Caballeronia mineralivorans PML1(12) (assembly GCF_001028175.1). Taxonomy (GTDB): domain Bacteria; phylum Pseudomonadota; class Gammaproteobacteria; order Burkholderiales; family Burkholderiaceae; genus Caballeronia; species Caballeronia mineralivorans. Next base: position 107,351 of record NZ_AEJF01000051.1, read on the forward strand.
GGGCGAATTCATCGCGACGGTTATCGCTTCGGCGCTGTCGAACATAAGCTTGTTGCGCTGCATGTAGTGAACCCTTGCCCACGGCATCGCGTCGACCCAGTCCACGCGGGTGAAGATCTCTATTTCGCGCACGCCGTCGAAGAACTTCATGATTTGCGGGTGATGCGCGAGGTAATAGGCGAGCCATTCGTCGAGATTTTCCGCACGGCCAGGATAGTGGACCAGGAACTGGCAGGGTAGCGTGCCATCGGGTACGCGCGGCATGGGGTCGAGCACCGGGAACGGTCGGCGCGCCATCACCTGCTGTTCGACGGCGCACGCCGCGAGGCTCGGAAAATCGCGGTGCGCGATGCTTTGCAGGTGACCATCGGCGGCAATGGATGCTTCGAGCGCTGCGAGGGTATCGAAGTCCAGTTGCAGCGCGAAGATGGGCGAAGGACCGTCGTTCGTGTAGTAATCGTCGGCGCGCTGCGGCGTGTAGAGGCGCGCGCGGCGAAGATTTGGCGTGGAGTCGATGCGCGTGGTCATCGTCTCCAGATCGCCTGCGCTAATACGCGCGTCCGGGTCGGGATGCGTGAAGGTGACGAGATAGGAAAGTTGCATGATGATCGGGTCAATGGCTGAGAGGGAAGAGCGCCGCGCTCATCGCACGTCGCATCAGAGTGCGAGCAGGCGCGCCTGAAGACGCGGCAAGTCGATACCGCCGCTCGCGTCGTCGGCCGCGATCGCGAGCATCAGCGCAATGCGCAACTTGGGCGGCGCGAGATCGCCGCCTGCCAGCAGGCCGTCGGTCGTGAGGAAGCGCTGCATGGGCACGGTGCCACGCGGTGCGCGTGTCGCCTGCACGACGACCACGCCCGCCTGCGCCGCGCGTACGAGCGCGCTCGTTTCCTTC